>NZ_ANMO01000028.1 GCF_000338295.1 Rhodopirellula europaea 6C
GCTCTCACGTGTCGACCGATGTGAGTGTGCAAAAATGCTTTCTTTTCGCAAGGAAGACAGAAGCGTTGCTTTGCTGATTGGCGTTCAGGATGTTCGCGTGGTCAGAGTGATGCATCATTTCGCTCGCTTCGATGCAGCGTGTTCATTGAGGTGGGAGGGTCGGAAGATCGAGCAGATGGGACTGGAGGCGGTTCCTCAAGTCGGCGTGGCTGGCTTTTACGTTGATGTTGGTGTTCGTCGACGTGAAGGCGGTCGCTCGCTTTTACTGGGAATCGAATGCGACAACGCGACGTATCACTCTGCTCGCAGTGCTCGCGACCGCGATCGACTTCGAGAAAAGATCATCCGGTCACGTGGATGGGAAATTCACCGGATTTGGTCAACCGACTGGTTTCTCAATCAAAAAGCTAAGGAAGACAAACTCGAGCAGGCGATTCAGCAGGTCTTTGGGAACGCATGAGTTTGAACGTATTACCATAACGCGTCTCAGACACACCCGTATTGTTCAATTTCCCCACTGATTGAATGGATGCTCCTCCGCGACGGACTGGATATTCGAGCCTCTCGGATTCTGAGTTGCTGCTTTGCGATTTCCTTTGGCAGCACACTGTGATGACTCGGTGCCTTGCCAGCGAGGTGTATCCGCTACACATGAATGTTGGTTATTCGCACGGACTCACCGACCATCAACTTCAGGTAACGCTTGATCGAATGAAGCGGCGAGGGCTCATTACGATCTCTTCTGAGGTGGATGATGCGGAATCCTCTGTCACGCTGACTCCTGCTGGCGGAGATCAATGGTCGTTGGAGCGTGCTCCGGTGTGGGATCGATTCATCTTTGAAAACGGGAGCTTGTCAGGCGAACGGTTCACGGTTGTTGCGGCGAACGAGTCCATTAGTCGTCGCTACATCGGTTCGCGAATTGCCGCTGGCATCGAGGTTCAGGCAGGACCGATTGGTGTGCGGCGTGGTGTTTCCCTGTCACTGATTCCTTGGAAGCGATTTCAGAATATGGTGGTGCTTCGATTGGCCCGCGAACGGTCAACCAATCGTCATGTGGACTGGGATGTGTATGAATCGATGCGGATTTGGTGGACGTCGCTTGCGGAACTTTCCAAGTTGCCGAGGGGGTAGATGTCGATGTCAACTTGGTTTTCATGCAGTGGATGAGGAAGCGAGTCCTGGATGCGCAGAGATTCATTGATTTCTCGACGCATCATCGACGACGGCCCCGTCCGGGGCGGCACGGTGATGTCCGCCAACGTTCTCGGGGCTTCCACCCCGAGCTATTGAAGTCGGCCCCGTCCGGGGCGAAGTTTTGAGAATGGCTTCGGAGGTGCCTCCGGAAACTGGGACGGAGCGATCGGGCTCATGGCCGAGGCGAATGGGAATCCAAAGATTGAATTTACAGGATCCCCGGCCACCACCACTTCTCGGTCATCGCCCCGCTCGTGGAGATCATTGCCGACGAGATTGTTGCGGGGCAAATCAAACTCGACCGACAATCACTCTTGAATTTGCGATGACGTTGATGTCATCACGAGCCCCGGCCTTCGCTGCGCTGACAATCAGATTCAATTCGGCTCTGGCTTGAGGCCATGTTTCTTCGCAAATTCGATCAAGCCCGGGGCCAGTGAAGCGGTTGTTCCTGAGAGTATGTCAGCCCAATCTTCGATCGGATCCATCGCGTCTTTGAGTTCACTTCGACTTTGGTAGTCGCCTCGCTTCGCTCGGTTGACGATGCTGTCGTAGTGGCGTTGCAATCTGCTTGCCAATTGATTGGCCCCTTTGATTTCCGGGGCGGATGCTGCTTCAACCAAGTGTTCGTGGATGAGTTCGATGGGCAGTCGATACTCCAATTCGTAATCGGCATTTTTACGATTCGAATGTTCGTCGTCTGACTGGTGGACTTGCAATAGTTTCACCGGTTCGTTCGTATCTTGCCAAGGATCGATTCCGCAAAGGAGATTTGTCAGTTCTCCGAATGGGCGAAACAGATACCAACGATCCGAACGTTGGATCGCTAGGAAAGATCGCACGTTGTGAATGTGCTTTTCCTTATGGTAGCTCTTCTCAGCCGTGAGTACCGTGAACACAACGCGTTTGTCATCAACCAATCGCTTTTCCAACTGTTTGATGCTTCGGATGCGAACAAGATCTCGGAGTGTGAAATGGAATAGCTGTCCTCCGCGGAATTTTTTGTCCTCTCCGAACGCCCTCGTTTCTAAGAAGTAGGAATCAATGGCGTATCGCTCGATGGCAATGCTGGGGAGCAACAAGGGACGAATGGCAGGGTCCACCAACAGCATTGCGGCCTGATCGTCCCCGGCATTGGAGGCGGCAATCATCGCTTTCAGGGCTGCCTCCGCGGATTCAGCCCCATCCAGCAATTCGACCACGTCTGAAGGCGCAGAGGGTTCATCTGCCAGTGACTTGAAGGAGTCACACATCAGAACCATGAGAGCAACCACGAACAGGCTGCAGGAAAAGAAATATGATCGCATGATCGGTGTTCCCCTCACTGGAAAGAAGATGCGTTGAGTCGCATGAGGCGGTCACGCCATGGTCATCACGACATCGAATGGTTGGCGCCGCGCCGATTGCGGAGCCATTTCAGATCGTCTGTGCGAAGTGGAAACGTGAGACCGAGATCAAGAGGTTTTTCCATCAATACACCCGGCGGGGTTCGAACCCACAACCTTCGGCTTCGGAGGCCGACGCGCTATCCAATTGTGCCACGGGTGCGTGTGGATGAGCGGGGCTCATTCACGAAGTCATTGTGACGGATCGAGAGAGGTTGGAATAGATGACTGTCGCGTGGCTTTCACTGCGGGTTGGGGCTGCAAGTCAGGGTTGGTGGCGACGGTGTTTCGGATGGTCAACCAAAGCGATGCGGATGTCACAAACGTTCGTGCCAGTGGGGCCGGTGAGGAGCAGCCCGCCGACTTGGCGAAGGAAACTGTGCGAGTCGTTGCGTCCCAACGCGTCGTGGACGTCGAGTCCGAGCTCAACGATTCGCCGGTGGATGCTGCCATCGATCATCCCGCCTGCGGCGTCGCTGGGGCCGTCTTCGCCGTCCGTGCCGCCGGACAGAATGGCGAGTCGTGACCATTGATCGTCGGACAGATTCAGTTCCAGCAGTCGAGCGTAGGCGGCCAGGACGAGTTGTCCGTTGCGGCCTCCGACGCCTCGGATCGATGCGTCGGCCAGCGACACGGTTGGTTCGCCGCCACTCAAGAAGGTGTCTTGCCGGTGCACGGCTGGATCGGCTTGCAGCATCGTGAGTGTTAGGTCCGCCAGATGCCTGCCGACGGCTTCCGCATCGCCTTCGGATTGGCGATGGCAATGCATGACATGGTTGTAGCCCAGGGCTTCCGCGGTGATTCCGGCTGCGTCGACGGCGACCGCGTTGTTGCCAAGCACAAACGTGGAATGTTCGGAAGCGTCGATCGAGGGTGCGGGGTGTTCGGCCGCTCTTTGTAGGTGTTCACGAACGACCGCGGGCAGTTGGTGGTCGGGATCAAACTGGTCCAAGACAGTTAACGCATCCGTCGCCGTGGAAGTGTCGGGGACGGTTGGTCCAGATGCGATCAGGTCGAGTGGATCACCGAGGACATCCGAGAGCACGAGGGTGAGAAATTGGCCGGCCTGGTTGGCTCGTAGGAGTCCACCGCCTTTGACCTCGCTGAGGTGTTTGCGGACCGTGTTGAGAGCCACGATGTCGGCGCCGTGCGAGCTGAGCCAACGTGTCACGGTCAGTTTGTCGTCCAGCGAAATGCCGGGCGATGGTCGGCATAAGAGTGCACTGCCGCCGCCGGAGATCAGGCCGATCACCAGGTCGCGAGGACCAGCGTCGGCGACCAATTGGAGGATGCGATCGGTGCCTTGAATGGCGGCAACGGTGGGCTCGTTGACTCCTGCCGGTCGGGCTTCTTGAATCGTAATGCCCGGCAGATCGCGGTGGCATCCTTCGGGCACATTGACATGGCCGATGACGGGAAAGTCTTCGCCGTTTGCGCTGGTCAGGTTGGTCCGGATGACTTCCGACAACCCCGCAGCCATCGCCGCGGATGCTTTGCCAGCACCGACGACGACAATGCGGTCAAAGGAGTCTCTGCGGATCGCGTGGTCGGCGATCAGCATTGCGGTCTCATCAAGAGAGACCGAGTCGATGATTAGCCGGTCTCCCAGGACCGCTTCGACGCCGTGAGAGAACATGGCTTGGGCGTCGCTTAACAGCGTTCCTGGAGCCATGGCAATCACGCGGTGCCGTTGGGATCGAAGTAGGTCGGCTCGTTGCCTTCTTTCCACTTGATGTTGCAACCGATCGAGGGACGTTGTTCGGCCTTGGGCGAACGACCCGCGATGGTTTCGTCCAGTGCCGCTCGCAAGTCTTCGCCGGTGAGGGGCAAGTCGGACTTGGGACGGCTGGAATCGAGCTGGCCGCGGTACGTCAGTTTGTGATCGGCATCGAACAAGAAGAAGTCTGGCGTGCATGCGGCTCCGTATGCGATGGCGACCGATTGGTCTTCGTCCAAGGCGTAAGGGAATGCGTAGCCGCGAGATTCCTTTTCGGCTTTCATCGCGTCGAAGTCATCATCGGGGTACTTCACGATGTCGTTGCTGTTGATGCCAACGACGCCAACACCATGTTGCATGTACTCGTCGGTCAATAACTTGAGTTGTTCGGCAACGTGTTTGACATAGGGGCAGTGATTGCAGAGGAAGATCACGAGCAAAGCTTTGTGGTCTTTGAAGTCGGCCAACGAGACCGTTCCGCCATCGGTTTCTGGCAGTGAGAAGTCGGGTGCGGCGGTGCCCAGTGGCATCATTGTCGAAGCGGTGCGAACCATGGAGAGTCCTTGGGGCTGAGGGGGTGAATTGGCGATTAGCGATTAGCGATTAGCGATTAGCGATTAGCGATTAGCTAGGAGCTAGGAGCTAGGAGCTAGGAGCTAGGAGCTAGGAGCTAGGAGCTAGGAGCTAGGAGCTAGGAGCTAGGAGCTAGGAGCTAGGAGCTAGGAGCTAGGAGCTAGGAGCTAGGAGCTAGGAGCTACTTGGTTTGCTTTTTGATTTCGTCGAGCAAGCGACCGGGGCTGCCCATGGCGTGGTAGCCGCCGTCCACGTGCAGGATTTCGCCGCTGATTCCGGAGCTGGCGTCGGACAGCAGGAACGCACCCGATTTCCCGACTTCTTCGTGGGTCACGTTGCGTCCCATGGGGGCCATGTGTTCGTACATCGTCAGCATTTCTTCGACGCCAGCGGCTCGTCCGGCCAGCGTGCGGATCGGGCCGGCCGACAGAGCGTTGACGCGGACACCACGGGCACCCATGTCAAAGGCCAGGTACCGCATTGAGGCATCCAAAGCGGCTTTGCAAACGCCCATGACGTTGTAGCCGGGGACGCATTTTTCGCCGCCGTAGTAGGTCATTGTCAGGACGGAGCCGCCCGGGTTCATGATGGGTTCGGCGGCTGCGGTGACGGCCAGCAAGGAGAAAACGCTGGATTCCATCGCCAATTTGAACCCCGCTCGCGACGTGTGCATCGTTTCACGGCCCAGGTCGTCCCGGTCAGCGAAGGCGATCGAATGCAGCAAAAAGTCGATTTTCCCGAAGGTTTTCTCGGTGTGTTCGAAAATGGTGCGGATGTCGTCGTCGTTATTCGCGTCCATGGGTAGCAGGAATTCTGCGCCATCTTCTGGATCTGTCAATTTGGCAACTCGACGACGATTGCGTTGTTTTTCGTCGTCAGCACGGTCGGGAAGGTGTGTGAAACCGCATTTACCACCCTGCTTCAGAATTTCCTGAGCGATCGCCCACGCGATCGAATGGTCATTGGCGACTCCAATGATCAGTCCCTTTTTTCCTTCAAATTGCATCTTCAACCTTTTCGGCTTAGTTCTATTTAATTGTCCAGCGGTGAACATCATCGCGGCGGTTTCCAAGACCGACAAGCCGACGTTCTTCTCTGGGCACCAAAGCGTGATTGGTTACTCATCTCTTAATGTTGTCAAAGCAAATTCAACCATGGATCGGTCACAGTCTGTTTTGCCTCCGCACGCTACCTCCTCAGCTTCGGAGGCATCGATGACCCACGGCAACGCTCTGACGTCATTCATGCCGGTTCTGCTGGGGTTGGTCGGAAGTCAAGCATCGATTCGCGGCGGCGTGGTCAGCCAGATCCAGGACCGTTGGCAGCCGACATTTTGGACCGGAGATCGCTGGGGGCAAGCGGAGTCACTGGCCAGCCAAGCGGTCGCGGACGATCAATTCGTCACCGCGGATGATTTCGCGGGGTTGAGTATCCCCGTCACGCCGGGCCCTGACGTGGCCACTTCGGCGGCGAGAGGATCGGGATCAGGTGTCACCGGGGCGGTGACGGGAGATCTGGGGTCGGGGCAAGACATTTTGCCGGGAGTCGGCAGCGACGCGATTGTGTTGTCGATCGATGGCAAACCTGCTGACTCGGACACATTGAAGATGTTGGCGACCGCGTTGGGCCGATTTCTGTGGCTGCAACGCAATCATCAGAACGACGCCCGGCGTTTGTGGCAAACTTCCAAAATGTTGCAGCACGCCGCCGTTTGGCAGCAGCTCGACAGCGACGAAAAGCTTTTGGCGTCGATGGCCGATTGTGCCTGTGAAGTTTTGAACTGCGAACGCGCCACGATCTTTCTGTGGGACAAACGCACAAAGAAGTTGATTGGCCGGCCCGCGATTGGAATTGAGGGCGGTGTTCTCGAGGTGGAGGACAATGCGGGAATCGTCGGCGAAGCGTTGCACAGCGGCAGCCCGCGATGGTGGTCTGCCGGAGGCACCGATGAAGGCCGCGTCAATCGACGCATTGATCAAGCTCAAAACTTCACGACGCGATCTTTGTTGGCCGTGCCGATGGTCAACTCTCGCGATCAAGTGATCGGCGTCTTCGAAGGCATCAACGCTCGGCCCGGCGATCATCGCAACGAGAGTTTTGATGCCGCCGATGTTCGCACGCTGACCGAGTTGGCGATGCATGCCTCGATCGCGATTGATTCATATCGGACGCGGACCGACTTGACGGAGACTCGCGATCGATTGGTCGAGCAAGCTGCCCAGTCCAAACCGTTGATCGGCAATCATCATTCCATCCAAGAAATCCGCCGCAACGCCACAAAGGTGGCTCCGACAGATCTCAGTGTTCTGGTGCTGGGCAGCAACGGAACGGGCAAAGAGGTTTTAGCTCAACACATTCACTATCAAAGCGAACGTCGCAACGGCCCGTTTGTCGCAGTCAACTGCGCCGCGTTGGTCGAGACATTGCTGGAAAGCGAGTTGTTCGGCCACGAGAAAGGTGCTTTCACCGACGCATCAGACACTCGAGTCGGCAAGTTTGAACTGGCCAACGGCGGCACATTGTTTTTGGACGAAGTTGGGGACATGAGCGCCGGCGGACAAGCGAAGCTGCTGCGAGTTTTGGAAGAGAAGGTCGTCGTTCGAGTAGGCGGTTCGCGGCCGATTCCCGTTGATGTTCGAGTGATCGCGGCGACCAACCAACCGTTGCAGGAGCTGATCTCGGCAAAGCGTTTCCGCGAAGATTTGTTCTTCCGGTTGAACGTTGTGTCGCTGACGTTGCCGCCACTTTCGCATCGTGGCGATGACGTGATGGAGTTGGCCGAACACTTCTTGGCAGATTTCTGCCGCCAGATCGGGCGTGCCGTGCCGACGTTTGCAGCCAGTGCTCGTGACGCGATGCTGTCGCATGATTGGCCAGGCAATGTGCGGGAACTGCGTAATACAGTCGAGCGTATTTGTTACTTGACCACGACGGATGTCATCGAAGCGAGTGATCTGATGATGTCGCCTTCCGCGACAAAAGCGTCGACGGTCGCGCCGGCGATGGACGACGTCGATGGCAATTTGAATTCGGCGACGCGAGAGTTCCAGATCCAGCACATCGAGCGATTGATCGCATCGTGCGGTGGCAACATGACCGAAGCGGCCGGCAAACTGGGACTGCACCGTTCGAATCTGTATCGAAAGATGCGTCAGTTGGGAATGCCGACGTCCAGCTAGTTCGCCATCGCGAGCAATCTCGCGGCCGCTGGCTCAACATCGAACCACGGTCCCAATTGTTCCATTTTGCGAGCGTCCTGTTGAATGAATCGAGACAATCATTCGGTGAGTGCTCGGGGACAATTGGGGCGGTGGTTTGATTTGCTTCTGGGCTGACTCAATCGCCGCCGACGCACTATCTTGGGAGGCATGAACAATCCCAAGAAATCTTTTCATGAGTCGTCCTTCGGCGAGCTCGCGTGCACCGTTGTCGATGGTTCCGATCAGCCTTGGTTGCCGGTCATTCTGTGTCATGGCTATGGAGCCCCCGGCGATGATTTGGTCGGCTTGACGGACTACTTGATCGCCAAGCTCGGAGACGCCGCTAAAGCGGTGCGGTTTGTGTATCCGGTCGCGCCGGGTGATTTGGCCGATCAAGGGATGCCTGGTGGGCGAGCTTGGTGGCCGCTGAACATGGCTTCCCTTCAGCAATTGCTGCAAACGTCCCAGTTCGGCCAATTGCACGATCAAACTCCGCCGGGAATCGAAGCGGCCAGCGGCCAACTGGTTTCCGTCGTCCAGTCGGTGCTGAACAACATGCCCGCCGATCCGCCTGAATCCTCTGGTTCGTCGGCGATGAGTGGTGAGGCCGGTCGTCCGTATGTTTTGGGTGGTTTTTCGCAAGGTGCGATGGTGACCATGAACACGGCGCTGACAGGCGACATCCCTCCGCCGGATGTGCTGGTTCAGTTCTCGGGCACGTTGGTTTGTGGACCGCAGTGGATCGAAGCTGCGTCAAAATCGGGAAGCGGACGATTGAAAGCGACTCGAGTTCTGCAGTCGCACGGAAGCCAAGATCAGATCCTTCCGTTTTCAAGTGCCGCGACTTTGGCGGACACGTTGCACGAAGAGGCTTTGGAATGGGAGTTCCGAGCGTTCCAAGGTCCACACACGATCGAGGCGGGTACATTGGACCACTTGGCCCAATGGATTCTTGATTTGACGGATCGCAAGTGACGTTCTTCAACGCAACGCTGATTCTCGGAACGCTGGCTGCGGTGGTGCCAATCGCATTGCACTTGCTGGCCCGCCGTGAACCGCAACGCGTTGTGTTTCCGGGGGTCCAGTTTCTGAGACCCAAGTTGAGTTCGCAACGAAGTCGGTTGCGAATTCGTCGTTGGTGGTTGTTGGCGCTTCGCGTGTTGGCGGTCATCGCCTTGGCCGTTGCTTTGGCTCGACCGCACATCGATTCGGCGATGTCATCGACATGGTGGACCGTTGGTCTGATGGGTCTGACCGGAGTCGGTTTCTTGATTCTGGCCAGCGTTGCTGTCGCGCGTGGGATGGGACGGTCGTTGGCCGTCGGTGTGGCGGTGGCGGGTTTGCTTGCGCTGCTCGGTTCGTTGTTCCTGGGAACAAGAACGTGGGCGACGTCGGGTGATTTGTCAGAAGGCAACGAGCAGCCAGTCGCGATGGCTTTGCTCATTGACAATGGTCCCTCATCCAAACGATTGATCGCTAGCTCAGACGGAACGAACTCCAGCCGATTGGAAAATGCGATCCGCGAAGCCGCAACGGTGATTGAACGTTTGCCGGATGGGAGTCGTTTGGTGGTGCTGGACCGTTCCGCGACGCCGATTGGGTTTGCGTTGGATGCCGCATCGGCGCGTCTGCGTTTGTCTCAGATGAAACCGCTGGCCAATCCATTGCCGGTTCAAGAACGCATGGACGCGGCGATCGAGTTGTTGCGGTCCAGCGATTTGCCGGGCAAGCAATTGGTCGTGGTATCGGACTGGAACGCCGCGTCGTGGAAGCCTTCATCGCAAACACCTGCGATGCAACCGGAAGACGTTGCGATATCGATGTTGCAAGTCGATGCGGGCGTCGAAGGGAACGTTGATGCATCGGCCGAACGCTCGATCAATCGCTTTCTGTTGCCGCCCAAATTGATCGAGGTGGCTCCGGCACCGGGTGTCTCGATCCCCATTTCGGTATCGGTTGGAATGGAATCGTCTTCGGCAAACGAGGGGCAATCGATCAACGTGACAGTGCAACTGAGTTTGTATGAACGCGACCCGTCGTTGCCTGTCATTCGCGATGGCGAATTGGTTTTGCCAAGGTTGCGAGGGGTGGATCGAGCATCGGCGACGGTTGTAGCGGGGGCCAACGCGGAATTGGTTTTGACGTTGCCACCGTTGGATTTGGGAACTCATCATGCGGTTGTTGAGCTCGTCGGCGACGACGCATTTGGATGGGACGATCGTCGTTTTTTGACGCTCAACATTCCCGTTCCACCACGTGTGTTGTTGGTAGGCGAAAACGCGGATGAACGGAACGAGTTGGGACTGGCTCTGACGGCCCCCAAAGCACCGGATGATGATGGAGCCGGGTTTCGTGTGGCCGGCGTGACATATGCCGATCTGTCCGCGGTCGATTGGCAATTGATTGACGCGGTTGCGATGATCGACCCGCCAATCCAAATCGAGGCGGTGTCTCAATCGGTCGTGTCCGGAAGCGGACTGACAAGCCGTTCTGTCGACCAACTCGTCGAGTTGGCTCGCCGCGGCGGAGGCGTTGTGATGATGCTTGGGCCGTCAACGGAAGTGTTGGGTTTCGCGTCACCGAACAAACAGGCAGGTTCAGACGGAACGGATCGCTTGCTGCCTGATCTGGTGAGATCGTGGCGTGTACCTGAGCCAGGACGGTTTTGGGAAGAGCGTTTGCCTTCCCATCCAATTTTACGCCCCCTGACAATGCTGGATGACCAGCCATCTTGGAGTGCATTTCGCGTGAATCGTTACTGGCAAAGCGAACCCAACGCCGCCGCCGGTTGGCAGACCGTGGTCCGCTACGCCGGGACTCAGCACCCCGCCGTCGTTGCTCGATCCATCGCATCGGACGATCCCAGCGACCACTCAGGTCGCGTCGCGGTGCTCACCACGCCGTTGCCCGCCTTGTCGAAGAAGACTCGTTCGTGGAATCAACTGTTCACCGCCGCGGACGCTTGGCCCGCGTTTGTGGTTTGGCGTGGATTGATGCAGTGGGCGACCGGAGTATCGGATCAAGCCACGACGGTGTTGGTCGGCGCGACCGCGGTGGTTCCTGAAGAGGATGCCGCGAATCAAACTCGGCGTGCCACGGATGCGGCGGAGGCATCTGCCGACGCAACGGCAGAATCAAGCGTGCGACTGTATCCACCGATGGCCGAAGGGACTGAGGTCGACGCGGAGCCGACCATCAGCGAAGTGAACGTTGCCGAGCGTGGTGGCGTGTTCTCAGAGACGAACGAAGTCGGGACAACGTTCTTACGCGGCCCTGATTATTGGGGCGGGTATTCAACGAACTTGGACCCCGTTTGGTCGCGGGACGAACGCGTCACCGCGTCGGAGATGGACCAGCGATTTGGAGCCGAGCAATGGATGTCGTCGGACTCCGGAGAACGATTGTCGATCCAAGGTCGTGTGGGAGGTTCACCTCCGGTGTCACTGCATGGACCAATGATGTTGCTGGCCGTGGTTGTCTTTCTAGCTGAGCAATTGCTCAGCAATCGGTTCTACCGAACATCAGGAGAGGCAGCGTGAGTTGGAGCCTCGACCCGATTTACGATTCGTTGCCGGTGGCTTTGCTGTTGGTGGGTTTGATTGCAACGATGTTGTTCACAATCCTTCCACCGGGAGTGAGCGGGCGTCGACGACGGGGATTGCTGTTGTTGCGTGGTCTGGCATCCATTGCTTTGGCTCTGGTACTGCTTCGTCCGGCACTCGTGAGGACAGACAACCGGCCCGCGGCGGCCACTCTTGCGATCGCGATCGACACATCGGCAAGCATGGGTTTGCCATCCGATGGATCGGAGAATCGGTGGCAACAGCAACGACGGTCACTGGAGCAATTGGCGGGAGGTTTGTCGGATTCCGATCAAGCGTTGCAAGTCGTCGTGATGGGGTTTGATGCGTCGGCGAATGTGATCGGCGAGAGCGGAACAAGTGACCTGGAAACGCTGGCACAACGCATCGGCGAGATGGAGCATTCTGGGAAAGAGACCGATTTGTCATCTCCGTTGTTGATGGCGATGAACCGAGGGCGAAACAGCCCGCTGACCGGAGTGGCGGTCTTTAGTGACGGAACCCAAATCACGAATCGGTCCGAAGGCAATGAGGCGGAACAGTCGGATCCGCGCCGAGAAGCCCGCTTAGTCGGTGCGATGGGCGTTCCGGTCTGGGCGGTTCCTTTGGGGCCTCCCGCCGAGGCATCTCGGCAGATCGATTTGGCAATTGAATCGTTGCCGGAAACGTTTCGCATGTTCACTGGCAACGAATCCAGTGTTTTGTTTGATGTGCACACGCGAGGCATCGTGCAGTCTCCCGCCAAAGTTTCGCTGCAGTGGATCGATTCGGCTGGCCAAACCGCGATCGCGGCGACTCGAACTGTCACGCCTGAATCGATGGAGCAAACCATCGCGATCGAGGTGCCCGTGTTGGCTCCCAAACCAGGCAAGTATCGATTGGTCGCCAGCGTCGAGACACGATCGGGTGAGACGATCACGGATAACAATTCTCAAGTTGCGTTTGTCGACGTTCGCGAAGGTGGCGGCAGAGTGTTGTACTTGGAAGGCACGCCGCGTTTGGAACAAAAGGATCTGCGTTGGGCGCTGGGTCGCTTCCTCGATTTGGAATTGACCTATCGATGGATTCCGCGAGACACGGTTGGTGCTTGGCCGATTGATTTGGTGGATGATTTCAGTCGTGGTCGCTATGACGTTGTGATCTTAGGTGACCTGCATTCATCGGCACTTGGAAATGAACAACTGCAAGAACTAGCGGACTCGGTGGGCGAAGGCACCGCCTTGATCATGTTGGGCGGTGAGCACACTTATTCGCGAGGTGGCTATGCAACGACACCGCTGGCGAAGGTCTTGCCGGTTCAATTGGATGATCGACAACGTCAACCGCCGGGGCCGTTGGATGCATCGGATCGGTTGGGCAGCGACACCGATCCAATGCGGCAGCCTATCGTGTTGCGACCATCAACACCGCATCCCATCACAACGATCGAAGTCAGCAAGCAAGGTGGTGTGATTGGCTGGCCTGATTTGCCACCCATGCCAGGTGCCAATCGATGGCCATCGGTTCGGGTTGCACCCGGGGTTCAAGTTTTATTGTCGACACCACGTGACGAGCCGATGATGGTGGTGGGTGAATATGGCCGCGGACGAGTGGCCACCCTGGCGTTTGATTCGACTTGGACGTGGCGACGTGCGGGGCTGGGTGATTTTCACCGTCGGTTTTGGCGGCAATTGATTTTGTGGTCGCTCGCCCGTGAGGATTCATCTCAGCAAACCATTCAGCTGGAATTGTCGCCGCGACGTTTTGTGGCCACCGAAGCACCGTTGTTCACAGCGACGATTCGGGGCGATCTATCCGCGCTTCCGGATTCGCAATCGGGGGCAAATTCTGGGGCGTTCCAGGCCGAAGTGATTCTGTCGTCGGGAGAGACGGTAGCGGTCCAGATGTCCAGTACGGTGTCGACAAACGAGTCGGCTGTCTCGTTGACTGGGCAGTTACCATCCATGCCGCCTGGGTTTCATCGATTGCGAGTCAGTCCGGTCGGGGACGGTGCGACGACGGGCTCTGGCGATCCGCTTGAGCCAGCGGAGGTCGCCTTTCAAGTTCTTGACGACACCCGAGAATTGAGCGTTTCGCAGACCGGTCATTTGCTGCTTCGGCAAATTGCATCCGCGACATCGGGATCCGGCGGACGGGTTTTCGAGCCGGACCAGATTGATGAATTGGTGGAATTGATCCAGTCACGCCGCACGGAGTCGACCCGCACGGTCATCGAAAAATTCAGATTGGGTGACGGACCGGTGAGCGGTTGGTTCATTTTCCTATTGTTTGCCGGGGCTTTGTCGGTCGAGTGGTTCCTGCGACGTCAATGGGGTTTGGCATGAGCGACGGATGCGTTCAACTGATGGGCCTTCCTGCCTGATCTCCCGCCTCGATTGCCGCCCTTTTTTAGGACACCCGCATGCAACCGTTTGATCTTCATCCACGAACGCGAATCGTGTTTGGGCCGAACGTTTCAAATCAGATCAACGAGTTGGCCCGCTCTCTGGGTGGCGTCTTGGGCTCGGGACGACCTCGAGTATTGGTTGTCTGCGATCCGGGAATTGTCGCGGCCGGCCATTTTGATCGCATCACCGGTTTGTTGCGTGACAACGACTGGGAAGTCCACGCGTTTCACGAATTCGCCGAGAACCCAACGTCGGCGATGGTGGACGCGGGCGTGAGCGTCGCAGCGGATTTTCAGCCGGACCTGCTAATCGGGCTCGGCGGCGGCAGCAGCATGGACTGCGCCAAAGGGATCAACTTTGTGTACAGCTGCGGTGGTCGCATTCACGACTACCACGGCGTGGGCAAAGCGACGTCGGAGATGCTGCCGATGATTGCCATTCCGACCACGGCGGGTACCGGCAGCGAAGCTCAAAGTTTTGCTTTGATCAGCGATGCTGAAACGCACGTGAAGATGGCGTGCGGCGATCCCAAGGCCGCATGTCGGATCGCGTTGTTGGATCCGACATTCACGCTGACGCAGCCTCGCGGAGTGACGGCGCTCACCGGCATTGATGCGATCTCGCACGCGGTTGAAACCTACGTCAGCAAAAAACGCAACGTGATGTCGACGACCTACAGTCGACGGGCATTTGGATTGCTGGCCCGATCCTTCGTTCGAGTGTTGCACGTGCCGGATGACTTGGAAGCTCGGGCGGACATGCAGCTTGGCGCGTGTCTCGCCGGAATGGCGATTGAAACATCGATGTTGGGCGCGGCGCATGCCACGGCCAATCCTTTGACCGCTCGGCACAACGTGGTGCACGGTCAAGCGGTTGGGTTGATGTTGCCAGCGGTGGTTCGGTTCAACGGAACCGTGCACGCGGATTGGTACTCGGAGTTGTTGCGAGAATTGGAACCTCACAGTGAGGTTTCCGAGGCACCCACACGTCTGGCCGAATTGATCGAAGATTGGATGCGAGAAGCAGACCTTGCGACGACGTTGGATGACCTTTCGATCCCGACATCCGACATCGGTTTGTTCGTCGAAGATGCGCTGAAGCAGTGGACCGGCACGTTCAACCCCATCGAGCTTGACGAAGATTCCACGCGAGCGCTGTATCGCGAAGTGGTCTAGTGATCTCTCAAAAACAGCCACGAAGTGTCGGCATGATGTAGCCATCGGCGTGAGCCGATGGAAATCGAGGCGCGACTGGTTGGGCACTGGCTCGGTCAATTACTTCGCGTTCCACCACCAGCGATCGCTGGGGCGTGCGTCGACGAGTTCTCCGTAGTGGGCCAAGCTTGGACGCGGTTGGACTTGCTCGGGGAGCAAGCCCGCCGGTGCAACACTGACTCCGCCACTGGCCAAGATCAGTTGATGCATTTTGTTGCGGTGGCGATATCGATGCAGGACTGCGATCGAGTCGACTTGCGTTGGCGTTGCCAATTGGGTGGACCTTTTCGAGGCGAAGTGCAGTAACGCTCGTTGCAGGGTGGCGTGATCGTTTTGAGGGGAAACCATGGTCGAATTTTGCTGGCTGTTCTGAACCCAAAGTTGTCCCAACGCGGTGGCTTGGTAAACCGACTCGAGTGCACCGTAAAGCGGATAGCGAGACCTGATCGTTAACCACTGTTGGTTGAAGTGATTGACGAAGGCTTCCGTCGATGGATCCAAAACGACATTGCCACGCTGGCCATTCAGCAACGCCAATTCATTTTCGCCGCTGAGTCGCAAAGGGGTGCCGGTCAATTGCCAAAGGTTGGCGGAATCGGCGCGTTCGTGGTGGACATCCAAGGCTTGTCCGGTGAACCAAAGTCGAAGCAACAGATCGGCAGGCGGCGTATTGCCTGCCGTGGCTTGGATGGTTTGCAAGTAGTTGCGAACTCCATCGGGCATGTCTTCGTCACCGAGTGCCAGTCGTTTCATATGGCGATCCGCTTCGATGAGGAGCCAGGCGATCTCGTGGTCCGCGGAGGTGCCAAAGACGTGGATGTCTTGCCGGCCCAGGGCTTCGGCCAACGATTCGGCTGCCAGTCCCATCGGCACGTCACCGGAGACAATGGATTGTCCGAGAGCAGTCGCTTTCTTCAGTCCGTCCGGTGTGGGATCGATCGTGCAACCAAATGGTTGTCGGTGAAGAGCGGCGGACAATCCGACCGCGAGCGACGTCAGGTTCATTGGTGGAAGACCTGAGCGTCGGTCAACTTGCCAACCGTTCACTTGATCGAAGCCACCAACGGTACCGGCCAAGACAATGTCGTCGTCGGTTAACAAAACAAGCGAGACCTTGGACAATCCACCGGCATGTCCAAGTGCATCGTTGTTGGAGTTTGGTTCTGGAGTGTTGCGATCGGTAAGGTTTTCCGAAGCGAGTGCTTGCATCCAACGCCGGACCGACACGCACCGAATTTTGGCTGGTGATGTCCATTGTTCTGGGACCAATTCGGATGCATCATCGCGACCGCGCGCCGCGTCCAGCATCAATGCGGTCGCATGCTTCTTCCATTCGACCGACTTCGGTTCAGTTTCACTGTCTTCCTCGGCTTCGCGAAGCAGGCCATCGGGAGCGACGACAATGCCGGCAGGATATGGAGCCATCGTTCCAACGCCGCCGAGAGCTTCCCACGATTCGGGTTCAACCGTGGTTTGAATCAATTGCATCAACTGGCTGAAGTCGGCCAATGATTGACCACCTGCTGCACCCGGGTTTGTATTGGCGCCCCCTGAGTCTGCTGGATGGGTGGCGAAGCCGTCGGGGTCGTTCAGGCCGCTGTTGGTTTGGGCGACTGAGTGTGTGGCTCCGGCGAAACCGAGCCAGGCGAGCAGCCAAACGCTGGCAAGAAGTTTTTTCCAAGCGAACATCGTGACACCCCGAGAAGACGGCGAAGAGAAGGCGGTGCTTCTAGCGTAACGGTTGGCCAAGTCGCCGAACAGCAAAAACTGTTGAGCTTTGTGGTCTCGGTGTGGCTGACTTGCATCGAAGTCGTGCCCTATTCAGCGGGTGCCCATGCTAATGTGACTCGTAGATTTTCCTGTCGGTTGGCCACTCTTGGCCGTCCAAGTCACCCCGGGCACGTGTGTCCAAACTACATTGCAATGAATCTCGGGCAGGAGTGCCCAAACTACGATCGTCACGCATGGTTCGTTGTCCTCCTCGTTGGCTCATCGCCTTCACTCATGCTCGGCAGCAAGACCGTTTCGACGAAAAACTGCCGGCCAACGTTCCACCCTTCAATCGCCGGATACTAGCGAAGATAGTGGTTTCGATGAGGCAGGGTGGGTTCCCACCACGTGCGCCATGATTAGGCTTGCGTTTTCGTTGACCTTGGACGCTGGCTAAACGCCCCAGTTCCGAAGATTTCCCACCATCGCTTCCGCAAACAACCATCCTTTTGCAACCATGCCTCATCCCGATAGCATTCTGGTGACCGGAGCGACGGGCATGATCGGTGCCCCGGTGGTGAGACGTGCGGCGGCTGCGGGTCACCACGTGCAGGCGGTCGTGCGATCGGGATCGGATCGTTCGGTCCTGGATGGCTGCGACGTGGAGTGGGTCGAATCGGATTTGACCGATCCCAATGCTGCGTACCAGAACGCGATTCGCAAGAGTGACGTGATCGTTCACACCGCGGCTCATGTGGGCGATTGGGGGCCGGTGTCGACCTACCGAGCAATCAACTTGGACGCGGTCGAAGACCTGCTGCGTTTTGCATCAGGCTCGGACCGATTGCGTCGGCTCGTTCACCTCAGTGCACTCGGTGTCTACCAAGCCAAGCACCACTTCGGCACCGATGAAACCACGCCCGTCGACCTTCGCGGTTTCGATGGCTACACCCACACCAAAGCACTCGCGGAAGGACTCGTGAATGTCGCTCACCAAAAGGACGGCATGCCAACCGTGATCGCTCGCCCCGGATTCACTTATGGCGAAGGCGATCGGCGGATCTTGCCAAGGTTGATGCAGCGATTCCGAAACGGTTCGATCCGGATGATCGGCGACGGCCAGCGAGTGCTCAACAACACCAACATCGACAACCTGATCGACGGATTGTTCCTGTGCATCGACCACAACGCGGCGGTGGGTGAGACCTTCAATTTGCGAGACGAGCGTTTGGTCACGCGAGCGGAATTCCTCGGCGCGGTGGCGGAATTCCTTGAGCTTCCACCTCCCAAACGTGTTCCGCTGTGGTTCGCCAAAGTCGCTCGCCCGGTCCTCGAAACCTACGGCCGAATTCGCGGTGCGGACGAGCCACCTTTGCTGACCGGGGCGACGATGAAGTTCATGACGCTGAATTTGGACTTCAGCATCGAGAAAGCCAAACGCTTGCTCGGCTATCAACCGCGAATCGATTTTCGTGAAGGAATCCAAGACGCACTGAAGTGGGCGGCAGAAAATGCGAGTCACTGAACTCACCGCGTTCCTGGTTCCGCTGCCACTCAAACGCGAAATCAAACATGCTTCGTTCACGCGAACCGAAAGCATCAACCTGCTGATCCGATGCAAGTTGACCAACGGCACGATCGGCTGGGGCGAAGGTGTCCCGCGTCCCTATGTGACCGGGGAAACACCCGAAGGATGCCTGCAACAACTCTCGCAATCCGATCTGCAACCAGCACTGACGCGACCGGCATCCAGTTGGCCGGATGTGGTATCGATCTGCGATGAATTGGAATTCCACAATGAAGCCGATGATCCTCGTGGCTGCGGTTCCAATTCACTGCGCTGCGCGGTCGAACTCAGTTTGCTCGATGCGTTTGGCAAACACTTCGGCGAACCTGTCAGCGCGGTGGTGCCGCATGTTGCCGAAGCAGCAGAGATTTATCTAAAACAACCTCGCGTTCGCTACTCCACCACGATCACATCTTCCGGTGCCAAAAGCGAGCGAATCTCCGCTCTTAAAATGCGTGCCTATGGGTTCGCTCAATGCAAGATCAAAGTCGGTGTGGACGGGCAAGACGACCCGTCACGTGTCGCTCGTATTCGACGCTGGATCGGCGGTGGAGTGGACCTGCGGTTGGATGCCAATGAAGCCTGGCGTCCCGAGGAAGTCATCGAGAAGATGCGTCCGCTTCGCGAGTTTGGTGTGACTTGCATCGAGCAACCGGTGGCTCACGATGAGGTCGATGCTCTCGTGTCGCTTCGCGAATCAATTGGCGTTCCGATCATGCTGGACGAATCATTGACCAGCCGCATGGATGCAGAGCGAGCCATCGAGCTGGGCACGTGCGACCTGTTCAACCTTCGGCTTTCCAAGTGCGGCGGCTTCTTGAGTTGCCTCCGCTTGGCCGCGCTCGCCCGAGCGTCGGGACTCGGTTACCAACTCGGGTGTCATCCCGGCGAGTCCGGTGTCCTCTCGGCCGCCGGCCGACACTGGGCCAGCTCCGTTCGCGACATTCGCTATCTCGAAGGTTCGTATGATCGACACTTGCTGACCACTTTGCCAACGCAGGAGGACATTACGTTCCGATACGGCGGTTGGGCACCGGCACTCGATTCGCCGGGCCTGGGCGTCACGATTCGCGAAGATTGGTTGCGGCAGAACGCGAAAACGGAACGCACGTTTGTGGTCGACGCTCAATGAATGGCATGCAGCAATCGCCACAGTGCGAAATCGAGATGTTCGACGGTGCCGGTCGGATACGATTGATGTCGCGGCGCTGGCGTGTGACTCGTCCGCGCGGTCGGGTGGTGTTTTTGCACGGCATCGTCAGTCACTCGGGATGGTATTTGGCCAGTTGCGATGCTCTGGCTCAAAATGGATTTGAAGTCCACTTCCTGGACCGACGCGGTTCGGGAGGCAACCCGTTTCGTCGTGGCGATGTCGATGACTGGCGTCAGTGGATCGACGACGTGGTTTGCTTTCTGAAAACTCAACCGCGTGATGTGCCGTTGATCCTGGGTGGAATCAGTTGGGGCGGAAAATTGGCGGCCGTGTTGGCGGCCGAGCATCCTGATCTGATCGATGGGTTGGCACTGATTTGCCCTGGGATCTACGCGGCACAGTTCCCTTCGCCGGCCAAGTACCGATTGCTCGGCGGACTTTCGCGGTTGGGCCTTGGCGGATTGCGGGTTCCGATTCCGCTGAAGGATCCCGAGTTGTTCACGGGAGTCGCTCGCTGGCAATCGTTCATCCAAAAGGATTCGCTAACGCTTCGCAAAGTCAGCGTGCGATTCGCGTTGGAAGACCGGAAGCTGACCCAGCACGCCCGGGAAGTCGCCCCGACGATTCGCACTCCAACTTGGTTGGTTTTGGCCGGGCGAGACCGGATCGTCGACAACCCGAAAACACGCGAAATGTTTGATCGGATGGCGGCGAGCGACAAAGAGTGCACTTGCTACGACGAAGCGGCACACACGTTTGAGTTCGAACCAGACCCGCGGCCCTATTTTCGTGACCTGACGAACTGGGTGACTCGGGTCGCTCGCCAAACCGCTGGGGATTGAGCCCATTGGAAGGATGCGGGATATTGCCGGTGAATCTCCGTTTTTCCTGACTCACCGGCTCACCGCATGACTGCCTCCGCGATCTTGGCCTGCCAAAAATATCCCGTCACGACCATCATCGGGCTGGAAGTCCACGTCCAACTGAAAACGCAAACCAAGCTGTTTTGCGGATGCACCACCGAATTTGGTGCCCCACCCAACACTCAGGTGTGCCCGGTCTGCTTGGGAATGCCGGGGGCGCTTCCCGTGATGAACCGCGAAGCGATCGCGTTGTCGGTCAAAACCGGATTGGCACTCAACTGCGACATCCCACCGCTGACCAAATGGGATCGCAAACAATACTTTTATCCCGATTTGCCGAAGGGCTATCAGATCAGCCAGTTCGATTTGCCGATCTGCGCCGACGGGCATCTGACGATCAGCACGGATGATGGCGAAACCGAACGCCGAATTGGACTCGTACGAGCTCACCTGGAAGAGGACGCCGGCAAGAGCATGCACGACGAAGCGTCGGGCATCAGCGACACTAAGATCGACCTCAATCGATGCGGCACGCCTCTGCTGGAAATCGTCAGCCAACCGGACCTCCGGTCGGCCGATGAGGCCAAGGCTTACCTCAGCGAACTGAAGTTGTTGCTCACTCACCTGAAGGTTTCTGATTGCGAGATGCAAGAAGGCAGTCTGCGGGTCGACGCCAACGTGAACCTGCACATCGACGTCGAAGGCAAAAAGATCGCGACCCCGATCGTCGAAATCAAAAACCTCAACAGCTTCCGAAATGTTCAGCGTGCGATCGACTACGAAGTGCAACGCCAACTGGTCGATTGGGAAGAGAATCGCCAAACGATCGACGACGCTCCCAAGACCACTCGCGGTTGGGATGACTCCGCCGAGCAAACCTTTGCTCAGCGAGAGAAGGAAGAGTCGGCCGACTACCGATACTTCCCCGATCCCGACTTGCTGCCGGTGCGTCTGCCTCGTGATTACGTGGAATCCATCGGGGAATCGTTGGGTGAATTGCCAGCGGTGACGCGAGAGCGGCTTCAGACTCAACATGGCATCAAACCCTACGACGCCGACGTGATCGTCAACCAAGGCCCGGACGTCATCGAATACTTCGAGACCGCCGTGGGAGCCAGCGGCGATGGCCGTCGCACATCGTCGTGGATGATGCAGGACGTGATGCGGACGATGAAGGAACGCAGCATCGACATCGATGCGTTCCCCATTCCAGCCAAGCGACTTGGTGAATTGATCCGCATGATCGCCGACGGAAAGCTGGACAACAATCGCGCTCGCGATGTGTTCGAACACTTGCTGACTCATGACGAGTCGATCGAACAAGCGACCAAGTCTTTGGGCATCGAAGCGGTTGACGACGACGCGCTGGAATCGCTGTGCAAGGAACTGCTGGCGGCCAACCCGCAAGTTGTCGAGGACGTGAAGGGCGGCAAGCAGCAAGCGGTTGGAGCCTTGATCGGGCAAGCCAAGAAGAAGAACCCCAACGCTTCGCCACAAGCCGTTCGCCAATTGTTGATCGACCTGATCGCGAAGATGTAGTTCGCGGATCGTGGTGGAGGATGACAGCGTTCCCGCACAATCGGCACAATCGTTCCGGTCTGGATCCAGTCGTGAGCCGAACGGTGGCGTGACGTCGCAGAAACGCCTCCTTGGGTGCCGATGATTGGGTGTGGGGTACGCTTGAGTATTCTCATTCGGCGTGCGGTCGTTCAACGACATCCCGTCGGACTTCATCTATCGGCCAAGGTCCCATGAACGCTCCCGCGAAATCTTCGTTGAATCGAGCGAAACCGGATTGGGGATATCGCATCCTGCTCACCGTCGCCGCGATTGTCGCTGCTTGGTTGCTGCTGATGCCCATTTGCCCGCCGATCGTTCAGTCGACGATGCAGCGGTTCCACTTGCGAACGCCGTCGTTCGCCTGGTGGGCGATCCAATCGCCGATCCCGGCGATGTACAACTTCAAAAACACAACCGAAGTTCGCGAATTGCCACCGTCAGGTGAACTGACCGGGCTGGTTGATCCGCTCTGGTTGTCGCCCCTGGAAGAAGACACGAGTGGATTGGGTGTCTTAGCCACACGAACGATCAACCACTATCCGGTGCGTGAGTTCACGTTTGCCAACGGTCGAGTTCGTTACTTGCAGGAAGACGACCCGAGATGGTTGGTGGTTGAGTCCCACTATCGCGGCGAGTCGATGCAATCAACTTATGAATTGACCCGTGACGATGCCGGCGTTTGGCAGATGGTGTTGGCAGAGGAGACATCGCCATGAACAGCATTGCTTCTCCGACAAAGCTTCGCTGGACCGAATGGACACCGCTGCACCTGACTTGGGCCGGCATGATGCTGGGTCTGTTTTGGAAGTGGAAGTTCTTTCTACTGGCCGATCGCATCTACGAAGCCATTCCAATCCACCACGAATTCTTTCCGGAATGGTTGCAGTCAGCAACGGTGTTGCGAATCGCATTCTTAGCGGCGGCCATCTCCGTTGTCGCCGCTTGGATCACCGAACAACGAATGCGCCGATGCGTTGCCGCTGCAGTGACATGGATCTCGGCGACAGTGATGATCTGGCATCAAGGCAGCTACAACGACATGACGTTCGTCACGTTTTGGTGGTGCAGCCTGTGGGCGTTTTGGTACACCACGCGACTAGAAATCGACATGCCGGAGGAACTCTACCGCAAAGCGGCGCGTCTCAGTCGGGTGATCGTTTCGGTCGTTCTTCTAGGTGGAGCTTCGGGAAAATGGACGGCAGAATACTGGTCCGGCGACGTGTTGTGGGAAATCTATTTCCTCGACCGAGACTTCTGGGTTTTTAATTGGTTGCGGTCCAGCTTTGATGGCGAAACGCTTCGCAACATCGCAACAATTTATAGCCGCAAAGTCGTGCTGGTCGAAACTGTCGCAGGATTCGCAGTTTGGTTGCTTCCCGCTCGTTGGGCGGCAATCATTGGTGCGGTTGTATTCACTTCCATTGCTTTGTTTTCGAATTTCATGTTGTTCTCTGTACTGAGCCCGCTGATCGGATTGTCGTTGGCAGGATGGATGCCTCGACCCCAGATCGCCGCGGAAGATGTCCCCCCATCCGAAAACCAAATGGCAGCGAGTATGGGTGGATGAAAAGCATGCGTCCAATTCGCAACTGGTCCCGACGCATTCGTTTTGGACTGCTCAATCGCTTTGTGCTTCGTCCAACCACGGAACCGATCGACTATCGGCCTCAGGTTCGTTGTCGAGTTTCAAGGTTGGGTCATGCGAATTCGGATGCCAATGATTCCGTATCCAACGAATGGATTGAATGCTTTGTCCATCGCGTTGGCGATGCGTCGACCAGCAAAGTTGTAGACAACAGCAACCTGGATGATTGGCGAGACATCCCGCCGCCCAACGATCTTGTTCTCAAGTTCCCAGGCACCGGTGGACGAGCCGAGCGGTCGACACCGTTTCCGATGCAACCCAACCAACCGATCTCACCGAGTGCGGAAGTTTGGACCTGGAATCCTCCTGGCTATGGAGGCAGTCCCGGTCACGCGACGCTGAAGAACTTGTCCGGTGCGGCTGCGGCCTGGAGCCAAAAGGTTCTCGATGCCCGGACACAAACAACCGCCGATGGCTGTTCAACGCAAATTTGGTTGTGCGGCAACAGCCTGGGATGCCTGCCCGCGATGCATGTCGCGGCGTCGTTGATGGATGCGTATCCATCCGCGATCCTGTGGATTCGCAATCCACCTGATTTGCGCCGCGTCATCCTCAACATCTCAGCTCGCTATCGGGCAACCACCGCGATGCAGCACGTCTCCGCGGTGCTGCCCAAAAACGTCGATGCGATCGATTTGGCCGGCCGGTGCAAGATCCCGGCTGTGTTTCTCATGTCAGAGAAAGATTCACTGGTGTTGCCGGAATATCAGATGGCGATCCATGCCGCTTATGCTGGGCAAAAACTGGTGGTAGAACTTTCCGGTCTGAGTCACGACGACGTCCTGGAAGAAGAGCATCGCCCGGCGATCAACAACGCATTGGATTGGGCGATTCGCCAATCACAAAGACCAGCGTAGCCCGGGTGCGTCCAAAGCGATTCCTGGCTTTTGACGGCTCGATTCGGTCAGCACCGTCTCTTTCATGCGACGTTCCAAATCAGGCACAACGCTGGCTTGCATTCGTCCGCGACCGACGCGATACAGCCGTCCGACGCGTTCAAAACCAGACTTGTAGAACGTGCTTTGCGAAGCAGCATTGGTCCAATCCGTCGTTGCGAACCAGTCGTGAAGTTTCAGTTCCAGAGCGTCGTCCCTGATCAACTTTCGAAGCAAAGTCGCCATGAGCCCGCGGCCGCGATAATCCAAGTCGGTCCACGCATTGAACAGAAACCCACAGTGAGCGGGCATATTGAGTGACGATCCTAAGTGAGCACTCCGGCTGAAGTTTTCAGTCGCGGGAATGTAGCCGGTCGCCGCCCAAACGAATGAAACCACGCGGTCGCCATCCCACATTCCAAACAGCCATTGATCCCCCGGACCATGCTCACGTGATGCATCGGTGTGGACGATCCCGGATCCTACGATCGGGTCAATGCGACCTTCCTGACGCAGCTGCTTGAGCTGATCTGGCTCAATTGCACGAGCAACAAAGTCGTCCGAATCGAGGCCAATGGATCGACGCTCCGCAGCGACGGCTGCTTGTTCCGCTGTTGCGTGTAACAAACACGTGACATCCATCACATGCAGTCGCCGTATCGCTCGATAGAGAATCGCTAGCATCGCTGACATATTCAATTCTCAATTGCTCGGTTCGGGCGAGAAGTCATCCGCACGCTGGTAGTCACGAATCGAGTAGATCACGGGTGAATCGGAAAGGTCATCCGCTACTTCGACGGTGGAGTCCAACGCAACTGAGATGCTCGCTGGTGTCTCTTCAACAAAGTCCTGCGTGATCGTTTGATCGGGCAGAAATTCCCGATGCTCTTCGGCGAAGGCTTCGTCAAGAGTGAGCGGCTGATCTTGCGGTAGATCCTTCATGCGGCGCCACTGCACCTTCAATAGCTGAGTCGCACGATCTTGAGCCATTCGCATTTGCCCGCGAGCGTGCTTGGCAAACACAGAGATTTCCAAGAGTGGAATCGGACGCGAGTGCAGGCGTCCCTTGTAGGTTTCATCGCCTCGCATGTAGTCGATGCCTGCTCGACCAAGTCGGTGAGCTTCACGGAACATATGCGAGTTCAACATAATGCCCGGCTTCAGATCTGGATAAGCATGATTGACACCGGTGCTGTAGCAATACTGTCGTCCATCATCACCGATGTAGTGCAACTCGGTCGCGATGACCTCGCCTTGGTAGATCAATTGAGGCAACACCAGTCGCCCGCGTTGGCTCATTTCGATGGTGGCATCGGTGACAAATTGAACCATGCGTTCATCGGCATACGTTCCGGGTTCGCCGACGTCTTGCCAACGTTTCTGATGCAACTCAATCAGCTTCATCAGTCCTATGTGAACTTCTTCAGGTGACCCCGCATCGCGGACGAAGAGCTCTCCGTCGCTTTCGTCCAACTTGCGAAGCAAACCGCGAACTCGATTGCGATACTTTCGCGAACGCGTTGCCAGCAAGTCTTCCCAAGTCGCTTCGCAGCGGTTGAACCAAAGATGCATCCGGCTGTGGATGCTGGTCGGCACGTCATCCGCAACAAGGCATCGCGAAAAGACTTCCATCGCGGGATCGCCGGCGATCGTGCCGTCAAAATCAATTTGGTCCCAACCATGTTTTCGGTCGGCGGAACATTGAATCAAATGTTTCGCAAATGCGGTGGCAACCTCTTCGCGATCTTCCGGTAGCACCAAAATCGAAACGTGATCGGTGCACACGTTTCCGGCTGCGAGCGTTTGCAACCGACGAAAATCACCCTCGGTTCGCTCCAACGGCAGCAATCCGCGGCAATCACCCGATTCATCGCGGGCGACCATGAAGAAAGCTCGTTCGACGTCGCCAAATTGCTGCCACCACGATCTCAACCAAACGGTCTGACGAAAAGGAATCCCGCCCGCCAGGCGGTCCCAGGTATTCCCGTCGGCCAACAAGTCTTCGGGCGAATCGCTAATTTCAATGTGGATCATGCGGAACTTTAGACCACCCCCCGATTGCCCATTGCAACAAACGAATCGTTTTGACTTACAATCTGTGCGTCTTCACGCAGAGACTCAACCCGACCCGCACAACCGTCGCAATCTGATTGCAACGCCGTCCTCCACCCCACCAAAGCCCATGCCCACCTCCGCACCGCACAACAAACCACACGTTTCTTCACGTTGGGCCACGCTGATTCGCCGCGCCATTTTGGGCGGATGCGTCGTCGCCAGCACCTCATCCATGTCCGTCGCGTCGGCCAACGAACCGGCCTCCACTGAGTCGACATCGTCTTGGACTCAATTCCACGGCCCCAGCTCATACGGCGACGCCGGATCCGGCACATTGCCTTCGACTTGGAGTGAAGACGACTACGCTTGGAAGACAAAACTCAACGCGAGACATGTGGGATCGCCTGTTGTGGCGGGCAACCAAGTCTTCTTGCTCGACACCGCGACCGATCCCGCCGACAAGTCAATGAAGTTGGATCTGGTCAGCATCGATGCATCGACCGGCGATGTCCTTTGGCGCCGCTCGCATCCGTTTGAAGAACGTCATCGCCACAGCCGCAACACCGCCGCGTCCAGCACGCCTGTTGTGCATGAGGGACATGTGTACTACGCATACGGCGACGCCAACCATGCCGAACTGCTGGCATACGATATGAAAGGCGAACCAGTCTGGTCGCGTGACTTAGGACCTTGGTCAGGAGTGCACGGTTTTGGTGCCAGCCCGGTCGTGATCGACTCCAAGTTGCTGCTTTTCAACGATCAGCAATCCAAGAGTTTGGAAGCGTGGCAGACACCAGGCAAGAGTTCCATGTTGGCGTTTAATCCCAAGACCGGTGAAACGATTTGGGAAACGCCCGTCACTTCAACGCGACCTTCGTACGGTGTCCCAACGACTGATGGCAAGCAACTGATTTGTGCCAGCACCGGTGACGGTGTGTTTGGTCTCGATCCCGAAACCGGCATGATGCTGTGGTCGCTCAAGGTGTTCAACAAACGATGCTGCAGCTCGCCGTTGGTGGTTGGCGACTTGGTGATCGGCACCTGTGGAAGCGGTGGCGGTGGAAACTATTTGTCCGCCGTCCGCATCCCGAAGAGTGCGTCTGATCAACCCACCGAAGCTTTCCGCATCACGACAGCCGCACCGTACGTCCCAACGCCCGCGGTCAAAGATAATTTGATGTTCTTGATCTCGGACAACGGGATCGCAACTTGCATCGATTGGCAGGACGACGGCAAGAAAGTCTGGAACAAACGGCTGGGTGGCAATTTCGGTGCCTCGCCCATCATCATTGGCGATCAGCTGCTGGCGATTTCATTAGACGGAACCGCACACGTGATGCCTGCCGGCGATTCACCAAGCGGAGCCAAATCATTCGATTTAGGCGGCCCGGTCGGAGCCACACCCGCATTCGCGGATGGGCGTTTATTCGTTCGCATCAACGACGAACTGTGCTGCTTGAAGACAAAGTAGTCGCACAGTGTCCTGAACGGTCATGCGGGACTCTACTGAGCCCGTGCGATCTCGATCGTTGCATCAGCGATCAACCGGTTTGGATACTGAGTCAAACGTGCCTCAGCACCTCGGAACCAACCCAACAATGGAGTCTGATATTCCGCCGGTACGTACGGTGAGGGACCGAACCGATCGGACGGCCAAGCTGTGCTGACAAACCGTCGCCGAGCGGGATCAAACTGGTAGTCGCCACCGAGCGGGCATTGTGGACGACCACCCAAAACCAACTCGGCTTCGTCAATGGCTTGTTCCACCGGCACGCCCAATTGAGCCACCAACGAATTCAAAAACTCGGCTCCCGCCAGACTGGCCGTTGCCGCTCGCTCGTAAAGCTGTTGATTCACCCACCCTTCCAGCTTCGTGCCTTTCAAGTTGTCAATTCTTCCTCGCACTTGAGCGTGATCATCCACTTCGTTCGCGGAAAGATGCTGCAGCGAAGCGTTCAACACATCGGGTTGGAATGACAACACGCTGAAGCCGCCACCGGTGTAGCGATACAAACCACCGATCAATCGGTTCATCCCTGGTCCAACAGGTTGGCCACGTCCCAGCCCGAGCGGCAATCGATCCAGCGCACCGGGTTGAGGCCACGCACCGAGGTACCCTGGCAGAGTCTTGAGGGCTCGATACTTGCTAATCAAACCATCAATCGACTCAGGTTCAGGCGGGAACGAATCCTTGATGGCAGCGAACAAGTGCGTCGGCGGGCCGAGAGTTTCCGACGCGACGTGAGCTTGCAACGCGACCACGTCATCGGGAGCAAACTTCATCGCGACTTGTGTTGGCGGGCCGAGCTGCTTCGCCCAACTGCCATAGTTCTCCGGTTGCCAAGGTGCGATCTCAGCGTGAATGGTCAATCGTTCGCGACGCTCACCGGCGGTGGGTCCCGTTGGATCGATCGGAAACTCTTCTCGTTGCACGCCAATCACAATCGGATCGAGTGAACTGAATTGATCACTGTACGCGGCAGCAATTTGCCCGTACCAACGTGACTCGCTGGCGGTCACCGTTTCGACAGGATTATCGGCGATCGGCAAGAACGTTCCGCGAGCACCACGTCGTGTGTCGACCAAGTGATTGGCGAATGAAACCACACCGGTTCCATCGGCTCGATCACCAAAATTCTCAGGCAGGAATCCCGCGTTGATCAAACCGTCGATCTCTTGAATCGCGGGTTCACCGGGGGCCGTGTTGGATTGTGCGGCCATACGAGCCAATCGAACCAATGCGATGTCGGCTTCCGCCTGCATCCGCCGACGAAGCTCGATCAAGTAAGAGGGCTCCAACAAACCTTGCAGCATCTCGGCGGAGAAGTAAGCAAAGATGGTGTCGTTGCGTTCCAACGGCATGTAGCTGCGAGCCAACTGAAAATCCGCTGTGGCGGCCAATGACTCACCGGTCTTCGCGACTTCCAAAAAACGGTCCGCAATGGTCTCGCTGTTTGTGACCAAGATGCATGGCCCGGCTTCGACCAAGAACGATCGCACGCGGTTGTCACTGCTGCGAAGCAACGTCGCGGAACCATGCTGCAGATCGACGTTCTTCAGCGTCACTGAGTCATCGCTATCGGCCAACTTGGTGCGGTCGCTATTCAAACTGCTGCGTAGCAAGAACACGTTCTTGGCATGAAACAAAACACCAATTGAGGCCCCGTCGTCCAGGTACATGTCGCGACCAATCAATGCTTGATCTTCAATCACGCTGGGACCCAGCAAACGACTCATCGCATTGGTCTGAACACCCAACTGACGTTCCAAACGTTCCGCGGATTCGTTGCTGATCCCACGCAGCGTGATCATTCGCGAGATGTCACCGCCGTACTCGAGTGTCAAATCGCGAAACCACAGGTAGTTTTCAAACGATCCATAACGAAGATAGAAGCACTCCGGCGGCACGTGCTCCGCCAACACTTCCATCGCGGGCGGCTCGACGGGTGCGGTCGAAACCGGAGGTTGCCAAACCGGCGCGGCAGGCAGCGGCAACGCGGCGACCTGAGTCGGGGTTGGGTCGTTCAAGGTTTGTTGCAGCGGACCACCTGCGGCAGCGACGGCGAACACTTCGTTGGCAACTCCGGCCGCACCACCGATCCACTCGAGCGTGTGAAGCAGCGGGTCTTCCGTTTCAGTTTCGTCACCTCGTCCAAACCAAGGGGGCAACGGCAAATTCAAACGCCCCGACAACATTGCGATCAGATAGGTTGGCACCCACGGCGGAGTGTCGGTTGCATCGATCTGTCGTTTCGCGGCCGCTGTGGTCTCATCCCACCAAGCCGTTTGCATGGTCCGAGCAAGCCCGGGATCGGCCACCGGCCGAACGTCCACCATCGTCAGCGTGCCCAGGTGATCTCGCACGGGCACTGAGAACGGCTGGTCGCCGGTGAAGAGGAACATCACGCGGCGTCCGACCGTTTGTTCCGTCGCATCGTCACTCGATGTCAATTCGCGAATCAGATTGCCGACTCGGTTCAGCAAACGGCCACGGCCGATTTGGGGCACGGGTTGCTCCGACGGCGGACGTCCCACCGTGACACGGATGTCGTTGCTCACCGGATAGAAAATTTTCGTTGTCGCCGGAGCGGGTTCTCCATCGATCGTCAGGGGACCTGGAGCAGGTCCGACGACCGGATTCCGCAGTGGCATTTCGATGACTGCCACGCCGTAAGGCTGGCCCGTGACAGCTTGCACACGAACATCGACCGCATTGGTGGCACCGTTCAGCGGCGGAGCAACCGCACCCTGCGAGAATGGACCTGGCGGGACCTGGCCGGGCTGCCCGAACGGTACCGGTGGAACTGGAGCAGGCTGAAGCGGTGTGGCGGGCAACTGAGCTTTTGCGACCGAAACGTCACCGGCAATCAATAAGCCAAACACCACCCCGGCGGACACCAGCACGGTCACGAGAAGGGTCTTCTCAGAAAACAATGTGCGAATGGGGGTGGATTGTTCAGACGGGGAAGGCATGATCAGTGTCTCGTGGAAGATTGGCAGCGTGGTTTTCACCAGCCGTGTCTTGCGACATTCTATTCGGGCCTGAATTTGGGCACGCGAATCCTGAACATTCGAAACCTCTCACCCAGAAAGTCAACCGTGGCCAGCCCGTCTCGAAGTGGTGTCTTCCAAGCCGAAACCGATGCCCGACTGGAAGCATACGCCGAAAGCATCAGTTTTGACTCGCGGCTGTACGAGCACGACATTCGCGGATCCATCGCCCACGCGAACATGCTTCGCGACGTGGATCTGCTGACGGAAGAGGAATTCAAGCTCATCAAGGACACTTTGGAAACCATTCGAGGTGAACTGGATCGCGGCGAGTTGCCGATGCGGTTCGAACTCGAAGACATCCACATGCATGTCGAACAAGCCTTGATCGATCGGATTGGCGACACCGGCCGCAAACTGCACACCGCTCGCAGCCGAAACGACCAAGTCAGCACGGACACCCGAATGTGGATCCGGCAATCCCTCGATGAAATCGATGCGTTGTTGGTCGATCTGCAAGCCGCGTTTCTTTCGCGTTGTGAGAATGACTTTGACGTCGTCCTGCCCGCCTACACACACCTGCAGCGAGCCCAACCGGTGCTCGCGCCGCACTACTGGCTCGCCTACATCGAAAAACTGGAACGCGACCGGCAACGAATCGCCGATTGCCGAAAACGAGTCAACCAGTGCTCGCTCGGCATCGCTGCTGTCGCCGGCACGACTCTGCCCATCGATCGCCAGCACACCGCGTCGGCGCTCGATTTCGAAGGCATCACCGCGAACAGTCTCGACACCAGCAGCGACCGTGACTTTGTGGTTGAGTCTACGTTTGTGATGTCCTTGATCGCATCCCACCTGAGCGGCTGGGCCGAAGAATGGATTTTGTGGAGCACGGTGGAGTTTGACTTCATCCAAATCCCACAAGCCTTCTGCACCGGCAGCAGCATCATGCCGCAAAAGGTGAACCCAGACACGCTGGAACTCACCCGCGGCAAATCGGCTCGCGTGATGGGTGCCCTGCAAACTCTGATGTTGCTGATCAAGAACTTGCCGCTGGCTTACAACCGCGACTTGCAAGAAGACAAACCACCGTTGTTTGATGCGTTCGACACAACTCGAGCGATGTTGGAGTTGGCCGCGCCGATCGTTCGCGGAGCAGAACTCAAACGGGAATCCATCGCGGCACGGATCGAAAAGGGATACCTCGATGCAACGACGTTGATGGAATGGATGATCGCTCGCGGGATGCCACAACGAACCGCTCATCACTTGGTCGGTGCGATCGTTTCCGAAGCGATGCAGCAGGGCGTGACGCTGTCCGATTTGCCGCTGGAGACTTATCAAAAGCTCAGCGACCAAATCGACGAATCGGTCTATGAAGTGCTTGGCACGGCCAACGCAATCGCAGCGTTCCGCAGCGAAGGCTCCACCGCACCGGCACGCGTTCGCGAGCAGATCAAGCTGTGGACATCACGCCTAGAAAACGCGTGACGAACACATTGCAACCCGTAACCCACCGACGCCCGACGCCGCTCGGTGAGAGATCAAAACAGCTGTAGCCCACCGACGCCGCTCGGTGGGCAGCCTGGGAATTGAAAAAGTGAAATTGACAATTGTAAATTTTAAAATGCTGTGACGCTGGAAGTAGGTTGCCTGAATCCGCGATTTTGCATTTTGCAATTGTCCATTTGCCCTTTGCGATCAGCACCACAAAGACGCTGCAAGAACGCCTCAAGAGCGAGAGTACCCCCTGCCCGATTCGAACGAGCGTTTCCGACCGGATATGGGCCGATGTCCTGGGCCACTAGACGAAGGGGGCGATGCGAGACGGCCAGTCCAAACCGGCCATCTCTTGAATCGCAGGTGATCAGTCGTCGATGCTTTTGACGACCTTGTCGATCAAACCATAACTGCACGCTTCGTCAGCGGACATGAAGCGGTCACGGTCGGTGTCCTCTTCGATCTTTTCGAGCGAGTGACCGGTGTGTTCGATCATGATCTCGTTCATGCGTTGCTTGATCCGGCGCAACTCAGCGACGTGGATTTCCACTTCACGAGCGGTGCCTTGCATGCCAGCAAGTGGCTGGTGAATCATGATGCGAGCGTTCGGCAATGCGAATCGTTTGCCCTTGGCACCGGCGGTCAACAAGACCGCACCCATCGAAGCGGCCTGTCCAATGCAGTATGTCGCGACGTCACACGAAACGAATTGCATCGTGTCGTAGATCGCCATCCCCGCCGTGATGCTGCCACCAGGCGAGTTGATGTACATGTGGATGTCCTTCTTGGGATCATCGGCTTGCAAAAACAGCATTTGAGCGACGAGCGCGTTGCTGATTTGGTCGTCGACTTGTTGACCCAAAAAGATGATCCGGTCTTTCAGCAACCGGCTGTAAATGTCGTACGTGCGTTCTTCGCGGCCGTTGCTTTCGACCACGTAAGGAATGACGGGCATGATGATGTCCTAGTTGTTTTGGTTCGTTGAGAAGGGGAGGTCCGAAGTCTGAGAGGAATCAGTCTTCGTCTTCTTCGCTTGCGGGAGTTCCCAACAAGAGGTCGTCAACGAGCCCATATTCTTTGGCTTGTTGTGCGTCCAAGAAGAAATCGCGATCGGTGTCCTTGGCGATTTGCTCCACCGATTTGCCGCAATGGCTGGAGATGATTTCGTTCAGTTTGTCGCGATAGCGGAACATTTCCGCTGCTTGGATTTCAATGTCGCTGACTTGGCCTGAAACGCCGCCGAGCGGTTGGTGCATCATCACGCGACTGTTTGGCAAACAGAATCGTTTTCCCTTGGCACCACCGATCAACAACACGGCCGCTCCGCTGCAGGCTTCGCCGACGCAGTAGGTTGCGACGGGGCACGACAGCATTTGCATCGTGTCATAAATCGCCAACGTCGCGGTGACGCTGCCGCCGGGCGAGTTGATGTACAGGTGGATGTCTTTGCGACGATTTTCGCTCTGAAGATACAACAACTTCATCACGATTTCGTTGGCATTGGCGTAGTGGATCTCGCCTTGCATGAAAACGATTCGGTTTTCAAGCAACAAATCGCCCAGCGTCATCTGACGTTGGCGTTGATAACTCTGATAGGAAGCCGCGTTCGCGAGACGATGATCCGAAGCCATGGCGTGTTGCGCGTTTAGGTTCTGATCATGCAGGGACGGAAACGGGGAACCAAACGGATCGGACATTCGTGGTAGCCTTTGGCGTGGAATACAGGGTTGCCGTCATGAACAAAAGGCCCAATCGGGGCAAGAAGGTTCAGTGTTCGCGATTGAACACCAGGTGACAAGACGGGTTGACCCGCGAAGGTGTTCTCCGATGCCCTTGGGATGCGTGCTAAACTACGCATCTTAACGTTCCGGCCCGTTTCACCCGCCCTTCACCCCGCCTGACGAAGCCGGCCCCGCCACCGGCAACGCCCCCCGCCCCACACGCTCCCCACCCCAGGTTCCACACCATGCGTTTGAAAACGATTGTCTTTCGCCAGCCCGCCGATTCACTTCCTGCCAGTCCACGATTCACTTCCGCCCGTTTAACGGCGTGTATTTTGGGCGGATTCGCCTGCCTTTCGATTTTTTCCGGCACGCATTTTCGCAGTGCGGAGGCTCAAGACGTTTCCGCGGCAGGTGTCTCCAGCCAAACATCCGAGAGCGATGCCGATGTCTTGGCTCCCTATCGCGAAGCGGCCACCAAACGCTGGGAAAAGGAGATCCAGAAATACGAGACTCTCGACGCGAAAACCACTGATCCGGCGGACGGAATTTTGCTGATCGGCAGCAGTAGCATTCGCCGCTGGGATTCCGCCGCCGAAGACTTGGCACCATTTCGAGTCATCCCCAGGGGCTACGGAGGCGCCAAGTACTCGGACCTTGCCGTATTCGCTGAGCGGCTGATCACGCCCCATGATTTCCGTGCTGTGGTGATCTTCGTTGGCAACGACATCTCGGGCAAAGAAAACGATGCAACGCCCGAGGAAGTCAAACGATTGGTTCGCCACGTCGTCGCTGTTACCCGCGAGCATCGCCCGGGCGCACCTGTATTGCTGGTCGAAGTCACGCCGACACGCTCACGCTACGACGCCTGGCCAAAAATTCGCGAACTGAACGCGATGTTGCGAGAAGTTTGCTTTACCGAGCCCAACGTTCACTTCGTCGCGACGGCGGAAACGTTTTTGACGCACGACAATCAACCGCGAGAAAACCTGTTCGTCGACGATCAGTTGCACCTCAACGAAGAAGGCTACGACATCTGGGGCGACATCATTCGCGATCGCCTGATCGAAGTTTTGCGTGAACAGACACGCGATTGATTCGTCGCCAATGAGTTCGTCGCCCGTTGGCTCCGCCCAACGGAGATCCACCCCCGCAACAGCGAAGTGAGTCGATTGGCCGGAGCCAATCGGCGACATTGGTCACCTGCTAACCCGGCAGCGTGAATCGCTGCACACGGTGGTTGTTGCTATCCAGCACGTGCACACGCCGCTGAGAATCAACGACCAATCCCCAAGGCTCATAGAGCTGTCCGGGGTCATGTCCGGGGGCGCCCCAGGACGAAATGGGTTCGCCTTCGGGAGTCAAACGCTGGACCCGTTGATTACCAAATTCGCAGACCAGCACGGTGCCATCCGGGTCCACCGCGATTCCATAGGGATAGTAAAACTCGCCGAGTTGCTTGCCTTCCTGTCCCCATGATCCAATCCATTGCGGCTCGGTCGTCGAGATATCGTATCGCTGAACACGATGATTGCAGGCGTCCGCGATCCACAGAGTCTGCTCGTGAATGACCAGGCTCTGCGGCCGGACAAAGTGCTGAACCTCGCGCCCCGTTCCGCCCCATTGAGCCATGAAGGTGCCATCGGGATCGAATCGTTGAATCCGATCCGACGCTCCATACTCACCGATGTAAAGACAACCATCGCCATCCACTGCGATATCGGTCACGAAGGCAAACTCGCCGGCACCGCTGCCGGACGTGCCGCCGATTTGATCCTCCGGCAAAAGCTCTCCCGTCGGTGTAAACGCGAGCATCCGATAGTAGTGCGTGTCAGCGACCAGCAATCGGTCTTTTGCACCGTCGAAAACCATTCCCGTAGGACGTCCGTTGTTTGTTTCCGGCGTCGTCCAAGTTCGTAAATGTTGGCCATCGGCATCGAAAACTTGGATCCGACCGGTCGTGTCGACGATGTACAGTTGGTCGTCCGGATCGATCGCCATCGCTCGCGGCTTCAAAAAACGTCCGTCTGAAAACCCACGTCGTCCCCAAACCAGTTCGGGTGTCCCGCCGAACGCGGAAGCAACGCAACCGTTCAGACTCGCAAGGCCAATCAACGATGTCGCTCCGGCCACCAATTGCTGACACGCCTGACGCCGATCAATCGGATTGGATTCAGCGAGATTGATTTGCGATGGTTCGCGCATGCGGCCTACCTGGAGAACGTGGCGTCTGCCGTGTCGCATGCAGGCTGCCATCGATGAGCTCGAATCGCTAGCATATGGTGTCCCGCTAGCGTTTGCTTCTGAGTTTAGCGGCCATCCGCGTCGGATGGATCGCCCACCTCACAAAGTGCCCATGATTTACGACCTGCAAACGACCGACGATCCACGCGATATTGTTCATCGCAGCGTTCAAGCGCTGGTCGAAGGTCAGGTCATCGGCGTCCCCAGCGAGACAGTCTACGGATTGGTGGCCAGCTCACTGTGCCCGGCCGCGGTGCGTCGATTGGCGCAGTGGACAGCGACTTGCCGAGGCTGGTCGACGCAATCGGATGAATCCACAGCGGACCAAGCCGGCTTTGTCGCACCCACGGCCGATGCGGGTTCGATCGCACTGTGTGTTCGCAGCACCGAAGCGGTGGGCGACTTTTTGATGCCAATGACGATCCTGGGCCGACGATTGTCCGAACGATGCTTCCCGGGCCCGCTGACGCTGATCGCGGACTGCGACGATGCGGTTTCGGCAATGAGCTGTTTACCAGAGTCGGTCGCGGGAACCCTACGAGCGGGGGCCGGCCATCGGACCTCCCCAGCGGGTGGTCCGGTCGCATTTCGAGTCTCCGGGCATCGGTTGCTCAGCCACATCCACCGCTACCTGTCCGCCCCGTTGGTCTGGGGCGAAATTGGATTGCCGGACGCATCTCCGCCCACCACAGCGGAGAAATTGCAATCGGCGTTGAACGCCGGAACGGGCGAGTCCTTGCCACTGCTGCTCGACGACGGTATCAGTCGTTATGGTGATGAAGGAACGGTGGTCCGCGTCACGGGCAATCACTGGCACGTCCAGCGAACAGGAGTGATCCAACAAGCTGCCATGAATCAATTTGTCAAACCAGTCATCGCACTCGTGTGCACCGGCAACACCTGCCGCAGCCCCATGGCAGAAACGTTGCTTCGGGAAGCGTTGCGACGTAAATTCGGACGTGAGGATGTCGCCCGTGTCGTTTCGGCTGGCGTCGCAGCGGGACACGGCAGCGGAGCCAGCCCCCAGTCAGTGGAAGTGATGGGCCGGCGCGGGTTGGATTTGACTGGGCACGCCAGCCAACCGCTCGAAGATTCCCTGATGACGATGGCCGACTTGGTACTCACCATGACCCGTCGTCACCGAGATGCGATCGTGGCGGCTTGGCCGGACCGAGCCGAACGAGTGTTCACTCTTCGTCGTGACGGAGGTGATGTCAGCGATCCGGTTGGGATGCCGGTCGACGTGTATGAACAATGTGCAGATCAAATCGTAAGCGAACTGGAAGGTTGGCTGAGCGAACTGCCCCCCGATTTCTTTCCGTCCGATGGCCCAAACGAAGGTCCAGATGACGAACCACCGCGGCACAATGCTGGTTCAGAGTAAGGCATGACAATCAAAGTAGGCCTGGCGAGCGACCACCGTGGCGTGCACATCAAAGCACGTCTCCTGCAAACGCTTCAACGCGAAGGGTTCGAGGTGTGCGATCAGGGCACCGACTCAACCGACCCTGTTGACTACCCCGATTTCGCAATCCGCGTTGCCGAGCAGATTCGCGATGGCAAATTGGATCGCGGGATCCTGATCTGCGGCACCGGGATCGGAATGGCGATTGTCGCCAACAAATTCCACGGCGTCCGAGCAGCTTCGTGCTACGACGAAGTCATCGTGGAAATGTCTCGCCGCCACAACGACGTCAACGTGCTATGTCTGCCGGGTGACCTAATCGGTGAACGCCCCGTCGATGAGTTGGTGTTGATGTGGCTTCGCACAGACTTCGAATGCGGTCGTCACACACAACGTGTCGACAAGATCACCGCGATCGACAGCATCGACACGCCTGACATCAATCGCGGCGTCTAGTTCGTGGCTGCGAAGAAAGCCTCCACGACTCCTCCCAAAGCCGCGAAAACCACGCGAGCAATCGCGGTCGATGCGCCGCCGCTGAAATCTTGGAGCGACTTGATCGGGCACGATTCCTTGATCACGGGGCTCACCGCAGCCATCCGCCAAGGTCGCCTCGGTGGAAGCCTTCTATTCGTCGGTCCCAACGGCGTCGGCAAAACCTCCGCCGCGATTCTGCTTACACAAACATTGTTGTGCGAGCGAAGCACGGCGCGGGACATGGCTCCGTGTGGCGAATGCCCGTCGTGCGTCCAAGTCCGAGTCGGCACGCACCCGGACTTCATCCAAGTTCGCAAACCAGACGACAAAACTCTGATCCCATTGGAACTGTTGATTGGTCCAGTCGACGCCCGTTTGCAAGAAGGGTTTTGCCATGACGTGCACCTGAGACCCATGCAGGCCCAACGCAAAGTCGCGATTCTGCATGACGCTGATTTCCTGAACGAAGAAGGTGCCAACTGTCTGCTCAAGACGCTGGAAGAACCGCCCGCCAATGCATTGATCATCCTGATCGGCAGCAGCGAACAACGCCAGCTTCCTACCATCCGGTCACGATGCCAGGTCCTTCGTTTTCAAACACCGCCTGGCGAAGCGGGTCGAGCGTTGCTGCGAAAACAACTCGATCACTATCAGTCGCAACACGAAGACGAATCGTTGCCGACGATGTCGGACGATGCTCTCGATGCGGCAATCGAGTTGTCCGCCGGCGACATGCATGTCGCCGCTCGGTTGGCTCGCGGAGGTGGCGAACAAATTCGCGAAGCCCTTTGGAATCAACTCGCCGCTCCGGTACCTGACCCAACCGCGATTGTTCGTTTGATCAATGGGCATCTCGACTCGATCAGCAAAGACGTCCCCAAACGACGTGCAGCGCTGCGAGATGTTTTCTCGATCGCGGTCCAGCACTACCGTCGGCAACTGCGATCCGATGCCAGCTCCGGCGAATACGATCCAGCCACCCACCGGCGCCTCGATCGCACCCTGCGAACGTTCCGCGAGATCGACCGCAGTGCCAACCTCGGTACGCTCGTCGACTGCTATGCCTCCGACCTGACCCTGGCCGCCACCGGCGACCGAGGAGCCATCGGCTAGTCGGTCCCGACTGGTCGCACCTCGTCGTAGGTCAGGTTATCACCTGGCATCCAGCCGATGCTTTGGAACAAAGCGAGGCGTCCCGCCAGACTCCCAGACGTACAACCAGCCCCCCGCCAGGCAAGACCTGGCCGACACCGCCGCGTTACAGCTTGTCGACTTAATCATCAACGAGGTTTGAACGCATCTAGGACGGGCACTCCTGCCTTTTTATACCCCACAACTCATTTGCTTGAATGCCGCGAATGCTTCGACGATGGTGGCGAAACGGCTCATCCCTCGCCACAGCGTTTTCGAGCCGGGCGGGCCCTGCGATTTCTTGTTGATGTATCCACCCAGGATAGCAAGCGATGTCCCGAACGCTTCCACAGTTGGCGGTGACTTCGGGTCAACCGGGCGTTTGGTTAGAAACATCATGATCGCCATCCACTCGTCGTCGCTAAAGTAATCTGTGCAAGGCGACTGTCCGTCGTGGCGTGTGGCACCTTTGAGATACTCCACTCGCCAAGCGACCACAGCGAGCATCGAAAACGCTCGGATGGAACGTTCCAACGTTTCGTACTTCATGTCCTCGATGTGAAGGCCGCTTTTGAGTGTTTTGAAGTACAGCTCCACCAGCCAACGAAAACAGTAACCTGTCAAAACTTCGTTGATTTCGTCCACCGTGCTAACTGGCAGCGTGGTCAGAAGCACCCACTTGATCGGGGACTCACCCGATGGTGGATTCAGCTCAAGCGACTCCACTACGTTGATCCAAGTGTCGGCCAGCTTGCTAGTTGCCGATCGTCCCGTTCCAGCAACCTGGACGCGCACGCTGCGAAACTGAACCAGTGCTTCGCGTGATACACGAGCCTGTTTCCGAAGTCGTTTCTTATCATCGGGAAGCACTGGAGCGTCTCGACCGCCGATCAATACCGTTTTCTCGCCACGCCAGGCGACTTTCGAAAGCGCCTCTTCAATTGTCGTGACATTCTCGATCGGCAGCCCGGTCATCACATCAACTGCGGCGACGATCTTCTGAGTCCGGCACTGACGGATGATGAATCCATCGTTCTCTGGGAACTCCGCCGCCTCGGCCAGCAGTTCGCCAATATCGGACTCGCTGTCGGAGAGCTGAATGAATTGAGTTTGCGGAATCGAGCGGGCGATCTGCTCGCCGCTTTGCATTTTTCCATCCATCGACTGCTCTCCTTTTCTTCAAAGCAGCGTCGCTGCCGATCGGCCTTTCGTTGTTTCGCGGCGACCTCCAGCGACGGCACGTCACGAGTCCAAAGAACCTGGTCAACCACGCCCAACGGGATGCCAGAGGCAGCAATGGCGTAGAGTGGATGATAGAAACAACCAACGCGTTTTCCTCCCGACAGCGGCCCAGTTCCACTGACCTGTTGCTTAGGCTTTGTCAGATCGAACTCGGTCGTGTCTTGAGCCAAATAGACCCGTTGGTGCTCGCCGCATCGCTTTCGAGAGCACTGGTGATGAGCGTCGAAGATTGGATCCAGAATGACCTGGGAGTTATCAGCTAGACGATGATTTCCCTTCAGATCGGCTTTGGACCGAGTGCGATCCGGAGTCGACTCGCCGATCGCGGAAGCTTGAGAGACAAACTTAACAATGCGATCGACCTGGCGCTTGTGGCCCAGGTCCAACGATTGAAACTCCTGCCATACCCATTCGACCACCATCCGTGCAACCTCCGTGCGATGAAAATCCAATTCGGAAAATCTTCGCACGGACGCGGCAAAAGGCAAGCAAAAGTTGTGGGGTATAAAAAGGCACTCTTGCCCGTCCGTCGGAGTGATCTCGCACAGGTGAGTGTTCCGGGCAAGCGTGCCCAAGCAACATGACGGATACTCGTGCCCGGGGTGACTTGGACGGGCTGGAGTGACCATCCTACAGGGCAGGCCGCCATGCCTGGTTTTTTCTTCCGAAGATGGTTTCAAACGTGAAATCATTGGCGAGATGACTCACCGCAGCCGCAGGAATTTGCCGGTGGCGGATTCGGGGCAGGCGGCGATGGTTTCCGGCGGGCCTTCGGCGATCAGGTGGCCGCCTTGGGAGCCGCCGCCGGGGCCGAGATCGAGCAGCCAGTCGCAGGCGGCCAGCAGATCGGATTGGTGTTCGATGACCAGCACTGTGTTGCCGGCTTCGACCAAGCGATCGAGCACGACGAGCAGTCGCTGCACATCAGCAAAGTGCAAACCGGTCGTGGGTTCGTCGAGCACGTAAAACGTTTTACCGGTTGCTGGTCGCGCGAGTTCGGTAGCCAGTTTGATCCGTTGGGCTTCGCCACCACTGAGTGTGGTGCTGGATTGCCCCAGCGTCACATAGCCCAGTCCAACGTCGACCAGCGACGTCAGCAAGTGATGGACTTTGGGCACGTTTTCAAAGAACTCTTGGGCCGCGTCGATGGTCATGCCCAGCACGTCGGCGATGGTCGCTCCCTTGAACCGGACTTGCAGCGTTTGTCGGTTGAAACGTTTGCCGCCGCAGCGTGAACACTCGATCAACAAGTCGCTGAGGAAATTCATCTCGATGCGTTCAAAGCCGTTGCCTTTGCACACGTCGCAGCGACCGGCCGGACTGTTGAAGCTGAATCGATTCGCGGCGAACCCGAGCGTCTTGGCCTCCCGCGTGCTCGCGTAGACTTGGCGGATCGGATCCATGACACCGGCGTAGGTGGCAGGACAACTTCGCGTCGTTCGGCCGATCGGTGTTTGGTCGATGGGGACCAGTTTGTCGATGTGCTGAGCACCGGTCAGCCGTTTGTGTGGGCCGAGTTGGTCGGCGACCAATTCCAGCTTGGCAGCCAGAGCCGGGTAGAGCGTGTCAACAATCAGCGAGCTCTTTCCGCTGCCGGAAACACCGCTGACGCCGACCAAGCATCCCAGCGGGATTTTTGCGGTGACATTTTGCAAGTTGTTCAGCGTTGCGCCGCTGAGCGTCAGCTGATGTGATTTGCGAGGCGTTCGTCTTGGCCGGTCCAGTCCAATCTTCGAGCGTCCGGACAGGTAGGCTCCCGTTGGGCTGGCCTCGTCATCGGCGACTTCTGCCGCGGTGCCTTGGCTGACCAACCTGCCGCCGTGTCGGCCCGCACCGGGGCCGATGTCAATCACATGGTCAGCGGCTTGGATCGTGTCCTCGTCGTGCTCGACAATCACGATCGTGTTACCGGCGGTTTGCAATTCCTTGATCGCCGCGAGCAATCGGTGGTGGTCGGCGGGATGCAGTCCGATCGACGGTTCATCCAGGACGTAGCAGACGCCGACCAGGCCGCTGCCGATGCTGGTGGCCAGACGTACCCGTTGCATTTCGCCGCCGCTGAGCGTTTCCGCTGAACGGTCCAGCGTCAGGTAGTCGACACCAACACGGCGCAAGAAATCGATGCGGCGAACGACTTCGGATTGAATCGGTGCGGCGACCTTTTGTTGCAAAGCGTCGAGCGGTCGGGCAACGTTTTCCATCCAAGTTTGAGCGTCCGGCAATGGCATCCGGCACAGGGCGTCGATGGAGACATCGTGAATCGTGACGGCCAGCGATTCGGCTTTCAATCGACCGCCCTCACAAGTCGAACAGGTCACCATGTGCGATTTGTCGCCACGGACGGCAACTTTGCCGAGGCCTTGGCAAGTCGAGCAGGCACCGTAGGGGCTGTTGAAACTGAACGTTCGCGGTTCCAGTTCCTCAAAACTTTCACCACACTCCAAACAAGTCATCGAAGTGCTGAACAGTTTGGTTTCCGGTTCGCCGTCCCCGCGATCGATCAAGGCCGAACACATTCCACCCGCAAGACGCAACGCCAACCGAGTGGACTCATCCAGGCGAGCGTCCACTCCGTCTTTGATGATCAGCCGATCGACGATGGCTTCGATGGTGTGGTTTTTTCGAACCGCCAGTGGCGGCACATCCTCGAGCAAATACATCTCGCCATCGACGCGAGCACGGACCAAACCGTGGCCGGCGATTTGTTCGAGCACATCCGCGTGAGCCCCTTTGCGGCCGCGAACCATGGGGCTCATCAAAGTCAGCTTGGTGCGATCGGGCAACGCCGCCAGGGTCGCGACGATGCGATCAGGTGTTTGGGTGCTGATGGTGCTGCCGCAGGCGACGCAGTGAGGAACACCGACTCGCGCATACAGCAGACGCAGGTAGTCGTAGATCTCGGTGATGGTGGCGACGGTGCTGCGAGCCGAGTGCGAACCGCTCTTTTGATCGATCGACAGTGTCGGTGCCAACCCATCGATCCAGTCCACATCGGGACGGGGAATGGCGTCGAGGTATTGCCGGGCATAAGTCGACAAGCTGTCGATGTATTGCCGCTGGCCTTCGGCGAACAGGGTGTCAAACGCGAGCGAACTTTTGCCGCTGCCGGAGACTCCCGAGATGACCGTGATCGCGTCGCGAGGGATGTCGACGTCGAGGTTGCAAAGGTTATGAACCCGGGCACCTCGAATGCGAATCAAGTTGTCCGTGGACGGCGAAATCATGCCCGCGACATCTCGATCAAAGTCATCATCATGGTCAGTCCGTTGAGCACGAAGTGAACGATGATCGGCGGAATCAGCGAACCAGTCTGGCGATACAGGTAGCCGAGCCCAAGCGACAGGAAGAACAAGGGGATGGGCGCGAGGCCCTGTCCCCAGTGCAGCAACGCAAACACAAGGCTGGCAACGAAGACGGGCCAGATTGCAGTGGGAGTCCAATCGTTGGAATCCGTCTGCATTGCCGTGGGCACTGTTATTGCAAGCGGTTCGGTGCCCGCGGCAGTCCCCGGAGCCATGTAGGCAGCTTCGATGATGGTTTTCGCTTCACGCTGAGGTTCAAACGTGGGGTCACTATCCGGTGTCTCAATGGAGGCGGCTGACTGCTCAAACGATTGTCGCACCATCGAGAGACGCCAGTCGGCCAAGCGTTGCAGGCCGCCCTGCAGCAAGCCGCGGATCCAGAATTCTTCGACGATCGGGGTCACCAATGCAGTCGTTACGAACAGCAATGCGAACACGGCGTAGTTTGGGCCCGTCTCGGATTCGTCCGGTTGAAGTGCGTCCAAAACGGGATGCGAGTATTCCTGCATGAGCGACACCGCAGTCATGATTAACATCGTCGGTGGAAGGATCATCAACGCGGATCGAAACCCGAGACCGATGTCGCCGCGTTGCGGAATCAAACCGATTCGAGAAATGGCGCTGCGATGATTCAGGCACAGGATCATCAACGTGATCACCGTGGCAGTTAGCATCCCCAACGTACTCAGTGTGAGTTGCGGCACGGACAACGCCGGCGATTCTGCCGCCACGCTTTCTTCGGCGGCGTTCGGGGCAGCTTCGTCGGGTTCGCTAATCTGATCAGGGGTTTCCGCGATCGGATCGGTCGCAACCAACGGTTCCGTTTCGGGATCCGATGAGTCTGCGGTTGCGTGTGCCGCTGGTTTTTCAATCCACCCCACGGCTTGAAAGGCACCCTGCAGCAACGAGGAGCTGAAGATCAACGCGCCAATGAATACCACAAAATAGAGTACCGACCAAAAAGGCAGGTGACGCGGCCGGACTGGGATAAAGGCCTTCGCGCCGAATGGACGTTTGCCTCGATACAACAAACGGATCCATTGCGACAGTGAAGTCGCGAATGCGAATATGATAAGGATCGACAAAATCGACAAAGCAATCTCAGGCGGTCCAAGCTCAACCACCTCGGCCGACTCACTTGCCACTTCACTCGCGGTCGTCAAATCCGTTGAGTCCGCCGGTGCGGTGGCATCGCCTTGGGCCAAGAGTGAACATGCCCATTGCGATGTTGTGTGGAACCCGAAACTCATTGGGTCGGGAGCTCGCTGGAGACGGTGCGAAGCTGGGCATCATCTCGTGACGAAGCACTACCTTTGGTCGTTGCGACGTGATTGGTGTGCGAGATGTTATCAGTGGGCATGGCTTGTGAGGAATCTGGATTGGCGGTGGGAGCTTCGGGTTCCGCGGGAACTTCCATCCTCGCGTCGGACTGCATCACGCGTGCTGCGATCAATGTGTAATCGACACCGGAGTAGACCGTCAGCGCGATGGCTGCCCATAGCAATCCCCACGATGCCCAAGCCAACCACATGGGAGCGGGGGTGACAATGTAAGTTAGCAACACGGCAACCACCGCTGCACACTGCAGGACCATCTTCCATTTGCCCAGCCAACTGGCCGAGAAATCCCCGCCGGCACCTTCGATGATGCCGCGCAGACTGGTGACCAACAGTTCGCGGGCGACAACGATGGTGGCCATCCAAGAAGCAACGGGGCTGTCCGGGACCGCCACCAAAGCGATGAACGAACCGCAAATGATGATCTTGTCGACGAACGGGTCGAAGATCCGTCCAAGTTTGGTGACTTGTCCGTATTTGCGAGCCCAGTAACCGTCCATCCAATCCGTCGAGGCCGCGATCAAGAAAACGATCATGGCAGCCAAGTGCATTCCCAACGGGATCAACGCCATCACCGCGATCGCCAAAACGAAACGTGCCGTTGTCAGTGCGTTGGGGACGTTGTAGATCGAAGGACCAGCCATGAGGCGACCAAAATCAAAGGGGACAAACGAGCAAGTGATGGTCGGTTCTAAGTCGCCGCGGCAACCAGATCGTAACCTTGGGAAGCAACGATCTCGCACGGTCGAATTTGGCCGATTTCCACCGGCGAGTCTGGATCCACTTGCGAGACATAGATCAGACCATCGACATCGGGTGCTTCGCTTCGGGTGCGACCGATGAAGACGCCTTCCTGTTCAGGCATCTCTGCGTCGATCAAAACCTCTTCGATTCCACCGACGCGAGAGTCATTCCAATCAAATGCGATTTGTTGTTGCAGTTCCATCAAGTCATCGCGGCGTCGCGCGGCCACCTTGGGATCAACTCGATTGGGCAATCTCGCGGCCGGTGTGTCTTCTTCAATGCTGTAAGTGAACACGCCCAGGTTTTCAAATCGAGATTCCTTGACGAAATCCATCAGCTCGACGAAGTCCTCTTCGGTCTCGCCGGGGAAGCCCGTGATCATTGTCGTTCGCATTACCAACGAATCAATTCGCGAGCGAAGCTTTTGGACGATGTCGGTTTGCAGTGCACGTGTGGTTTTGCGAGCCATGCGTTTCAGCATTTTGTCGCTGGCGTGCTGCAGTGGCATGTCGATGTACGGCACGATTCGCTTGGCCGATGCCAATGTGTCAATCAGAGCGTCGTCGATGTACATCGGGTAGAAATACATCAGCCGAATCCAATCGATCGATTCGATTTTGTCGAGCTCTTTCAACAGCTGATTCAGGCGAGGTTCGCCGTAGCGATCCATGCCGTAGTACGTCGTGTCCTGTGCCACGATGACGACTTCGCGAACGCCACTGTCACCCAATCGTTTGGCTTCGTCGATGATCTGTTCGATTGGTTTGCTGAAGTGCTTGCCGCGCATCTTTGGAATTGCGCAGAACGTGCACAGTCGATCGCAGCCTTCGCTGATTTTTAGATAGGCGAAGTGACGTGGCGTGACGGCCGAACGCATCGCATCGCTGAGCGGATTGACCGCGGCGGGTTTGAAAATCGTGCGTTGTTCTTGCAGCCCCGAATAGAGTTCATCAACGACCGAAACGATGTCGTTGCGACCGAAGACGCCGACCAAGGCATCGATGTCAGGTCGAGCCTGCAGCAGCTTGTCTTGTTGTCGTTCGGCCAAGCATCCCGTGACGACAACGTTGCGTAGTTTGCCGTCTCGTTTGAGGGCCAGCATTTCATCGATCGCGGCCATGGACTCATCACGAGCCGAGTCGATGAAACCACAAGTGTTGACCACGACAAAGTCGGCTCCGTCGACCGAATCGACCATCCGGTAACCGTCGGCGTCGAGGCGACCAAGCATTTGCTCAGTGTCGACGAGGTTCTTGGGGCACCCCAGCGAAACGACCGCGTACCGCCCCCGCGGTTTGCCCGTTTCCGGATCGATCATCGGGTCGATCCCCGGTGTAGCGACCGTCACGTTGTTCTGCGGGAGAATGGGAAGTTGCATCAAACGAAATCAGGATCGAGGGTGGAGAAGCAAAATGCCGCAAAAATCAATTCGCAGGATAATTCGAGCGTTTTCACGGCAAGCCCTTCATTAGAACACAAACCGGCGTTTTCGCAATTTGCAAACGTGGCCAATCGCGGGCGGCAGATGTCGGCCCAAACGGAGCGGTGCGGCGTCTTCTCAACCAGAGCCCGAGTGTGGGTGATGCGCTCGCGAAAACCGGTTCGCTCGCAAAAAAACGGCTCCCTTGCGTGAATGAGGCGGCAAATTCACAATCGTCAGCCCGATTGATTTTTTCCACCTTCGCAAGTGCATTTGCCGTGACCGATACGCCTTCCAACGCCGACGACCTTGATTTGACCGACCCGCACGCGGCTCGTCGGCACAAACTGGAAGAAATCACCGCGAAAGGCATCGATCCGTGGGGCCAGCGTTTCGACGACCGTTTGTTGGTCAGCGAGTGCCGCGACCGCATTCCACAGATCCAGTGGCAACAAAAGGACGGCGAAACGATCGCCCTGCCCGACGTCGAAAGCGAAGAAGTCGACTACCGCCAATGGAAAGCTGACAACGGCCCAGGCGAGGAAATCGGCCCGATCGTTCGCGTTGCCGGACGGATCTTGCTGGCACGGCCGACCGGCAAGTTGATCTTCATGAACATCCGAGACTGGACCGGTGACATCCAGATCTTTGTTGGCAAGAAACAAGTCGGCGACGAAAACTTTGATCTGGCCAAGCTGTTTGACCTGGGTGATTTGATCGGTGTTCAAGGTCGACTGGGCCGCACCAACACGGGCGAGCTGACCGTGTTCGCGGAAGAGCTGATCTTGCTGACGAAGATGTTGGAGGTCCCGCCGGAAAAGCACGCCGGGATGACCAATCAAGACCTGCGCCAACGGATGCGGTATGCCGACTTGGCGTTCAACGACGGCGTGATGCAGACGTTCCTCGATCGCACCAAGATCATCAAAAGCATTCGCTCGACGCTGGACGACCAAGGGTTCTGCGAAGTCGAAGGCCCGACGCTGCATACCGTTCCAGGTGGTGCCGCTGCGCGTCCGTTCGAAACGCATCACAACGCTTTGGACATGAAGCTGACCATGCGGATCGCGTTGGAACTGCACCTCAAGCGATTGATGGTCGGCGGGATGGAACGTGTTTACGAACTGGGACGCGTCTATCGCAACGAAGGCCTGTCGCCGCGGCACAACCCTGAGTTCACGATGCTGGAAACCTATCAGGCGTACGGCAATTACGAATCCATGATGGATCTGACGGAGAAGATCATCTGCGACGCGATCGAAAAGATCGGCGGTGGATTCAAACGTGAATACAACGGCACCATGTTGGACTTCACGCCGCCGTTCCAGCGTGCGACGTACGCGGAGTTGTTCCAAAAAGCCACCGGCATCGATCCCGCCGACGAAGACGCGGTCAAGGAATACGCCAAGGGGCTGAAGCTGACCATCGATGGCAAGCACCCCGATGTGATCCGCAATGAGATCTTTGAAGAGAAGGTTGAGGATTCATTGCAAGGCCCGATCTTCGTGACGGACTATCCGGCCAGCATTTGCCCGCTGACCAAACGCAAGAAGGACAACCCCGAAATCGCCGAGCGATTTGAGATGTTCATCTGCGGAATGGAATTGGCCAACGCCTACACCGAGCTGAACGATCCCGATCTGCAGGAAGAGTTGTTCAAGACTCAACTCGAAGGTCAGGACGACGAAGATTCGATGGCCAAGATGGACCACGACTTCGTCCGCGCGTTGCGTTACGGCATGCCGCCCGCTGGTGGACTGGGGATCGGCATCGACCGCTTGGTGATGGTTTTGACGAACCAAAAATCCATTCGCGATGTGATTCTATTTCCCGTCCTTCGCCCCGAGTGAGCCGCTGATGGGCTGCGTGGCGACCGCCTTAGGCTGGATTAAAACAGTGTGTAGATAAACGGTGCCGCGCCGCTGCTGGCCATGATGCTGAGCAAGCCCACCAACAACAGCGATCCGATCAGAGGGATCATCCACCACTTCTTGTTCTCACGCAGGAACATTACGAATTCTTGCAGCAGGCCAATGTCCTGCTGTTCCGATTCGCGTTCGAAATCGCTGGGAGGCGTGGGCTCGGAGGGCGTTTTTGGATCGGACATAGGGAAGCTAAAACTGCTTGAAGTATTGGTCGGGTGTGGGCGTTGATTCGCGGTCGTTCCAATTACTGGAGCGGCCTTCTTGTTTCAGATTCAGTGGGTCGTGCCCGGTCGCTCCCAAGATCAAAGCGATGGGTGTCAGAACGACAAAGTAGATCGTTCCAAACAGCAGATGGCCAACACAAAAGGCGATCGGGTATGTCGCGTATTGCCAGCCGCGAATGATGGGTTGTTGGGAAGCGGTCCAAGCATAGTAGACGGCCGCTACGGCGAGTCCCGCGATCAGCAAAACGATATTGAGCCATTGTCCAAAGTCGCTCAGCAAAAACGAAGCGATGATCAGGAGTAGGCCCAGCGACAGCCCAAACCAGCGACGCATCGACGGTGATGGTGGAGCATTGAGATCAATTAGTGGCATGATGGATTAATCAATCGGGAGCCAGATTGGACAGGTAGGTTTGACTGGAGGCGACCGCACTCTCGGGCTGTTCCTCGCGGAGCATCAAATGATTGCCCACGACCAAGACATCCATTTGGGTCGCCATGAAGCAACGGTAGGCGTCCGCCGCCGTTCGCACGATGGGTTCCCCTCGCACGTTGAAGCTGGTGTTGATCAGTGCCGGACAACCAGTTTGCTCGTGGAACTCTTTGAGCAAGGAATGGAATCGAGGCTGGCGATTTTCGCTGACGGTCTGAACTCGAGCCGAATAATCGAGGTGCGTGATGGCGGGCAAGTCACTTCTGACTTGGCGAACGCGTTCGATGCCATCGACGGGAGCGGTCGGCTCTTTTCTTCGAGATGGCAAGACATCAAACGTGAACAGCATGTAGGGACTGGATGAATCCTTTTTCATCTCGAAGCAATCACCAGCGAATTCTTCCAAAACCGAAGGAGCAAATGGCCGGAAAGATTCGCGGTATTTGATCTTCAGGTTCATGGTCGACTGCATCTCTGTGTTGCGAGGGTCGCCCAAGATGCTGCGGTTGCCAAGCGATCGCGGGCCAAACTCCATGCGTCCCTGGACCCAGCCGACCACCTTTCCTTCTGCCAACAACCCTGCGACACGTTGGTCGAGTTCCGCCACATGATCGAATGTCTGAACAACGGCACCTGACCGTATCAAGGCATCGATTTCCTTCGATTCATCGATCGGTGGACCCAGCAGCGATCCGTGTTGGGCGTCCTGAGGATTCGCCGTTCGCAAATTCCCTAGCAGTCGGTGCCAGATCAGCCAGGCGACTCCGAGAGCGCCGCCGGCGTCTCCGGCCGCTGGTTGAACCCAGATGTTTTCGAAAGGTCCTTCTCGCAACAGTCGTCCGTTTGAAACGCAGTTAAGAGCAACTCCGCCCGCCAAGCAAAGTGAATCACTTCCCGTTTGACGGTGAACATGGGAGGCGAGCTTGAGGATCACTTCTTCCGTGACGACTTGGATGCTTGCCGCGATATCCATGTCGACTTGTCTGACCAGTGACTCTGGATCTCGGCGAGAGATACCAAGCAAGCGTTCCAGCTTTTTGCCTGTCATTCGAAGAGTATGAGCGAATGTGAAGTAATTCATGTTCAGCTCATAGCTTCCGTCTTCGTTCACGCGAATCAATTCTTTGCGAACGACATCGGCAAACGTCGGTTCGCCATAAGGGGCGAGCCCCATCAATTTGTATTCGCCGGAATTGACTCGGAAGCCACAAAAGTAGGTGAAGGCGGAATAGAGCAAACCGAGTGAGTGTGGGAACCGGATGTCTTGTTTCAGTTCGAGCTTTTCGCGATTCCCAATTCCCCAACTGGTCGTGGTCCATTCGCCAACACCATCCACCGTCAGGATTGCCGCTTCATCAAACGGGCTGGGATAGAAAGCACTCGCCGCGTGTGATTCGTGGTGTTCGCAGAAAACGATTCGCCGTTTGGTTTTACCACCGAGGTGCCGGCGGATTTCGCGAGGAATGTGCAGCTTGAGTTGCAACCATGGCGGCATCGCGCGCGAAAAGGATGCGTATCCACGTGGAGCGTATGCCAAGTAGGTTTCCAGCAACCTTTCAAACTTCAGCAACGGCTTTTCGTAGAACCCGACGTAGTCGATGTCTGAGACGCTGGCACCGATCGAGTCCAAGCATCCTGCGAGCGCTTCGCTGGGAAACGCTGAGTCATGCTTCTTTCTCGTGAATCGTTCTTCGCTCGCAGCAGCGACCACAACGCCGTTGTTGATCAACGCAACGGCAGAATCGTGATAGAAGGCGGAGACGCCGAGGATAAGTGTCATGGCAGCAGTTCAGCGAGGTCGTTGGCCCAAGAGTCGGCCACTTGTCGGTGTCCTTCGCGAGTCAAGTGAATCGCATCTCCTAACAAGTCTGGTTGACAGGAGACGTTTTTGGCGATGTCGAAAAGCGGCGTTTGCGACTCTTCAGCGACATCTCGCATTGTCTGTGTAATCCACCTTCCAATCTTTTGATTGGTTTCAATCTGCTGAGGTGTTTGCCCGAGATAGAGACCCAAATTGTCGCAGTCCGGATTCGCTGCCATCAATTGAGTGCTGATGACCGGTTGGGCGTCTGATCGATTGATGGCGGCGAGGAGGTCGTGTAAGTCATTGCGGAATGCCTTGGCGCCCTCTTTCGTGATTTTGGTGGAAGCATCAGCGGGAGGAGCGAACTGGGGAGTGTCGGCGGGGAACAACCGGAATCGAATCAACCCGTATAGAGTACTCTGCGAAAGGAACCGCTGGGCCCAGGATGGCGCTGGTGGTGTTTTGTTGATCGATTCAGGCGATTTTGCGATCGCAAGTTTTGAATCGTTCCAGCCAAGATAAAGAATTACCAAATCAGGACTCAGCGGAGCAATTGTCTGTTCGTAGCGATGTTTTACCTGAGTCATATTGAACCCAGGGACTCCTCCGTTGAGCACTTCGGCCTTTTTCCCGTCGGGGATACCTTGGTCACGCAGAAGCTGTTCCAGTACGCAGCACGAGTCTTGATGCTGTGGAACGAGGTAGCCGAAGACGCTGGAACCGCCGAGGACGGCGATGCGATAGACATCATCGGGTTTTTGTTTCTCGATTGACCGGCCCCGCAAACCAAACGAATTGGTTTCAACCTCGTAGGTCGACGATCTTAGACGAAGATTTGGCCGGAGTGTGTGTCCGGCCTTTTTGTCGGGGACGAAGAAACTCAGCCCTGTTGCATAGCAGTTCGGTGTCCAGCCTCTCGAAGCAACGTAGACGCGAAGTCCGGCTTCGCAAAGGAAGATCGAGATCGCGAAGCCTAACCAGATGGCTGCTAGTGCGAACCACCGTTTTCGTCGCTTTATTCGAGATGAAACCATGTTGCAAACTGCTTGGCTGCCTCGCGGAGTCGGCTGGCAACTCGACGAACGATTTAAGTAATGAATCGTTGCCTGTCACACATTTTCGTCCCGATGGATCAGCCTTTGTGTTGTTCCAAGCAGCGAGCGATCTCATCTTTGACAGCATTGGCATCGGCGGGCAGATGAACCGCCGGGTTGGCATGTTTGCTGTCGATGCCTTCGAGTGTGGATTCGTGGTAGCCAACCTTGAAATCCGTGAATTTCAATCCGTGAGCGGTGCTGATGACAACGGTCTTGTCCTTCGGTGAGATCTCGCCGCGATCGATCAGTTTCTTCAGCACGGCCAAGGCGACGCCGGTGTGAGGGCAAGTGAACATGCCGGTCAGGTCAGCAGACGCGGAGGCTTCGGCCAACTCGTTCTCGGAGGCTTGTTCAACAATGCCATTGGTTTCTCGGACGGCTTTGACCGCTTTGGCATAACTGACCGGATCTCCGATTCGGATCGCATTGGCGAGAGTGTCCTGAGCGGTGACACTGACCTTCTCCGCAAAACCGTTCTTGTAAGCGGTGTAGAACGGATTGGCTCGTTCGGTTTGGGCGGCGACCAATCGAGGCATGCGGTTGATCAGCCCCAAGTCCATCATCAGCTTGAATCCCTTGTAGAGGGCGCTGATGTTTCCGAGGTTGCCAACTGGGATGATGATCCAGTCCGGCACTTCCCATTCGAATTGGCGAACCATTTCGATGCCGACCGTTTTCTGTCCTTCGATGCGAAGGCTGTTCATCGAGTTGGCGAGGTAGATCGAATTGTCCTTGGTGACTTCTTGGACGATCTTCATGCATCCGTCGAAGTCCGTATCGAGAGCCAGCACGTGTGCGCCGTTGGCGACCGGTTGGATCAACTGAGCCGTGCTAACTTTTCCAGCCGGCAAGAAGATCACCGCGGGGATACCGGCGTAGGCGGCGTAGGCGGCCAATGCCGCGCTGGTGTCACCGGTGCTGGCACAGGCGACAGCTTTGACGCTGCTGCCTTGAGCCATCATTTGTTTGACGACGCTGACCAAGACGGTCATGCCCAGGTCTTTGAAACTGCCCGTGTGGCTGTTGCCGCAAAGTTTGATCCACAGATCCGGCACGCCGAGTTGGGCACCGAGTCGCTCTGCCCAGAAGAGGTTTGTGTTTCCTTCGAACATGCTGACGACATTCTCGTCTGCCAGCGATGGAACGACCCATTCTCGCATGCCCCAAACACCGCTGCCAAACGGCCATTTCGAGGTGCTGGCACGGGAGTCGAAAAGCTGTTGCCACTGATAGGCATTCTTCTTTTTCAGCGGTTCTCGCTCGTGATAGACCTCCAACAGACTGCCGCAGGTTGGGCAGGTGTAGATCACGTCAAAGATCGAGTGTTTCGCGCTGCAGCCTGAAATGCAGCGGAAATAGGTGGTTTGGTGATCCACGTCCGGTTTGGACTCGACGGCGAGAGACATGAGGAGATCCTGGTGCGATGGGAATAGGGGCCGATATTATGGTCACAGCCCACTCACAGGCAAAGGGCGAACCAAAAGTGGCTTGAACTGGGTTTGTCGGCCAGTTTTGGGTCGCTTCGCCAGCATTCCGTCCCAGTGACGGTCCCGCCGATAACCAAGCTCAGCGGACCCCGTAATATGGGACGCCGTAATACCGTGGCACGGTGTAGTAGGTACCGGTTCCGAACTGCACTCCGCCCGCGGGGCCGATCTGCAGTCCGGTTCCACTGACGGTTCCGGGGACAAAACCGTAGCCGTAACTGCGGTAGCCGTACCCATATCCGCCGTATCCGTATCCACCATAGCCGCGACGAAAGCTATAACGACGTGGGGTGTTGTAGTAATAGTTCGTCACCGACCCGCGGTTAGCGTTGCTCGTGCTAACGGAGGGGCGATTGGCGGAGTAAACACCTTGCTGGGCAATGATGGCACTTCCTCCGCGATCGAATCCATTACTCTGGATTCCATAACGATAGCCCTGGGCGGATGCGTCAGAGGCGAGTGCAAATGCACTGAGCACCCCGATGGCTAGGGTTGCGAGACCGGTCGTGGCCCATGGTGGTAAGCGGCGCTGAGTCGATCGGAGTGTTTTGTCGGACGTGTTCATATTGCACCTGAATGGTTGCTGGGGAGGAGAGAATGGGAACGTTTCGCTACGGGATCCACTGAATTTTATGCGTCGCGAAACCGGAAGTCCTGGAAATATAATGTCTGATCGAGTCACGGCTTCCGCCAAATCTTTCTTCGGTTCAATGCGATTGAGCGACACTGCTGGCCGACTTTCACGAGTCTTCGGTGCGTCGTAGTACTGCTCCATAGAAGGTGAGCGACTTTGTTAGACTGGCGGCGATTCGTTTTTTGCTTCTCTTTCGCGAATGGTTGCTATGGCTCGTTATTGGTTGGTATGTCTCGGATTGGTTCTAGTTGTTGGATGCAGCAAATCTGATTCCAGTTCCTCGGTGAAACCACAATCAGGTTCAAATGCGGTCGCGGATGCATCGGCGGATGCGACTGGTTTCCCGCGTGAGTGTGGCAACTACACCGTTTTAGGCATTTTGACGGACAACCAAGACAACTCGAAAGCGAAGGAAAATGCTGAAACGACTTTGCTGCGTCATCCGGATGTGGCTTGTTTGGTCGGATTGTGGAGCCAAAACACACCGATGATTTTGGCCGGTCTTCGAAGCAGCGATGCAATCGGAAAAGTCGCGGTGGTTGGTTTTGATGAGCACCCGGACACTTTGGCGGGAATCCGTGACCAATCGGTTTACGGGACGATCGTGCAGCAACCCTACGCATTCGGTTATCGCAGCGTGCAGTGGCTGACGACGATGGCGAAAGGCGGCGAAGTCGAGGTCCCGGAGTCGGGAATGATCATCATCCCTCACCGATCGATCACCGGTGCAAACGTCAACGAGTTTGCCGCAGACATCGATGCGATCAAGTCAGGCAAAGGACCAATCTTGTCCGGCGACGAGCAGATCGACGGATCGGGAATTCGAGTGGCCTACATCACCAATTCGTTGGATCCGTTTTGGACTTTGGCCGATGCCGGTTGCAAGCGTGCGGCGGAGCAATTCGGGTGCGAAGTTGATGTGCAAATGCCTTCGAGCGGTTCCATTGAAGAGCAAAAGCGATTCTTGGAATCCAATGTCGCGGCAAAGGTGGATGGGATCGCGATCAGCCCAATCGATCCTGAAAACCAAGTCGGCATGATCAACGATGCGTGCGAAGTCACCACGGTGATTTGTCAGGACAGCGATGCACCGGCTTCTCGTCGCAAGTTCTATCTCGGAACGAGCAACTACTTGGCCGGACGTGCCGCCGGCAAGTTGATTCAAGAAGCCATTCCGGAGGGCGGCGAAGTGATGCTGTTCGTCGGGAAGATGGAAGTGCTCAATGCCCAAGAACGCAGTCAGGGCATCATGGATGAGCTGGCGGGGAAGCCAATTCCGGCGATCTTACAAGGCAACTGATTGCCAAAGCATTACCGATTTGTGAGGCAAACCTTGGCCGGTGCAATCCGAATAATCGGAATCAGTGGCCGCGAGGGTGAGTATTCAACCGTGTTTCCCTCCTCTCGCGGGAAGGATTGAGACGGCTCGAGTCGAAAGGTGACGTAGGTTTCCGTGTCGAGCGAGGGTGTGCCTGGTTCGATGCGACGTGGAAACCTTTTTGAGAGTTTGACCATGAGTGCCATCCCTCCCGCCGTGCAGCAAGTCCTTCAGGCTCGCCAGGACGCGACGCAAACGCAGATCGATGTCGCGTTGTTGGGCCAGAATCTGGATGTGCAACGGCAAACCGGCGATGCGATCGTTCAGATGATCTCCGAAGTCGTCGACGTCCAAAAACAACTCGCCAGCGGTCACATCGACGTCCGCGTTTGATATTCGGCAAGGACGTCTGGTGGTTGGCAAGCACGCGGCGAGCCACCGCTAGTTCAACCAACTCGGCATTCTGCCCGCCCAGTATTCCGTGAGGCGTGCACCAACGACGGCTTTGATTAGCCGGTCGTCTTCTCAGCGGCCTTCGCGAAGGCGGTAGCCCAGAAAGTTGTCCAGCTCCGCTTCTTTCTCAATCGCCTGGACCGTCCGTTCGATGTCGTATTCGACTCGTCGAAACATCACCACATCTGGTTCCACAATCGCGTAGCAACTGCGCGGGTCGCCATCACGCGGTTGGCCGACACTGCCGACGTTGATCATCAATTTTGAATTGGGATCGGCCAGGGAATATCCGGTTCCGGTGTCAGCGGGACGGACGAAGCGTTGCTCCATCGTGAACACACCGGGGACGTGGGTGTGCCCTTGGAAGCAAACTCGCGGGACCAACGAAAACAGCTTTTCCATTTTCTTTGTGTTCTGAGCGTCTTCGGGAAAGACGTATTCGTTCGTGGGTCCGCGCGGTGAACCATGAACAAACAGCCAATGGTCTTCACGAACGGTTCGAGGCAAGGCGCACAGGTATTCGATTCGTTTGCGGCTGGCTCCCGGATCGTCGCCAGTTTCTTCGAGCTGGCTGCGGGTCCAGAAGATTGCTTGTTCGGCCGCGACATTGAAGCCTTCCGGATCGAACAGCGAACTGCTGTCGTGATTCCCCAAGACGCAAAAGTCGAAACCCATCACGGTATCGAGGCAGGCACACGGTTCTGGGCCGTAACCGACCACATCGCCCAAACAGACGATACGGTCGACCTTTTGCGATTCAACGTCCGCGAGGACGGCTTCGAGCGCGGACAGGTTTCCGTGGATGTCGCTAAGAATGGCTGTACGTGTCACCCGATCAATGTCCTCGCTTCAGTCGATCGCCGAGGGCATCGTCCAGGTCGGGTTGAGCGTAAATCTTTTGAGCCGTCTTCTCGAAGTCGTATTCGACGCGGCGGTAGGTCACCGTCTTCGCGTCGGTATCCAAGATGATATAGCACGATTGATTGTTCTCGTCTCGCGGCTGGCCAACACTGCCGACGTTGATCATCAGCTTGTTGTTGCCCAACGCGTAGGTGTGGTCGCATTCGTCCGGTGTGACGAATTCACATTCGGTGGTGAACACGCCCGGCAGGTGGGTGTGGCCCATGAAGCAGTATTGATCGATCTTGCCAAACAAGATTTCCATCTTGCGAGCATCGTACATGTATTCGGGGAAGACGTATTCGTTGGTCGGGTCGCGAGGCGAACCGTGGACGAACTTGAATTCGCCGTCGTCGATGAATCGCGGCAGTTCGCCGAGGAAGTCCCACCGAGCGTTGACTTGTGCGGGACCGCCTTTGCCACTGTCCAGCTCGTCGCGAGTCCAGTAGATCGCTCGGAGTGCCATTGGGTTGAAGCCATCCGGATCAAACAGGGCCGCTTGGTCGTGGTTGCCAAGAATGGTGTGTTTGCACCGACGCATCACCAGATCCAGGCACTCGCACGGATTGGGGCCGTAGCCGATGATGTCACCCAGGCATATGACTTCTTGGACACCGACTGAGTCGATATCTTCCAGAACCGCTTGCAGCGCTTCGAGGTTCCCGTGGATGTCGCTGATCAACGCTCGCTTCACAAAATTCCTCGGTCACCTCACCTGGATGCTAAACCTGCCGAGTGTCATTGTAGTCTGGACTAAATTTGCACGACAATCCCACGCAATTGACTCGGCGAGTTCCCGACGATGCACTCCAAGACCGAATCTGACGACCAACGACCCTTCACCGGATTGGCTCTCGAAGTCATCGGTCGCGAAGGATCCGTGGCGTTCGTTCGAGACGGTGAGGTGGTTCAATCGACCGACTTACCCAGCGAAGTTCGCGCGACCGCGTCGTTGACACCTGCTCTTGAGTCGTTGCTGGCGAGCGTGAACACAGCCGCGAGCGACGCCGAAACCAGTCGGGATGAATCGTCAATGCCAACGCAAACCAGTCGCCCAGATTTCATCGCGGTTGCCGATGGTCCGGGATCGTTCACTGGTTTGCGTATCGCCGCAGCCACAGCGAAAACACTGGCTTATGCCTGGGGAATACCCGTGGTGACGTTGGATTCGTTGTCAGTTTGGGCAGCGGCCGTGTTGCCGACCGGATCAACCGAGACGGCAAATTCGGATTCCGATATGCCTCGCGTCGGTCAGCAAATGATCGTTGGCTTGGATGCCTATCGAGGTCAAACGTTCGTGGGGGCATTCGTTGCCACGGAAGCCGGATGGCAGTCGGACAAAGAAATTGAACTGCTCGATCGAGCTGATTGGCTCAGGACGTTGGAATCGGCCTCGTCCGGAACATGGCTGACCGGAGACGCGATCAAACCCGGTCTACCGACGGAGAATCTGCGGGTGGTCGACCGAAAGCAAACTCTGGCTTCCGCTTTGGCAAAACTCGCTCACCAAAAATATTTAGCGGGACAAACCACCGATCCGATGGAAGTGTTGCCCAGGTACTTTCGGCCGAGTGCAGCCGAAGAGAAGGCAGCGTCCTCTAAGTAATCGATCGATTGCCGACTGGTTCGAGGCTCCAATCGCCGAACAGATGTTCATCCGTCGGCGTCTAGAACGGCCTGATCTGCAACTAGCGAACCGCACTCATGTAGAAGCTGAACATACGCTCGTCGTCGGTATCGGCTTTCAGCACTGGGAACGCGAAGTCGAACGCAAGTGGAGCCGGACCGAGCATCGGGATCGCAACGCGAAGACCAAAGCCGGGAGCGACTCGGAAGTTGTCTGAGTCGATTTCGATGTCTTGCTCAACCGTTCCAAAGTCAACAAACGCGACACCTCGGAAAGCATCGTCCGCTGTTAGCGGGAACATGTATTCAACGGAGTTTAGCCATTGGAATTGGCCACCGACCTCGACGCCATTGATGACGGGGCTGGCACCACGAAAGTCAAAACCTCGAATCGTCGCATAGCCGCCGGCGAAGTAATTCTCGAAGACAGGTGTTTCGTCGCCACTGAATCCAAGCTGTACGCTGTACGAAAGTGTTTGCTTGCCCGAACCATCGGCACGTTCACGGAGAAGCAAGTATTTGCGGTACTCGGCTTCGAAGGTGGAGTATTCGTAATCACCAAAGGTTTGTTCGAAGCTCAACTCAAAATAGTGACCGCGACTGGGTTGTAGTGGGCTGTTTCGAGTGTCGTGAATCAGTGAAGCCATGCCGCTGTACAAGCCGTTGTCTCCTAAGACGTTGTTCAGCTCAGGGACCGTGTTGACACGTGGGTCCGTGATTTCGACGTTCTGGCCGCTCACGCCCAGCGACACAGAAAGGTCAGGTGTCACTCGATAGCCAAAGCTGACCCGGCCGCCGAGACGGTTCTCATCCCAGTCGTCAAAGTTGCGGTCGTATAAGAATCCGCTGAGCGACATGCTGATCGGCAGATAGCCCAGCAGGTTCGGGTCGGCGAACTGTGCTGTGTAGCGTTGGAATTCATTGCCCGGGGCGGCTTCCAGCCGAAACGTTTGCCCGGCACCACGGAAAGCGGTTCCACTGAACAGATCGCCAAACGATCGTGGCCAACGGCTGATATCAAAGTTGCGTTCGTCAATTGTGATTTGGCCGGTGACGCCTGCATCACTGTTGACCGCACCACCGAACATCAAACGTCCTGTCCGAGCTGGGTAACCCTGAATGATCAGATCGGCTTCGCGAACAGTGGGTTGGTTGACAACGGGAGGTGCCAAATTGGGCGACGATGGAAAGCTGCCCTGCAACGGCCCAGGCAGAGCGCCACCTTGATAGACGTCGCCTTGGTAAGTTTGATCCGGGTAGGTTTGGCCTTGGTAGCCGCCGTTTTGATAGGTCGGCGCGGCGTAGGGATTGCCAGGTGCCGGAGCGGGTGCAGGTGTGGTTGGAACGGCGGTTCCCGGGCCACTGTAAGTGGAGGGGCCACCGTAAACCGATTGTCCATAGGTCGAGTTGGCGGGTGCCGATGGTTGGCTTTGGTATGACGGTGGGGCGCCATAGGCCGAGGGCGGCGGCGTCGGAGGCGGGTATGCGGTTTGGGCTGCACTTTGCGACGATGAGATGAAGCCGGATGACAACGCGAGCAATGCCGATGCCGAGACGCGAGTCCACAGCGAGCGATTGATGTCATCGAGCCAGCGCGATGCCGTGTGATGCTTCGAATTCATCGAAGCATCTGGTTCAGAAGATTGGGTCACAGCACGCATCCATGACTTGAAGCGAAACTTGAGCGGGAGTGATTTCAGTGTTGCCTTGAAGTTCATCTTTGCGATCCCTCCAACGGCTTCACGATGATGTCTGGTAGTTCAGCGATTGTTGGGTTGGTTTCCAGCAGATTGCTTCGTTCGATTCGGTTGCGGCCGGTTTCTAAGTCGCGGCGATCGATGTAGTCACCTTCTCGCATTTCGATCAGGTTCAACATTGTGGTTTCTCGCATCAGGTGAGGTTCACCGTCAATTTCCACCCGAATGCTGTTCACTTTCCAACGATCGCCTTCGGTGATTTCGTAAACCAAGTCGACGATGCCGTTCTCGTCACGCATGATTGTTTTTGGGTTGACCTCGGCGTAGATGAATCCGAGTTCGCCGTAGCCGTAAACGATTTCGCCGATGTCTTTTCGCATTTTGGTGCCGCTGAATGTGTCGTTTACTTTCAGCTCAAGGCGTTTGCGAAGCGATTCTTCGGTGATGTATTCGTTGCCAACAATTTGGACGTCACCTACTTTGAAACGTGGGCCTTCGTTGACGACAAAAACGATCGTCAACCATTTGCCGGTTTCGTCATATTCGATCCGGCGTCCGACCGTCGCGGTGAGGAAGCCGAGGTTGTGGTAGTACGATGCCAACACGTTGACGTCGGCGTCGATCTTTTTCATGTCCGCGACGTTGTTGATGTAGCTCATGATGCCCATCATTGGGCCGCGGCTTTGGATGACCTTCTTCAGACGCGATTCGCTAACGATCGAAGCACCCTCGATCTGAATGTCTTCAATGCGTTCTTTGGGGCCTTCATTGATTCGGTAGACAACCGCGTTGGTGTCACTGGGCAGTCCGATGCCGGCTTCGATCGCGGCTTGGTTGAAGCCTTCTTCGTGGTAGTAGTCGAGCAATCGACGCTTGCCAGTTTCGATCGCGAATTCGCTGAGTGGGTCGCCTTCGGTGATGCCCGAACGGCCCGACAATTCACGGTCGTTCATCCGGTAGTTGCCGTGATAGATTACCTTCGACACCATCGCTCGTTCGCGAACATAGAACGTGACCAGCACGCTCTTCTGCGGTGCGTTGCTGGAGCCGTTGGCTCGGGTGACACGTTCTTCGGTTTCGAAGGTGACGTGATCGAAAGACCCCATGTCGTTTAAGCGACTGACGTCCGACAGGACCGTTTCTTCGCTGTAGAAACGACCTTTGCGGGTTTGCAGTTCCGCCAGGATGTCGGTGGTGCTGATGACCTGATTGCCGACCAGCCTGACTTCGGCGACGACCGCATCACCATCTTCGCGACGCAGGGCCATGCCATCGCGGTTGTGGATGTGGTCACGAAATTTTGGTTTGGTTGCGGCTGCAGGTGCCTGAGCTTGGCCTCCGCCCATTCCACCACCGCCACCGCCGAATTGAGCGAGGAGAGTGGTTGGTGAGCAGGCAATTGCCAGACAGCAAACAAAACACGCCAGGAAGCGGTGTTTTGAGAGGTCGCAGTGGTAGAGTCGAGACGGCATGAGCAGCCATATCCGTGGCACGAGAATTGAGGTCTTCCCGTCTCTACCAATGCTCGCGCGGGTGCCACAAGGCGAATACGTCCCCACCCGCGAACTTCAATCAACTTTGCAAAATTGTTCGATTTGATGAGAAAGATCGATTTGGCAAGCGGCAGCCATTTCGCCATATCAAACATTGACTTGCGGCGGCGAAAGCGGTCGTGAAACACATCTGTTTCCCGCTCGCGATCGGTTGTGAAAATGCCGCTTGTGAAGGTGCCCCGAGAAGGTACCCAGCGAAGGATCTCAGGGGGCGCCGTGTTCGATTAACTTTTGCTGAAGCGACTCAAAAAAGCTGCGGTCTTTGGCGTATTGGTCCGGAGCCATTTGGTTTTTGAAGTAATCCAAGTAGTCGATCCAGCCCTTGGTTTCATCGACGAAGGAGTATTCGGGGTCAGCCATTGGATTGACCCAATCTGGATCGCCCGGTTCGCGTTGGCCGGTGATTTGGCCATTGCCGTCGACAATGAAATTCGCCGTCAGAACGGGAAGCTTCATTCGCAACTCGTAGATCGCACGCTCGCCCCAAGACATGCCCGCGGTCGCTTCCTCCCAAGCCTGTGTCACCTCGGGCGACGTTGTGCTGTCCGGGAACCGAATGCCGTTGGCTGCGCCCGATTGAGTGATCCCGTCGCGGTTGAGGTCGACCTGCGCCGCCGGTGGCACCAATAGATTCAGGGCCCCTTCTTCACTCAGCGAATCCACTTGGATCGGATCCGCTAATCGATGAATCGTTTGAACGGTTTCGAGTTCCTCAGGTGGCAATCCGCGAAGGAATTCTTTCGGTGCCGCATAACCACCTTCGTCGTATGCCGTGGACATGACGTTCGCGTATGTCTCGCCCAATGCGGCGGCATCCTCTTGACCGCGATAACGGCCGAGTTGTTCGAATCGGTACCAATTGGTCCACGACTGCTCGATTTGGGAATCAAGCGGCGTGTCAGTGGCGACCGGTTCTGCGCTCGCATATCCCTCCCGTCCAAAGTTTGCCAGCACTTCGCTGAAAACACTTTGCACGTTTTGGTTGGCAGCTCGACGATGGTCTTCGAGCGTCATCACACCGGATTGTCGCGTGTCGATTCGCACTTGAGGGTTCGCTCCATGCAAGCGGGACGTTCCTCACGCTTATCGACCAACGCCGCTGTTCAAGTTTGATGGTTCACGATGGATTTTCGCAGAATATCGATTGAGTCGACTCTATCGCGAGAGTTTTAGATCCACAAAATATCGAACCTGACTGGTGATAGCACGTTCAGTGGGCAGTCGTTCCATCGAGCTCGCACCGTAGAAACCATCGATCGGGCAACGGTCCATGACGTACTGAGCATCATCTGGTTCCGCGATCGGGCCGCCATGACAGAGCACGAACACGTCCGAACGAACGTCACGTGCGGCGGAAGCAATCTCGCTGACCAAACGGACGCTGTCATCGAGCGTCATCGCGGTTTGCGCGCCAATGGTTCCCGAAGTTGTCAGCCCCATGTGCGCGACGATGATGTCGGCACCCGCAGTCGTCAGCTCACGGGCTTGTTCCGCATCAAACGCATACGGTGTGGTCAGAAGATCCATTTCGTGAGCCGCGGCGATGCATTCGATTTCCAATTGGAAGCTCATTCCCGTTTCTTCCAAGTTGGCTCGAAACGTTCCGTCGATCAGGCCGACGGTGGGAAAGTTCTGAACGCCGGCGTAACCGAGAGACTTCAGTTCTTGCAAGAAATGATCTCGCAATAGAAACGGATCAGTCCCGCAAACGCCGGCCAGCACAGGTGTGTGCTTCACGGCAGTCAAGATCTCCGGTGCCAATTCCTTCACGATTTCGTTGGCGTTGCCATAGGGCAGCAGTCCTGACAACGAACCTCGTCCCGCCATTCGGTAACGACCCGAGTTGTAGACAACGATCAAGTCGATGCCGGCTTCTTCTTCGCACTTGGCCGAGATTCCGGCGCCCGCGCCGCCGCCGATGATTGGTTTGCCAGCCGCTTGTTTCTCTCGAAAGCCGGCCAGGATAGATTCGCGTGTTTGAGTCATGGTGCGTGGTTTTGGATGAGTCATCAATTGAGAAGCGATCGATTCTCAAGCGGATCCGTCTTGCGACTGGATCCACATCGATCGAAAAGTCCCCGTCAACGCTTTCGCGAATTCGGGATCGTTGATGTGATACGGTAAGCGACGAACCGTTCGCTTGGGAGTCGTGTCGATGCACCGCTCCAGTTCGCTGAACAACGCCTCGTCGGCTTCCAAATCAAAGAACGGTTGCCCGGGAGCGTCCAATGCCGATACCCCTTTTTCCGGAATCAGGATTGCCACCTCGGCGGTTGAACGATTCACCTTCTCAGCGATCCATCGAGCGATTTCGCGGTTTTCGTCCGGCGTGGTCCTCATCAGCGTGATTTGTGGATTGTGAACGTGAAGCAACCGGTCTTTGAATTTTTCAGGGACGGTCGATCGGGCTCGGAAGTTCACCATGTCGACCGCACCCAGGCTCATCACATACGGGACTTCCGACTCGATGATCGCATCGAATCGACTCGGGCCAGCCGGAAAGATGCCTCCGACCACTTCGTCCGCGACTTCGGTGGTGGTGATGTCCAAGACGCCGCGAATCAATTTGGACTCGACCAATTTGTCCATCGCTCGACCGCCGGTACCGGTCGCGTGAAAGACCAGCGGATCCAATCCTTCCGCTTCCAATGCAACTCGAACCGCGGTGGCGCAAGTCGTTGTGACCCCGAACATGGTCATTCCAATTGCCGGCCGAACCTTCGTTGTCGGACTTGGGATGGAAACCATGCCCGCTAAAGCGTGCGCCGCGTTGGAAAGTATTTTCGTCGATACCTGGTTGAGCCCCGCGACATCGACGATCGACGGAAACATCACGATGTCGCTGCCGCCAACAAATGCGGAGACGTCTCCGCCGCCGACGGTGGACACCATCACTTTCGGCACGCCAATCGGTAGAGCCGCCATCGCGGGGCAAATTAAGGCGGTTCCGCCGGTGCCACCCAGTCCGATCACGCCCGCGACGCGTCCGGAACGATGTTCGTTTGACAAAAAGGTCTGCAACGCATCGCTCATGGCTTCGATTGCTTGGCCACGATCTTCGCATCTCAATGCATCCGTGTTTGGATTGCACCCGGCCACCACGTCTCGCGTGATCGAAGGTTCGATTGACGGCGGATCAAGTGTTCCGACATCGATGGTCGCGACGGACAACCCTTGCGATTTCAATTGTTCCGCGACGAAATTCAATTCCTCGCCTTTGGTGTCCATCGTTGCAATCGCGTAGACCAACGGGACAAGATCGGAGTTGGTCGGTGACATGGCAAATCAAACAGTCAGACGGGCAATCGTTGGGATCAACTTCTGTTGATCGAGAGGTTTGATGGTGTGGTCAATGCAAGCCGTGGCCATGCGTTCTTCCCGATCGCTTTTCATCGCATCGGCGGTAGGCGTGATGGTAGGCAGTTTGCGGTCTCGGCGTTGCAGTTCCGCGGTGGTTCGCAGGCTTAAGTCAGTTTGCTGACCAGGGCGACGAGCTTGGCAGCGTCAATCGGTTTGCTGAGGTAGTCGTTGCAGCCGGCTTTCAAGCACAGATTCATGTCGCCCTGCATCGCGTCCGCGGTCAGCGCGATGATCGGAGCATCGTAACCCAATTCGCGAAGTTTTTTTGCCGTCGCGTACCCATCTAACCTGGGCATCTGCATGTCCAGGATGATGACATCGGGCTGGCGTTTTGCCTTTATGCTCTCAATGATTTTGTCGACCGCTTGCAAGCCATCCTCGCATTCGTCAACGGTTGCACCGGCCTTGGTCAAGATACGTCGACTCAAGAATCGAATGTCGCGACGATCATCCACCACCAACGCGTGACAATTCAATTTGACGGCCGCCGTTGATGAATTCTCCGGTTCGTCCGCTAGTTTTGAATCGGGCTGAGAGTGATCCACCATCGCAACGCCTGTCACGTCGCCGGGGAACACACTCAGAGTGAATGTGCTGCCCACGCCCACTTTGCTTTGGAAGTGGATGGTGCCGCCCAGCATTTCTGCCAATCGTCGACTGATCGTCAGTCCCAGACCCGTTCCGCCGAAGGTCCGATTCACACTGGAATCTCCCTGCGAAAATGGCAGGAACAACTGCTCCTGTTGCTCATCCGTGATGCCGATCCCGGTGTCGATCACGTCAATGCATAGACGGACCGGATTGGGTTCCATTCGCACCACCAATCGGACATGGCCCTTCGGAGTGAATTTGATCGCGTTGCCAACCAAGTTGATCAAGACCTGTTTGAGCCGTTTCGCATCGGACTGAATCGATGCGGGGATTTGTTGGCCGTAGTCAACGGTCAGTTCCAGACCCGCTTCTTTGGCGCGGACTTCCATGATGCTTCGGACGTCTTCGATCAAATGAGCAGGATCAAAACGCTCTGATTGCACGTCGAGTTTGCCGGCTTCGATTTTGGACAAGTCCAAGATGTCGTTGATGATGTCCAACAGGTAATCGCCGTTTCGACGAATGGTCTGAAGATGATGCAGACCTTCGGCGTCTTGGATGATGTCTTGCAATAGCTCCGCGTATCCCAGAATCGCAGTCATAGGCGTACGGATTTCGTGGGACATGTTCGCCAGGAATGCACTCTTGGATGCGCTGGCTTCGTTGGCTCGTCGCTCGCTTTCTCGCAGAGTTTCCGCTTGTACGTGTTCCTGCGTTGAATCCCAGTTCACTCCGTACATCCGAGTGACGTTGCCGGACTTTCCGCGGACGACCTCGCCCATGCCAGTGATCCATCGCATTTCACCGTCCGGTCGGATGATGCGGAACTCATGCTCGTAGTCGTGGTTGCCTTCGATTGCTTCCTGCCAATGTCGCTTCAGAGCCGCCACATCATCGGGATGGGTCAGCGAGAAACAGAGTTCGGGACTGCCCTTTCGATCGTCCGTTACACCGAATAGCTCGTACATCTCCTTGGTCCAGTAGCTCTTCTTGGGCGTCCATTCCCAAGCCGCCATGCCACCGGCACGAAGTGCCATTTGCATCCGTCTCGACGCATTCTTTTTGGCTTGCTCCGAACGAACACGGTCGCTCACATCGCGAACAATGCCAACGTATCGGTGCTCACCAGACAACGATGTCTCACTGACCGACAAATCCAAACTGAAAGTGGACCCGTCTTTTCGCCGGCCGGTCACTTGGCGTTGTTGGCCGATGATGTGACTGTGACCTGTTTCTTCGTAGGTCTTCAGATAGCCGTCGTGCTCGCTGTGTTCCGGTTCGGGAATCAATACATTGATGTTGCTTCCGGTTAGTTCGTCGACTCCGTAACCAAAAATTTTGGCTGCGGCGATGTTGACGGAGTTGATGATTCCACGACGATCAATCGTGATGATGCCGTCCACCGCCGTGTTGAAAATGGCTTCCAACCGGACCGCGACTTCTTGCTGTTTCAATTCCGCTTTTTTGCGATCACGAATGTCGACTCCTGACGGAATCAGGTATTCGATGTTGCCGTCGTCATCAAATACTGGAGCGATCATAAAATCGATCAGCACTCCGTCGTCGCCGTGAGCAAACAAGGACACGTCGTATCGCACGGGTTCGCCCTTGAAAGCTCGGTCCATGGCGTCTCGCATCTGCTGGGCAACTTTTGGATCGTAGTTCCACCACGGTGCTTCATGGAACGGTTTGCCGATCACTTCGTGTCGATTGACTCTCGCGTACTCGAGGGATCGATCATCGACTTCTAACAGCAAGCCATTGCGATCGATCACACCAACCAGACCGAGTTGGTTGTTGATGACGCGGCGCAAGTGAGCTTCGCGGTCGGCCAATTCCAAACGGCTTTGCTTTTGATCGTGGATGTCGATGTTCATTCCGACCCAACGATTGACCGTTCCATCGGGACGACGTTGAGGTGCCGTGCGGACTTGGAACCATCGGTATTCGCCGTGGCGGTTTCGCAGGCGATATTCCATCACGAGCGGGCGATCTTTGGCGACCGCCTCTGTCCACACCTTTTGAGTCAATTCACGATCATCGGGATGAATCGCGTCGAGCCAGCCGAAGCCGAGCCATTGATCCAAGGTTTGTCCCGTGTATTCACGCCAACTTGGTGAATCAGAATCGGCGACACCATCCGTATTGGCGATCCAAACGATTTGAGCCGAGGCCCGGACGAGTGATTGAAACAGCTCTTCGCTTTCTCGGAGCTGCGTGACATCGGTGAAGGTGATCACGATGCCATCGTGATCGCCAGAGTGAGATTGATACGGCAACACACGACGGATGAACGCTTTGCCGGTGTTTGCAACGATCGTGTGTTCGACACCGTCCTCTTTGATCAGTTGTTCCCAATTGGGAAGCGGCGGCATGTCACGCACGTTGGGAACGATTTGCGTGAGCGGTCGACCCACGTCGGTCGCAATCAAACCATAGATTTCCGTCGCCGCGGGGGTAAAACTTCGAATCGACAGATCATCGTCCAGGAAGATCGTTGCGATTCGTGTGCTGCGCAGAAGGTTCTGCAAATCCGCATTGGCCCGGGCAACCGCTTCACTGCTGCTGCGGATTTCCTCTTTGGAGATCTCCAGCATTTCATTGGCCGTTTGCAGACCTTGGTTCATCGCGAGAAGTTCGTTGTACGACGAGGTCAGCTCCTCGTTGGTGGCCTCCATTTCTTGAATTGATCGATCGAGGTCATCTCGGGTCGTGGCAAGTTCTCGTTCGAGTTGTTCAATCCCTTTTTGAGCTTGGGGATCCGCGGTGCTTGATTGATCGGAACCGGCTGAATCATTTGTGGGCGAATTCGAAGGCGATACGGGAGGACCCAAGTCCTGAAACGCCACCATGAACAACTCGGTTTCGTGACCGAGTTGCATCATCGGTTGAATCGTCAACTTGACGTGCTGTTCACCGCTGTCACTGATGATTGTTAGGTCATCACGAACCACTCGTCGGCGATTTGCCTTGGCTTCCGCGAATGCACCACGAAGGCCGATTCGCAGATTGATGTGAGCCATCTTGATCAAGTTGTTCTGATGCAAACCTTCGCCAGCGGAAAGATACGGGCTGGTATCAGCTAGTGAGCAGACGACTTTGCCATCGACGTCAACGACCACCGCTTTGGGAGCAAATTCATCGAGGATGATTCGCTGCAGCACCTGGTGGATTTCTTTTGTGTCTTCCTCGTTGGGAACGATCGCAGCAGCCTGGGCGGCCTCGACGGCGCTTACAAAACCTCGTGAGTCGCCAATCACGGCGACCGTCTCGGTTCCCTTCCGCTGGTTGATCCGATGGTCTGCGTCGACGGTGCGAAACAGTTCGTCGTGCGACGAAATCGATTCGCTCGGACCAAGAAACAGGTACCCGTTGGGACGCAATGCGTAATGGAAAAGCGGGATCAGCTTTTTCTGAAGGTGCGGACCCAAATAGACCAGCAGGTTGCGGCAGGAGATCAAATCCTGTCGTGAGAATGGAGCGTCGCTGATGAGGTTGTGCAGCGAGAACAAGATCGACTCGCGCAAATTGCGTTTGGCGTGATAGCGTTTGCCGCGTTTGACGAAGAATTGTTTCAGCCGGGCCTCGGAAATGCTATCGGCAATTCCAAGTGGATAGATACCTTGTCGAGCGATGGCCAAAGCATGCTCGTCAATATCGCTGGCGATGATCTGAAACGTTGGCAGTGATTCGTTTGTACGATCGTCGCCCCACTGCGTTTTCAGACGGTCCAGGTGTTCGTAGCAAAGGATTGCCAGCGAGTAGGCTTCTTCTCCGGTGGCGCAACCAGGCACCCAGATTCGAACCGGATCGTTGGAAGTGCGACCTTCAAACAGTCGCGGGATCACTTCGTCAGCCAAGCTCTCGAACGAGTCAGGATCGCGGAAGAACGCGGTGATCCCGATCAACAATTCGCGAAAAAGGTTTTGCGTTTCATCTTGGTCATCGCGTAAACGCTCTGAGTAGGTCGCGACATCGGAGATTTGCAGGATCTGCATCCGCCGCAAAATTCGTCGAGTCAGCGTCGCGGTCTTGTAGTGCTTGAAATTGTGCTTGGTCGCGTTGTAGAGCACGTCGGCGATTTCCGGGATCGACCGTTCGATCTCGTCCAGCATCGATTCACGCGTCAGGTTATTGGATTGCTGTTTCCGATAAGCGACGTAGTCATTCAATTCATTCGCGATTTCTTCGGGCGTGAGGACGTGGTCCGCCACGCCGGTCGTCGCCGCATGTCGCGGCATGGAATCGAATTGTGCCGAAGACGCTAATTGGGTGAACGTCATGCCACCAGCATCGCTGATCGATTTCAGCCCGAGCGTCCCGTCGGTGCCCATGCCGGAGAGAATCACGCCGACGCCCTGCTCGCCCTGTGTCTCGGCGATGGAATGAAAAAAGTGATCGATTGGCGTTGAGGAGGTTTCTTCGGTGGCCGGTTTCAGCATCAACCGCGAACCGCTGCTGATCGATAGCAAGCTGTTTGGAGGACAGATGTAGACCGTGTTCGGTCGAATGAGTTGGCGAGACTTCAGTTCGACGACCGGCAGCGATGTGGCATTCGCAAGTTGAACGAGCCGCGACGCTTGCAATTCCGATGCATCGTGGGCGACGAACACCACCGCCATGTCGGGCGAATCACCCAACGACGCTAGTAGTTCTTGCAGTGCCTCCATCCCGCCCGCGGCAGCTCCCACGCCGACGACCAGAGGTTTGGATTTCGGTTGTGGATCGCTCAATGGAAACGTGTCTCCCGTCCCGCGAACACCGTTGACTGGCAGTTCAGACTTGGGCCGGTAGGGGCAATTGGCATGGTCTTGGAGCGTTGAGGTTCAGAATGCATCGAAACCTTTCCAATAACCTCGCGATGCGAATGACCGAATGGTTCTGATTGGAAGCGACAAGCCCGTTTGGGTCAATCGATCGAGGGCCGCAAATGACGCATACGCGGCTCGATTCAATCCATTTTGTAATCGAAGACTACCACTGTAGGCGGATGGGCACTCGGCTGTTGCCGCTGATCAATTTCCGATCAATCGACCAGTGATGAAAGAAACCCGATCGAGACCACGAAAACATTCGTTTCCGTTTCGAAAACCGCGGTCCTGCGCAAATCGCAACGGCTGAGCGTGGGAAGGACTGGTTGGATTCGCTCAAAGAGCAGCTTGTGGTTTGAGCAAACGATTTTGGCACTGCATTCGCGTTGGCTGAGCATGCTTCCGAGACGCCGTCGTTGCACTGAGTGACAGGTTGCCTCGATGTCATCTACTCGCATGCCGAAAGGGCCAACCATGAGACAGCCACGTGACGTCATCCACTTTCTATTGCTAACCGCAGCCCTGGTCGCTGGCTTCGTCGTGTCCGGATGCGATAGCAAAGAAACCGTCTTGGACGTCGAAACGCCAGACGGTGGCGTGGAAGTGAACCGCGATATCGACGACGGAAGTTTGAGCGTCGACGTGGAAGAGTAGAGATCAGCAGCAGAAATCAACAACTTCGCAAGCGGCGATTGTTTGCGAACGTTGGCACCATCAATCTTCAGGAGAAATGTGATGAATTGGGATCAAATCGAAGGCAAGTGGAAACAACTCAAGGGCCAAGCTCAACAACAGTGGGGCGACCTGACTGACGACGATCTGGATCGCGTTGACGGAAAACGCGAAGAGCTCGTTGGAGTCGTTCAGGAACGATACGGACTGGCGAAGGACGAAGCAGAAAAGCAGGTTCAGCAGTTCGAAAGCTCTTGCAATTGTTAAGCGAGTTTGGGGCCGCACGAAAGAGCAGCCTCTCCAACGTTCGCATGAATTCAATCGGGTCGCGTCGACTTGCATCGACGGCGACCCTTTTTCCGTGTTTTTACCACACGTCGTAAAACAAAGATCAATTGGCTAGCAATGGACATTCCGCAAATCAAAACTAGTTCCGACGCTGGACAAGGAGCGATGGGACAGATCTATCTCGCCACCGGAAAGCAAGTCGCACTTCGACGATGGGAGGAAAGCCCCGGTGGATTCAGCAAGCCGACCACCCGTGAATACGAAGTGGTTGGATATCTGCTGCAAGGCGTTTTGGAACTTGAGTTGGATGGCGGAACGGCCAAGATGGATGTCGGGGACTCTTGGTTGGTGCCCGCCGGAGCCAATCATCGCTACCGAGTGATCGAACCCATCGTCGCGATCGAAGCGACCAGCCCGCCCGCACGCTTTGGCAATCGTGATCAACCGGCCGGATAAATCTGTCGGCAATGAACCGCCGCGATTGTCGGCTGAGTGAACCTGAAGGCTGCCGCTGGTATCTTGGATTGGTTGAGACACTGACCTTTTGCTCTTCATCGTTCATGGCGAACGTTGCGGGCCATTCGCCAATCCAAATTCGACCATGGCCATCCGATACCACACCGACGTGAAGTTAGACTCGGACGAGTTCATCGATTTGCTCAAACGATCCACTTTGGCCGAACGCCGTCCGGTAGAAGATGAGTCACGAATCAAGGAAATGCTGGCTCATGCGGACGTGCTGGTCACCGCGCATTGGATCGATGACTCAGCAGCGGTGGATCCAAAAGTGACTGGCCGGCTGGTCGGCGTATCGCGAGCCATCACGGATTACGCCTACTGCACGTATCTATCGGATCTGGCCGTTGATTCGGACTATCAGGGCCGGGGCATCGGACGCGAATTGATCCGGCTGACTCACGAAGTCGCGGGGCATCAGACCCGGCTCATCTTGTTGTCTGCACCGGCAGCCGAGAGTTACTACCCGCATGTTGGTATGCAGCCGCACCATTCGTGCTGGATGATCCCGCCAAGCGATGAAGGCTGAGCAGATGTCTAGCGTTTGAAGCCGATCAAGAATCCGACTTCAGAACGCTCGGTGTCAAAGTCTTCGTTGTCCGAGGCGAATCGGTCGTGGCCGGCCACGGCTGAGAGTGAAAGTTGTTCGGTGAGTTGATAGCTCAGCTTCCCGTGCACTCGCCAAAAGATCTCATCGCGGCCAATCGGATCGGTGAAGTCGGGGTAGTTGCGATAGCCCACACCCCAGGTCGGAGTGAACTTCCAGCGGTCGCTGATTTGCCAGTCCGTGGAACCATGCAGATTGATCGAGAGATAGCGGTAGTCGTCACCTTTGGTGTTTGCATATTCCAGGTCGGTTCCCAATGCGACCATCGGCAAGGCTTCCCAGTTGGTTCGCTTGAAGTGGCTGGCACCGAACGTCAGTGTTGTTCCATCGAGTGATGTCTGCGTGGGCGTCGCGCCGTCGTCTTCGAAATTGGATTGGGCAATCGTGGTGTACCCATACCAAGCGTTCAAATCCGGACGGATCACGGTGAACGATGCCGTTCCCGCGTGGCGGTCACCGACCTGATTGCCATCGAAGAAGTCGTTGGAAAACACGTATTCCATTCGGCCGATCACTTCGTTTTCGCCAAACAGAAAGTCACGTTCCGCAAACGCACCCGGTTGGAAACTGGCCAAGTTGAATTCTTGGAACTGACTTTCGTTGGCCGTGAAGTAGCCGCGAAACATCAGGCCCGCACGAGTGTTTTCGCGGCGGATCAATTTCCAATCCATGTCGGGACTGGCGAACCACTGAAAGCTGGCTTGTTCGTCTTGTGCGAGATCGCGGCTGATCGGTGTCAGAGTGACGTTGGTGTTGTACAGCAATCCCGTTTCCAAAAAGATTCGGAACGGGCTGGTCGGTGATTCCGCTTGGCTTTCAAGTTGCCTCAATCGATTTTCGAGATCGTCAGAACCGTCGAAGGTTTGAATCTCGTACCCGACTGTTTGGGTCGGAACGTCATCGAAATTTGGCGGGTTGGGAAGCTGGCTGGCTTGAGCCACATTGGCCGGATCGGACGTCATCCAATCCATCGCCGATGATCCGGCGGCGGGCGTGTTTGCCCTTGGGGCGGCAAGTTGCGCCAAGGCAGGAGCGGGAGCTTCAATGCCCATCGCTCGGACTTGATCGGCATAGCTGCTTGACGGAGCGATCTTCAGTACTTCCGTCAGGTGAGACCGAGCCGCCTCGGGACGCGACAAGTCATTGAGCAATTGTCCGAGGTCGAAGTGAGCAGCAGCGTTGAATGGGTCGAGCTCCAATGCTTTGCGAGTTGATTCGACCGAGGAGTCCACATCACCGAGTGCTTTTTGCATTCGGCCGAGTGTCCGCCAGGAATCGGAGTGGTTGGGGTTGCTGGCAACTTTCTGTTGCAGCATCTTCAGCATTCGCAGCTGGGCCGGGCTGGGCTGAGCAACGTACGTGTCTTGGGCGGGTGTGCTGGCAGTCTCGGGCGAATCTGAATTCTGCGATGCCGGTGCGAATCCGGCGTTCGCGAAATCCTGGGCTGTCGCGATGCAGTGGACGGGGAACAGACCCACCCAGGCGGTCAAAGCGAGAACTCGGAGATGGCCGTTGAGGTCGTTCATGCAGGGATTGAGCGAGTGCTGCCTAGTTGAGTCGTCAAACGGATGTCATCACGAAATGTGTTGTGAATCCATCTAGAAACTGACGTCTTGGATTGCGTAGTTTGCACCCGGTTAAAGAGTGAACGTCCGTTCGCTCGTGATTGGTATCAATTGACGCTGCCCGGTTGCCACCCCGATTCACGATGGTCGTGCTGAGGATGTGATAGAAGCTGAGCGTCAGGAAATTCACATGGAGTTGAACTCACGGATGAAACGTCACTCAAAGAAAGCCTTGGCAATCGCATGCATGCTGTGCACCGGTGGAAGTGTCCAGGCTCAAGGATTGGACGGAGCCCTTTCACGTGTTCGCGGCCAAGTGCAACAGAACGTGCAAACCCAAGTTCAACAGCGCGTCCAAGCTCGTGTTCAGAGCCAAGTTCAAGCGAATGTGCAGAGCCAGGTTCAACAACGCATTCAAGCGAATGTTGCCAATGGCGTCCAAGCTCGCGTCGGAAACCAAATCGAAGCCGCTGCCCAAACCGCCGCCGCTTTGGCCGTTCGTGCTCAAGCCCGGGCCAACGCGGCTGCTGATCGTGCATCGCGAACCAACGTCGATGCCAACGCGGACGTTCGAGTCAACCTGAATGCGAACGCCAACGTCGCCGGATCGCAATCGCGAACTTCCGCCGGGTTGGCATCGTCCGCACGACTTTCTTCAAGTCCGATCCAAATCAGCGTTGCTGAAGTTCAGGCTTACGATTCGGTCTTTGGTCAGTTCAACCCACTTCGCACGTCGGCTGTTCTGAACACTGCCGCCGCCGTTCGTCAGAACGCGACGGCACAAACCGCAAACGGCCCATCATCGAGCGAAGCAAAACCAAGCTCGACTGGACCGACCAGCACACCATCGCAAAGCCCATCGACACCGGAAGCGAATGCCCCTGAGTCGACCGAAGCATCTGGCATCGCCGGATCGACTTTCAGTGGCGCGTTCAGCCAAGTCGCTCAAGGTCAAGCTGGTGCTTCCAACGGGCAATCGGTTCGCGGAGCTGCACAAGGTGCCGGAAACTTCGGAATCGCCGGAGTGTTGGCATCCAACGTCGACTTCTCGACGATGATCGCGGTTGCCGCTCGTCAACGCCAAGCCGAAATCGCTCAGATACGTGACCAAGCATTGGCGTCAGCCAACGCGGAGTTGATGGCACAAGCGGATGCAATGGAAACTCGTTTGAATGCGTTTGCATTGGCTCAACAAGAAGCCATGGCTGCAACGCAAAGCAACGTTCAGTCATTCCAAGCAAACGCTGCCAGCCGAGTGGGATCCGCCGCGACTGTGAACGCGAGCGGTTCCGTTCAAGGCCAAGCCACCGCAAACGGTGCTGGACAAGCGGCTGCGTCCGCTGCCGGTCAAGCCGAAGCGTCCGCCGCGAGCACCACGAACTCAAACGGCACGATTCGCTAGTCGCCTTTGGCCGGTATTTCGGTCGACATCACGATTGATTTTGAAGGCGGGAGTTCAGCTCTCGCCTTTTTTGTTGCGCTGATCGAAATCGCTTTCGTTGGTACGCAACTTGCCTCAGTGAATGCCGAACTCCCGCGACTTGCGGGTATTGAAAAATCCGCCTCCCCCGCAAGGGCGGCACGCCTTTCACTCAAGGATTAGAACCATGAAATCGATCACAGCATTTTTGTTGGCCGCCTGCATGATGGTTGCCGTTGGTTGCGACGAGTCCGCTTTTGACCAAGAAGCAGACGCGATCCGCGATGCAACTCAGCAGCAAGCCGAAGACATTCGCGATGCGTCGCAAAACACCGCGGAAAACATCCGCGATCAAGCTCAGCAAAAGGCCGAGAACATCCGGGATCAAGCTGAAAACGCTCCGGAAGCCACGGAAGACGCAGCCGAAGACCGAGCTGATATGATTGAAGAACGCGGCGAAACCAAGGCAGACCAAAAGGAATCGCTTGGCGAAAAGAAAGCTGACGCGTTGGAAGAAGCCGGCGAAAACAAAGCGGATCAACTAGAAGAAGTTGAGGTTGAATGATCGACCACCGACTCGGTGGATTGAAACATTCCAATGCTTGGTGGTCGTTTGGCCACCAAGCATTTTTTTATTTGAGCACGCAATTAAATGAACCTTCCCTTTCGATCTCGTTCCCGACTTGTTTTGGCGGTCGTCGCAGTGTTGCTGGTTGCGGTGAGCGTGACATTCGCCTTTCTATCCTTCAGTTCGGTCGAGCACCTGGCCACCGGATCAGCCGAAAAAACAATCCTGATTGATTGTGATTTCGACAAGTTTCGCCAGATCATGGTGCGGAAAAACGCAACCGCAGCAATCGTGGGTCAATCCGGAATGACATTGATCGATGAGAGCGTGGAGGATTTGCAGGTCGATACCAGCCAAGACGATCGACCGCTTCTGAATGCGATCCGAGGTCAATCAAAAGCCGAAGTTCAGGCAGTCAAAAAGCTTCGTGTGAGTTTGAGTGACCCGCACATCGACGCGGATGAATTGACGCTGCGACAACGAGCCGACATTCAGCCCGAATCCATGAGTGTTGTCACCCAATCGATTGCCGCCGCAGCGAACTTGGAATCCTACAAGACGACGCTGGATGCTCGACCGGAGGGTAACCAAACCGAAGTCACCCTGTCGGTCGCACTGGATGTTTTGGTCACGGTCCCGAAAGCCTTTGTGGGGCGTGCTGATCGCGAGGTCCAGCAGTCGGCTGCCAGTGGTGTGGATGAACAAGCCAATGGCCTGAAGCGGTTCGTCGCCGAGCACGCTGGTAAAAGATTCATTCTTCCTGAACTCGGTCGTGGATCGGATTGATCCCATCGCGGTCGTATTGTTCTCAGTTCAGATCAGCGATCTTAGATCGTGGTTGATTATGGCGCGGCGTGCATCGTTGGCGATCAAAAATGTCCGCTTGAGCGACTGCACAGCATGCTAAGGCAGCTCTTTTTCCTCTTCTGAAACAATTATCGATCGGCGAGATCCGATTCGGCACGGTAATCGCTTTCGCTTAGGTTTCGTTCGCAAAGGTCACGGTGTTCGTGTTCGCGAAAAACTAAATTGAAATCTGAGGAGAATACTATGTTGGGTTGGGCTTTGACGTTTTTGGTAATCGCTTTGATCGCTGCCGCATTGGGCTTTGGTGGACTGGCCGGTACTGCCGCTATGGTCGCGAAAGTCTTGTTTGTTGTGTTCTTGGTTCTGTTTGTCCTCGGATTGGTCATGGGCCGTCGCGGACCAACTGTCTGATCCACGGGTTCCACATCACGTGACGCTTGACGGGCTGTTGTAAACGGCCCTTTTGCATCATCAGTCAGGAATCAGGAATAGAAAAATGAATCAGGAACTGAACCCACAGATCGAGCAAGCGTTGGATGAGCTTGCTGAATTGGTTTGTCAATCGCTCCAAAGCGAAGGCGAGATGCTTGTCGAGCGACAAGATGCTTTGCTGAAAACATTGGTCATGAGCGGTCATACATGGAAGTCCGAACGGACTGTCGTGGAAGAAGTCGAACGCCGGGTTAAGGATCGATGCGGCGAGCAGGCCATGCACCGTGGCGGAGCATTGACCGCTTTGACCGCGAGACTTGGAGAGAAGCTTCAATCGATCCAACGTTGGGAATCAAAGTCCCCATCCGATGATCACGCGTCCAAGCCCGCCAACATCAGTTCCGCAACCGACGCGTGATGCGTCTGAGGTGAAACAATGGCTGAGTGGACTGACAAAGATCGTCGCCAATACGAGCACATCAAAGACAACGAACTGGACCGTGGCCATTCGGAAGAAGATGCGGAAGAGATCGCTGCTCGTACGGTGAACAAGCAACGTCGAAAAGAGGAACGCACACCGAACCAAACCACTCAAGGGACGGGAAATCCAAACACGTCTCTGGAAGGCCGGACGGTGGACGAATTACATAACCTTGCGTCTGAACTCGAGATCGAGGGACGTAGCAAGATGAACAAGTCGGATTTGATCCAGGCAGTTCGCAGTAAGCGGTCTTAAACGCTCGTCGCGAACAATCTTAAAATCTCCACATAAGGAAATCGAAATGTCGACGGAAACGAGCGTGGCTCACGAAGCGGATTGGACCCGCGTTCGCTCAGCGGTGTGCAATCGCTGGCCACAGATTAGCGAAGAGGAATTGTCCAAGTGCCCAAACGAGGCGGAATGGATGATTGAATTTGTCAAAGGTCGCGTGGATACATCGCGAGATGAAATCGAATCGGTCGTCCGCGAATTCGCTCCGCAGGAATCGATGGCGGATCGTCTCAGCCACACCGCCGAAGATTCCGTCCGCAAAGCGAGCGAGTCCGCTCGATTCGCCGTCATGCGAGCCGACGAGTGCATTGCCGAACGTCCGACCCAATCGGTTCTGGCAAGCTTCGTTGCAGGAGCTCTCGTCGGTGTCACCGTCACCGCATTGTGGTGCCGCCAAAACCGTGAACCGAGTCGGTGGGAACACTTCAAGACTCGAACCTGGGGCTGATCCGGTTTGGTGATGCAGCCAGCCTATCGTATTATGCGGCGAAGTTTCATCGCTTCGCTGCAGAACCCCGATCGGGGTAAAAAAGCTTTCAACAACCGACGAAGTGAGTTATGTCGAAATTTCACTCCTCACTTCGTCGGTTACTGTATGTCTTGAGATCGGTTTGCTTGTGGCTGACCGCCGGACTTTTCATTTTAGCGGGACTCAATCACTTCATCTCGCCCGATTTCTATATCCAGATGATCCCGGATGGCTGGCCGCAACCCAGGTGGCTCGTCTTTGTTTCAGGGTTCTTTGAGATTCTCGGCGGGGCTGGCCTGCTCCTTCAGCGGCTTCGTAAAGCCGCCGGCTATGGTTTGATCGCGTTGTTGATTGCCGTCTTCCCGGCCAACGTGCACATGGCAATGCATGCGGATCGCTATGATGCGTTTTCACAGACGGGACTGATCGCTCGGCTGCCCTTGCAAGCAGTGTTGATTGCACTGGTTTGGTGGGTGGCTTGTTCGAAAAGGAAGCATGACGTTGAATGAATTGGCTCAGGTTCTATTGCTGACCACGATGGCCGGATCCGCCATTCCACTCGGTGGTATTTTCGCGAAGATCGAAAAGATCTCGCCGGAGTGGTTGGAGACGGAATTTCGTCACAGCGTCATCGCGTTCGGAGGCGGCGTGCTGATCTCCGCGGTTGCGTTGGTGTTGGTTCCCGAGGGAATCAAAGAGCTGTCACTTCCCTGGATCATTTTCGCGTTCGTGTTGGGAGGGCTCGCGTTCTGGGGCCTGGAAACGCTCCTGGATCGTTCGAAGAGCTCCATGGCTCAGTTGGTCGCGATGCTATCGGACTTCGTCCCGGAGGCGGTTGCACTGGGAGCCGCGTTTGCGACGGGTGAAGGTGCGGGAATGCTGCTCGCCGTCTTGATTGGACTTCAGAATCTGCCCGAGGGTTTCAACGCGTATCGCGAGTTGGATTCATCGTCCAAGCTGAAAGGGTGGAAGCTCATCGCTTGTTTGGCGGCCTGCGTTCCACTCGGCCCGCTCGCGGGTTGGGTTGGCTATCAATATCTTGCCAGCTTTCCTCGCGTGGTCGACTTCATCATGTTATTCGCGGCCAGCGGCATCTTGTATCTCACGTTTCAAGATCTCGCTCCGCAAGCGAGGATCGAAAACCAGCGGGCACCGGCGATCGGAGCCGTTTTCGGTTTTCTGCTCGGGCTGATCGGCCACGTGCTGCTGGAGGGATGATCTGCGATCGCTTCGCACAGCTCAGGAAAGACGCGAAAGTCCGGGCGGTCGTGAGGCCATGATGTAGAGCGAATACAGCAGGCCAGGCACGAACCCGAGCAGCGTCAAGATCACGCTGATCCAAAAGTAATGTCCCACACCGAACTGCATGTAAACCGCGACCGGTGGAAGGAGAAAGACCAGTAGGAGTCGAATGAAGTTCATGGGTACATTCCTCAGTGGATAGATTGAGATTTCTTTGCGAGGTGCCTGCCATCCTTGGCAGTCTCGATGTCGAGATCAGTTCAGGCGGACCAGTTGTTTCCCAAGGTTGTCGCCTTCGAACAGCCCGATGAATGCATCAGGTGCATTTTCGATGCCGTCCGTGACGGACTCTTCCCAGACGACTTTGTCTTGCTGGATGAGCGTCGCCATGTCCGACACAAATTCGTCCTTGGCATCCATGTGATCGCGGACGATGAATCCTTGGATTCGCAGTCGCTTGGCAATCACCTTGAACATGTTTCGAGGTGCCGCGGGAGCTTCGGTTGCGTTGTAGGTCGCAATCATGCCGCATTCGACGCAGCAGCCAAAGTCGTTCATGTTGTCGATGGCGGCTTCGAGGTGATCGCTGCCGACATTGTCAAAGTACACGTCGATGCCGTCAGGAGCATGCTTGGCGAGTTCTTCGCTGAGGTTGTCAACTTCTTTGTAGTTGATGACCGCATCGATGCCGGTTTTGTCCTTGAGCCACTGGATCTTTTCCTGTTTGCCGGCACTGCCGATCACGCGACAATCCATGGCTTTGGCCAATTGGCAAACGATGGAACCGACGGCCCCGGACGCCGCTGAAACGAAGACGGTGCTGCCTTCCTTTAGCTGAGCGATCTTGTGCAGCCCCACCCAGGCGGTCATTCCTGTCATGCCGAGGGCACCCAGGAAGGCTTGGGGAGGCGCGATGTTGGGATCGATCTTTGTGACTCCCTCGCCGTTGGAGCTCCAGTATTCACGCCAACCTAGGTTGCCGAGGACCATGTCGCCTTCCTCGAAGTCAGCATTCTGCGATTGAATCACTTCACCAATGCAGCCGCCCTCGAGCGGCTCATCGATTTGAAAGGGAGGAACGTAGCTGTCGGTGTCCTTCATGCGCCCTCGCATGTATGGGTCGACGGACATCCATTGGTTCTTCACCAGGATCTCGCCGTCTTTGACGGGGCCTACCTCCGCCGTTCTCATTTCGAAATTCGATTGTCGCGGCATCCCATCCGGACGCGACACCAATTCGATTTGCTTGGACTGGACCGCTTTGCTTGTTGCAGTGCTCATGATTTATTCCTTGTCTCCCAAGTGAATGAGTTTCTTGTTAACAAACTCCAAGATGCCCAGGTGCGAAAGTTCGCGACCGTAGCCGGAGTTCTTGATGCCGCCGAAAGGCAGTTCAGCTTGTGAGCTGGTGGGTTGGTTCAGGAACATCATTCCCGTCTCAACTCTTTCAGCGACGCGACGTCCTCGCTGGATGTCCTTTGTGTAGACCGACCCGCCCAATCCGTAAGACGAGTGGTTGGCCAGTTCGATTGCCGCGGCTTCATCATCGACGACGTAAACTGTTGCAACTGGTCCGAATAATTCTTGGTCGAACGTTGGGTTGTCCGGCGTCACGTCTGTCAAAATGGTCGGGTTGAAGAAGGCTCCATCTCGATCCGGGCGATCTCCACCGATCACGACGGTTGCACCTCCGTCAATGGATGATTGAACCTGCTCTTGTAACTTGACCGCGGCGTCTTCGGTCGAGAGCGGTGAAAGTGTGGTTTCCTCATCCATTGGATCGCCCAGCTTCAATTCCTGAAGCTTCTCTTTGAAACCTTTTATGAACTGGTCCGCGACATCTTTCACAACGATGAAGCGTTTGGACGCCACGCAGGACTGACCGGCGTTGACCATCCGGCCCTTCACGGCCTGCTCGATCACGAGGTCCATGTCAGCGTCTTCGAGGACGATGAACGGATCGTTGCCGCCCAGTTCGAGAACGCTTCGTTTGAGGTTTTTGCCCGCCTGAGCAGCAACCGCGCGGCCGGCTGGTTCACTGCCCGTCAGCGAAACGCCCTGGACTCGCGAATCGGAGATGATCGAATCGACGAAGTCAGATGGGATGAACAGGTTCTGATAGACGCCGTTTGGCAACCCGCAGTCGTTGTAAAGTTCTTCGATGGCAGACGCACACTGCGGAACGTTGCTGGCGTGTTTTACCATGACGGTGTTGCCCGCCATGATGTTTGGTGTCGCAAAGCGAACGACTTGGTAGAACGGGAAGTTCCATGGCATCACGCCCATCAACACACCAATGGGTTCGTAGTGCAAGTAGGCGTTGGCGTCGACGCGTTCCATCGGAGTGTCGGCGAGGAATTCTTCTGCACCATTGGCATAGAACTCGGCGATGTCAGCGCAATATTCGATTTCATACTGGGCCTCCGAAATTCGTTTGCCCATGTCGAGTGTGATCATCCGGGCGTACTCGTCGGAGTCCGCTCGCAAGAGTTCGGCGAATTTGAGAATGCATTTCTTTCGCTCCTCAAATGAGGTACTGCGCCACTCTTGGAATGCCTTGTGGGCAGTCTCGATGGCTTGCATCGCATCATCTTTGTGAAGCGGTTCGAATTCGCGAATGGTTTCGTTTGTGGCTGGGTTGACGCTGGTAATGGACATGAAAAGATCCTTTCAGAAGGAGTTGGATTGCAGCGATGGTCGATCGCTGAAGTGGAATTCGCGGGTTGGGAAGCAGGTCATGCACTCTGCATTTTTCCAACCAACTTCCGGGTCGCGAAACGAGGCAGGAAGCCCGCCGAAGTCACCATCAAGCGGTTTTTCCAGCCGGGTATGACGACGTCTTCGTTCTTCAGGTAGCCTTCGTAGCCGGCAAGAGCGACGGCTTCCGCGGTCATCGCGGTGGACGAGAATACGTCCAGTTTTCCCATCCCGGAATCTTCTCCGAACCCGGTTTCCGTCGGCCCCGGTTCGAGACAGGTGACGTGCAAGTCCGTGCCTGCCAACTCTTCTCGCAGTGCCTCGGTGAACGAAAGCACGTATGCTTTGGTGGCGTAGTACACGGCCATATTGGGGCCGGCCTGGTACGCTGCGATGGAACCGACGTTGAGGATGCCGCCACGGTTTTGCTGCAACATGCTCGGTAGCAATTGACGGGTCAAACGCGTCAACGCGACCACATTGACCATCACCATGTCGGTCTGGCGATCGGCGGAAAGTTCCGAGAACTTGCCAAGTGCACCGAAGCCGGCGTTGTTAACAAGCGTGTTGATCGTGATGGACTGCTGAGTCAGTTCTTCGCACAGTTCGTCGACCGACTCGGGACGCGAAAGATCGCTGGTGATCACGGTAGCGGACCGACCTGATTGGGATTCGATCTCGGTCGCCAATTCGCGGAGTTTGTCTTCACTGCGAGCGACCACGACGACGTCGTTTCCACCATTTGCGAAATGGATCGCTAGTTCTCGCCCGATACCCGATGAGGCCCCAGTGATGAGTGCGGTGTTGTGTTGAGTCATCGATGGGTGTCCATTTAGGAAACGAAAAGAAAAGGGCTGAGCATCTGTTTTTCAACTGGAACGGCATGATTGGTCGTCCGCAGGTGTGACGACACGTGTCGAGTCGAGACGCAGTGCAGGTCAGACCCTCGCATATGCCATGCCAAGAAGTTGGCGCTCGACACAAGCTAACTTGATTCGTCTAATCGAGACCGGAGTTTCGCGTGGCATAGGAAGTGCAATCACCCAAGCGTGGGGCAAATTGGAAATCGAGCCGATCGGGCTTTCTACTCTTCAAGCGAACTTTTGTGACTATGAATTGGCTGACGCATCAATGGATTCTCGCGGGCATGGTTTCTTCCGCCGCGCGATTCGTTCCCATCCCATTTGTGGACGACGTGATTCGAGGTCAATGCCGACGATACGTGGTGACGCGGACGCTGGAGGCACATGAACGGACTGATTCGCTTAAAGAACTTCGTGCTTACTATGCGGATGACTCAGGATGCATCGCCGGGTGTTTGGGCATGTTGGCGAAGGCACCGGTCAAGCTGTTGCTGTTTCCGATCCGAAAGATCGTGGCCATCCTGACTTCGGTGCGCGGCGTTCCGATGGAGATCATTCGAATGGTGCTGCTGGGGCGAACGCTCGATCGCTTGTTGAAGGAAGGAACCATCCATGCCGGACCGGTGAAGCCCCAGCAAGTCTTGGCGATGCGAGAAGCATTTGAAGAAGCCTTCGCAAGAATGGATTTTCGCGTTGTTCGAGCGGCAATGTCAGACGCGCTGTCTGGAGTGAGCGGATGGAAGGAGTCCGCGATGGATTTGGCAGCCAACGTTGCCGGTCGTGAGAATCAAGCTCAACCCGCCGGCGATCTTCAGGCGGACGCGAATATGGAAGCGGGAGCCAAACAAGTGGAAGAGGTCTTGGACCGTCCCGAGTTGGTTGCCGTGTTCGCTGAGTTCGACGAACGTTTTGACGAGGCGTATTCAACCAAAGCGATCGACGCCTGATCCATGCGACGCTCTGGCTTGAACAATAGAGCTCGGCCTTGCCCAAAAGTTTTGTGCGGACATACTGAGCGATTCGCCGATTTTTCAGACTGCTTGGTTGGTCTTGTTGCGATCGGCCTTTGATGATGGCGGATTGCTTGAAGGAAAAATGATGGCTTGGGGTTACTTGTTGATCGCCGGTTTGCTTGAAATCGGTTGGGCGGTTGGATTGAAGTACACCGATGGATTTTCGCGACCCATGCCGACGGTGATCACCATCGTGATCATGATTGCAAGTTTCTTCACGCTCTCATTGGCGTTGCGTGAGATACCGCTTGGAACCGGCTATGCCGTTTGGACCGGAATCGGTGCGGTGGGTACCGCGACCGCCGGCATGATTTTGTTTGGCGAATCCAAAGATGCGATTCGGTTGGCATGCATCGCGGTGATTGTGGCCGGGATCGTCGGGCTGAAGCTGGCCTCATCAAGTGGGGCGGGCATCGAAGCTTCAGAAACCGTGAATTCATCCACTGAAAGCTGAGGCTTATTGGGTCAATATTCGCACGCTCCAAGCGTCGAAGCGTTTGACCCATTCGCCGTCGAGATTGACCGCTCATTCGTTGGGTTTTAGGAATCTCAAATGATGGGCGGCGTGCAAGGTGTGGATCTCTTCGATCTCGCTTCGGCTCATTCTTCCAAATGCCGGGTGTGGTGCGTATTCGCCCGAGTGGGCTCGAAAGCGATCGACGCTGCGAGCGAATGCGTCGACTTCTTCCGCGTCATCGGTTTCGTCCGGCGGGACAAACATCGACGACGTTCGGATTCCGCGAGGTGAGTCGGGACGCCGAAGTTTGGGAAGCAAAAATTTCCTCATCGCCGGACGCAAGAAGGCGAACAAGGACATCCAGGCCGGGTAGCCATCCACGCTTGGGTTTTGGACCAGCGTGAGATGTCGGCAGATCTGTCCGAGCGACCAATTGCCACAGGGAACATAGCTAGTGTGAAGAAGCGATCGAGCCTCTCGCACCGCGTCGTCTAGGTCTTCGAACTGCAATGTTCTGAGGTCTGACACAATCCAGCCGTCCTTTTTATGATTCGTTTATCGTTCCTCGCTCGATAGAAGAACACACATTGGCCTTATCGTAACCATATGGGGCGTCTCATCACTCCTCTTCATGGCGGCCAATTGTCACGCTCAGTGGTAGTCGGACTCACGATGGCCTGATCAAGGTTCTGTCCCGAAAGTAAATTTTATCGCGGCGGATCGCAATTGGATTTGATCATCGAGGCTAGACGCGCAAGAGACTTTGGAGGTGTTTGTTAATGGGGCGACGATTTTCTTTCTTTGAAAGCTTCGTCCCTCCACAATGGTGCCCCCTATTGGCGCGATCGTAGCTATGCCAACTGCTAATACTTGGTACAAACCGCGATGTGCATCCTGTTGGGGTATCTCGATTGGAGTATCTCGCGGCGCTTCGCTCTTTTCTGACAGTATGAATCTATGACTGATCGTCCTACATATCCATCGAGGCTGGTCCCTCGCTTTGCGGTTCTCATTGGGCTTGTCTCCGTCGCCGGATGTGCACCCGAGGAAGAGGTCAAATTCGAAAAGGCACCTCGACCCGTCGAAGTGATGACGCTGACCCGGTCTGTACCTGTTTCGTCGTACACCGCATCCGGCAGCGTGCAGTCATGGAAGACCGAGGACATTGGGTTCGAAGTCGGTGGGAAGGTTTCGTGGGTTTTGGAACCAGGTGAAAACATTGATGGGCGGGTCATCGATGTGGACGGGAAGATGGTCCAACATGGAACGCCACTCGCCCAGATCGAACCGGAACGCTATGAGATTGCCGTCGAGTCTGCCGAAGCCGATTTAGAAGTCGCGATGCTGAACAAGGAGAGCATCGAGATCCGATTGAAGGATTCTTTGCCAGCGGAAATGGAGTCCGCGCGTGCCAACTTGGCTCTCGCCGAGATGGAGTTTTCACGCATCGAAAATTTGAAGCAACAAAACGCAGCTTCCAAAAGCGAATACGACCAAGCACGAAATCTGGTGCAGACGAGGTTGGCTGCGTTGAGTGGATTGCTGGCCACCGAGAAACAGACTCGGGCTGAACTGAAGTCGGCGGAGTCGCAAATTCGACGTGCGAAACAAACTCTTCGCGACGCGGAACGCGATTTGGAACACACGACCTTGTACGGTTCCTATCAAGGTCAGATTTCAGGCGTGAATGTTGTTCCAGGCAGCGTTGTCAACGCGGGCGATCCAGTGTTGACGTTGCAGATGACCAACCCGATCAAGGTGGAAGTGGAACTGTCGGCGAAGCAATCTCGGTCGATGCGACGCCGCCATCAGTTGCCAACCACTTACTCGTTGCCCGATGGCACCGAGCAACACACCAACGGTTTTGTCTACAACGTTGACGCGAGTGCAGACCCCGACACTCGAACATTCACGATGACGATGTTGCTGTTGAACGAACGTCTGCGGGATCCATTGCCAGGTGACCTGCCCGAGGACAAAGTGGCCCGTTCCGAAGACCTGTGGCCGCTGCGACTCAACCGCATGATGGGCACGTCGGACGAGGTCGTGTTGGTGGAGGAAGAGTCCATTCACCACGATGACCAAGGTGCGTACATCTACCTCGTGACCAACAGCAAACTGCGAGAACGCCTGCCGGATGTTGTGAAGGTGCGACGGCAAAGGTTGGTTGAAAACGAACTCAATATCCCATTCTTAGGAAATTGGGTTTTTCGAAGCGTTCAGATGTTGGACGACAAAGGGGAACCTTTCGATGTCGATTTGGACTCGCTTTACGTCGGCAGTTTCGTGGGGGATCCAAACGCCGATGCACCGAAAGCGACTGGCGGTGGGACGCCTCCGGAGAATTGGGACGGTGAATCCGTCGTTTTGGATCCGGGATCGGAATGGATGCTGCGTCCGGGAGAACTGGTTTCCGTGGATCTGGCCGACCAAAACGAGACGAAAGGATTCTTTGTTCCGTTCGATGCCATCGATGAAGAAGCCGGTCAAGCGTTCTTGTATGTGGTGAAGGACAACCGAGCTTCCAAGGTCGCCGTCGACGTCGTTTCGCGTGACAACTTGGACCTCGGTTCGATGATTGAGATTCAATCGCCAGAGTTGAACGAAGGCATGTTGGTGGTCGTTCGAGGCGTGCACTTCCTGAACGACGGAGAGAAAGTGCGGAAGGTGGGCGCGGCCCGACGCCTGGATGAACTGGAAGAAGGGCATTTGCCTGGAAACCCGATGCCACCGATGGTGGTCCAGGGAGCCGCAGAATGAACTTGCCCAGTTTGGCGGTGAAGTACCGTCCGATCGTATTCTCGTTGGCGATTTTGGCGATGGCATGGGGGGCGATGACGTATGTCACCATTCCTCGAAGAGAAGATCCCGAATTCACCATTCGCGTATGTGTCGTTTCAACTTCTTGGCCAGGAGCCCCCGCCGAAACGGTGGAGGAATTGGTGACGGACAAGATCGAACAAAACTTGACCAGTATTGAAGAGGTTAAGCTGACCCGATCCACCACGCTGACCGGTCAATCCACCGTGTTCGTCGAGTTGGAAGACGACATCGCACCGGCCGACATTCAAAACGTGTGGGATAAAGTTCGTGCCCGAGTGGATTTGGTCGCGATGCCCGCCGACCACGTGCGACCGATCGTCAACGATGAGTTCGGCGATACCGCGGTGTTGTTGCTGGGGATTCACCAGACTCCATCGAAGGGTCGAGCGGAGATCCGTCCGCAAGATCGCTACACGCTGCGGCAGTTGGAGGAGCACGCGGAAGATGTTCAAGACGCGTTGAGGTTGTTGCCCGGCATCGCGAAAGTCGACATGTTCGGTCAGCGATCCGAAGCGATCTTCATCGAAACGGACCTGTCCAATTGGGCTCAGTTGGAACTGACGACCAGCCAACTGGAGTCATTGGCCGATGATCGAAACATCATTCAGGCTGGCGGTGAGTTGGACACCGACACAGGGCACTTTTCAGTCAAGACCGAAGGCGAATTCAACGCGGTCGATGAGATCACTCAAATCGCCAGCACGGTGAGAACCAGTCGAGGTGACAACAGTGTTTCTTTGGCTGAGCTTGGATTGACGGTCACGCGTGACTACGAAGACCCGGCAAACTACATCTGCCGAGTTGGCGACGCAGAAGGCAGCACACCCGCCGTGATGCTGGGAATCACGATGAAGTCCGGTTCGAACATCATCGACGTTTGCGAAGCGGCAAAGCATCGTGTCTGGGAAATGGCTGAGGTGGAACAGTTGCTGCCTCCAGACATCGGCGTGACCGCCGTTTCCGATCAAAGCGAAAGCGTCGCGAAAAAAATCCGAGATGTGATCATCAACGTGGTCGAAGCCGTGTTGATCGTTGTTGTTGTGGTTTACTTGGTCGTTGGGTTTCGCACTTCATTCGTGATGGCTGCGAACATTCCGATCGTTGTGGTGGTCACAGTCGGTTTGATTTCGTTGTTTGGTGTTCAGCTCGAACAAATCTCGCTCGCCGCGATGATCATTTCTTTGGGACTGTTGGTCGACAATGCGGTGCAAGTGTGTGACCAAGCAAGGTCGAATCAGATGGCGGGTATGGAGCCATTTCCCGCCGCGATTGAAGGAGCGAACACGCTCGCGATTCCCATGTTGGTTGGCACGTTGACGACGATGGCCGCTTTCGTGCCAATGTTGTTCAGCCTGGAAGGTGGCGGCAAGGAATACGTCTACAGTTTGCCGGTCACGGTCTCGACAACACTCGCACTCAGTTGGGTGTTGGCGATGTCGTTGTGCGTGATCTTGGCGGGGATGTTCATCAGGGCTCCCAAGGGAGAGCAAACAGGTTCGCCCGTCGTTGCAACCTGGAATCGCATTTCGCGTTGGTGGCCACGACGAAAACGCCGTTCCGCACCAGCGTCTGAACCAACGCCAGCCAACACGGCAAAGAACAAGCAAGAGAATCTCGCCTTCCGCGTTTATGGATGGCTGGGCGGTTTGGCGGTGAGGTTCAAATGGCTGACCGCGATCGCCACGCTTTGCCTGATGATCGGAATTTTGACGCTGCCGGTGAGTTCGGAATTCTTCCCGGACGCGGATGGGACTCAGTTCGCCGTGAAGGTGATGCTGCCCGAAACCGCAACGATCGACCAAACCGATCAAGTCACACGTCAGGTGGAAACGATTCTGCAACGTCTGGGAACTGAGAATTTGCCTGAGAATGGATTTTCCAAACCACCGCTTCGTGTGTATCGATCGCTTGTGGGAGGTGGTGGATCACGTTGGCATCTCGGTTGGGATCCAGAACCCAAGTCGAGATCGTTTGCTGAGATTTTAGTCCGTACGACGGACGCATCGGTGACCAAACAATTCGCACAACGCGTTCGAGAAATTGCCGAACGGGGTGATGAAGCTTTGGGGATCGAACCGATCGTCGGTGCCCGTATTGTGCCGGTTCGATTGGCGTTGGGGCCTCCGGCTGATCCGTTGGTCTTTCGGATCTCCGGTAACGGTTTCGCCAATCCAGCTGTGCTGCGTGAAACGGCGGACAAATTGAAACAGCTCGTTACGGAACAGTCCGAAACCTGGGACGTTTCTGATTCCTGGGGAGTCGACGGGTATCAGATTCAGGTCGACGTGGAACAGGATCGTGCTGTTTTGGCTGGCGTCACGAATTCGCAGATCGCTCGAACTTTGAATTCCTACTATTCCGGTTTGCAACTGACGACGTTCCGAGAAGGCGACCACGAAGTGCCCGTCTATTTCCGGTTGAAGGCCAGCGAACGTGAATCGGTTCGTGGTCTACAGGAAGCGTACGTGGAGGGTGACCGTGGAAAGGTGCCACTTGCGTCGCTGGCGGTTTTGAAGCCCACCCTGGAGATCGCCAAAATCGAACGACGGAAAATGAATCGGACGATCGAGGTCAGTTCTCAAATGGAACCGGGGGTCACGGGGAACGACGTGGTGTCTCGAGTTTTGAAATCGGACGAGATGCAGCGATTGAAAGATGAACTGCCAACCGGCTACTGGATTGAACCTGGTGGTTCTTACGAAGAGAGTGCCGAAGCTGGCGGGCAGATGATGATGTCGTTTGCGATTTCGTTTCTGCTGATCGTTCTTTGTTTGATCTTTCAGTACAACGGCTGGTCCAAGCCGCTGATCATTCTGTCGACGTTGCCATTGGCGTTGGTCGGTGCGTGGTTGGGTTTGTACTTGTCGGATAAATCGCTCGGATTCATGCCGCAATTGGGCATTTTGGCATTGTTCGGGATCGTGCTGAACACGGCGATCATCTTCGTCGAGTTCGCTGACCTTTTGATCGCCGAACGAGCTCGTGCCAAAAAGTCGTCCGGCGAAGCCAACGGTTCAATTGTCGGTTTGACCAATGAAGAGTTTCGGGATTGCTTGATTGAATCAGGCAAACAACGAATGTTGCCAATCTTCCTCACCACCGCGACGACGGTCGGTGGTTTGGTGCCCTTGGCATTGAGCGGCGGACCACTGTGGGAAGGATTGGCGTGGTGCATGATCGTGGGATTGTTGCTGACCACCACCCTGACGTTGTTCATCGTGCCCGCGTTCTATGCGATCTTGGTGGAGACGTTCCGTGTTGTCCCGGTCAACGAATCTTGAGACGTTGCGATTTCAGTCAGCCATTTCGCTCATGAACTGATCCAGAAACGTTTTCATGAATTGTTCTCGGTCAGCAGCGATTTGGCGGGCAGGCTCGGTGTGCAACATCTCCCGAAGTCGGAATAGCTTTTGATAAAAGTGACCGGCACCGGTTTTGGGGCCATTCAGGTTGCTGGGGTCGTTTCCAGCGATGTGGAACGGCTGCCCAACCGTCGCACCGTATTCGATCGTTCGCACAATGCCGATCGCACCGAGTGCGTCGAGTCGGTCGGCATCCTGAACAATCTTGCCTTCGGCCGAGAGTTCTTCCGCCGTTTCATGTTTGCGAAACGAGAGGTTGTCGACGATGTGTGCGACGTGGTCGATTGTCGGCTGGTCCACACCTTCACCGGCCAGGATTTCGCGAGAGAACTCAGCGCTGCGTTCCTTGCCATCATGGAATTTTGCATCGCCGACGTCGTGCAATAGTGCGGCCAGTTCGACGATCGTGCGGTCGCCGCCAATCTGCTGTTGAATGTCACATGCGGTTCGATGGACTCGCCGGACATGATCGATTCCATGGCCGGCCTGTTGGTCTGCCATGCGTTGGTTCACAATGTCGGCGACACGACGAATGATTGTTTCTGAATGGTTCATTGCCGAATCGTACTCAGAAATCGAGTTGTTTCGCAGGTGGCGGTGAACCTCGGGTGGTTCTGCTGCCTCCTGACATGAATTGACCCAGTATCCGCAACGAAGAACGAGTTTATGGCAAACGCCGACATTTCGATTTGGCAGGTGGACGCCTTCACCAGCAAGCCGTTTGGCGGGAATCCAGCCGCGATTTGCATTTTGCCTGAGTACCCGAGTGACGAATGGATGCAAAAGCTCGCGGGAGAAATGAATTTGTCGGAAACGGCGTTTCTTGTTCCGACAGCCGACCGCTCCGCCTTTCGGTTGAGATGGTTCACGCCGAATGTTGAGGTGGATTTGTGCGGCCACGCGACCTTGGCGTCCGCTCACGTTTTGTGGGAACAAGAACTGGTCGAGAAAGACGCGGAGATTCGCTTTCAAACGCGGAGCGGTGAACTCGTTTGTTCACGAAGCGATCGAGGCATCACGCTAGATTTTCCTGCGTCGGATTACTCGCCGTTTGACGATGGAAAAGCGTCTTCGGCTCTGAAATCCGCTTTGGGGATCAACGAAGCGACCGTCTACCAAACCCGGTTTGATTTGATGGTGGTGGTGGAATCGCGCGGATCTGTAATGGAACTGCAGCCAAACTTTCATGCACTGAAGGATGTTCCAGTTCGCGGCGTCATCGTAACGGCACAGGACGATCGTAACGAGATCGATTTTGTTTCACGGTTCTTTGCACCGCAAAGCGGGATCGATGAAGACCCCGTGACGGGTTCCGCACATTGTTGCTTGGCACCGTATTGGTCGAAGCGATTGGGAATCAATCCGTTGGTCGGACACCAAGCTTCCCGACGTGGTGGAATGGTTCGATGCGAGGTCGACAAGGATCGAGTGTATCTGACGGGCGATGCAGTCACCGTTTTGGAGGGACGGCTGAAAATTTCGGTTGCTGCTTTGTCAGGTGAGGAAGCCAGATCGTGAAGCTGCGCCCATTTCATGTTGATGATGCGATGGATTGCTGGCGATTGTTTCGCGACACTGTTCATCGGGTGAATTGTCGTGACTATTCACTGGAACAATTGAATGCGTGGGCTCCGGACACGGTGGACCTGGAACGTTGGGCTCAACGATTTCAGGGGCGTGTTGCGGTGGTGGTGGAATCAGACGCTCGCCTGATTGGATTCGCCGACATGAGCCACGATGGGCACTTGGATCGATTGTTCGTATCCGCGGATCATCAGCGCCGCGGTGTTGCCAAATTGATGTGGCTGGAACTGCTCAGGCAGGTGGAGCGATTAGGAATTCGAACCGTTTCCATCGAGGCCAGCATCACGGCGAAACCATTTTTCGAGTCCGTTGGTTTTCGTGTGATCGAGTGTCAGCAGGTGGAGAGCCGTGGTGTCATTTTGACGAACTATCGCATGGAATGGCAGCGAGTCGGGACAAAGAATGCGGAGTGAGCTGAACCGATTGTCCGCAATGTCGTTATCACTGGAACCAGTCCTGGTTGGGGAGAACGATTCTCACGAGCGAGGGGAGAATCTTTGACGTTTTGAACGCATGTCGCCGATTCATAACCAATGTTGTTGACGTTGCTTGGATCTCCCGCGAACGAAGCAATTGGGGCACTGAAACAATTTCGACTGCGTGGACTGTAAAAGTGTGCGCCGTTATCGACGATTGCCCCAAGGAATGATTGATGACGCCGTCCTCTTTGCGCGAAGAGCTCAAGAAAAAAGGACCGTTCGAATCGCTCGAGCAAGAGGCGATGCTGGGAATTCTCCGGACCAGCGATTTGCTTGAGAATCGTTTGGCTCGTTTGCTGCGAACCTTCGGTCTGACTCCCTCGCAATACAACGCGATGCGGATCATGCGAGGTGAGAAGGTTCCGATGCCGTGTCTGGAAGTTGCTGATCGGATGATTCAGGTTTCGCCTGCGATCACTCGCGTGGTCGACCAATTGCTCCATCGAGGATTGATCCACAAGCAGCAATCCAACCAAGACCGCCGGGTCTTTTTGGTGGGGCTGACCGATGAAGGACTCACCCTGCTCGACAAATTGGATGAGCCCATCCAATCGTTGCATCGTGAATTGCTGGGGCATGTCTCGGCCGAGGATCTCCACTCGCTCAATCGGATTCTGCAAATTGCTCGCGAGCAGATATCGGGCTGATTTCGTCAGGGGAAGACCGATTGCCGTTGTGCGAGTTCGTTTTAGCCGCCAACGAACGGATTAGTTGCTATCGATGGGCTTGGTTGGTTTGATTCAACCGCTTTCCGCGTGGTCGTGCGAACCGCAGTCACGCCACGACGAGACGGTCTCTGATAAAGTCACTGAATTGAATGGCGGTTTTCAACCAAGACCGCAACTGGTTCCAAGGTGCGACGGTTATTGTCTCAAAATGGCAGCAACTTCTCGTCCCGCTGATTTTGAACGTCATGACCGAACGATCTCAAAAAGATGAAACCCAGACCCGCATTGTCAAGCTGATCGCTGATGCACGCTCAGGTGATCAAGAGGCCCTCGGCGAGTTGCTCGATAGTTACCGGAAATTTGTCAAGTTCCTGGCTCGCTCCGGTTTGCATCGTCACTTGCAAGGCAAAGCCGACCCGTCGGATTTGGCCCAAGAGGTTTGTATCGCCGCTCACGGAAACATGGCGGATTTTCGAGGCCAAACCCCGGAGGAATTTGCTGGGTGGTTGCGAGGCATTTTGTCGAACGTTTTGGCGATGCACTTGCGGAAGTACTTGGGGACTCAGAAGCGAGACCCTCGATTGGAGCAAAATCTGAATGCCAGTCTCGTCAACGCGTCTGGCTTTCTGCAATCGAAGATCGCTGCCGACGTGACATCGCCGAGTCAGCATTTCGCTCGCAACGAAGCATTCCTGCAATTGGCCGAGGCACTTGAATCTCTACCGGAACACTATCGCGAGGTCATCGTTCTGCGTCACGTGGAGGGGATGTCGTTCGCGGACGTGGCGAAGTCGATGGACAAAAGCGTCGACAGTGTTGAAAAACTGTGGGTCCGCGGGCTCGCGAAATTAAGAACGATCATGACCTGATAGCGATCCATCGGCCGAGTGTTGACCGATGTGATTGAGACCGACTGAAGAGCGGACGATCCAATGAACGACGGTGAAAACATGGCCACTTTCGATGAAACCAATGACAACGGCGTGGTCGCTGCGGTCAAGGATTACATGCGATTGCTGGAAGATGGCAAGGCTCCCTCGGTCGAAGACTTTCTGGCTGGTCATGCCAATATTGAAGAAGAACTGCGTCCCGCGCTCGAAGGCTTGGCCATGCTGCACGGTGCTGGGTCGCCCTCCGAACCTTCCACCACCGCCGTCGGGCCCGATGCGGAGTTCACGGCCAAACCGATCGGTGATTTTCAAATTGTCGGTGAGCTTGGCCGGGGAGGAATGGGCGTAGTCTACGAGGCTGTTCAGCTCTCTCTTGGTCGCAAGGTGGCCTTGAAAGTCCTGCCGTTTGCCAGCGGTTTGGACGAAGTGCGATTGCAGCGTTTCCGCAACGAAGCGCATGCGGCGGCGGCTTTGCACCACACCAACATCGTGCCTGTCTACGCCGTCGGCAGTGATCGTGGAGTGCACTACTACGCGATGCAGATGATCGAGGGACGCACGTTGGCGGATGTGATCAATGAGATGCGTCAGGAAAACAAGCAAGGGAAATCAAACGACACCCGGCCGATGCGTGACACGGTCGGTGCGGCGACGACTCGTTCGAACAACACGACGTCGATGGGCACCTCGATGGGACGACGACGGTACTACGAGTCGGCCGTTCGCATGGCACACGAAGCCGCGATCGCGATCGAGCACGCGCATCAGTACGGCGTCATCCACCGAGACATCAAACCGGGGAACTTGCTGATCGACGGTGCCGGCAAAGTGTGGGTGACCGATTTTGGTTTGGCACACATTGAATCCGACACCAACAACCTGACTCGGACCGGCGACCCGATGGGGACGTTGCGGTATGCTTCGCCCGAACAAGCGTCCGGCAACCGGATGATCTTGGATCATCGCACCGACGTTTATTCCTTTGGCGTGACACTTTACGAATTGCTGACCCTGCGACCCGCCATCGAAGGCGAAGGTTTTCGCGAATTGCTCAACGCGGTGATTGAGGTCGACCCGCCATCGCCGATGTCAATCGCACCGGATTTACCCGCTGAGTTGGACACAATCGTTCGCAAAGCCATCGCGAAGCAGCCGTCTGAACGCTACGCGACGATGAAGGCTCTCGCGGACGATTTGCAATGTTGGCTGGATGATAAACCGATCCAAGCCAAACCGCCGACGGCACTCGAACGGTTGGCCAAATGGCGTCGCCGCAACAGTGGATTGGTGGCGGCAGCCTTTGGAATGTTGTTGATCGCTTCGGTCGCTCTATTGGTGACGGCGTTGCTGGTTTGGGGAGAACAACGGCAAACCCAATTGGCTCTCGATCGCGAAACACAGCAACGGGAATTGGCTGAGGAAAGCTTTCGGCAAGCTCGTGCGGCTGTCGACGCTTTCAGTGAGCTGAGTGAAAGCGAATTGGCCTATCGAGCGGGGCTTCAGGATCTGCGTCGGACTTTCCTCGAGACATCCTTGTCGTTTTACCGTGACTTCTTGGAGCTGCGTGCTGACGATCCGGCTTTGAAAAGCGAAC
>NZ_ANMO01000029.1 GCF_000338295.1 Rhodopirellula europaea 6C
TCAAGTGGTGGGATCCAATCCAAAGGCCAAAAGAGCGTATATGTTCGCTTTGGATTACCTTCGCATTGTCCCCGCTGGCGAAGCTGACTGAATGAAGGCGGCAATTGTGGCGTGTCCTTCTGGGACAGTTGCTCAGGCGAGAATCTCCTGGATGACTTTGCCGGCGACGTCTGTCAGTCGGTAGCTGCGACCGTTGTGGAAGTACGTGAGTCGCTCGTGATCTAGACCGAGCAGGTGCAGGATCGTGGCGTGCAGATCGTTTACGCTGACTGGATTCTCAACGGCCTCGTATCCGATCTCATCGGTTTCGCCGTAGCTGACGCCACCTTTGATTCCGGCTCCCGCCATCCACTGCATGAAGCCTTTGGGATTGTGGTCACGTCCCTTGCCGTTTTGCGAGATCGGCATGCGGCCGAACTCGCCGCCCCAGATCACAAGGGTCGAATCGAGCAACCCGCGTTGTTCCAAATCGGAAAGCAGACCAGCGACGGGCACGTCCGTCGCGGCGCAGTGATGGGTGTGGTTTTCTTCGAGGTTGTCGTGCGCGTCCCACTCGCCGTCACTGTAGACCTGCACGAACCGAACGCCGCTCTCAACAAGTCGTCGTGCCATCAAGCACTTCGACCCAAACGATTTGGACCTGGGGTTGTCGATTCCGTACAGCTGCTGCGTCGCTTTCGTTTCTCGCGAAAGATCGACGACCTCGGTGGCTTCTTTCTGCATTCGAAACGCCAATTCGAATGATTGCATTCGGTTGGCGAACTCGGCATCTCGCGTGTGACGCCGCATGTGTTCGTCGTTCAGCTTTGCCATCAAGTCGAGCTGTGCGACTTGGTCTTGTTTGGTGATTTGAGGTTGTCGTTTGAGGTTGAGAACCGGTGCACCTTGGGATCGGAAGAGCGTGCCTTGAAAGGTTGATGGGAGAAAGCCTGCGCCCCAGTTGTGAGGTCCACCTTTGGCACCTTGTGTGTTGCCCATCACGACGTAGCCGGGAAGGTTTTGGTTTTCACTGCCCAGTCCATACGTCACCCAGGCTCCCGCGGTGGGGAATCCCGGGCGTGGCAGCCCGCTGTTGATTTGGTAAATCGCCGGGACGTGGTCGTTGGACTCGCTGTAGCACGATTTGATGAACGCCATCTTGTCGACGTGTTTCGCGACGTGGGTGTATTTGTCGCAAACCCACTGCCCGCTTTCGCCATGTTGTTGGAACGAAAACGGCGACTTCATCAGCGGTCCCGGGTTGCCAAAGAACGCTTGAATGTCGGTTGTGTCGCCTTCTCGTTTGTCGAGTTCGGGTTTGGGATCGAACATGTCGACTGAGCTGGGCGCACCTTCCATGAACAACCAAATGACCGACTTCACTTTCGCGGGGAAGTGGCCCGGTCGCGGTGCCAGCGAAGTGATGGGATCTGAGAGGTCATTCGTCGGTGGTTCGGCCAACAAATTCTGCTCGGACATCAAATTGGCCAGGCCGATCATTCCTGCACCGGCACCCGCCCGGCACAGCCACTCACGGCGGCTGAGCATGTTCGCGACGCGACCGCAGGGAAACAGTTGTGAATGATTGGTCATTTTGGTTCGCCTCTGACTCAATGTAAGTTATTGAATGATGCGGTTGGTTGCCGGCGGTTGTTGAGTGGTTTCGGCGGGCTCGGAAGCCCATCGTACGGGGCCTTGAAATTCAATCGATGTAGATGAATTCATTGAGTCCGAACAACGACTGGCAAAAATCAGTCAGCGCTTCGATCCGCGAGTCTCGTTCCGCTCGGTCACTTCGTGCGTTGGCTTGTGCATCGATGAACTGGATCGAGGTTTTCATTTCACTCTCAGTTGGCGAACGGGCGAACACCGTTTCGAAGGCATCTTCGATGACCGGCTGCGGTTGCCATTTCGCTGGGTGGGATCCACTGGCTTTCTTCTGAAGCAAAAGGTTTGCGAAGTCACGAGCCACGGTGCGGACAAAGCGATCATTGAGAATCACCATCGCTTGAGGTGCCACGGTCGTGTTCTGTCTTCGAGCACAACTGGTCATCAGGTCGGGCCGATCGAACGCTTGAAACATCGGATAAGGAATCAAACGTTTGTGGAACATGTAGACACTTCGTCGCCGGGTCGTGGCGTCGTCGGGCGCGTTCTTGGGATAGCCTTCGCCTTGGATGTTTCTGGCCAGGTTGGCTTCCGGAGCGATGTAGGGCTTGTAACCCGGTCCGCCGGCTTGCAGGTTGAGCGTGTCGCTGACGGCAAGCATCGCGTCACGCATCACTTCCGCTTCGAGACGCAGCGGATTCATCTTCCACAACAGTTCATTGCCGAGGTCGATTTCCAAACCTCGTTCGTCAGTCGCATCCCGGGTGCTGGCTTGCTGCCAAACGGCACTGCCGAGAATTTCGCGGTGCAGAGTCTTGAGGCTCCAGCCACTCTCGACGAATGCGTTCGTCAGGTACTCAAGCAATTCAGGGTGTGACGGTGCGTCGCCATTGACGCCAAAGTCACCCGTCGTTTGCACCAGCCCCTTGCCGAAGTGATGGTGCCAAACTCGATTGACGATGACACGAGCCAGCAAAGCTCCGCCGCCGTGGTCAGTGTCGGTGATCCAATCGGCCAGGGCACGGCGCTGCAGCGTGCTCTTGGGTTCGCCGATTTCGTTGTAGGCTTCCTTGGCATTTCGCCAGTAGTCATGAGCGTCGGCGCCGGATGACAGCATGGCTGGGAACCCGATGTCGACTTCAATTTCGCGGTCGTAGAAATCACTTCGACGGAACAGCCAAGTCGTTTCACGTTCTTTGCCAAAGTCGCGAAAAAAGTATCCGTCTTTCCCACTGGGCAACTTGTCCGACACGCGATCGCCGCTGTGGAAGACGCCCAGCAGTTGGTAGTACTCTTTCGCCGAGAACGCATCGTATTTGTGATCGTGGCAGCGAGCGCAGGCGACCGTGATCCCAAGCATCCCAGACCCGAGTGTCGAAATCACATCGTCCAATTCGTTGTAGCGATTGGCGAGACGTTCACTTTCGAGAAACGAATCGGGCAGCTTGAACGACGTGCCGGCGGTCAGGAAGCCGGTGGCTGAAACGGCAGCGTCATTGTCCGGTTCGATTTCGTCGCCCGCGATTTGCCAACGGACGAATTGCTCGTAGGGCATGTCATCGTTGAAGGCTTGAACCACAAAGTCGCGGTAGTGATAGGCATGCGGTCGATTTTGGTCGGCTTCCTGGCCGTCGCTGTCTGCGTAGCGAGCCACGTCCAACCAATGTCTTCCCCAACGTTCGCCATAGCGGGTCGAACTCAATAGTTCATCGATCAGATTTTGGACCGCCGTCTTCGAGTCTACCGAATGGACATCAACAAACTCCGACGTTTGTTCCTGGGTCGGAGGCAATCCAACCAGGTCAAAGTACAAGCGTCGTACCAGAGTTCTCGCATCGGCCGGTTTCGCGGGGCGGATTCCAGCGTCATCCAATCGCCGCTTGATAAACAAATCGATCGGGCTCTTGGACCAGTTGTCGTGGGACGAACGTGTTGGCGGGACGACATTTTGCAGTCGTTGAAACGCCCAGTGCGTTTTTGCTCGATCCATTTTGGGATCGATGACGTCGGCGTCGTCTGGCCAAATTGCACCTTGATCGATCCAAGCACGAAGCAGGCTGACTTGTTCTTTGGTCAGCGGCTCGGATCCTTCCGGCGGCATCAACGCGTTGTCTTTCCCGCCGGACACCAAGTCGATGAGCAAGCTGTCTTCGCTGTTGCCCGCGAGGATGACTTCGTCGCTGTCTCCACCTTTGAATGCCTTGGCTTTGATTCCAAGGTTCAAGCCGCCTTCTTCCGTTGTCCCAGCGTGGCACTCGTAACAGTTGTCGCGAAGGATCGGTTGGATATCGCGGACAAAGTCGATTTGGCCGGAGTGATGTTGCAGATCAGAATGCGGTAATTCTGCATCGTTGGCCAGGCCAACGCTGCCGAGCGAGAAGAAACAAAACGCGATGAAAAGCGATCGAAAACCAAACGGAAAGATCATCGGATATTCCGTCCTGAGGGGAGGAGATGGGCGGGATGCTGAACGCCAACACAACTCAATGCGTCAGGCGTTGAACGATGCGTTTATGGCGGACCGAGTCACCGTGGTGGGGTGTTACGGTGCCGGTGTGAGGTTAGAGGATAGATGATCGCGACCTCGTTGCCATTCGCAGACGCGCAAATCACTTTCGATTTTTCGTTCAGGAGTGTCGTCTGCGAATGTTCATGTCGCGTGGTTTTGACGTCGGTATTCGCCCGGTGTGGTTCCAAAGTGCTGGCGGAAAGCTTGTGACAAAGACGCTCCGGTCGCGAATCCAGATTCGTATGCAATCGTTGAAATGGGTTTGTCTGAATCCAATAACAATCGTCCGACGTGAGACATGCGAACGCGACGAATCTCTTCGGCCGGGCTGCGATTGAGTTCCGCGCGAAAACGTTGTTCCAGCCTTCTTCGTGAGATTGGAAATGTTTGCAACAGGTCGGCAACGGTGATGCCGTCGCGAGCTCGATCACGAATGAACCGCAAGACTTCCGCGATTTCATCGTCCGGCATGGCGAGGATATCGGTCGAATGACGCCCGCGAACTTGAAGCGGCGGAATGAGGGTTTCGCGTTTTGGCGTGGCACTCCCGCTCATCATCTTTGACAACATCTGCGAAGCCGTTTCACCGAGTTGGTGACTGGCCAATTCAACCGCCGAGATCTGCGGCGACGCAACGTTGCACAGGAGTTCGTCGTCGTCTCCCGAAAGCACCGCGACTTCGTCGGGAATTTGAATCGAGTCGACTGAACAGATCTCGACCAGTTGCCTGGCCGGATAGGGATCCGCAGCGAAGATTCCCAGCGGACGCGGCAAAGTCGACAACCATCGGCGGACGTTGGAATAGTTGGTCAACCATCCCGCGGTGTCGTCACGGGTGGCTTCGTACATTGCACACTGATACCCGCCAGCGGCGACGGCATCTGCAAAGGCGATGGATCGCACGTCGGAGTATCGACCGATTGGGGGTGCATAGCAGGCAAAGTGAGTCAGCCCTCGATCGCGAAGATGCTCAAAGGCCATCTTTGCGCGGGCCGCGTCATCGGTCGCGACTCGTCCGAACCAATCGGCCTTTGGGATCATGATTCCAACATCCACCACCGGTAGGTTCAGACTTTTTACATGGCGGACAGAAGAGGCGGTTCGCAATGAAGCGATGATGCCGTCGCCGTTCCAAACCTTTGGCAAACGCAGGCGACCTTGGGCGTCACGAGGTGAGATCAGAACTGTCCAACCGCTTGAATGACCGAACCGGCAAATCGCTTCGACCACGTTGCGACCCCAAGAGTCATCGGTCTCAACAAGAATGCCAACATGTCGTGGTCGTTTCGTGGTTGTCACGGGGCCTGATCCCAAGGGCGGTCCAAGGTTTTTTGCGATGCGCATTAGCGTAGCAGAAGTGCGCAACTGCGCAGGGTTGGAAGGGAGGTCTCACCTACAATTCTTTCCGAGCGTTTGCTTCTCTGCGTGAACGCCAATCAATCATTCACCGCGCGTTATCCTGTCTCGAGGCAGGAACCAACGTCAAACAACACCGACGAGAAAGACATCAATGACCACTGCCGCGAAGATTGCTGTGATTGGTTTGGGAGCGATGGGGTACGGCATGGCCAAGTCCTGTTTGCGGGCCGGACATGAGGTTTGGGGCGCAGACATCTCGCCTGATCCAGTCGAGCGATTTCGCGCCGAAGGTGGCCAGCCCGGCGACCTCAAGGACGTCGCTGAGACGCTGGACATCGTTGTCGTTTCTGTCCTCAACGCCGATCAGACATCGGCGGTTTTGTTCGGTCCCGACGGAGTGGCACGCATGATGAAAGAGGGCAGCGTCGTGATCGCCTGCGCGACCGTGGCTCCTGACTTTGCCCGTGAGATGGCCAGTCGGTGCAACGATTGCGGACTGCATTACTTGGACGCTCCGATTTCCGGTGGCGCGGCCAAGTCCGCCAAGGGACAACTCTCGATCATGGCGGCTGGTTCTGAGAAAGCGTTTGAGGTGGCGCAGCCCGCACTGGACGCGATGGCCGAAAACGTATTCCGGCTCGGCGAGGTTGGTGCAGGTTCGGCCATGAAGGCGGTCAACCAACTGCTGGCGGGAGTTCACATCGCTGCGATGGCGGAAGCCATGACGTTTGGCATGACCCAAGGCGTGTCACCGGAAAAGTTTCTGGAGGTGATCCCGCAGTGTGCCGGGACCAGTTGGATGCTTGAGAACCGCGGGCCGCACGTTGCCGCCGGCGACTACACACCGCTGAGCCAAGTGAACATCTGGCCGAAGGACCTGGGCATCGTTTTGGACATCGCTCGGGATGCGAAGTTCAGTGCTCCGTTGACCGCCGCGGCGCTGCAGCAGTTCCTGGCCGCCGCGGGAATGGGGTTGGGCGCCGAAGACGACGCGGCTGTCGCGAAAGTCTACGCTCGCAACGCGAGTCTGGACCTGCCGGGGGATGATTGACTCAAGCGGTTGTGCCGTTTTACTTCACCCTCCCTTCGGTGCAGTCCAGGAATAACTTGGCATCCGCAATCAGAGCGTCAATGATGACGGCTTGTCGACGCAGTCCTCAACGACGTTTCAACGCATGGAGGATGGGCACCCTTGCCCGTCAGTGTCGGCCAAGACCGCCCATCACAACCCGAAGCGTGAGCGAGGGACGCCCCCAACTCCCATGACGGCCCCATCCGGGGCGACCGTTTGTTTTCCGGACTCAGTGTCTCGGGGCTACCGCCCCGAGCTAAGCATGACGGCCCCGTCCGGGGCGAAACCCAGGCGCCAGCCAGCGATACAGCACCAGAAAACTGCACGACCTGCTTCGTTTCGGGAGAAGTGGATGATGAATAAGCGACACGCGAAGCATCAGAGTAGAACAGTTGTCCTCAACTGTTCCGTCGGGCAACTCTCAACGGCCAAGCCCAGGTTCAATCATTTCCATCTGCAAGCATTCGCATCACGCTGCTCGACGACATCAACCAACCACGCGAACATTTCGAGACAAATGTTCGACTCTGTTTCCCATACCCGATCATTCCTGCCGAGCGGCTTAGAAAGCCGTTTTGATCTCTTCCAGCGACACGCCGAGCAGATGTTGAGCGAGTGGTTGGAGGTCCTCTTCGGTGCCGTGAATGTGGAACGTTCTCTGCACGTGTTTCATGGTGCCGCCAGGTGGCAATGCCGCGGCAGGTGAGGACGTTTCCAATTCGTAGAACGGACCGAGTGGTGGCTTGTTCGGTTCGGGCGATCCGTCGTTGTAGGAATTGATGACATCGCCGGCGTACGGTTTGTCTTGCAGTTCCCACATCGAATTGACGAACCCGTGCGGCGAGTCCTGCACGTTGTAGGTGACGATGTTCAGTACTCTTCCCGCGGCATCGTAACTGCCCGCAATGCCTTTGGATCGTTCTGGGGAGATGCCGATTTTGCCTCGACGAGTTCCATCGCCACGGAAGAACAGTTCTTGCTCCTCGACCCTCAGGTAGTCCGGTGGGACCTCGCCAAAGTAGGCGTCGTTGACCTTGGGGCCGAGTTCTTCTTCATCACCGGAGCGAAAGGGAATGACGACGGTTGTTGCGGGCGAAGGGTTGTACATGCCGAGGATCCAAATCGAGAGCAAACCCGTTTCGCTCTTCCAGGGATTCTCGCCCGTGTTGGTGATTCGATTGTCGGTTTCGTAACCCACGACGCGAAGATCGTCACCCAACTCAACCTGCAATTGGTCAGCGGCTTCTTGAGGGCTGAGCAGTTTGATTGTGCGATCGATACCGACGTTGAATTTCGTGCCACTGTGGTTGGTCAGTTTCGCTGAGTGACTGAATTTGGCGGAGACGTCTGTTTGCTCGACCAGTTCGTAAGTCTCGGTGTCGATCGCCGGAGGTGTCGTCCAGTCCGAGAACTCGAATTGAGTTCCGGGATCGAAGAACAGTCCGTACTGCCCACCTTCCGGCCCGAGCCAGAAACGTTCTTCACCGCCGAAGATGTAAATGTGTTCTTCGAGTTTGCCTGTTCTTTCGTCCTCGGAAAGGAAGCCTTGCTTGATGACCGGGCGATTGATCCAGCCAAAGCTTGGGCCGGTGTTGCGATCAAACGTGCTGGTCATCACCCGGCCTTGGTAGGCCGGCGCCACGGCGACCGCAGCATCACCGCGATGCAGCAGAACCACATCGGTGTGTTCTTTCATGAAGGCCACGTCATCGGCGAACCCGTCCACCGCGGTGGCTGATTCAGGAAAGAGACTCATGGTTGCTACCACCAATCCTGCAAGCTTTGTGAAAGGCGTGTTCTTCATCTCAGTTTTTCTCCGTGACATCGAACCGTTGAATGAATGGCAGCCCACCGCGTTGCTTGCCTTTTGGTCTTCCAATTTCGACGCCCCAATCCGGGAGTTGGCCTTTGCCGCTTTCAGTGAACGCTTCCGGCCGATAGGCGCCGCCTGCCCACGGGCCGTTTTCCACATGGTGAATTTTGGTGAAGTGAATTCCGTCTCCGGCATACAGGATTGAATTCGTGATCGCTTTCGGGCCAGTCGTGCCGATCATCGCGGCCACGCCTTTGCCTTGAGGCCACACCAAGACTTCGTGGTTGCCAGGGATCACCGGGTTGGCTTCGTGGCGCACGTAGGGCCCTTCTGGTTTGTCAGCGATTGCCAACCCCATTTGGGTTTGTCCGGGGCCTTTGCCCAGTTGGCGGCCTTTGTAGTAGAACCAAATCTTTCCGTCTCGGACGATCAAGCAAGCATCGTCGACCAGGTGACTGTCGAAGTCATCCCGGTTTTCGCTGTTGGACAGCGCCGGATTGGTTGCCAGACGCTCCCAAGGACCGTCGGGTGAATCGGAAACCGCGATGCCGATTTTCGAATCGGGTTGAAAGCCTTTGCCATACTTCTTGGATGTCCCGGTGTAGAACAGCCAATAGCGTCCTTCAGCGACCAGGATGTTGGGTGTGAAGACACTGGCTCCTTCCCAACTGCCGGGTTCTCCTTTCGCGAGGGCCATGCCTTTTTCGGTCCACTGATGACCGTCCTTCGACGTCGCGTACCAGATCGTGGCATCGTATCCCGGTGAGATCTTTCCTTTCGAATACCACACGTAAAAGAGGTCTCCGACTTGGATGATGTCGCTCGGGTCGCGGCGCATGACACCGGGTTCGGCGCCGATGCCTTCGACGGCCGAGTGCGTGACCACGACAGTCGGTGCATCGGGCGAATCAGCGTGGGCGGAGGTTGCCAACATCACGAGGAGGGCAGGGACAAAGAGTTTTTGCATGTTGGTGATCAAGGTGTTTTTACGAGTGAGGTGAATTTGTTTGCGGCCGAGTCAGGCAACGGTTCAGCGTTCCTGCGGGGCAACGAGATTGATTTTTCGTTGATCGGTTCCGGTCGTGTGAACGTCACCGAGTTCGTTTCGAATCCGTTCGGCTTGGCTTTGCAGGCGGACGACGATCTCGGGATGACGATCCGCGACGTTTTGCTTTTCGTTCACGTCGCGATCCAGGTTGAACAGCTGTGGCTTTTTGAGTGTCACAAAGCCTTTCGTTTTGTCGGGCTTCTTCGACCAGAATGGTTGGTCGTCCGTCGTGCGAGGAAGATGCAGCTTCCAGTTGCCTTCTCGGACGGCTTGCAGATTGGTGCCGTTGTAGTAGTAAAGAAACTGGTGCGGTGATTGGGTGTCTTTGCCCAGCAGGATCGGCAGAATGTTCTTGCCATCCAGCTTGCGATCATCCGGTGGCTGAACTCCGGCGAGTCCACAGAACAGCGGCAGCAGGTCCATGCTGGTCAGCGTGGCGTCCGAAACTTGGTTGGGTGCGATTTTGCCTGCCCAACGAAAGATCCCTGGCACGCGGTGGCCGCCTTCCATCGTGCAATACTTGCCGCCGTTCAATCCGCCAGCGGATCCATTTCGCGTGGGACCGTTGTCGGATGTGAACACCACCAAAGTGTTCTCATCGATCCCGGCATCGCGAATCGCTTGCATGATTCGGCCGGTGCTGTGATCCAGTTCTTTGATAAAGTCGCCGTACTTGCCTTTTTCAGATGTGCCGACAAAGTCTTTGCTGGGACGCAACGGGTTGTGCACGATGTGGTGCGATACATAGATGAAGAACGGATCGTCTTGCTGCCGATCGATGAACTCGATGACTTCGTCGGTGTAGCGTTTCGTCAGCACTTCGCAGGGAACGTTTTCTTGCTCCACCGCTTTGCCGCGATACAAGGTGTTGTGATTCTTGCCTCGCCGTGGTTCGTAGTTGCTGGGGATTCCAAAGTATTCATCGAAACCGGCATCGAGCGGGTGCGAACCTTCCACTTCCATTCCCAAGTGCCACTTGCCCACCATCAAGGAACGATAGCCAGCGGGATGCAGCAGTTCGGGGATCGTGAGCTCCTCCGGGGCAAAACCGTAGTCTTGGTATTTCGCGACGTTTTCGTTGCGGGCCACGGGCATGCCGCATCGCATCGGGTAGCGACCGGTCAGCAAAGCGGCGCGAGAAGGACTGCACACGTTGGCAGAGACGAAAAAGTCCGTGCTGCGAAAACCTTCTTCGGCGAGCGCATCGAGGTGCGGCGTTTTTACGCCCGATGAATCGTAGCAACTGATGTCACCGTAACCGAGATCATCCGCGAAAATGAGAACGAAATTGGGTGGTCTGTCGGCGGCCTCGATGGAGGAAGCTTGCAGCCATGGCATGGCAACGGCCATGAGCAAGCCAACCCAAAAACAGCATTGGCGATTCTGATTTGGAACGCCAGATCGGACAAAGGTGCGCATCGTGTGTTCTCAGTTGGAAAGTGGCTTGGGGTTGTCTTTGAAAGCAGCCGGCCGACTGTTAGTGGCGATGTCAGCGGCAAAGTCTTTCAAATGGCGTTGCAGTTTTTTGACAACTTGCGGATTGGCTTCGATGACGTTCACCTTTTCACCGAGATCCTTTTCGAGGTCGTAGAGTTGCTGGGGGACTCCTTTGTTGGCATGCAGTTTCCACTTGCCCGACCTCACCGCTGCCAATTGATTGCCGCGGTGGTAGAAGAAGACTTCGTGCGGTGATTGCGTTTCGCCTTTCAGCGTGGTCCAGATGTCTTTGCCGTCGATGACCCGGTCCGTTGGGATTGCTGCTCCGGCGAGCTTCGCGAATGTGGGCAGCAGGTCCATGGTGGACATGAGTTCGTTGTTTTCTTGGCCGGCGGGGACTTGTCCTGGCCAGCGAACCACGGTGGGTTCACGCACACCGCCTTCGAACGCGGTTCCTTTGTGTCCACGAAGTTGGCCGGCGCTGGCGAAGAGAGTGTTCTTTGGCGGTCCATTGTCGGACGTGAACAGCACCATGGTTTTCTCGTCGAGCCCATTGGATTTCAGTGCGTCGAGGATTTGTCCGACGGACCAATCGATTTCGGCGATCGCTTGGTGGAAGAGATTCGCACGCGTTGCGTAGTCAATGTTTCCGTCTTCTTTGTTAATGGCAACCACGACGTCATCGGCAACATCCTTCATGAACGGAGGCGAGACGTGCAGCGGCGCATGAGGAATGGGATGGGGGATGTACAGAAAGAATGGCTGGTCTTTGTTTCGGTCAATGAACGAGACCGCACGTTCCGTGATCCGTTTGGTCAAGAGGTCAGCGTTGGGTTCCATTTCGACGACGGTGTTGTTCTCCAGCAGAGGCAACGGTGGGAACTGGTAGTGATTCTGCCGAGGATGAAACGGATGAATGTCGTGGCTGTAGGGAAGGCCAAAGAACTCATCAAAGCCTTGTTTCGTTGGGAGGAATTCCGGTTGGTCGCCGAGGTGCCATTTGCCAAACATGCCGGTCCGATAGCCCACTGTTTTCAAAACTTCCGCGATGGTGATTTCATTGGGATGCAAGCCTTTGCGATCGCCGGCCAGCAGCACTCCGAAATTGGAACCCATCGCCATGCCGATCCGTTTGGGATAGCAACCCGTCATCAGCCCCGCTCGTGATGGAGTGCAAACGGGAGCGGCGACGTAGAAGCTGGTTAGCCGGGAACCTTCGGCCGCCATTTGGTCGATGCGAGGCGTGGCGACATGCTTTCCACCAAAGCAACTGAGGTCACCGTAACCTTGGTCGTCCGTGAGAATGACGATGAAGTTGGGCTTGGTCGTTCCCGCTGTTGTCCCGCGACCTGCCAGCGAGACGGACGCGGTGGGGGACGGAGGTTGTTTTGCGGTTTGGGGTTTCTTCTTCGGCGCCGGTTTCTTTTGCCGCGTGCCTTGGGATCCTTTGTTGGGACGATAGGACTCCAATAGCGTTTTCATTTCTTCCACGACCTCGGGATGTTCCCGATAGACATTGGTGGTCTGTGATCGGTCCTTTTCCAAATCGTATAGCTGAGCGGGCGGAGCATCCTTCTTGATGCGACCGTTGACAATGTCGCTGTTCTTATGGCCGGAGAACTGAACCGCGGCGGGACCGCCCCAGGCGTGATGCTGGGGTTTGGAACCGTTGAATCCGCCGCTGCCACGGGCTCCGATGTACAGCCACTTGCCTTTGCGAACGGCCAAGTTGCGTGGCTGGCGTGGTGCGAGGACCAACTCCGTCCGCAAGGGTTCGCTGGGTTCATCCAGCAAAGCAGGCAACATGTTGATGCTGTCTTTCTGCTCCGAAGATGGCATCTCCTGCTCGGTCAGTGCCGAAAACGTGGCAAACAGGTCGACTTGGCTGATCAGTTGATCGGACTGAGTTCCCGGTTTGATTTTGCCCGGCCATTTCGCGATCAAGGGCACGCGGTGCCCGCCTTCCCAGACGCCGAACTTGAACCCGAGCAACTCGCCATTGGGTTGATGCCCGGCTTTGACCGCATCGCGTCCTGCTCGGTTGAGCATGGCACCGTTGTCGCTGGTGAAGAGGACGAGTGTGTTGTCAGTCAGGCCATTGGCTTCGAGCGACTTCACGATCTCGCCGACCATCCAGTCCAACTCATGGACAAAATCGCCGTAGAGGCCGCACTGGCTGGTGCCTTTGAAACGGGGCGCCGGGGTGAATGGGTGATGAATGTTGGGGGTGGCGAAATACAGAAAGAACAGTTCGTCTTTCTTTTCACTGATCCACTTCACCGCGCGATCCGTCAGAAGCGTGCCCGTTTTTTCGTCGTCGTAGATTTCGTGAGCCTTGAGAGCACCGCTGAATCGGTTGGGGCTCTTGATGGACGCTTCTGCAGTAAACGTGGGCGTGGGGGACACGGGTTTGCCGCCGTACACCAACGGATCGTTTGGATCGTATCCGAAGATGCTGTCATCGTTGACATAGACGTAGGGGCTGCCGCTATTGACCAATGGCACACCAAAGTAGTGATCAAACCCGACGTCCTGAGGTCCCGGCCGCAGTGGCACTTGCCAATCGTTGGGTTCTTCTTTGAATCCCAGGTGCCATTTGCCGAGACAGGCCGTCGCGTAGCCTTTGTCCTTGAAGACCTTTCCGATCGTTTGCGTGTTCGTGTCGATGATCAAACCGGAAGTCGTCGGAAGCGGCCCCCAAACTCCTTGCCCGCCCATCGCGCGAACCGGATACTGGCCCGTCAGCAGCCCGTAGCGAGAAGGCGTGCACACGGCGGATGCGGAGTGGGCGTCGGTGAACCGTCGTCCTTCCGCGGCAAGCTGATCGATATTCGGTGTCGATAGTTTCGTCGCTCCATAGCAACTCAGGTCTCCGTAGCCGAGGTCGTCAACAAAGATCAGAACGACATTGGGTGGTCGCTCCGCCGCGGCGGATGTGCCGCAGGTGACAAGCATCACCAATGCGGCAGCGCAAAGAGGGATCAGGGATGAATTCATGAGGGGCATTTGCTTGGACGGGGATGAAGTCATGGCTGGAAGGAGTCGGTGCGGAAGGGGTAAGCGGGAAGCTTGGCGGCGTTGACCAGGTTCACTTTGGGTTTGCCCGCGAATGCGTAGCGAACATAGAGCGGGTGCGTCAGTTCAGACGAACTCAGGACCACGGTTTGACCGCTCAGCTCAGCCGTTGCGGGAACCCATTTTTGTGAATCGTCTGACAACCAAAATCCGGTGGGCGATTTTCCATCGAGGGTCCGCAGTCCCTCGGCATGTTCGAAGTGGACCACCAACCGATCGTCCAGCACTTCGACGCGTTTCATTTTGGGACCCTCCGCCTCGATGGTTTGGCCCAATGTCTCGCGAGCCGCCAGCAATGCCAGTCGTTGGCCGATGGGAAGCTTGTCTTTGGGATGAATGTTTTTCAGATCACCCAAGTCGATTGTGTTGACGACGGAAGTGTGCGGCAGTTCCAGTGATTGCAACTGCGACTCTCGCATCCAAGCCCAAGAGTGAGTGCTCGGATGTTCGGGGCCCATTTGCGGTCCCGTCGGCAGTGGCTTGAAATAGCCAGGCAACATCACGACCAGGAAGTGCATGCCCTCGTTGCCCCACTCCTTTCGGTAACGTTTGATCCATGCTTTCAAGGTGGGGCCATATTTCAGAATGCCCGAGTGGCGTGAGAACCAAGGTTCCTTTGACATCCCAAACATCGACTGGGTGTTCCGTTCGCCTTGGTACCACACCAGCCCGCGGCAAGCGTAAGGCACCAACGGATGAATCATCGCGTTGTAGAGAATGTTCGATTGGCGACGCAGGAAGATGTCGTCGGCTCGGCTCCAGGGTTTCTTGCCATTCAGAATGGAAGCGATCCGATCTTGGGTCGCCGTGTCTGCATCGAAGTCGTCCATCATCGTCTTGAAATGTGGCACGGTTTCAGTCATCTCTCGCGGCATCCAGGCTTCGATCGACGAACTGCCCCAACACGCCAACACAATGCCCACCGGAACGTCGCCGGCTTGTTCTAAAAAGTGAGCAAACGAAAATGCAACGGCGCTATTGGGTGGCTGCTCCGTCCATACGCCTTCCAAGCGATCTTGCTCGGTCATCGCGACGGTTCGTTTCACTTCGAAGCATCGAATGTTCTCTGAGCTGGCGGCCAAAGATTGGATTTCAGGAACCGCTGCGGTTGAGAACTGCATGTTGGATTGCCCGGAACAAATCCAGACTTCACCAACGACGACATTGGTGAACGAAACCGTGCCGGTGGAGCTGGAGACCTGCAGTGTTTGTGGTTCTGCAATGGCAGGCATCGGATCCAGCTGAACTTTCCAGGTTCCATCGGCATTGGCGACGGACTGCTGTTTTTGTCCAGCGAACTCCACCGTGATCGCCGTCCCCGGATCAGCCGATCCCCAAACCGGGACCGGCATCTTTTGTTGCAGCACCGCGTTGTCGGTGAACGGCGATGCGACCGACAATTCGGCCATTGCAGTTGCGGGATACGACAACAGAAAGCATCCGACGACGATTGCGAGACGCATCAGATGACTTGGCGAACGGTGCCGCATGGCGGGTGGGTCATTTGACATTGAGTGCCTCGATCCGTTGATGGTCGACTGGTCCGTTGAGGTATCCAAGCTTCGCGAGGAATTGATCGGTCTTGGCGAGCGTGTCGTTGAAACCGCCTCGTTTGGGATTGAAGAACCCGTGCGGTTGGCCTTCGTACAAATGGAGTTCTGTTGGGATGCCCGCAGCGATCATCTTGTCGCGAAAGGCTTCTGCGGTGGCGACAGGAACGTGTTTGTCTTTGGTTCCCAGGAACACAATCGCGGGTGGATCATCCGGCGTGATGTTGTGAGCGGGCGAGATCGCGGGGAACCACTCTTTGATCCGGTCGTAGCCATACCCACCCTCTTTCGCGTTGTCGTAAACCGGATTGAACAAGACCAACGCGTTCGGTTTGGAAGAGACGGAATGATCTTCTCCTTCGGCTTCAAAGCCTTCGCAGAAACCGGTTGCCGCTGCCACATGCCCGCCTGCGGATCCACCGCCCGCGATGATTTTTTCAGGATCGATGCCCAATCGCTGTGAGTTTTGACGGACCCAGCGGATGGCTGACTTGCCGTCTTCCACGCACGCGTCGGGCGTGACCTTCTGGCGACTCTTGACGCGGTAATCGGCCACGAAAGCAACGATGCCGCGAGAAGCGAGGTAGCGACTTTGCGGTGCCAATTGAGTCACCGTGCCTCCGTTCCATCCGCCGCCGAAGAAGAACACCGCCGCCGGTCGTTTGTCTTGGGCTGGATCGTGACCTTCCGGGTCAAAACGGTAGATGTGCAGATCATCGCCGGAAGCGGTCTTGTAAACCTCCGCGGTGGCGCCAGGCATGGCGACTTGTTCGGTCTTCGCCATCGCGGGCGTTGCCATCAGAAGGAACGCGATCAACAGCGGTAATGTCGGTGAGAATTTCATGGGGATGTTTGTTCTTGTGTGTTAACGGGCAGAAGTGGTTCGAATGATTCAGTAATTCACTGTTCCACCTCTCGCCGGTTTTTGTCGTTCGTTCTTCCACCAGTGGTCAGGGCCTTCGGATTCAATTCCCCGCCAGACCGTCATCAGTTCGTCTTTCATCGCTGCCGTTTTCTCTGGCATCGCGGCGGCCAAGTCGTGTTCTTCTTTCCAGTCGGTTTGGATCTCGTAAAGTTGGAACTTCGTGAGCGTTTCGTCACCGACCAGTTTCCAGTCACCGATGCGGAGTGCCACGCGATCGGCGGGAGGCGAAACGTGTGTTCGCCAGAACAGCGGGATCTTCCTCTCGACCGGTTTTCCGTCGAAGGCGGGCAGCATGCTGACGCCGTCAATCGTTCGGTCGTCAGGCAGTGGGATGCCGGTGATGTCCAGAACCGTTGCGAAAATGTCGGTGCCGATGACTGGGATGTCGCTGACGGTCCCCGGCGTGATGTGTCCTGGCCAACGAGCGACGCCGGGCACGCGAATGCCGCCTTCGTGGTCGCTGCGTTTGTTGCCTCGCAGTCCGCCCGACGTTCCGCCAAAGGCAGGCACGGGACCGTTGTCCGAAGTGAAAAACAGCAAGGTGTCGTCGCTGACTTTCTGCGTATCGAGGGCGTCCATCACCATTCCCAACGCGTGATCCATTTGGGTGATGTTGCCCATGTACTTGCTGTTTTCGTGTCCTTCATACAAGGACTGAAAACGCGAGTCGGTTGCGATGGGGGAATGCGGTTCGTGCACCCAAACCGTCATGGCAAATGGCTTGGACGGATCGTGAATCTCTTTCAGCCATCGTGCTGCTTCGGTGGCAACCAACTGGGCCGAGTAGCCTTCGAGCTTTCCAACGGGTTCGCCGTTGCGAACAAAGTTGTCGGGGTTCTGATGGCTGGGGCTGGCGTTGTTTTGAGTGCACATCCAATGATCGAATCCATGTTCGCTTGGATGAGGGAATTCCGGATTGCTGAACTGCTGCCTCGAGAGCAGATGCCACTTCCCGACGTGACATGTTTCGTAGCCGACGTCTTTCAGCAACTCCGGAAAGGTGATCTCACTGGCGCGCAGGTGGGCCTCGTGATTTCCTGACAAGTGCCGATAAACGCCGTTTCGATAAGGCGTCCGTCCAGTCAAAATCGCGGACCGGGATGGCGAGCAGACACCGCAGGCGGAATAGCACTGCGTGAACTTCACGCCTTGAGATGCCAAGCGATCAAGGTTGGGCGTTTGAATCAGGTCGTGGCCGTAGGTGGCGGAGTCGCCCCAGCCCATGTCGTCGGCGACGAACACCACAAAGTTGGGATGGGCCGCATCAGCAGCGTGTGCACCCGCCAATCTGGACGGCTGCGTGGCCAGCACGCAACCGAACAGGAGTGCCATCGAAATCGAATAGTTCGTCTTCATGTGGGGCAATCAGTTCGGGAGGTGGTCGAGGAAAAACTGCACGGTGCGTTCAACAATGGCATCTCGCGATGGATCGATGTCCGCGTCGACTTTTCGCCAGTTGTGCCCCGCGTTTCGAATGATCATGACTTGGACGGGGGCTTTGATCACGTCCGCTTTTTGTTTCATGTGGTGAGCGTGCTTGACCGGGATGGTCGTGTCTTTGTCGCCTTGGATCATCAACAGCGGCGGGCTGTCGGCACGCAAGAAATTGACCGGACTCATCTCACGGTAGAGTTCCAGCTTGTTCGCATCCGATGAATTCGAACCCAGAATGCGAGGTCCAAATCGATCGCGGAAGTCGGCTCGGTCGTCGTGATTGAACAGCTCGGTCTTTTCAAAATCACTGGGCCCGTACCACGAGACTCCTGCCAGCATTTGGTAAGGCGTTCCCGCCAACGCTTCGTCGCCCGGCAGTGTGTCCGGTGTCGTCAGCAACAGCATTTGTGCGATCTGCCCGCCGGCGGAATCGCCCATGACGAAGAAGCGTGTGGGATCGAGCCGAAGCGTTTGGCTGTTCTTTGCCAGATAGCGAACCGCATCCTTCGAGTCGATCACGCAGTCCCGCATCATCACGCCACTGTTCGGCTTGCACAGCCGATAGTTCACCGACGCCACCGCGAATCCTTGCTGGAGCAGTTGCTCAAACACGGTTTTGAACGAACCTTTGGCGGCACCCTGTTTGCTGCCTGCCGCCCATCCGCCTCCATGCGTGTACACGATCACGGGGCAGCGTTCATCGGTAGGCCGTTCGTCGGTTTGCTGTTCACTGGAGCCCAGTTTGGCCGGGTAGTAGAGGTCCAACAGCAGTTCTTTTTGCCCGACCGTTTTGTAAACGAGATCGAGCTTGCGTTCTCCGTCGGTGTCCAGAAACGCAGGCTGTTCTTGGCTCAGTTCATCGATCGAGAATTTTTTGTCCTGGTTGGTGTCGAGTTTTCGATAGCGGTTCCAGGCACGCGAATTTTCGCTCTGTTCCCAGGTTCCGTTGTCGTTCTTGTCAAACTTTTGCATCAGCCGCGTGGCAGCCGCTGTTCGGGCGGGAGGAGCGGCATCGGCCAGGGATGGCAAAAGGAACCAATGGCTGGCAACGAGCAAGATGGTTCCCGGAATGGGGAGTCGGATCACGGTGGGGCGTCTCCGGGTGAGATGACATGGATGCGTGGTTTACGACCGTCGATTCATTTCTTCTTTCGTTTGGCCTTTTTGCTCATGAACGGTTGCTTGTTCTGAACCGAAACGTTTCGGTCGAACAGCGTGCTGTGTCGTTGGTAGTCGTTGTACTCCACCGCCTGCGATTTCCACCTCGCGAGCTCTTGGTCGTACCGCGTTCGCATCGCCGCCAGCACGTCCGCGCTTGCTGGGTCGTTGGCCAGGTTCACCAGCTCCAACGGGTCGTTTTGCGTGTCGAACAATTCCTCAAAAGGTTCCATTCGCTCGTCGCCGTACCACCAGTACGTGTACCTGTATTGCTTCGTCAGGCAACTCAGACTGTGAGTGGACAGCGGTCCGAACACGTTGATGAACGACATTTGCTCGTGGCCACCATCTTCTGGATCTTGCAGCAGTCCCAGCAGGCTTTTTCCGTCCATGTTGGATGGGATTGGAAGGCCTGCTAGCTCCAGCATGGTGGGAGCGAAATCGAGGTTGCCGGTCAGTTGCTTGCAGCGGACTTGTTGTCCATTGAGTGGGCTGCGTGGATCGTAGATCATCAGCGGAACACGGGACGATTCTTCCATCGGCAACACCTTGGAACCGTAGCCGTGTGAGCCACAGATGTAACCGTTGTCGCTGGTGTAGATCACGACGGTGTTGTCCGCCACGCCTTGAGCTTTCAGTTCGTCGCGAATCATCCCGAGAGCGACGTCGATGGCATAAACCTGTTGATGGTACTTGGCCATTTCTCCGTCGTAGTCATCGTCATAGTGCCACTCGGTGAAGCGTGGGAATTGCCGACCGAGCTTGCTTTGTGGCGCGAGATGCTTGCTGTATTCCCGTCCAAAGTTCAACGGTTTGGTGAACTGTTTTCCTGCGTAGACGTGATTGAACCGTGGGTCCGGGGTTGCCGGTTTGTGAGGTGCCTTGAAACTGATTGATAAACAGAACGGTTGGTCTTGTTTCGCCGCTTCACGGATGACGTCTTTGCCAAAGGCTGCGTAAGAAAGTGTCGAGTGGGGATACTGCTTGGCATACTTCCGCATCGACTTGTTCTGTGCAGTCGCGTAGCTCGTTTGGCCTGGCCCGCCGCCCCAGAAGTCGAAGTCGTCTTCACACAAACCTTTGCCATCCACGACCAATCCGAACTTGCCCGCAAAGGCGGTGAGGTAACCGACATCGCGAAGGAGAACCGGATACGATTTGGCCCACACGTCTTGGTGCATGTTTCCGTGTTCGAAATTGCAACCGGTTTTGTATTCGTACATGCCAGTGAACACGTTGGCTCGGCTGGCCATGCAGATCGCGGTGGTGTTGTAGTGCTTGTCGAACAACACCCCGTCACGGGCGAGTTGATCCATGTTGGGCGTCAGGACGTCTTCGTTCCCATAGCAGCCAACGGAGTAGGTCGATTGGTCGTCGGCGAACAGGAAGACGATGTTGGGTGCCGCTTCGGCGTTGTTGGTTCCGTTTTGTTCGTCTTGCTGAGCGGACGCGGGAGTACAAAGCGTTCCGCAAACAATCGCGGTCGCAAGAAGAAGTGCTAGGAAGCGAATCATCGAAGCGTTTCTCGGCAAGGTTGGTGTGAGCATGTGCGGTCGTTCGGTGCTGATGTCGGAGAAGCAATTGATAGCGGCAGGACGCGAGCCCTCCGGTGACGTGCCGGGCGGTTGGCGCCGCTCCGCTAAGATGGACTCATTGAGGAACGGTTTCTTTATCTACAAGTCCGGCCTCTGAAACGTCCCAAGGCACGAAGCCAAGACGCAGTGCCGGGGAATCGGGACTCAGTCGGAAGTCGCCGTTGGCGGGATCCACAAACAACGGATCAACAGCCAGACTATGCGTGTCGACTCCGTCTTGCATTTGCTTGTCCAACATTTGCTCACCCAGGGCGGGGTCGCTGTCGCAGTAGTAGATGTTGTGATCGGTGTTCGCGTCCTTGGAACGAGCCAAAGCCCTGCCTCGCCGATCCTCGTTCGTTCGTCCTTTGCCAGGCGGCAGTTCATCAATGAACGTGCAGGTGTCCGAGGACGAATAGAAAATGTTTCGCTGGATCGTCGCCCCCGTGAGCGGACCTTCGCGAACTGAGAGGTAGTAACCTCGAGGCGGAGCGATGATGTCGGCCACGATGTTGTTTTCAACACGCGTGTTCAACTTCATCAGGATGCCCTGCGAGGTGCACTTGTAGATCAGGTTCTCAGCAATCAGCGTGTCGCGTTGGCCACCATCGGTGCGAATCGCGGCTTGCATGATCATCGGTGCAACGAGGTGATGAATGTAGTTGCGGCGGATCACGTTTCCCGCACCTGCCCCACGAACGTAGATCGCATTCCCGTCGCCGAGCATTTCCATCGCGTGATGAATCTCGTTGAATTCAATGGTGTTGTCGTGCGTGTGCAGATAGGGAAGCACGTCCTGCAGTTTGGGTTGCTTCGGCAGGGATGCGATTTCATGACGACGGATGGTTCGTCCGAGTTCTCTGCCTTGGCGTCGGAAGAAGTCCGTCATGCAACCGGAGAGAATGATTCCGGTGTAGGGGGTGTTGTGAACCAGATTGTTCGCGACACGATTCTCACCGCTTTGCCAAAGCATGATCCCGGGCGAGTGCGAGTAGATCCGGCCGGTGTGATGAATGTGGTTGTTGAATACCAGGTTTTCGCGATTGACGTCTTTGGTGCCGGGACCGTAACCGCACAACAGAATGCCAGCACCGCCCATGTGCTCGATCACGTTGCTGTCAATCACGTTGTGCCGCCCGTGCAGGTCGACACGAATCGCGGATCCACCGCTGTGAGCAAAGTGGCATTGCTGGATTCTGCAATGTTCTGTTCCTCGCAACCGGACCAGCGCGTTGGCTTTGTCGTGCATGTCCCAGTCGTGCTGCAATCCCGCATCGTCGGGAGCAATGCTGAAACGTTCGCCGTGCATGAAAGTCAGACCACGCAAGCAGAGGTTCGTCACTGGAATGTCTCGCGGGCCTTCTTTGTCGATCTTGCCTTCGATGCGGATCAGTTCCTTCAGCCTTGGGGCCAAGATTGGCGAATCGTTTCGCGGCCAAAGATAGAGTTTGCCAGCTTGAGTATTGAGAGCCCATTCGCCTGGCTCGTCGAGTTCCTCCAACGCATTTTCCACCCAGCACGAGCTGGTTGTTTTGAGGAAGTGCAGCGTGTTCATCGCATAGGTCGCGTCGATCGACGTTCGGGCGACCTGCTTGTTCTCGTTCACGGATTCCAGCGGCAGGATGTTCACGATCCACGCATGATGCGGGCGAACAACGATCTCGATGTCTTCGACGTTGGGCCAGTCCTTCAGGCGACCCGCCGGAAAATGCAGCTCGTTGCGACTGCCACCTTTCAGCGGAATGAACCCTTGCGATCGGGCTCGCGGGAGCATGCCTTCTGCATCGAAGAGTGTGTGGAACCGGCGGGAGACGTCAGCCACCTGCACCTTGCCGAAAGCTATATCCGGCAGACCGGGCGGGGCCGTCGTGACCGGTTGCCAATCCGTGATTGCTTGGCCGGAACTGAACACCGGCGTTTCACCTGGGTAAGCCGCGTAGGTGACTTTGCCGTCGCGGTGTCCTGAATCCTGCAGTCCGAAGACCACGGTTTCTGTCAAGTGATAGGTGCCACCGCGAATTAGAACCAAGGTATCGCTTAAATTGTTTTTGCCGGAGTGCCGGATTGCGTCACGAGCTCTGGCAATCGATGCAAACGGTCCGTCGGATTGGGAGTCGTTTGGTTCCGCGAGCGTGCCGGACCAATTGTCACGACCTTCGGGGGAGACATAGAAATCGGCCGGTTCGGCGGCGCAGCAATCGCCGACTGCCACCCAGATCGCTAGCAGGACGAGGACGAAGAATTGGAACGAGCTCAGCTTTGCTTTGCGATTCACTGGGTGGATTTCTCTTGGACTCTCGACAAACCGTTTTCGCCGGAACGCTTCGTGATCGTTCGGGTTTGCATGTCGGCGATGGGAGAGGTTTGGTACCCCCTGATTGTTTGCGACAGCGACAAACAGGCAGTATAGTGGCCCGCAGTGCTGTGTTAGTGGCGTTGTACCTTTCACTTTGCGTCTTTTACTGGAACATGTGCGACACCCATGCCGACCGGCCCAACGGATACGAAGTGTGTGGCACTGCTGATCGAGTCCTCTCGCGCCTATGGTCGCGGGCTGCTGCGAGGGATCGCCGCTTATGCACAAGAGCAAGGTGATTGGTCGCTCCGACATCAGGAGATGACGATCAACGCGGATCCGCCCTCTTGGCTTTCGCGGTGGAAGGGCCACGGTGTGCTTGTTCGCGCTGAGACGCCGAAGATGATTGAAGCCATTCAGGGTTTGGGTTTGCCGGTCATCGATCTCAGGTGTTGGCGATCAGCGGGGAAGATTCCCGGCTTTGATACCGAGCCAGCATCGGTTGTGAAGCTCGCCGTCGATCATTTGCGAGACCGTGGATACACCCAGTTTGGGTTCTGCGGTTTTGGAGGAGCAAACTACTCCGATCGTCGACTCTCCGAGATGCGGAAATACGTCCGTTCTTTGGGGCATGACGTTGTTGCATACGAGTCACCCGGTCCAGTTCACGCGACGACCTTTGATGCCGAGCAAAGTGGGATGCTCGACGAGGACGGTTTGGGGCGATGGCTCAAATCGCTTGCAAAGCCCGTTGGCGTTTTGGCTTGCAACGACATCCGCGCGCAACAGTTGTTGAATGCGTGCCACGAATGCAATATCCATGTTCCCGATGAAATCGCCGTCGTTGGAGTCGACAACGACGACGTGATTTGTCCGTTGTGTTCTCCACCGCTAACGAGCGTCGAACCCAACACGGAGAAAATCGGGTACGAAGCGGCAGCGATGTTGGACCAGATGATGGCTGACGAGAAAGTTCCTGCCGAACTGACTTGGGTACCGGCTCGGCGAATTGTCGTGCGTGGTTCGACTGATTCCATTCCGGTGGATGACGCTGAATTTACCAAGGCCTACCGCTTCATTCGCGAGAACGCTTGTCGAGGTGTGTCGGTTCAGGATGTCGCTGATGCGGTGCCGATGTCCCGGCGATCACTCGAACGACGGATGAGAACTTACTTGGATCAATCGCCTTCGGATCTGATCGCGTCGATTCGTTTGGCTCGAATCAAAGAGTTGCTCGAGACCACCTCGCAACCACTGAAGAAAATCGCCAGGCTCACCGGATTCAACTATGACGAGCACATGGCGAAGTTCTTTAAAAAACTGACCGGAGTTCCACCTGGTCACTACCGACGGAAGCATCGTTTAGAAACAATCACAGACGATGAAATCGATCCGTAGCGGTCTATTCCGCAGGCACCGTTTCATCGTAGCCCGCGTCCGAGTTGGTCGCCGCCAATTCGGCTTCGTACTTGGCCAAGTCGTCCGCGGTGGCACCGTCGGTGGCCAGTGGGTTCTGGTCGGACCCGCCACATCCGGACAGGACACAGGCGACCAACATCACAAGAGAATATTTCAAGACTGAATTCATCGGTTGATTCTCGTTCGAGTTTGTTGTTTCAAAAAAGATGCTTCCGCCCGCCGTTGTAATGAACCCGTCATTGCAATGAAGTCGTTGCAATGAACACGGGCAGAAGAAACATGGAATCGTTCAGGCGTCGAAGTTCAGGCGTCAGAATTCTTCGGTTGTTTCTTTGGAAGCACGTGTGCCGAGCGCGCCCCACAATCCATAGGGGCTCGCCGAGCCGGGCACATTGTTTTGCCAAATGTTTTCGGCGTTCGAATTGCCTGCTTCGATGGAGTCAGTGACAAACCGAACAGCTCCATCGCCCATTAAGACGTGCGCACCACCTTGGTGTCGGCTGGAGACGGTTGCGACCAAGGTCGTCCCCAACGCGTTGTACCGACCGCACGCTTCTCGGTTGGGAGGCAGGATCGTGAGGACACCTGACATCAGCGGCAGGTAGTCGGCCCAGCGGTGGCCGCGAGCAAAGTTGCGTCGATTTTGTTGTTGCCACTCTGGCAGCCAGAATTGTGGCCGCTCGGGATCGACGTAGCCGCGGTCGGTGCAAATGTTGGGGTTACGACGCAACGCAGCAAGACCAAATGGACCGGAGTTCCCGCCGTTCGTTGCAACGCTATTGCCTCGTTTGTCGCCATCTTGCAAAGCCGTGATCATCTCACCCATCGCAATGGTGTTGGACAGACCATCGAGGGTGTCACGGAACTTGGAATCTTGCAAAGGCATGAAGAACCCACGGTGCGCGGCGCGGGCTTGGCGTGCGCGACCGTTGGTGATGGTCGTACGGTTGTTGTTATAAGGTCCGAAGTGCAATTGCCAAATCGAATCACCTAGACAGGCGCCATAGTTGGTCCGTCCCAACGCGGGTAAACCACGACCGGGATCACTCGGGCAGCGGAAGGTAGGGATCTCATTGACCCAAGGCATGTATTGAATTTGATCCGGGGTCGGGCCCATCGCCGGCCACGGTGGCGACTGAACTGCGCCATCGGTGCGTTGCGTGCTGGGATTGGAGATTTGTTCCCATAAACCTTGTTGTTCAATGTATGGCAGCATCGGAACCAAAGCACTCAACCGCACGCGATTGCCTGTTGTCGATGTTCTGAACCAAGCATCAGGCGGTTCCGGGTTTGTGCCCGCACCATGCGTGGGCATTTGATTGAATGCGGAATGGTAGTTGTGAATAGCAAGCCCCATCTGTTTGAAGTTGTTGCTGCAACTCATTCGCCGTGCGGCTTCGCGGGCTGCTTGCACCGCGGGAAGAAGCAATCCGACGAGAACGCCGATAATTGCGATTACGACGAGGAGTTCAACCAAGGTGAAACCGCGTCGTTGCCTTGAGTACGTCATAATGGTCCCCATTTTAAATGCGCTCAATGAATAGCAGTCATCCAATTTCCGAACGACGAAAACGCATGGGCTTGATAAGACCGTGCAAGCTTTCGCATCTTCGATTGTTAGGTCGAATGACCTTCGACGAATGTCGATGACTGATGGGCTGTCTTTGAAACCTATCGATTGTGGAACCGACAAACAATGAATTTCCACGGCCGTCTTATGTCATTTTGCGACTGGCAGCGGTGGGTTGCTGCGCGATACGGGCAATTAGCGTTGGGTTGTCCGCCGATAACGTTCAATTGGTTTTCCAGTGGGTGCGCCTGATTGGGCTGCTGACTCGACGGTTGAACGCTGTTGGTTTCCGACGATGACAGAGGCAAAGCATCAATCAGCTGCGGCGTCTATTCTTTGATTCGCAACCGGAGAGTTTGAGTGGATGCAGCGTTCGAGTGGATGCACCGTTCGGTTGGATCCAGCGTTCAGATGGATAAGGTGCGATGGGGCAAGTCGTGCTCAATCGTGATGGGCATCGTCTCGTTGGCTACTGCTCCATTGTTTGACGTGGCGGCTGAAGTTTGGGCTGGACTGCCGGGGCGGCAATCATTGAGATCCGCCTGGTTCGTAGGTCAGCAACGTGCTCGCGGAAACAATGGCATTGGCTGGATGCACGCAGTTGTGCCTGGCTCGCGATTGTTCTCGTCTGGTTTGTGGCTGAGACGAGCGGAGGGTGCGCGCTGAATTCGTCTACATTGTGTCGAGACGGTCGCATTTTGCGTGCTCACGAGGTGTCCGCTCATCTGCAGCGTGTGCTGACGCCAGTGGTCGCGACACTTTCTACGCAATACGACCGGGAGAGGAAGCAATCGTTGAGCGATTGGATTGACGGCATCTCGAGGGGCGGATTCAATTTACGCACCATGAATGGACGCTGAACAAGTTTTGCATAGGCGGATATGCAGACGTAACATCAGAACTGAACGAGCGTTGAGCGAATGACGGACCCGGATTCTCCTTTGATTGTTGGCGTGGGAGCGTCCGCGGCAGGCCAGGAAGCGTTCAGATTGCTAGCTGAAGCTTCATCGCGAATTGTTTGGATCGCTGACCGCGATGGAAAGTTTGTCGAAGACTCGCCCAGTTGGCGTGCTTTCACAGGCCAAACACTCGATCATTTGACGAAAACGCAGTGGCTCGATGCTGTCCATCCCGAGGACCGGCAATCTGCGGTTGAGGCCCTGAACAATTCGGCTCGCGAGGGCGTCGCTGCGATCGAGTTTCGACTGCGGCGGGAGGATGGGGCGTACATCGGCGTGCAAGCTCAGGCAGTGCCTCAGCGCCAAGCCGATGGTTCGATCGATTGCTGGGTCTTGATGAGCTCCGCCATCGATGATCCCAAGACGTCTCAATCGAAAGAGACTCATCACTCGGAAGCTGCCGAGCGGGAGGCACATCTGCGGCGAGTCATCAATCACCAACTCGGGTTGGTTGGCGTGATCGATCGAGAGGGGATTCTCGTCGAGGTCGATGATCGGAGTTTGGAGATTGCCAAAGTTGCTCGCGAAGATGTGATCGGGAAACATTTTGCCGAGGCACCGTGGTGGACCTATGACCCAAGCGTTGCTGGCAGAGTGAGAGAAGCGATGGACCGAGCGTTCGCCGGCGAGGTAGTTCGATTCGATGTGTCGCTGTTTGCGTACGGTGATGAAGGTGTCCGCATCGACTTCATGATCGCGCCAGTAATGGACCGCTATGGCGAAGTTGAGTTCCTCATTCCCTCCGGAACAGACATTGGCGACAGGCATCGAGCGGAAGTCGAATTGAAGAAAAGCGAACAACTCGTGCGCACGATCGCTGAGAACTCGACCCAGGGCTTGGTGATGATGGATGCCACCGGTCACGTGATCTATTGCAACCAAGCGTTGCTCGACATGACTGGTTTTGATGAAGAGGAAATTCGATCCGCACCGCTTCATGATCTGATCCACCATCATTATCCCGATGGTCGTCCGTATCCGATGTCAGAGTGCCCGATCGACCGAGCGCTGCCGGAGGACTTTTCAGTTCGCGCCCATGAGGATCTGTTCTTTCGAAAAGATGGCAGCTCGTTCCCTGTTGTCTGTGCCGCGAGTCCGATCTTTGAGGATGGCAAACCCGTTTCGACGGTGATCGAGGTTCGTGACACAACTGTTCAGAAGGCCCACGAAGTTGAGCTCAAACGTGCGTCCGCTCGGCTGGATAAATCCTTGGCGTTCGCCGGCATTGCCGCATGGGGTTGGGACAGCAATCAGCAGCGTCTGATTCTGGACGGTCCGCTCAGGCGGATGTGGGGTTTCGACGACCAGCAAGATGTCACGCTTGATGACTTTGCCAAGCGAATCTCACCGAACCATCGAGATCGCGTGATTGGATCGATCACGAATGCGATGAAGAACTTCTCGAGCTATCGCGAAGAGTACACGATTGATTTGCCATCCGGGAATCAACGTTGGATTCGGGCGATCGGGCAAGTCGTCGCTGACGGGAACGGGGGCATCGCTGATTTCTTCGGTGTCACGATGGATGTCACCGTCGATCTACGGCGGCAAGTCAAAGCTCGCGTGCGTTCGGAGTTGCTGGAACAACTCAGTGAGTTGACGGACCCGGAAGCGATCATGCAGCTCGCGACTCAGCGGATTCAAAAACACTTCTCCGCGTCACGTTGCTACTTGGCCTACATTCGGCTGGACGCTCAGACGACGGAAGTGTTCCACGAATCGCACGACGAACATCTGTCGCCAATCGTCGGGACTCATCAGATCAAGGATTTTCTGAATGACGACGAGATGCGAGAGATTGAGTCCGGCAAACCGGTGCGAATCGATGACATCAGCCATTCGGGTCGAAGTGCCGAGAAAATTCAACAATTCGCAGACCTGGGAATCGCGGCGGTAACACAGGGTTCCTTCGAAGCGACGAAGATTTTGCATCGGACGTTGTTCATCACCAAAGACAAACCGTATCGATGGCGTGATGATGAGGTTCGCTTCTTAGACAACTTGACCGAGATGGTTTATTTGCGAATCGAGCGTACCGAATCGCAACTCGAACTCGAACAAGCTCGGGCGGTTGCTGAAGCGGCGAGCCAATCCAAGAGTGCTTTTGTCGCGAATATGTCGCACGAGATTCGGACACCGATGACGGCGATCTTGGGATACGCCGATTTGGTTCGGGACATGGTGGAGAACTCAGAAGCCATCGAGCATTTGGAAACGATCCGCCGCAATGGCGACTACCTGTTGGATATCATCAACGACATTTTGGATTTGTCGAAGATTGAAGCTGGCAAATTGGAGGTTCATCCCGAACGATTTGAGCCCGCTCAACTGATCGAAGACGTCCGCAGCATCATGGAGGTGCGTGCGAAAGAAGGCGGCCTATCGCTCGAAGTTCGATACTCTGGTTTGCTTCCTAAAACGATTGAATCCGATAGCAAACGCTTGAAGCAGATCCTGATCAACTTGGTTGGCAACGCGATCAAGTTCACGCCAAAGGGTAGGGTGCAAATCCGAGTTCGATTCAACAAGTTGTTGCACATCGATATCGTTGACACCGGCATCGGGATGAGTGACGAACAACAAAAACGCTTGTTCAAACCGTTTTCACAAGGTGATACCAGTGTGACGCGGACCTTCGGCGGAACGGGCTTGGGGCTGGCGATCAGCAAACGGCTGACCGAGATGCTCGGCGGAACGATCCTCGCCAGCAGCACCGAAGGAGTTGGTAGCACGTTCACCGTGTCGGTCGCGGTGGGCGATTTGGCGGATGTCGCGATGGTAGACTATTCGCACTTATTTGACGTGGATCACGACGAAATGTTGTCCAAATCTGATGCGGGATTCGCTGGAACTGGCGGCAACCGGTTGGCGGGCGTGCAGAACCCGTTACGTTGCCATGTGCTCGTTGTCGACGATCGTCATGACCTTCGTTTTCTCAGTCGAGCGTTGCTCACGAAAGCGGGAGCAACGGTCGACGAATGCGAGGATGGACAAATCGCAGTTGATTACATGACCGACCGCTTGAACAATGACAACTGCCCGGACGTGGTCCTTCTGGACATGCAAATGCCCAACCTCGATGGTTATGAAACAGCTCGGACTCTTCGCAGGCTTGGCTACACGGGATGGATCATTGCGCTCACCGCCGACGCCATGCAGGGTGATATGAACGAATGTTTGGAAGCGGGGTGCAATGACTATCTCTCGAAACCGATCGACGCGAATCGAATGATTGGATTGATCGCCCAATTCACCGAGCTAAATTCCGACGCGGTTGAACGCAAAGGCAATTGACGACATGACGACGTATGACTCGCAATCGAAAATCAGCACGGGAAATCCGCCACTGGATGACATCCTGCATGGAGGACTGACCGCCGATCGGCTTTACCTCGTCGAAGGAATGCCTGGCACTGGCAAGACGACACTCGCACTGCAATTCCTGCTGGAAGGTGCCCGCAAAGGTGAGAATGGGTTGTACGTCACGCTCTCGGAAACCAAGCAAGAGCTCGAGGGAGTCGCGGAATCGCATGGTTGGTCACTCGACAACATCGAAATTTTTGAATTGATCGATGCGACCGACGACGCACGTTTGCAGTACACAATGTTCGAGCCTTCCGAAATCGAACTCGGCGCCACGGTCGACCGTGTTTTGGAACGCGTCAAAGAGCTGGAACCCACACGAGTTGTTTTTGACTCACTGTCCGAAATGCGTTTGTTGTCGCAGGGTTCACTACGATATCGCCGACAGATTCTTGCTCTCAAACAGTTCTTTGTTGGCCGAGGTTGCACGGTTCTATTGCTGGACGACTATTCGGGGTTGGATGATCAGCACTTGCAAAGCATCGCTCACGGAGTCATCCGGCTGGAACATCTGCTGTCGGACTATGGTGGCGAAAGACGCCGACTGCGAGTTTTGAAACATCGTGGCAACAGCTTCATTGGTGGTGCCCACGACTTGCGGATCGTTCGTGGGGGATTGAAGATTTTCCCGCGGGAAGCGACCGACCAACCTATCGAGGTCGCCGAAACGCATTTGATTGATAGCGGCAACGAGGGATTCGACAAGTTGCTCGGTGGAGGCTTGAACGCGGGAACCAGTGCGCTGTTTTTGGGACCTGCGGGCGTTGGGAAATCATCGATGGCGTTGCAATTCGCGATTGCGGCGGCTGATCGAAACGAACGAGCGGTGTTATTCCAATTTGAGGAAAGCGTGCAGTCTTTGTTCGTTCGTGCGAAAGGGCTCGGGTTTGATCTGCAAAAACGAGTTGACGAGGGCTTGATCCAAATCATCAGTTTGGTTCCGGGAGAAATCACGCCCAGTGAGTTTGCTTGTTTGGTACGCGACTCGGTTCAACCCGATGAACAAGGCCGCCGCGTCGGGATCGTTGCCATCGACAGCGTAAATGGCTATTTGAATGCGATGCCCCACGAGAAGTTTCTCATTATCCAGATGCACGAGATGCTGCAGTACCTCGGCAAGCGCGGCATCCTCACGTTGGTCGTCGTCGCTCAACATGGGATGTTGGGACAAACGATGGGGACGCCGGTCGACACCAGTTACCTAGCTGATTCGGTGGTGCTGTTCCGCTATTTCGAAGCCGACGGAAAAATCCGTCAAGCGATCTCCGTCATCAAGAAACGCACCGGGCAGCATGAACGGACGATTCGGGAATTCAAACTCAGTGAACGCGGTGTCGAAATTGGGCCTCCACTGACAGAGTTCAGTGGCATTCTGACGGGGGTTCCTGAGTTCAAAGGCGAGAACGATTCGTTGATTGACCGGGGAGACGCGGAAGGTCGGCCGAGCTGATGGAATCCTTGCGAAAAGCGGTAATCGAAGATGAACTAGAGAGCCCGAACACTGATCAAGACAGCAACAACCAACGCGTTGTCGCGTATGCTCCGACGCAGCAAGATGCCAAACTGTGCGTCAAAATTTTGACAGCAAATGACGTCGCCGTTTGTTGCTGCGAAACGATCGAAGGATTTGCCAGCACCATTCTTGAAGGTGCTGGTATCGCCTTGATTGCGCAGGAACACCTGACCGATCCGGCCATCGAGCACCTGAAGACAGTGCTTGCCCGCCAACCCAAATGGTCCGAGGTGCCGATCTTAGTGCTTCTGCAAGCGGGCGATCCCGATTCAGAATTGTTGGAACGAATCCTCTCGCTGGAACACGTCACGTTGATCAATCGACCGCTGCGAATTGCGGTCTTCATCAACACGGTGCGGGCAAAACTACGAGACCGCATGCGACAGTTCGAAGTGCGAGACCTGCTACTTGAAAAGGATCGAGTCCAGACGAGCCTTCGGCGAGAGGCGCGTCGATTGGACATGGCCATTCAGGCTGGCGGAATGGCTGCTTGGGAGTGGAGCAAGACGCACGTCTACTGGTCCGAAGCATTTCGACGCTTGCATGGATTCGGCGAGAATGTACAGCCGAGTGAGTCGGCTATGTTTGGATCGATTGTGGAATCGGAACGCGAACAGATCGCGAATCAATGGTCTCAGGCGATCGAGCAAAACGCTCCTTTTCGAAGCGAGTTTCGAATCAATCATCCCAAGCTAGGCGAGCGATGGTTGGTGGCTGTGGGAGAGCCGGTAAAGGGAAAGTCTGGAAAGACATTGCGGTACACGGGTTTGCAGTGGGATATCACGGAACGCAAAACCGCTGAAATGGAACTTCGTCAGTCACATGAAACGTTTCAGCGGCTGATCAACGACAACCCGCAAGGTTTGTATGTTGTCGACGCAGATTTTCGAATGCGTTACGTCAGTGCCGGTGCACGAAAGGTATTTATCAATGCGGAGCCATTGATTGGCAGACCGTTCGAAGAGGTTATGAGAACGATCTGGCCAGACGAGTTCGTCGAGGAAGCGATTCGAGTGTTTCGGCACACTCTCGAAACCGGCGAGCCTTACGTTGCGCCACCGTTGGTGGAACAGCGAGTCGATACCAGCGAGACCGAGGCCTATGATTGGTCGATCGAGCGAATCGTGTTGCCGGACAGCCGCCATGGCGTGGTTTGTCATTTCTATAACAACACACAACGTCAGTTGTCGGTGGATTTGCTTCGCGAAAGTGAGCGGTACTTTCGTGAGATCGCGGACGCTTCGCCTGCGATGCTGTGGGTTACCGACGAAAACCACATGTGTACGTTTTTGTCCAAGAACTGGTACGACACGACCGGCCAGACCCAAGAAGAAGGAATGGGACTCGGTTGGACGAATGCGACTCATCCTGAGGACCATGAACGCGCCGCCCAAGAATTCTTGAATTCGGCAGAAGCTCGTCAACCGTTCTGGTCAGAGTTCCGCTTGCGGATGTCCGATGGCAGCTATCGGTGGGTGGTTGATGTGGGACGGCCGCGTTTTGATTCTGAAGGCGTCTTTGTTGGCTACACCGGCTATGTCATCGACGTGGATGATCGAAAGGCGTTCGAGAAGTCGCTGAAGCAAGCGAAGGTGATCGCGGAAAATGCGAACCGTTCACGAGGTGAATTTCTTGCCAATATGTCGCATGAGATTCGGACTCCGATGGCCGCGATCCTCGGTCATGCGAATATTCTGAAGGACCATTTGAAGGATCCGGACAACATCCAGGTGGTCGAAACGATCCGTCGGAATGGGAACTTCTTGTTGAACATCATCAACGACATCTTGGATTTGTCCAAGATCGATTCGGGCAAGATGCAATTGGAAACCGATCGCGTTCGGCCCGATGGTTTGTTGGCGGAGGTCCGCTCGTTGATGGATGTTCGAGCGTCTGAGAAACATTTGCCATTGAAGATTGAGTTCGACGGTCCGATCCCGGATCTGATCGAAACTGATGCGGTACGGCTTCGGCAAGTTTTGTTGAATCTGGTCGGCAACGCGATCAAATTCACAGACTCCGGCGAAGTGAAAATTCTGGTGTGCTATGACGGCCCCGGAACGCGAGCTGAAGAGATTGATGAATCGAATTCACAATCGCCGCCTGCCGGTACTTGCCGATTGATCTTCCAGATTGTCGACACGGGAATCGGAATCAAACCGGAAGATCAAGCGTCGTTGTTTGAACCGTTTGTTCAAGCGGACAGCACATCGACGCGTTCATTTGGTGGGACCGGATTGGGACTGGCAATTTGTCGCCGTTTAGCACACGCATTGGGCGGCGATGTCTCGGTTAAAAGCACCTATGGAAAGGGCAGCACGTTTACCTTGACGATTGAAGCTGTCTCGTCGGGACGGTTAGTGGAGCCAAACCTGTTGATCGATGTTTCGTCTGAAAAGATCAAAGAAGAGATTCGAATTTCGGCGAATATCTTGGTGGTCGATGACCGTCGTGATATTCGCTATCTGGCTCAGCACTTCATCGAGAAAGCCGGTGGGACGGTCATCACAGCGACCAATGGCCAAGAAGCAATCGAAACCATCTTTGCCGAACCGAGGCCCGAAATCGACTTGATTGTGATGGACATGCAGATGCCAGTCTTAGACGGGTACGATGCCACGGCGGAACTTCGTCGTCGCGGTTGCGAGCTGCCCGTCATTGCATTGACCGCAAATGCGATGAAGAGTGATCGCGACGAGTGTTTGGCGGCCGGCTGCACCGACTACACTACCAAACCACTGGACAGTCAAAAATTGATCGCAATGATCGATCGGTTACTGAAGTCGTAGCCTCTGCCTTGTGGGGGTCGTGCAGTTGTTAGGTGCTGTGCCAGTAACGCTTTGAGAACCCCGTCCGCGCAGCGGCAGGGGTCGGAAAGCGAGCGTTCAGCGAGATTTCCGGGGGAGCGACTGTGTTGTTTTTCAACTGGTTTCGCAAGCCGCCCGTGTATCCTGCAAATCTCTGTTCCACCCCGCCTCATCGGCGCGTGTTCTGTGTTGAACCGCGTTGATCTCACTTCCACCTGAAGCACTCACCCATGTCTGTTTTGTTTCGTGTTTCGGCGTTGCTTTTGTTCATCGGGTTGTCAGCAAGGGCACTGGCCCAATCTCCCGTTGCGGACGACGACGCGACGACTGACATCCTGCGACAAGAGAATCTGGTGGCTTGGTGCATTGTTCCCTTTGACGCAGCCAAGCGGACACCGGCCGAGCGAGCTCGAATGCTCCGCGAGTTGGGCATCCGCCGTTGTGCTTACGATTGGCGAGCCGAACATGTCCCAACTTTCGAACAAGAGATTCTGGAATACCGCAAGCACGGGATCGAGTTCTTCGCCTTCTGGGGCGGCCATCCAGAAGCATATCGCTTGTTTGAAAAGCACGACCTGCATCCGCAAATCTGGATGATGCCGCCCAACCTCAACGAAGGAACTCAGGAGCAGAAGATACAGCGAGCCGTCGAGCACATGGTTCCTGCCGCGGAGGAAACCCAGCGATTGGGCTGCGAGCTGTCTCTGTACAACCACGGGGGTTGGGCGGGCGAACCAGAGAACCTGGTCTCAATGTGCCGTTTGCTTCGTGAGCAAGGATTCGATCACGTTGGCATCACCTACAACTTTCATCATGGTCATGATCACATCCACGACTGGAAGCAATCGTTCGAGTTGATGCTCCCGTATCTGCACTGTCTGAATCTGAACGGGATGGTGGATGGCGCCAATCCGAAGATCCTGGGCCTCGGCAAGGGGCAGTATGAAACCGAGATGATTCGGGTCGTTATGGAAAGCGACTACCAGGGGCCAATTGGCATTCTCGACCATCGCTCAGATTTGGATACCAGCGAATCATTGACTGAGAACATCGAAGGGGTTCGCTGGGTTCGCAAAGAGCTTCAAATGCCCGGCAGCGGCGGTGCGAAACCGAAGACACCGGCACCCTACACGACTCCATAGCAAACACCTGGGCCGATCCGATTCGGTATCTGGTTCTTGCAACTCACAGTTCAACTGACGCTACTTTCACAACACATCGTGATTTCTTGCATGATTTGTGGAATCGCCCTTGGCTGCCCGTGTTTCGTGTTGTTGCTTGCGGGATCGCCTTCGTTGTGGTCACTCCGCAGCCTGCAGTTGGCTTCGTTTCAAAGTCATCTCATAGACCTTTTGGTCTTCCATTGTGATGCACTCAAACGTGACCTCAGGATCGGGCTTTTCCAAGTCAAACTTCAGCAACCCAAAGAAGTTGCCTTCGTTGTAAGAAAAGACCGCTTCTTCTTTGGTTGGATGGGTGTGATCATTTGTCATCTTCGAAGTCTCGAACTCAAACAGGTCATAACTGTTTGGACGTTCGATCTTGTACACGTCGGTTCGGTGACGATCGGCGGACAGCAGAATCACGCCGCCGATGTTTTCCGTCTCGATGAAATCGAAGATCTCGTTGCGTTCTTCTTTCACGCCCCACCACGAATCCCGACCTCCCTTGTCCGCGTGCTCCGTCCACAGCGTCCCTGAGGCGAGAACTTTGAACGTGGCATCGGACGCTTTCAGCTTGTCCAGCAGCCATTCTTTTTGCTCTGGCCCCAGCATCGTTCCATCTTCGAACGATCGGTAGTACCGATTGTCGAGCATGAAAAAGTCGACATCGCCGATAGAGAAATCAAACCAACAACCGGGAAGCTCATCACCACCGCCGTATGCTGGATTGTTCCAATTCTCGCGAAAAACTTTCCACGATTCGAATTTCCAACTCGGCTTGAATTTACGGGGGCCGCCCGAGGAATCATCCACGCCAAGGTCGTGATCGTCGTAGACCGCGTACACCGACGTCGACGCGGTCAGACGTTGAAATTCAGGTCGTAATTGCCGGCGGTAGTAGTGAACACGCTGCTTCGTACGCGACTTGGGTTGATCGATGTAAACGTTGTCACCAAGCAGCAGGATTCCGTCCGGTGACCGACCAGCGATTACGTCCCAGATTTTTTCTTTCGGCGGGTTGTAACGGGCTCCACCGCCGAAAGCGACACTGAACGTCGCCTTCTCATCTTTGGACGGATAAGTCCGGAAGGTTGGCTTGTTGTCGGCAAAGACACTCTTTCCGTTGACCAGAACATCGTAGGTGTACGACGTCGAGGGCTGGAGATCGTCGAGGTCCAAAAGTGCTGAGTAGTCCATCTCCGCAGAGGTTTCGACGACCTCGCTGGATTGACCGTCCATCACAACCTGCACGCTGGCGGCTTCTGTCGTTCGAACCCAGATGCGAGCGCTGTGGTCGGTGACGCAGCCCAGCATTGGTCCGCCCAACAGCTTCAAGTCATGCTTCGCCACCAATTCACGAAACTCGGGCGAATCGACCACGTGCTGCAATCCAGCGTCCGATTCTTTGAGTCCGTACATGGACTCAAGGAAGTAGTGATCCATGTCGCCCACCACCGGCGTCTCGCGGGGTGTTGGGATCGGCGGCTTGGCGAAGGAAACCGTTGTGGCAGGAAGGATCGCAAGGAGGATCCCGGACAGCATTCTCTTCATGGTGGCGTTCTGTGGGAGAGTCTGGCGTGGCCCGTTTGAAGGAGGGGCGACCATGTTATCACAGCCAGGTTGCCAACTGGGGAGAGATGCCTGGAACGTCAGGCAATCGCTGATGCGGTGGAAAGAGTGACGGCTTCTTTGGGGAAGGACTTCTTGCGTCGTCCACTACGGTTCAGATTGCTCATGGCATGCAGGAATCCAATGTCATCAAGACAAACCCGGTGCCGTAGGGTTGGTGGTAGTCGTACAGCGGGTAATCCCACCACGAACCGTCGGATTCTTGCCGATCCAGCATCAGCTTGGCCAGCATCGATTGATATGGCGCACGTTCGTCTGCGGGCAACAAATCCATTCCCACTGCGGCGTAGTAGTGGCCAAAGAAGTAGAAGTATCCGGCCACTTGCATCCAGGCTTCGTGGGGAATCGGTCGCTTGCGGCCAATGTCGAGCCAGCCATTGCGTAGATAAAGCCGGCAAAGCCAAACCTTCACGACGTCGTCGGTGATTTTGGAATCGCCCCAAACTCGCATTGCCGCGTTGCAGCACTGGGACCGGCCGAGACTGCCGCCCGGACGATTGATCTCGCGCATCGGTCGGTACTGCAAGTCTTCGCTATATAAATAGCTGAAGTCGGGTTTCTGTTGTCTCCCTAACGCAGCCACCGCCCGATCCACCATACGCTTGGGCGGAGTGATACCGAGCGAGTCGGCTTCCTTCAGGGCAACCAACACCGCTCCGTTGACAAAACTGGTCGACGACGACGTTGGCTGGTCGGCTTGATAACGAAAGTCGTAGTAGCCCCAACCACCGTCGACCGATTCGTAACGCTGCAGCATTTCGAATTGATCCTGGATCAGACTGACGATGCTGCCTTGGCGATCCGCATCGTCCTTGTGCCATTCATGCAAACGCACCAGGGCCTGGATCGAATAGCCATGCCCCCAGACGTTGTACACGGCCGAGCCATCCGCTCGACGCAGCTTCGGCAATTCGCGGAATAACCATGTTTCCGCTCGTTCAACCGAATCGCGAACTTGTGCTCGCAAACTTTGTTCGGGTGCATCCGCCGGCAAGTGTTCGAAAGTGTCAATCAACCCAGCGATTCCTAACGACGTGGTCGCGGCTCGAAACGCATGGTGTGCTCCAGGAACCGGGGCGTAGATATTCAGACCTTTCGTCCGAGTCGGTGATCCCCAAGAACCGTTCGGGTTCTGGTCTTCGAGCATGAACTCGATGCCACGCACGATCGCTGAGCGAATATCCGATTCGGTGGGTGCATCAATTTCAGGTGGCACGGGGGTGCGAGTCACATCGAAGTGCGCCACCGCCGGTAACTCTTCCGCATGGGATGGCGAGCTCAACACCAGCGGACAAAAGACAGCAATCACCAACACGCAGCGAAGAGACGATCTTCGAATGAGCCGAGTGACCAAAGTCATCGTGAAAGATTGTTCGGTTTGCTTGATGTTCATAGCGTTTTCCCGAGGATGACCACGATCACTTCGTCAGTTCAACGGTTGCCGTCATGGTGGGCTTCACCGCGTCAGGCAATTGCCCAACGACCTTCACGGTCGCATCAAACTTGGTTCCCATGAATGGCACCGTCGCAACCGAATCAACGACGCCTTTCACTTCGCCCTTCGGATCAAGTGCTGGCTTGATGACGCATGAATCGCCTGTCTTGATGCCTGCCAAATCCGCCTCGCTCAACGTCAAACGAACTCGCATCTTTTTGGGCTGGACCACGGTGGCGATGACCTGGTCGGTTGAAACTTTCGCCCCCGCCTTGATCGGACTGGGCTTGGCATTGAGAGCACCACGATTGAGTTCTCCATAAAGCAAGATGCCGCCACCAGGAGCTTTGATGACGATCGACTTTCGTTGCTGGCGAAGCTCTTCGAAGTCGGCTTCCTTTTCTGCCAAAGCTTCGGCGGCCTTTCGACGTTCGATGTCGCGTTTCTTCTTGGCACTGTCGAGGTTGCGAAGGGTTTTCTCGTAAGCCATCTGAGCCCGTTCCCAAGTCGCCTCCGTTTGAGCGTCCTCTGCGGGAATGGATTGCTCCATCGTTCGTTTGGATCGGATCTCGGTGCTTTCCAATCGAAACTGAGCGGACTCGACCGAACGCTTGGCACGCTTGAGCACGATCTCTTCGGACTCTTCGGTCAAGTCATCCGCGTCGTACATCTGCTGAAGCTGCTTCAATTCCTCCGCCGCGTTTTCCAACGAGGCCTTGGACGATTTGATGTCGAATTTGGCACTTTTGATTTTCCGATCCCGGTCGACTTGCAAGTAGTTGTCGTAAGCCTGCTTGGCAGACTGACGTGCACGCTCCGCATCTTCGCGATCAAGTTTCTGAGCAGCAACGAATAGGTCAAACGCAAATTGTTCATCCGCCGCGGTGATTCTTGCCAAGCGGATATCGATCTCGGCGGCAGAAAGTTTTTTGTCGATGGATTCAGTGTCAAACCAAACGACCGTCTGGCCCTCTTTGACTTCGGTTCCGTGCGGCAGGATCTTCTTGATCTCAAGTTCACCAAACTGATCCAACCCGTGGTTCAATTCCCAACTTCGAGTCGCCTCGAATGTTCCCTGCACCTTGACCGGTTCAGCAGCCTTCACTGCTTCCTTGTCCTTCGGCGCGTCGTCCAACGCGAGAAGCGAATTGGCCCCGAGGATCACGCAGAATGCTGCGACGGCGGCTCGAGTCATTCGATTCAACAAACAATTCATGATGTCATTCTCTCAAGGCGATGTGGGACGACAGTGATCGGCAATTTTTGTTCGGTCGTCTGTTTCAAGACGGCTCACTTCGGCGTGGTATACCGCCGAAAAAGCGGCGTGGCTTTTCAGAGTATCTCCAGAAATTACCGAATCAATCGACCGAAATACAACGAGTCGATTCCAAGCACTGAATGAAGGCAGCGCCGCAATCTCGTCGCTAGTTGGCTGTCGCAGGAGGGCTCAGCCCCTCTTCGGTTCATCGTCACCGACGAGCAGCATGAAGGCGAACACCAAATATCCATCGCCAATCACTCGACCACGCTGCAACAGTGGTCTCCATTGTACTGTCTGGCGGATGCCGATTGCCTTCAAACGACATCAGGCAAATCTTCGGCCAGTTCAATCCAATCATCGTGCCGCCTCAGCCGCTCTGCCACGGCCGGATGTGGCTTTTGCCAAACCTCTGGAAGATCGCATTCGCCTTCCATTTCGGTCGCAAACGCCAGTTGCTCACGAGGCGGATCGAACTGGGCGTTCACACCGAGTTTGTTCCCACGAGCGTCGATCCGAACCCAACCATGCCCAGGCAAATGAACGGCGTTCAAACCGTGCAAGCAGAACGGTGGACCATCGCCATCAACCGACAATCGCTGGTAACACATCCCGGCGGAAATTTGGTTGGCTCGCAACAAAGCACAAAGCAGATGACTCTTGGCGTAGCAGTATCCAATCCCGTGCGATAGCACATCCGACGCTCGGCATGTCACTGGGTTGCGCTGTTCATCTCCGGTGTGCCGGATCGCGTCGCGCACAAACTCAAAACAGTTCTTCGCGGTTTCCTCCATCGATGCCCCCGCCAGCTTGCGTGCACATTCAACGATGTCCGGATGGCCAGCATCAATGTCCTCGCAATGCCCAAGGTAGTCATCTGGATTGGGAGATGAACTCATTTCGGTTCCGTTGGTCAGTCTTGGAAAGTAGAGCGTGCGAAGGACGGTGCAGAAAACAAGTGGCATAGGCTTCCAGCCTGTGATTGCGAAGAACACAGGCTGGAAGCCTATGCCACACTTTCCGTGCGAATAACGCCCATTGGAAGACGGACAAGTCTAACCACCGTCAGGTTCATTCAGTTCAAATGCCGCCTGCAAGAAAGCCTTGAAGTTGAGCAGGTCACCTGGTGGACTACCTAAGAACCAAGAATCCAATTCATCGTCAGGATAAATCGAGAACGACGAACGCAAGCCGTGAACAAAATCGTCTGGTGTTGCGCACTCCAGGAGCTCCAACCCTCGTTTCGCAAATGCCTTGCAATGACCAGGAGTGTCCATCGCGGCGTCAATTGCCGCTTCACGTTCCCAGTGCATCAAGATTGAACAAGCAATTTCATGTTTTAAGAAACGCACGCTCGATGGTTCGCCATAGAAACTTGGATGAAGTTCCAGCAACAGACAACTCGCAGAACCATACTCGGCAATCGCAATGTCCGAGCGAGCCTGATAAAGGGCATGTTCCAACGAAGCGATCCGACGCTGATGGCGGATCTGAGTACCAACGAGCGCGAAACCCAAGACAACGATGAGCACCGTGGTCAAAATTTGCGTCAATGTAAAACGCATGAAGCTCCTGTTCTGCTCAAGTGCGGTCAAACGGAAGCATCCTTCTTACTCAGCATTTGTCTGCTTGCGAAATGGTAACCCCAAAACGCTGCTGACAACACGAGCAGGATGGTTCCAATCCAGCTGGCCGCCCATGCTCGGAAAACTTGATGGGCCAGCGGTCCGGCGGGCTGCTGCCAAAGCTGAATTTGCCCAAACGCAAAAGCGGCAACTCCGAACGCAACAACCACTACTCCGAATCGAAATGGATTCACCCAGCTCGATTGTGATTGGTCGACGTCCTTCTCCATCGTCACGTCTTTCTTCACCGGCTTCTTGAAACGGGTGCCAAGTTGAAAACACAGAAAGAACGCGACGGTGAAGAGCAGCGTTGATGCGAGGTCCGCGGGCGATAGCAAGGTCGCACCGCAGGAACAAGCAAAGGCAATCTCCGCCGTTTGCAGAAGCTTGCTCCGACGCCACCGCAAAAGCAGTGAGACGAGCCCAAGGACGGCGGGCAAGACGAGCTCAAAGATACCAACAGAAAGGTGCATGGCTGAATTCTCCAACAAACAAATGGACTGGAAAGTTCGCCGAATGCACTTCGTCGACCGTTGGTCACGAAAGGGAAGCGATCAAGTGATCTTATTGCCACCGCTTGGACGAGTCAAATTGCCCGTCACAAATCAATTGTCGGTCGATCACAATCCGAACAAACCCAAAAGGACGACGATGGTGATGGCCTCGCGATAAGCGATCAGTCGCGTTGTGAACAAATCCGCGACCAACCGATTCCAGAATTCGCGAATGAACCATGCGGAGATGAACATCATGATCAGGTACCGTACAAAGTCGATCAACGATGTGAGAACCAAGCCTTGGATGGGAACGCCCTGGGCTTTGTCAGAAAAAGCGAACGTGATGAACCCTGTCCCCGCCGAGTACAAAATCAGGAGAACGTTGAATCCGAGAGTGATCGTGGGATGAGGGGCTTTCACAATTGGCTCCGATACCGTGGCTCATAAGAATCTCGATGATCGACGAATTCACGCGTACTCGCTGGGTCCCAACATAACCGTCTCTGAAACGCCGCTTTCGGTTTCAAATCGGACGTAGCCATCTGCCTCGACCAGCGAGCGTTCTTCGTCAGTTAGTTCTTCTTCGAACTGTCGCTGGATCAACTCGGTGTCGATGTACTTGACCGCCAACTTCGCTGAAACCGTCGTCGCCACAATCACCACGGACAGAATTCGCATCCCAGGATAGGGCAAGAAGAACACTCGCGGGCCAATCATCCCCGAAACGATTTCGTAGCCTCGCAAAGCAACACGATAGCGTTCCAAGTCTTCGGTCGACGTCTCATCGACAGCTTCGTCGACCTCCGTCGCCACTCGCTCCACCGAGGCCGCAATGGGTTCCGTCACGTTGCCGGAATCGCATCCGGTGACCGATGCGGCGGCAGCGAATGCTGAGAACGAAAGAAAATGTCTTCTCTGCATGGAAACGCTCGAAGTGAGAGAACGGACAAGCTCATTGATCAACGATCAATCGAATGATCCCCGTCTTCATCGAGGGCCGAATCAATCGTCACCGTGGGCGCTGATTGTCTCCAAATTCATCGGAGATCCGGTAGTGGGCGACTCATCCGGAAAATGCAGCAGACCGATCAAGCCAATCCCGAGCAAAACGATGCCTACCCTCCCCCAGAAATCTCACTGAACGCTCGCTTCCCGCCCCCTCCCGCTGCTGAGGTCGTGCAG
>NZ_ANMO01000030.1 GCF_000338295.1 Rhodopirellula europaea 6C
ATGACGAGTGGGACTGTGCAGGCAGCGGGTTGGGATCTACAGGTTTGGATGAATGAGAAGGTTTTGGTTTGTTTGAGTTGCGTTGCACCGTTCGGAATTGCGGGTTGGCTTTGTCGCCGGTGGAGGGTGGGCTGCGCTGTGAGAAGCGACACCACTTCGATCGGGCTCGCGAGGGGTATTACAGCTTGTCCCAGCCGCAGGATCGCAAGTCCAAACAACCGGGAGACGCGGATGCAGCGGTGCTGGCACGCCATCGTTGGCTCCAGCGTGGCCATGCCAGTGGATTGATCGAGGCCTTGCGACCTTGGGTGGCGGCTCGGAGCGACTGCAGCAACTCCAGGGCGATCGACTTAGGGTGCGGCGAAGGCACCTTTGGGCCGGCTTTGTTTGGCGATTCGCCGGGCAGTTACTGCGGGATCGATTTGTCAAAGAAAGCGATCAAGCTGGCCGCTCGCGGGTGGCCGGAAGCGACTTGGGTTTGGGCCAACGCGGACCGATCGCTGCCGGTGGCAGATGGCAGCGTGTCCTGTGTGCTGTCATTGTTCGGCCGTCGTCCCGTTACCGAGATTGCTCGGGTGCTGACGGAAGATGGAATGCTGATTGTTGCCGTTCCCGGCGAAGAGGACTTGATCGAGCTTCGCGAGCACGTGCAGCAATCGGGTCAGCGTCGGAGTCGTTGGGAGAAGGTCGTCGACGAGATGGCGGTTGCCGGATTGAAGCTGGTTGAACATCGCGTGTGGCAAGAACAGGTTGACTTGGACAGCGAAGCGATCGCCGATGCGATGGCGATGACCTATCGCGGCGTGCGGTTCTCGCAGAACGCTCGCGTGCAGACCGCCACGGCGATGCCGGTGACGCTGGCTGCGGATCTGATGATGTTCCGGCGGTGAGGTGTAGCCGGCGAGAAAACCGATGCCTCCATCCTGCCACGGCATGAAAGTCATAACCCGCCGCGTCAGCAAGGCCGTCATCTCTTAACCCGCAGCGTAAGCAAGGAACGAACAGCTAGCAGACGAGACGCCAGACTTGCTCACGCAGCGGGTTGTGGCAGAGGACGCAGGACGAATGCATGGCCTTGCTAACGCCGCGGGTTGTGACTGATGGCACAGCCTGACGCAACGAGGCGGTCAAATTCCAGCGATTGAGCTCGTCATCTTCCATCGAGGTCCCGGTCTTTGCGGCCTTGGGCTACCTGCACGTAGATCACCACTCGCTCCAAGGCTTCTTCGTCCCAGACATAACGCTGACTTCCGCGATCAGCCCACCATCGCTTGCGTTCTCGGCGAGAGCCTTCGTTCAAACGCCGTGTGCACCATGCTTTCAAGTCGGCTCGAACTCGTTTGGGATCAACACCCGGTGCAGAGAGAACAACATGCAGATGATTGGACTGGCAGGAGCTAGCATGCAGTTCCCACCTGCGGACTCGACACGTCTCCGCAACTTGCCGCTCGACCAAGTCTCGCTCAGCAACCGACAAGAGACACGCGTCTTCGTTCATCCTAGCAGCCGCTTCGATTTGCCTTGAGGGATCCGGCATCTTCCAGCCATGTTGATGCAAGACCCAGCCACGGCGATCACCTGGGAGCCATGTCCCGTAGGTGGGCCATGTGAGGAAGAATGCAACTGGGTCGTCGGGCACGATCGGCCTCCTGCGATAGGTGGGCGATGGCAGAGAAGTTTGCGTCGTGGAACCGCCTCGTCGAAGATTTCATTGTGGATATTGCGTGTGGCCTTGCTAACGCGGCGGGTTGTGACGGAAACCTTGTTCCATCCACCATCACACAATCATAACCCGCCGCGTGAGCAAGGATCGACATACAACCGCATCTGTGCCGCAGCCTTGCTTACGCGGCGGGTTATGACTTTGAGCACCTCCTTGCTGACGCGGCGGGTTGCGATGAGCCGACCTACGCCGTCTACGTCAAAATCTCTTCGACGACTCGGCTTTGCTTGACTCCGGTGAGGCGTTGGTTGAGGCCTTTGAAGGGGTAGACCATCGTCTCGTGGTTGAAGCCGAGCAGGTGCAGCAGGGTGGCGTGGAAGTCTCGCAGGTGCACGGACTCGGTCGCGGCCGTGTAGCCGACCGCATCGGTCTCGCCATAGGTGAACCCAGGTTTGACGCCGCCGCCAGCCATCCACATTGTGAACGCCTCGGGGCTGTGGTCGCGGCCGTGGAATGCCATCGTTGCTCCACCTCGGTTTTCTCGCATCGGTGTGCGTCCGAACTCGCCGCCCCACACGACCAGCGTGTCTTCCAACATCCCACGCTGTTTCAAATCAGCCAGCAACGCCGCGATGGGCTTGTCCGTTTGCTTGCACTTGTCCGGCAGTCCGTGCTCGAGCGATTCGCCGCGGTTGGATCCGTGCGTGTCCCAGCCCCAATCGAACAACTGCACAAAGCGGACGCCTTCTTCGACCAAACGCCGCGCGAGCAAGCAGTTGTTGGCAAAGGATTCTTTGCCAGGCTCGGCGCCGTAGTTCTCAAGTGTTTCCGCTGTTTCTTGCGACAGATCCATTGCTTCGGGAGCAGCCACCTGCATCCGATAAGCCATCTCATACTGAGCGATCCGGGTGACCGTTTCAGGATCGCCGTATTGCTGCAACGACTCTTGATTGAGTGCCGCCAAAGCATCCAAAACCTGACGTCGTTCTTGTCGAGAAACGCCTTCGGGGTTGGCGACATTCAAAACCGGATCGCCTTTGGATCGGCACTGCACTCCTTGGTAGACCGACGGCAAAAAGCCTGATCCCCATAGAGCCTTGCCGACACGAGGCAATCGACCGCCGGACAACAAAACGATGAAGCCAGGCAGGTCTTCGTTCTCGCTGCCCAGACCATACGTGACCCAGGAACCGATCGACGGCGATCCCATCGGAGCGGCTCCGGTATGCACCATCAACTGAGCCGGCCCGTGGTTGAACTGGTCTGTCTTGACCGTTTTCAGGAAGCACAGATCGTCGACTTGCTTGGCCAAGTTGGGCATCAACTCGGACACCCATGCACCGGATTCGCCGTGTTGCTGAAAGTCATACTGTGGCCCCAGCATGCGAGGCGTGCCGTTGATGAACGCAAAACGCTTGCCTTCCAAGAACGACTGCGGGCACTCCTTGCCGTCGAGCTTTTTGAGATCCGGCTTGTAGTCGAACAGCTCCAGTTGGCTGGGTGCACCGACCATGTGCAGGTAGATCACTCGCTTGACCTTGGCCGGTTGAGGCGGCGTCAGTGGGCTGAGCGGATTGGTGGCGTCGTGTTGGGGATCAAAACCATGTTGCAGCGATGCATTCGCATGGGCACGGTTCCCGCCCGCTTGCTGAGTCGCCAAGTAAATGGCTCCGAGACCAGCGGCGGATTCGGTCAGGAATTGCCGGCGACTGGTTTGCAACAACGACTGACGAAAAAGTTCTTGAGAGATCGATTCGCGATTCATCTTATTTGCTCATAATTTCGTCGAGGTTCAACAACGCAGACGCGACGGCTTCGTAGGCGTCTTGCTCTTGTTCGGACTGTTGCTTGGCTTGCTCGTACAGAGCCACCAGGATCTTCTGTTCAGCGGAGGTTGGCGACCGCGAAGTTACCAACTGGAATCCTTTCTTCAAACGTTCTTCCAACGCCCCGTCCATTGATTCGATCTTCTCGGCCAGTGCTTGCATGCACTCCACAAACGTGACGTCGTTGAGTGTCGTCAGGGCTTGCAGTGGCGTGTTGGATCGTAGCCGCCGTGGCGTGCAGAACTCACGCGAAGGAGCGTCGAACGCGGCGAACATGGGGTACGGGATACTGCGTTTGGTGTAGGTGTAAATCGAACGGCGGTAGCGGTCTGGGTTGCCGACATCGGGCGTGCTCCACTTGTCGCCGCCTTGAAACGGTTTCCAAACGCCATCGGGAATCGGGGGATGAACCGGGGCACCGTGGACTTCCGGCGAAAGCAATCCGGACACGAACAAGGCTTGATCACGAACCATTTCGGCGGGCATGCGGAAACGAGGCCCGCGAGCCAACCATCGGTTCTGTGGATCGACCAAGTCCGAATCGGGATCGATAACAGCGTCTTGCCGGTAGGTGCTCGACAACACGATTGACCGAATCAGTTGCTTCCAACTCCAGTCGTATTCGTTCTGAAACTTGAGAGCCAAGTGATCGAGCAACTCAGGATGCGTCGGCCGCTCACCACTGGACCCAAAGTCCTCCTCGGTCGGCACCAAACCGATCCCGAACAAACGAGCCCAGATTCGGTTGACTGTCACACGAGCTGTCAGCGGGTTACTCGGATCCACCAACCACTTGGCCAGATCCATTCTGTTGAACGGGCCTTCACCATCAATCGGCGGCATCGAATTCGGCACGTCCGGTTGGACTTGTTGGTCCTTCGTCAGGAACAAACCGCGAATGAACACATGGCTGGGGCGAGCCAAATGCTCAGGGCGTTCCATCATGATTGGGATGCGGACCGAAGGGATCTTGCGTCGCTGAGCCGAAAGCTCCGACAGCTCATCACGCTGTGCCTTGAGATCCTCATCTGTCCAAGCGAGCAATGCTTTTTCGTCCGAGCAGACATCGACGCTGCCACGTCGAACGACCAAAGGGAATGCACCCAAGGCTTGTTGGCGACAACTCATGTCGAGCTTGAGCTTGGCACCTTCGGGGACTTCGACCGGTTCCTTTAGCAAGAAGACTGCCACGCGAGCGTGATGAATACGAGTGAAGGCAGCGAAACCGTCGCTGTTCTTCGAGTCCATGCTCGACCGAGCATGCTTCAGCGGTTCGGGCTCATCCGCGACGACGTGCGAGAACTCGATTTGCGTTTCTTCGTCTTCGCCACCAACCAGAACCGCATTCAAATGCGACAGCACAAATCCCCATTCAGAATCAGCCAGTGCGGTTTCAGGATTGCGAGGCAGCAGCGTCAAACGAATCGCGGTGAGCTTGTCGGCCGACGCGGGCATCTCGCATTCCAGCGAGACCGTCGTGCCGTTGGATAGCGTGTCGATTGTGTAGAACTCCGTCCGCCCGTTGCGTTTCTCGACGTCGACTTTGGTTTGCTTGGTAGCCGAGGCGGTCATGGAATCGATGTGTTTCCAATCCAACTCGTCATCGCTGACCGCTTCAAACTCTTGATGCCAAATTGATTCCTTGAGCGAACGAATTCGCCGGTCGAGCTGCGACGCACGCTCTTCGTCTTCATTGTCCAGCGGCACGGACAACAATGGTTCTTCGCCGCTTAAGTCGCAGTCGACCGAGTTGTTGAAGAACGCCATGAACTCATAGAATTCTTCGTGTTCGATGGGGTCGTACGGGTGACTGTGACATTGAACGCACCCGAACGTGATGCCTTGCCAGGTTTGCCAAACCGTGCTGACTCGGTCCATCACCGCGTTGATGCGAAACTCTTCGTCGTCCGTTCCGCCTTCTTCGTTGGTCTGCGTCAACCGACTGGCGGTGGTGGCCAAGCGATCATTGATCGAAGGATCCGGCAGCAAGTCACCGGCAATTTGTTTGATCGTGAACTCATCAAAAGGCATGTCGTTGTTGAGCGAATCGATCACCCAGTCGCGATACTTCCAGGCGTTGCGACGACCGTCGAGTCCCAGACCGCGACTATCGGCATAACGAATCTGATCCAGCCAAACCGACGCCCAGCGTTCGCCATAACCGGATGACTGCAGCAACTCATCCACCTTTTCTGCGTACGCCGCATCGCCACGTTCTTTTGCCGCCGCACTGAAGCTTTCGACTTCGGCCAACGTCGGCGGTACGCCGGTCAGATCCAACGTGACCCTTCGGAGCCATTGGTGCGGCGGGGCATCCGGGGCGGGATCGATCCCTTTCTCTTCCAGTGAGTGACGAACGAAATGATCGATGGATTGGCGGCAGGCGTCCGAGTTGGTCGCCTTCGGCACCTCGGGCGCAACAGGCGGTTCATAGCCCCAAGATTGTTTCCACTCGGCACCTTCTTCGATCCAAGTCTTCAGCAGATCGATCTTTTCTTCGGTCAGTGGAGCGCCGTGTTCCGGTGGCGGCATGACCTCGTATTCGTCATCGGACAGAATCCGATCGATCATGTAAGAATCTTCGACACTGCCAGGTTCGATCACAGCCAGAGCGCTGTCGCGATGAATGAACGACAAATCGCCGGCTTGTTTGACACCGCCGTGGCAGGCCACGCAGTGTTCGTTCAAGATCGGCTGGATGTCGTTGGCAAAATCGACGGCAAACGCGGACGAACAAGTCCCGAAACCGGTTCCAAGCCAAGCGGCAACAAAACAGAAGAGATAAAATCGTTGTGTCATGAGCAGACAAACAAAGGAAAGGCAACTTCGCTGTTAGTTAGCAAAGTCTTGCAGCAAGTCAATGAAAGATCGCATCGGTGTTTCGCGTTCGAAGTTGTCGACCGCCGATAGGCGGTACATCAGGGTTTCATTTTCCCAATGGGATCGTCGAACGCCATGACACCGGCGAAGGGTGCGGTCCCGACCACAATAAGCGGAACATTGCAACTCGGCAAATGACAATTTTGCACGGTTGAAAGGCAGCAAATTGGCGAAACATGAGAAACGCCCGACATATCAGACGATACGCCGGGCGTTGTTGTTTCAAAGAAAACGCAAAGTCGCGCCAGGACTAAGACCAAGAGTCAGAACTCTTCGTCAATCACCTCGCGTGCGGCACGAGTTCCCAAGGATCCCCACAATCCGTAGGGGCTGGCCGACCCCGGTGGGTTGCTGCTTTCCTGCGAGGCATTGCGATGCCAGACCGTTTCCGCCCGGCTGTTACCGGCCTCGATTGAGTCGGTGATGAACTTCACAGCGCCATCGGCCATCAGCACATGCACCCCGCCTTGGTGTCGACTGCTGGCGGTTGTGATGCCTTCCGTACCGTGGTTCCCCCCCAAGCAGACCTCGCTGTTCGGTGGAAGAATACAGAGGAACTGCGAATACAGAGGACGAAAGTCGGCCCATCGTCCGCCGCGTGTCGTCGCACCACCGCTGACCGTCGTGCTGCCCAACCAAAAATTCGGACGGGCGGGATCGATCAAGGCATTGTCTTCGCATGTTTTGGGATTGCCCATGATGCCGTTACCCCACTGACCACCTTGGCCACCATTGTTGAGCGAAGCGGCGGAGCGAATGTCTCGGTCGCCCAAGTCCGTCACGATCTCGCCACAAAGGATCGTGTTCGACGTCCCATCCAGGATGTCTCGGAAACGAGTGTTCCCTCGAGGAACAAAGGCACCACGAAGGTTGGCCCGGCATTGCCGGACCAACCAGTTTTCATCTTGGTAACGCCAACGGCCTTGGGCACCGTTGAAACGCGAGCCGCCGATTTGAGTTCGGCTGGTCGCGTCGCCGGTGCAAGCCGCGTAGTTCGTTCGCCCGACGGTTGGCAGCCCACGGCCCGGGTCGCTGGGGCATCGATAGGTCGGAACATCGGTTCGCCAAGGCAAGTAGCGAACCGCATAGGGTGCCGGCCCCATTGCAGGCCAAGTCCGATTGGCTTCGTCGGTCAGCGGATTCGCGATGTGCTCCCACATACCTTGCTGCTCAATGAACGGCAAAATACCCACCAGATAGCTGAGCATGTGGCGACTGAATCCAACGGGCGGAGCCGGAGCGGTACCGTGATCGTCGGCCAAGGACCACGAATCATTCGTTTCGTTCGTCGCTCCCGTGCCATGCATCGGAAACTGGTTGTAGGCCGAATGATAGTTGTGAACGCCCAAGCCAATTTGCTTGAAGTTGTTGCTGCAACTCATTCGCCGAGCGGCTTCGCGAGCTGCCTGCACGGCCGGCAGCAACAGACCGACCAAGACGCCAATGATGGCGATCACGACCAGCAACTCCACCAGCGTGAACCCGCTGTACGAGACGCTTTGTTTGCCTTTCTGATGTGGCGGAAACAGTTGCCCGCGTTTGTGAATCAACATTTCACCGAATCCAAAGAAGAGAAGAGAGAACGAAAGTCGCTGATGATGACGGAGATCAGCGATCGTTTTCGGCCAGAAATCTCGAGCCGAAAGAAGTCAGCGTGGATCAGCCCAGGACGGACGGGCTCGGCAGTCAGGGGGCCACCTCGTCGGCGTTCTCGGCAGCCTCCGCTTCCGCTCCCGCCATTGCGGCGTCGTAGGCGGCAAATTCGTCTTCATTTTCGGGGATCACCGTTGGCTCAGCTTCACAACCCGCCCAAACGCCGACCATCAGGAGTGCCAAAAGAGACTTACCCAACCAAGAAGCCAGTTTCATCGTCCCTACCAATCGAAACAGAGAGAAAAGAGACGCCCGCTGCCGACAGGCCTGAACCACCAACGGTCCTCCTGCCTTCGCTACAGATGCCCAAGGCGCCTTTCCACGACATCGAGACTGATGGTGGAGGATCGCAGGGGAGAAGTCAAACTCGAATTGGGGGGTTGCCGAGCGTCGTCAAAAAGTGGCGCAGTATTCGCTTGGGACGAAGAAAACGCGCAAATTGCCCGATGACGCTTTATCTTAGCCCTCATTCCGTGAAGATCGGTGGAAGACGGAAGATGCGCGGGCGTGAGATTCAGCCAAAGAAAAGTCACACAAAAAATTTTTCTTTTTTCGAGTTTGACCGAAACTTCGTCGTACGCGGCCAAATTGCCGATGATTGGGCATCCTTCGCCTCAACGGAGAGTGGCGGCCGGCGCATCAAAAACGCCAACGCGGCAAGGATGACTTGCTGCATTGGCGTGATGTGATTTCGATATTTCAGCCGATGCTGGCTCGATCAAAGATCAGGAGCCGACTTTGGCTTTGGTGCGAGCTTCCCGCAGACCGCGGCTGAGGATGTCTCGCAACATCGGCGAGTAGTCTTCGTACTTGCTCTCGTCCGGTGCACCGCTGCTGAACTGATAGATCGCATCGCGTGGTTTGACGCCCAACGCGATCAGCGTGCTGCTGACGGTCGCGTAGTCACCGTTGCGAATGACCATGCTTGGTCGACCTTGGCCGACCGGCGAACGTGCGAACACTTTGCTGGCGACCGCCAGGAACTTGACCGGCGAGTCCAGCGTCTGAAGGGTTAACAGGCGGCGAGCCAACTGAACGCGTCCGTCGTCTGGGTCGTTCAAGTTGCGAGCGCCGATGATATTCAGGCCTTCTTGCAACTCGACGACTTCTTGACGTTCATCGGCGTGAATTGCAAAACCAGCTTTGGCGTCGGCCAAGATGATATTGCAACCTTCGTAGCGATTTTTAGCGAACTCAGCGTGGGCTTTTTCGAGTGCACGACGTGAAGAGGTGCAACGCAATAAATCCATCGCCAGTTGGCCACGAGACCGTTGTCCGAACAAAGGCGTCGCGGTGGCACGATTGGTTAAACCAACAAACAAACCGTTTTGGTTTACCCCCAACCACGTTCCACCGGCCTTTTGGTCGATTCCACACAACACGCGTGGTTTACCGGATTGAATGGACGGCGTTTGGCTCGGGCGGTCCACATACTCTTCGCGGTTGGCCGCAACGAGGATAGGACTTTCGGGAACCAAACGGTACTGAACAGCAAGCAAGCACATCTGGGAGACATCCAACTTTCAAAGATCGGTGATTTCCAGTCTCACGCACGTGATCTCTCGCCAATTGATCGGGGACCCCCCGGCGAGCCTGGTGCGATACACGTGGGAACAATGTAGCCACGCGAAATCCGGCACCACACCCCCGCATGGGTGGTTTCGTAGATATTTCTCTGATCTGGCGCGGAAGGCGGCCGGTCAGGGGAGATCGACCGAAACCGGTGTTGTTTGCCGTTTAGGCAGTCTATTTCGGGCCCTCCGCGAATCGGGAAGGCCCGAAAATTAGCTGATTTCAGATCAGGCGTTCCGTGCGGCCAATTCCGCTTTCATGAACTCGAGGCCCTCTTTGGCGAGTGTCAGCTCGTCGGAGAACATCTTCCGCCAAATCTTGGTTGCGGCGGCGATTTCCGGCAGAGCCAGCCCGAACGCTTCGATGGTCAGGTAACCGTCGTAGCCCGATTGCACGATCGCGTCGAAGTTCTCTTTCCAGTTCACGCCGCCTTTGCCCGGTGTGCTACGGTCGTTCTCGCTGATGTGAATGTGGAACAGCTTGTCACCGCCGGCCTGGATCGCTTCGGTGATCGATTTCTCTTCGATGTTGCTGTGGAAGGTGTCGTACATGATGCCACAAGATGGATGATCCACCTCGCGAGCAAAGCGGGCCGAGTCGCCGTGGCAGTTCAGCAGGTAGCACTCAAAACGGTTCAGAGCTTCGACGCCCAATTTCACGCCAACGGTCTCGGCGTACTCGGCGGTTGCTCGCATGGATTCAACGCCCCACTTCCACTCATCTTCGGTGGGTCCAGCACCGCTGAACAATCCGATCGCCGAGTGATAAGGGCCGACCAAGATCTCAACGCCGGCGGCGGCACAGCAATCCAACGTCTTCTTGTTCAGCTCGACGCCCTTGGCTCGCACCGCTTGATCGCAAGAGATGGGGTTGTCTTCTTCGCCGCGAATCGTGACGGCGGTTCGTCCCAATCCGATCTCATCAAGACGCTTGCCGATCTTGGCGTAGTCCAGATCGAGATTGAACATTGGCAATTCGACGCTGTCGTATCCGATTCCTTTGAGCTGCTCGCAAACGGGCAACATTTCCTCGGTGACTTCGCCGGACCACAACAGCAGGTTCATGCCGTACTTCATAATGTTCTTCTCTACAGAGTTCTCGAAAGGGGAATTTCAACGGGTGTTCGTGTCTGCGGGCTTGCCTGAGGAAGCCCGAGTCAGCTCAGGATAGGCCATCGGACGACCTCCGGGGGCGAGCAGACGTGCGTGCTGAAGTCGCACCTCTTGGCGTGCTTTTGGCAACCAATCGCGAACGGCATTGGGTAACGCCACCAACCCGACTCGGGCCATGACCTGGTTCAGCCGCATCAGCAGTGTGTCGTCGGCCAAGTAATCGTACAAGAACCGGGTGGAAGCGAACCGCTGCAGCGTCGCGGGGATCTTGTCCGTCGATTTGCCGGTGATTCGCTGAACCGACGCCGCAATTTCGTCCTGAGGCACCTCATCAAACATTGCGTAGTACCGCTCGCCGATCTCGGGCTGGTCCTCGATCAAATTCGAATCCAGCAACATCTCAATCAAAATGTGCCCCACAAAACTTGGCCGAAACCCCGCGTCTCCCGGCAGCAGATCACGCAGCTGAACGGCGAACTCCAGGTTCATCCGCGCAAACGTCTCGCCCCCATGAAACCACTGGTCATCGTCGACGTGGGCCAACACGCCGCGAGCGACTTGCCGAAGCACCGGATCGGCATCCTCGATGAATGGAGCCGCCAATCGTCCGCGAGCTCGGATCTTGCGATCGATCACGGACAAGAAGTCAGGGATGCCTGTCGAGACCGCCATCACCGGATCATCCAAGTATGGAATGGCGTGGCAGAGAAAGTTCATGGGCGGATCTTGGTGATCGGCTGGGGAATTCAATCGAGGCCCGGAATCAGACCGCGATTGCAGAAGAGTCAGAGATGGTCAGCGGGTGGTGCTGTCCGCATCATCTGATGGCAACGACGCTGAGTGCCATTGTCCCAACCATTGCATCATCGACCACCGTAGGTCGGATTGATGTTTCGCGATCGCGTCGTTCAAACGATCGGCCAATCGAGTGTTCTCTTTCTTGAGCCACAACCGAATCAACGTGTCCTCCGCCAAGTTGCCCAGCTCTTCCGCCGCGTCACCGCCCAGCTTGCTGATTCGTTCGACGTTGAATCGATCCATCCGCATGTTGGCTTGCTCGACGTTCACATCCAACTGAATCGCGGGAGGCACTTCGCTGTAGTCGGCGGACATGCCCATCACAAACTGGCAGTCTAGGTTCACGTCCATCGTGCCATCGACGCTGATGCTAAAAGCCTGCACACCCAGGTTCCAACGTTCCAGCCGAATGTGAAATTTCGCGGGCGTTCGCACAACGGCATCAACGAGCCAACCTGGATTGCCAGCCGGCGTTGTTGAGGGAACAACGGAACGAATCGTAAGCGGAGATTGGGCCAGCGTCCCCGACGCGCCGAGGGGCAGGGTGGATGGCCATGCCAATGCGGAAAACCGTCCAGGGTTGGCGGGCGCGCGGAGGTCATGCTCGGCCCTCCCCTCGCTTTGCTCGACCCTCCCAGAGGGAGGGTGAAGTGTTGATTCGGCTGTTGAGATGGGGCGTTGGAGCTCGGTGAGCTCCGGCAACGTGACGTCATAGCGGACCCAACGTCCATGCCGAACCTCTTTGCGGCGTCGGTTGGTTTTCAGTTTCCAACCTTCGCGGCGGACCTTCACGCCCGCCCACAACGATTTTGTGTTGCCCCAATCATCGTCGCCGTCAAAGCCATCGGGGACATGTTTGAGAAGTTGATCCGCCAACCACTGAACTGATTGGCGAGCTTGATCGGGCGTCATTTCGACGCTGGTCGCCGGCGTGATCTGCGGCGCGGTCAGCGGTATTTGCCCACTGCACCGCGCCAGACATCCTATCGAACCCGATGGCACAACCGCCGACTCAGCCAGAGCGACGGCCATCACCATCACGGGAATCAGCGATACACGACGCAGAAGTAGACGCCATCGCGACCGCGGGCCATCGCTGCGCCTGCCACTCGCATGTTGGGGTCGCTGGTGTAACAAGCCGAAACTCCGGCGGGCGTGTGGGAACTGCTCCATCCGACGCCCTCATAGCGTCCGGGGGCAAACGATCCTGACGGATGAGTTTTCAAACCCGTCGACGCCATCAATTGAGCACGCCGTTCCGCGACCGCTTGCAATTGCGGATCATACGCAAGACCACGTAGTCCTTGTCGAGACCGTTGTGCGTTCAAAGTCGTCAAGACATTCGAAACCGCTCCGCCACCGCGATGCGAGCTTGCAACCGAATGCGAGACCGGCGCCACTGAAGGCTTGCTCGCTTGGTGAACGACTCGGCCTGAGTGAACGACTCGGCCTGAGTGAACGACTCGGCCTGAGTGAACGACTCCGCCCGAGTGGACGACTTGCCCCGAGTGAGCAAATTGGCCGCTGTGAATCACTTGGCCTTCGTGAAACACCGGGGTGCTGTGGACGACAGGCCCCTCATGAATCACCCGGCCGTGCTGCACCGGATTTCCCATTGAAACCGTTTGGCTGGCAACCGGCGAACGAGTCACCATGTTGCGGTTCTGACCGCAATTGGTGCAACCAGATCCCGTCGGGATCGTTGTCACCTGAACGCCTCTGCCATTGGCCGCGTGCGATTCGTTTGGCGTGACCAACATCGAGCCAAAGGTGATTCCACCGATCGCGATCAATGCGGGCAAGTGAGGCACAAACAGTCGAGGCACAAAGCCTTGCACGAGTTCGGCCAACAAATTCAGTTCCGGCAGACGGGACGCTTCAATCAATCGAGACATTCAACACTCCTGGAGAAAAGGAGCCGGCGGAGCCAATCCATGGTCCAAGTACGAGTCACATCCTGCGGGGCACCGGCGAAATTCCGTTGCCGCGAACCATTGCGATAACCCGCATCGCGAAAAGGCCTTTTTTCCGGGAAGGCACGCGATTCGGCAGCTTGCGCCGATGGCCAATGACGGAAGTACCCATCCGTTCACCACTTAGAAATGAAGCCGTCGACCGAAAAAGTTTCCAAGGTCTTTCGGGTGATGAGAAACCACCTGTCAAACTGGGCAAAGCTGCTGCACTGAAAGCGGGCCGGACCAAGGCTTCTAGCTTCTAGCTTCTAGCTCGTGCCCGTGCTCGTGCGATTCCGTTTCGGATCCAGGCTGGCAGCCTGGACCACGAAGTGGTCACAGACGGTAGCCGGTGGTCGAGCGAAGCGAAAACCACCGGACAACTTCGCCTCTCAAAACACGAATCCAGCCACGATCGCTTCAACACGTCTCCCAGAGCAGCCCCGAACTCAGGCCACCTTTTTGCCGCCGGGGGCTCGCAAGTCGAACAGCCCAAAGATCTCGTCCCGTGATAGGCCACCGGCTTGGGACAATGGCCCCGACTTCGCCGGTCCGTCGCCGGCCGCGTTCTTTGATGCATCGCGTTGATCAGCAAACAGCATGTCAAACATTTCACGTTTTTGATCCAGCACCGCCGCGATGCGTTGCTCGATCGTGTTGACCGCCATCATTCGCGAAACGGTCACGCTGCCGGCCGCGCCGATTCGGTGAGCTCGGTTGATTGCTTGATCCTCGATCGCGGGATTCCACCATCGATCGAACAAGAACACGTACCGACAAAACTGCAAATTCAATCCGACGCTGCCGGCACCATAGCTCATCAAGATGATGTGACTGTTGGGATCGTTCTTGAACTGTTCGATCACGCCTTCGCGTTTCTTGTGCGGGATCTTGCCGTGGTATTCCAACGGACCAAACCGTTCCAGCGTCGGTCGCATCTTGTCGATCGTCTTCGTCCACTGGCTGAACAGGATCGCCTTCTGACCGCTGGCCGCGACCTCTTCCATGTCGGCTTCGAGTCGCTGCAGTTTGGCGCTCGAATTGGTCACTGGATCGAAATTGCAAATCTGTTTGAGTCGCAACACCAATTCAAACACGTGCTGGACCGTCAACGATTCCTCCAGCTCCTCCAGGTGAATCACGCCTTCCTTCTCAGCGGTTTCGTAGCGAGCCCATTGCTCGGGCGTCAGATCCACATCCGCATCGCGATACAGCTTGGGCGGCATGTCATCGAGCACCATGTCCTTGGTGCGTCGCAAGATGTAGTCCCCCGCCATGCCAGCCATCTGTGACATGGGCATCCCGGTTTGCAGGTAACCGGGCGAGAGAAAATCGAAGATACCGACCAAATCGTCCGGCGAGTTTTCAACCGGCGTTCCGGTCAGAGCCCACGATCTGGTTCGTGGAATCGCGCGAATGATCTCGCTGGTCGTGTTGTTGCTGTTCTTGATCCGCTGGGCTTCGTCGAGTGCCACCAAGTCAAAGTGCAGGCCGCCCTCGAGCACGATGTCTTTGTCACGCATCAACAATTCATAGTTGGCGATCTTCACCGGCACGTTGGGTTCACGCCACTGGAACTCTCGTTTGGCCGCGTTGCCTTCAATCGCCACAACGGGAATCTCTGGTGCCCAAACACTGAATTCGCGAAGCCAGTTGCTCACCAACGGCTTGGGGCAGACTAGTAGAACGCTGCGAAGTTCACCGCTGCACAACAGCATCCGCATCGTGCTGATCGCTTGCATGGTTTTGCCCAGCCCCATCTCATCGGCCAGCACACATGCATAGCGAGGAAACAGGAATGCGATCCCATCGAGCTGATACGGAAACGGTTCAAACGGGAAGTTCAATTGCCCACTGCCGACCAATAAATCCAGCGGCGGTTGCAACAGGTAGTACAACCGGTCTTGCAACTTCACGATGTCGTTTGGCGGCTTGATTCGCGAACGTTTGCCGATCGACTTGCGACGCTTCTTGGTTCCTTGTTTGGACTCGGCTTCGTCTGATCCTTCGGGACCAATTGAACCGGCAACCGCGTCGGTGGGTTTCTCGGTTGGCTTGGGAATCCAAGACGCTGATTCAGGGAACAGGAATCCCGTCGTCTTCGCGACAAGCGGCGGCAGCTTGATCGGCACCCGCATCGGTTGCAGCGCCGGCAATTTCCACTCGCTCGTTTCCAATTCGAAAGCGGTCGCCGCGTCCCAACTGTTGATCTCATCGACCTCGCACATCATCGCGGGTCGTTGTGATGAAGCCGCCGGTTGTGGTTGCGTCGGCAACACCATGTTCGACTGCGCCACATCGTCCGAGAGATGACTGGGAGTCGCGGACGAAGACGTTGAACTCGATGGCGAGAGTGGATCAGCAGAAACCGGTGACGATTTTCGGAACCACACTACGCCGCCCTCGCGATTTGGGATTGAGCCTCTCGGATCGCCTCACGAATTCGTTCGAACGGTTCAATCACATCGGGGAAGTCACCCATCTGCTCAGCGACTTGTTCGGCCGCTTCCATTTGCTCCATCGCGACCAACACCGATGCGCCGCAAACCTTCAACGAACAGTGCCCATCGGGTTCACGAGCAACGTAGGCTTTCCCATCGTTTTCTGGCGTGGCAACAAAACCAATCGTGCAACTGGCGTCCGTCATTCGCAGCGACTCCGTTTGCTCGCACATCAACATCGAGATCGGCGTGCGACACTTTTTTAGCAGCGTGGGTCCGATGACGTCGCAAATCAGATGCTGACGCAGCGTGTTGCCGAACAAGATTTCGTGAGCCTTCGATGGACGCAGCGGCAACGTGCATTGGAATTCCAAGGGACGTCCGCCTCCGTTGAGAACGAGTAGTCCTCCGGTCCATCCGGTGCGTTCTTGTTGAACGATCGTGAAATAACCAAGCGTCGCAGGTGCCAATTTCGACTCCATCGTGGATTCGGTCAGATGAATGGTTGAATCAGTCGGAAAGGTTTCGCGGGCGAACGGACGCAATTGACATGCGGGTGTCAACTGCGTCCGCCCACTCGGCGAATGGACGATCGATCACGTCCCGGCTGGGTCGACGAACGAGCCCGATGCATCTGCGGGAGATGCATCCGACTCGTTCGTCCCAGGACGAATCGATCGGTGAATCTGAAAACCTATGAGTGACTTGGGTGACGAAGGCACATTTTCGTGGGTTTGAAAACGTCGACGATTGCCAGAGAACTCCTTGGCGAGTGCCGTGGTTCCCATAGGCAACTAGAACCGACAACCAAACGGCGTCGTCGTGTTGCCAATCGTTCCTTCTCACCTACTAGCGTCGCGTCAGTTGGTTTCCTTGAGAAGCTAATTGAAGATGGCCATATAGAGTCTGATCCTTCCGAACGAGGTAGAACTTGGCCTTGGAACCGCGTCGAATGTTGGGTTGGTCGAGGATCTCGGCCAAGTCTTCCAGTCCAGCGGTTTGCCAAACGTGGATGCCCAGCAGAACATCGCCAGCCGTGATGCCTTGTTCGCTGGCAGCGGAACCGGCTCGAACATCGGTGACAATCAAACCACCGCGATAGTTAGTTCGCAGTCGCGAATTCATGCGACGAACAAACGACTCGCCCGCCGGTCGAACCGACACTCCCACGACTTGCCAGGCGAGTGCCGCAGCTGGGTCGCCGAACTCTTGCGATGACACCGCGGTCGCCAATTGCGTTTGGAAGAACTCGCCGTCGCGTTCAAATTCCACTTGCATTGGATCGCCTGGGCCGAGTTCCAACACGGACAATTCGTAGTTCAGTGGATCGGCAATGTTTTGTTGATTGATTCGCACCAAGCGATCGCCCGCCTGCAAACCGGCTTGATGAGCCGAACCGCCTTCGGACAACCGGGTGACTTGCACGCCACCACGCGATACCGCGGCTCCGTCCATTCCAATCACCATGCGGCGATTGTTGTGGCGGTTGATCATCTCGGTGACGGTTTCGAGAACTTGATCGATTGGAATCGCAAACGCGATCTGTTGGGCACCAACACGAACGGCAACGTTGACGCCGATCATTTCGCCGTCGATGTTCAACAACGGACCGCCGGAGTTTCCGGGATTGATACCGGCACTGGTTTGAATCAGATCGCGATACTGTTGAGTCTCATTGACCGGCACATCACGGTGCAGAGCACTGACGATGCCTTCGGTGCTGGTGTGGACATAACCAAACGCGTTGCCGATGGCGATGACCGTTTCACCGATCATCAAATCGTCACTGTGTCCACGAGGAATAGTCGGGAACGGGCCTTGGCCACGCAATTTCACCAACGCCAAATCGCTCTGTGGATCCGATGCGATCAAGTCCGCTCGGGTGGCTTCGCCGTTGTGCAACGTCACGTTCAGTTCGTTGACGTCTTCGACCACGTGATAGTTCGTGATCACATAACCGCGTGGATCAATGACGACCCCCGTTCCCATGCCGTTGACTTGACGGAACGAATCCGGTGCTCCACCGGCCATGCTGGCCGCGGTGGTTCGGATGGTCTTTTGACCGTGCAAGTTCACCACCGATGGTGACGCACGACGAATCGCGGTCACCGTGGGCGTTTCACGCAACGAACGCGATGACCGACCGGTCGATCGAGTGTCACGCATACTGGCTTCGCTGCTGCGGAAGCTGGTCGCCGTTACGCTTTGCAAATCATCGGCTCGCACCGATTCATCGCCGCCGGTACCAACGGTCAATCCCGCCAGCAACCCCATCGACAGCAACACACCCATGGATGGGGAACGATGCGCCGACACGCCGTGACGTGTAGGCGAATGTTTTAGAAACCAACGCATGCAATCCCCGCACTCACGCAATCAAGCGGAAGTCATTGAAACAACCGGAACAACACGCCGTCAAAAACAGAGCGTCGCCCCTATGATGCCACTCACCTGATCCGACAAAACGGAAGCAAGCGGAGTGACCGGTACGAGGGTTACCATCGGACATCGCCGCAAGGTCGCTTGATCAGTGAGAGACCGCGCCGCAAGGTTTGCCAAACTTCACATTCGGCCGAAAATCGAAGATTTGGTTGAAGACAAATTCTCAAAAAACACACGCCAATGCGGCCAGAAAACCTCATCAACGCTGCATGACCGGTTGCCACGCGAGAGAGTTCAGCGCCGGCCAATCGAATCACCGGATCGTGTTCGTCAACGAATCACTTGGTCGCGAGCGGATTCACTCGACCGCGACAGAGATTCGCGACGGAGAAGCGGACAGACTTGAGCCAACGTCGCTCAATTGTCCAAAAAACTCAGCGGTCCATCGGGAGGCATCACACCGAGTCGGCGTTGCCGGTCGGTCAGCTCCTGAGGCGACGCTTTTGTGATCGGAAGTTCGACCTCGGGAAGCTCCTTCAGCGTCATGCCCGGGTTCGCATCCAACCACGCATTCTCGAACATCTTCAACTGACGCCGAAGCGGAGGAGAGTTCGGAGTCAACTCGACCGCCTTTCGCTGAGTCACAATCGCGGCAGGCAGATTCCCCACCGCGTAATAGCAACGACCGCAGGTATCCAACAACGCGTCGCTGCCGGGACTCATCTCCAACGACTCGATACTGCGTTTGAGAGCTTTATCGAAGTCGCCTTCGGTGTTGCTCACCAACCAAGCGTATTGGTTGTAGAAATTCGCCAACAGCATTTCGCGAATCGCGGTTTGGCGTCCCGGACGACCGTTGCCGGTTTCACGAAACGTTTGTCGCGTCTCTTCGATGTCTTCGTCGATTTCAGCCAACACCGATTCAATCTGGCCAACCACATCGGCTTTCCATTCCTCATTCCAATCCAAGCGATACATCGCGATCAAAATATCGATGTTCTCTGGGTTCATTGAGAATGCGTTTTGCATTCGTTCGCTGGCGGCGGCTTGATCATCTTTGTTCGCCAAATCCAGTCCGGCCTGAAAATCCAAGTGACTGCGAAGCGATTGATACTGAAAATCGTGAGCCGTCAACTTGTGGCGGAAGTCGTCATCTTTCTCCATCCGATCCACGAGCGGTTGCAACAAAGCAACCACCTCAGCGGGCTGCTGCAACTCCGCGAGGTGCTCAGCCAACTCCCGACGAGCTATCGCGGACTCCACGTTGTGCAAAGGCAATTCATCGATCAGTTTGCGGTACTCAGCCTCAGCCCAATCTGACAAACCACGATCAATCAAATCCGCCGCGATGCGCAAATGAGCCTCGGCGTGACTTTCGAGCAAGACGGGATGCAACTGTGGTTCTTCCGGGTCTTCTGAATTGACCACCGGATTCAACGCCAACGCCTGTTCGGTTCGTTCGGCAGCCAATTCCGGTTGCCCCGATTCCAGCAAAGCCTCGGCGGATGCGTACATCAACGAGGGTGACTTCTCAAACAACGATTGATGCTTTGCATGAGCCGCTGTGATGACATCGAACAATCGGTGATCGATCGCCCACAACGCCGCATCGGTCAACTCTCGCGTGCGTGGCGGAATGACATCGATGTGCCGCGTGAAAAATCGTGAGGCGTCGTCAGTCTGCCCCAGCACGCGAGCTCTTTCCGCATTCAACCAAGTCAGTCGAAACATCTCGTCGCCACTGATGGTCGCTCCGGGGGCAATCCCACCTCGAGCGACGTCTTGTTCCGACGCACCGTCATCGATGTCCCAACTGGATTCCATCGCTTCGATCAGTTCGGTCCAGCCTTCGGGTTCAAAGCGTCCTGATTCCAACTCGCTTGCGTACTGGAGCATCCACTGCCCACTGAACTCAGTGTCTTTGGCAAAGACTTGTTGCAAGTGCATCACCATCAACGATCGATCGTGGGTACTCAGCCCCAACCAATCGTCGCGTGAGCCAGAAGCGCCGGCGTCTGCATCCGCGGTGCTCCATTCGGAACGCAACTCTTTCGTTGCCCGAACGGGTTGTGCCAACAAAGCCATCGCAGCAAAACGACTGAGCGCGGGTTCGGCTTCATAACGAGTCAAACGCACTAGCGCCGGGAAAGCCTCCATCGTTGGAAGCGCCGCCAATCGTCCGATGCGTTGTCGGCGGGCCAAGACGGAACGGGAACCATATTCGTTGAGAATCTCTTGAACGATTGGCGAGTCCGTACTCACCGCCCAAGGCACCTCGACACCGCTGGTCAACTTGCGAGCCACAATCGCAATTTCGTTGTCAGGATGGTCGCGGGCCTCTCGCAACGCGTCAAAAGCGGCCAAACCGATTCTCGACAATCGTTGACGGCAACGCACACGAGTCGCGTAACTTTGCGATCCCAATCCCTCGATCAGTTCAGCGATTTCGTCCTCATCAACAACAGGGACCGTGCGAAGCCATTCGCTATCGGCCATCGCCGTGTTGCTAACCAACGATCCCCCGCCGGGCCCAACAACACCCGCCAGCGGGACGACCAGCACGCTCCCCACCAGGGAGCAAAACAACATTCTCAAAGGTCGACAGGTGGGATTTTGGATTCGCATCGTTAGGACTTCGTGTGAACGAGAGAACCGGTCCAAAAAAATTCGCATTCCGAATTGTAGCAACCTGGGACGACCGCACGGGGCTCTTACCCGTGACAATTGGCGGCGACATCTCCACTTTGAGTCAGACGCGCCAACGTTTTGTTTGATTCCCCCGGGCCAGACAATTAAGCTGCAACGGACTGTTGTTGATCTATCCGCCTTTCGTACAGGGTCCCCGTCGCGATGAAGATTCGCTTTGCCTCGCCACTTCTCCTTTTCGCTTTGGCGATTGGCTTTTTGACCGCCACTCAGACCAATACCGCCACCGCTCAATCTGCTGTTCTGGCAGAAATCTACGGTCGCGGTGTTCACGCCTACAACGCTGGAAACTACAGCCAGGCTTACGAATTGCTTTCGATGGCGATCGATAACAACATCCGTGACCCGCGGGCGTATTACTTCCGTGGTCTGGCCGCCAACGCCAGCGGAATGGGTTACGCCGAAGGCGACTGGCAAACCGGTGCCGAGCTGGAAGCCCGCGGTGGAGATTCACGATCGATCGGTCGCGCACTCTCTCGCATCCAAGGCTCGCAGCGTCTGAAACTCGAACTCATTCGCGAAAAGGCTCGTTTGCAAGCACTTGCGACCGGCGCCGCCCGCTCACAAATCCGTTCGAATGAGCTTTCCGCCCAAGGCCAGCCCGCCGCTCAGGGCCAACCTTCCGCTCCTTCGCGAGCTCCGGCAATGCAACGTGGAGCCACTCCTCCACCCGCTCCCGCTTCGGATGACAACCCATTCGCGGACGATTTGGCCGCTGAAGACGCTGTGGTCGAATCCAACGATGCTTTCGAAGGTGCAATGGACAATCCGTTGGCCACCGAAGCTGCCCCCGCCGACGCGTCCGCTGCTCCCGCCGATGGTGGTGCCAGCCCGTTTGACGCTGGCGACACACCAGCTGACCCATTCGCGCCCGCTGGAGACTCCGACCCGTTTGCTCCTGCGGGCGATGACGATCCATTCAGCGGATTCTGATTCGGGACAATTTCTGAATTGAGAGGCACGTCGGTTCCAAACGCGTGCCCTCTCAAGCCCGGATTCGTTGTTCCCACAATGATTCGTCGTCCGTAAAGTGTGTTCCCCCGAGCACCTTTCCTCCAAACGGTCGCGAATCCTGTGTCTCCCACCATCGAATCCATTTGCCAATCTCTTTCCGCCATCGCTCCGTTGAAGCTGGCGGAAGAATGGGACAACGTTGGTCTGCTGTTGGGGGACCGCTCGGCGGAAGCCCACCGGATCCTGACCTGTTTGACAATCACTCCGGCAGTTGTCGAAGAAGCGACCGAGTTGGCTGCGAATTTGATCGTCGCCCATCACCCGTTGCCCTTCAAACCGATGGCTCGGATCACGACCGATTCGGCCGCCTCCGCGATGGTTTGGAATCTGTGTCGAGCCGGAATCGCGGTTTACAGTGCCCACACCGCCTACGATTCAGCTCGTTTGGGCATCAATGAACAGTGGGCAAACCGTCTTGATCTGACCTCGATCAAGCCCCTGACTCCGTCGCTGGAGGACTCAACGGTCGGTTCGGGCCGCTACGGCGAGCTTCCTGAGCCGATGACGGCGCGAGAGTTTTTGAGCTTTGCTGCAAAATCATGCGGCTCCACGCGGCCCCGCTTGGTGGGCGATTTTGACCGCTCAATCCGGCGAGTTGCCATCGGCTGCGGCAGTGGAGGCTCGTTCGTTGGTGCCGCCCGCCGAAAGGGATGTGACGTTCTGTTGACCGGCGAAGCCACGCTGCACACATGTTTGGAAGCGGAAAACACGGGATTAACGATGGCTTTGGTCGGACACCACGCCAGCGAACGCTTCGCCATGGAAACGCTGGCCGAACAGCTGCTCCGAGAGATCCAGCCTTTGCACGAAAACTTTGCCGGCGACCAGGATTCTTCGCCACCGGACCCGTCGGGCAATTGGGTCCGTAGTAGCCAACGCGAACGAGATCCGATCGCAGTTGACCCAATTTCCCTGAACCCGTAACGTTGGAAGTTGGCATGGTTTACGCAAGCCGCACGCTTTCACACCCCCAATCGCACTGATTTGATCTTTTATGTCCATCCTGGAACGTCTTTGGGACCTCCTTGGCCTCGTCTTCGGTAGCACGTTCGAACGTGTTGGCAGCCTGGCCACCAGCGTGTTTGGCTCCGCCAATGCCCGACAAGTTGCGAAACTGCAGGAATCCGCCGACCGAATCACGGCGATGGAACCGAAGTTCGCGGCGATGTCCGACGAAGAACTTCGCGATCAAACTGTTTTGTTCCGCAAGCGACTTCGTGAAGGCGAAACGCTTGACGACATCATGGAAGAGGCATTCGCCGTCTGTCGCGAAGGCGGCAAGCGATTTCTTGGAATGCGGCACTACGACGTTCAGTTGATCGGGGGCATGGTACTGCACTCGGGCGCCATCGGCGAAATGGTCACCGGGGAAGGTAAAACCCTGGTCGCGACCTTGCCCGCCTACCTGAACGCTCTGGAAGCAAAAGGCGTTCACGTCATCACGGTCAACGATTACTTGGCCCGTCGTGACATGGAATGGATGGCGCCGCTGTACATGAACCTCGGCCTGACCGTCGACGCGATCCAGTCCGGCATGTCGACCAGCGAGAAACAAGCCGCTTACCAGTGCGACATCACTTACGGAACCAACAACGAATTCGGTTTCGATTACCTGCGCGACAACATGCGTCCCGCGGCCAAGGGCGACGACCGCTTCCCCAGCGAAGTGCAACAATGCCAGGGCCCGCTGAACTACGCCATCATTGACGAAGTTGACAATATTCTGATCGATGAAGCTCGGACACCTCTGATCATCAGCGGCCCCGCCGACTTGGATTTGGGACGCTACGGCGAAGCCGACCGTGTCGCTCGACAACTGAAGAAGGAAGAGCACTTCACCGTCGACGAAAAACAACACAACGTCACGTTGACTGATGAAGGCGTCCGTGCTGCGGAAGAATTGGCCGGTGTCGAAAGCTTCTACACCGCGGGCAACATGGAATGGCCGCACCTGATCGACAACGCGTTGAAGGCTCACTACCTGTACAAGTTGGACGTCAACTACGTCGTCAAAGACAAACAGGTTGTCATCGTCGATGAGTTCACCGGTCGTCTGATGGACGGACGCCAGTGGAGCGATGGTTTGCACCAAGCCGTCGAAGCCAAAGAAGGCGTGCCGATCAAGCAAGAAACGCAAACGTTCGCCACCGCTTCGCTGCAGAACATCTTCAAGATGTACAAGAAGCTGTCCGGGATGACCGGTACGGCAATGACCGAAGCCGACGAATTCTGGAAGATCTACAAACTCGACGTGGTCGCCATTCCAACGCACCGCGGATTGCAACGGATTGAGCATCCCGATTTGATTTACTTGACCGAAAAGGACAAGTTCAAAGCGATCGCCGACGACGTCGAACGAACCCACAAATGGGACGTGCTGGTTCTGAAAGATGGCACGGAGATTTGGGGTAACATCAAATCCGAAACCGATTCAGTCGTTGAACTGCTTCCCAAAGGCGAGAAGCAAACCGAATCCTTCTCTCGCGAAAAGATCGTTGCGATTGAGCGTGCTGGTCGTCCGGTTCTGGTCGGTACGGTCAGCATCGAAAAGAGCGAACGCCTCTCGGCACTGCTGGAACGCCGTGGCATCAAGCACGACGTTTTGAACGCGAAGCAACACGGCCGAGAAGCGGACATCGTTTCGCAAGCCGGTCGCATCGGCGCGGTCACAATCGCAACGAACATGGCCGGTCGTGGTACCGACATTATCTTGGGCGGTAACCCCGAAACACTCGCCTGGGCACAACTGCAACACAAATACCCAACGCGTTTGGAAGTGCCGGACGCCGAGTGGAAAGCTCTCGTCGACGAAATCGACGAACGCGAAAACATGAGTGCCGAAGGCAAGATCGTTCGCGAAATCGGCGGTCTGTATGTGCTCGGCACCGAGCGACACGAATCACGCCGAATTGACTTGCAGCTTCGCGGTCGTTGCGGTCGTCAAGGCGACCCCGGTGGCAGCCGATTCTTCTTGTCACTCGAAGACGACTTGATGCGGATCTTTGCTGGCGACTTTGTCAAAAGCATGATGGAACGCATGGGCATGAAAGAAGGCGAAGCCATCGAATCATCCCTCGTCACTCGCCGAATCGCCGCGGCTCAGAAGAAAGTCGAAGAACGCAACTTCGAAATTCGAAAGAGCCTGCTCGAGTACGACGAAGTGATGGACGAACAACGCAAACGCGTTTACCGCTATCGCCAAAACCTGCTCGACGGACACAGCTCTCGCGAGATGCTGCTGACGTTGATCCACAACGAAATTCAATCGCAAGTCGAAACGTTCCTCGAACCGAACTATGGCGTCGACACGTTCTCAACCTTCGCCGGCGGAAAACTGGGCTGCCAATTGGACGCACGCGATTTCCAGAACATGGATTTCGAAATGGCGGACACGTATGCCAAGGACCAAGCCGAACGTGCCTCCGAAGTCACCGTCGCAGAAGCGGTCGAAGAGAACCTTCCCGAAACGATGGAAGACGAGTGGAACTGGAAGGCCATGGCGACTTGGGCCAACACTCACTTGGGCACGAACTACCAAGACCACCAGCTGAAGAACAAAGATCGCGAAGAGATGATCGACGAGTTGATCGCTCACGCGCACAAGCAAATCGAAGAGACGGATCTAAGCGAAGGCGAACCATTGCTGGAGGCCGACTATGGTCTTCGAGTTCTTTGCGCCTGGATGCGTCACAAATTCGGAATCGAGACCACTCCGGAAGAATTCCGCGATGTCGAAGATCGTCGCAAGGTCACCGAAGAACTCAACCGACGCGCCGAAGCGGCTTACACCGAGAAAGAAGCCGAGTACCCGGTCCTGACCGGCATCTCGCGATTCACCGACAAGCAAGGTGCCCAAGTCTCGCTGGACCGTGAAGGTTTGGTCGATTGGGTCCACGGTCGTTTCAACCATGAACTCAGCGTCGATGAGGTCAAACTGAACCGCGACGACCTGAAGGTTCAATTGATCCAGTACAGCAAGCAAACCGCCAGTGCCTCCGGTGGAATGCACGCTCAAGCGGCCGAAAAAGTCGAAGATTTATTCGGCAAAGCGGACGCTGATGTAACGGCTTCACTCGCCAGCGGACAATCCGGCAAACTGGAAGCCTTGGCGACTTGGTTGCAAGAAGAACTCGGCAACCGAAACACCGCCGAAGACCTCTCGCGAATGAACCGCGCCGAGCTGACTTTGGCCGTCAACGGTGCCGTCGACGACAAATTCCACCCCGAGATGCGTCGGATGGAACGGCAGATCCTGCTGAACATCGTCGACGACTCGTGGAAGAACCACTTGCTGACGATGGACCATTTGCGAAGCAGCGTCGGCCTGAAGGGCTACGCTCAAATGGACCCCAAGGTCGAATACAAACGCGAAGGCATGCGACTGTTTGAATCCATGTGGGATTCGATCGGCGAACGAGTGACCGATCTGATTTTCCGCATGGAGTCTTTTAACGATGACTTCATTCGCAGCACGTGGGTCGACGCGAGAACTCGCCATGACGATGCCCACGAAGCAGGCCGATCGGCTCAACAAGCTGCGCAAATGGAGTCCAACACCGCTGCTCAACGTGCCGCCGCGGGAAGCGAAGGACGAGCCGAAGGCAGCGTTGACACCGTCCGAGTCGAAGAGCCTCGAATTGGTCGCAACGCACCGTGCCCCTGCGGCAGCGGCAAGAAGTACAAGAGTTGCTGCATGCGTCGCGACGGCTGATCAAGAATGTGGCATAGGCGTCCAGCCTTTGTTTCAAATCCTAGCGGCAGGGCGCAAGCCCTCCGGTTTCGAACCACCGGACGGCTCGCGTCGTTCCGCTTAAACACCCGGTCCCAACGTTCCACGCCCTGCCAAGGAAGGCAACCATGTGGCTCAACATCGCCTACGCCGCAGCACTGACCGCGGTCTCGCCGTTGGTGCTGCACCGGATGATTCGCCATGGTCGCTATCGCCGTGGTATCGGTCAAAAGCTGTTGGGCCTGTCATCCGAACAAGCGGCCCAAATCCGGGGCGATGCTGAGCGAACGATTTGGTTGCACGCCGTCAGCGTCGGCGAAGTCAATCTGCTTCCCGAATTGGTTCGCCGACTGGAGAAACATCACCCAGAAATCGCTCTCGCGGTCAGTTCCTCGACCGACACTGGCTATGACCTAGCATGCAAACACTTCGGTGATGAACGCGTTTTCTTTTGCCCGCTCGATTTCTCCTGGGCCGTTCGCCGCACGCTGAAGAATCTGCGATGCGAGCAATTGGTTCTGGCCGAGCTCGAACTGTGGCCCAACTTAATTCGCTGTGCCCAGGATGCGAACTGTTCCGTTCGAGTTATCAACGGTCGGCTCAGCCAAACCAGCGCTGCACGCTATCAACAATTTGCCAAAGTCCTGCGTCCCACGTTTGAGCGATTGGATGCGGTTGGCTGCCAAGACGCACTCGCAGCGGAACGTTTTGTTGATTGCGGAGTCGCACCGGAAAACGTCACGGTCACCGGTTCGTTGAAGTTCGACAACGCACCTCGCTCGCGAGACACGACAGAAGTCAACGAACGAATCAACTGGTCGGGTATCGATCCGTGGCACCGAGTTTGGTGCTTTGGCAGCACGCAGGCTGGTGAAGAAGCGATGGCACTGCGTGTCTATCAAAGCCTTCGATCCAAACATCCGGAACTTCGTTTGATCTTGGTTCCCCGCCACGTCGAACGCTTCGAAGAAGTTGCCTCACTGATTCAGTCGCAAGGTTTGTCAGCCGTTCGCCGCAGCAGCAATGACAGCCAATACGCTGACCAATGGGAATCAAAAGAAGTCATCTTGATCGACACCATTGGCGAACTTCGTCATTGGTGGGGCGTCGGCCAGATTGCCACGGTCGGTGGCAGCTTCGGTGATCGAGGCGGCCAAAACATGTTGGAACCCGCCGGCTATGGCTGTGCCGTTTCGTTCGGCCCTAACACCAAGAATTTCGACACGATCGCCAAGCAATTGATCGCTGCTGATGCGGCCGTGCGAGTTGCAGACGAAGCGGAACTGAAACAATTCGTTTCGCGATGCCTGACTGACATCCCCGCCGCTGACTCCCTCGGCCAATCCGCACGTGACTTGGTCAACCAACACCGAGGTGCGTATCAGAAAACGCTCGAGATGTTGATCCCGGCGCAAGTTGAATCACGCCAACAAGCCGCCTAACGAACCCGCAGCACGTTCCCTACCTGCCACACTTCAAAAGCCTGTAGCACGTTGGTCCTCAACATGAACAAGCCAAACAAACGCCCAATCAACTCAACGATACTGAGGAGCCCAAGGCGCTGAAGCCGAGTCCCATCGGTTCTGCTCAGCAGTTTGTGGTTGTCCGTTGTAACCCTGCGGCTGATACGCGTTCGGGCTGTAACCACCTTGATCGCCGTAACCCGCGTTCGGCTGTGCGGCAGGGTAATTGTTGTACGCCGGCGGTTGGTTGTAATTAGGCGTGCCGTAATTCGGAGTGCTGTACCCGGCCCCTTGAACCGGTTGACCGCCCTGTGGTGGCCAAGCGTTCGGATTGGCTGGAGCAGCACCCGGATAGTAGCCACCTTGGCCTTGAGCAGGATAACCACCCTGTTGCTGGGCAGCCTGCTGAGCGGCTTGTTCACGTTGACGCTCATCGAGAATGTCTCGACCACGATCAATCGCGGAACGTGCGTCGCTTCGAATTTCCGTCTTGTTGATTTCGATCCGTGTCTTGTCGCCGTCACGCTCGATGGTGAACCATCCAGCCATGAAAGCCCCACCGATGGCCAGGCCGAGTAAAAGTATTGTCCGCATGACACATCCTTGAAAACAGAAAAGACGAAACGGTCCTCCGAACGATCGATCATCTCGAAGATCGAGTTTCGGCGGAAGATCAATTCATCAACTTAGATCGGCGTTCGAAATCCAGAAAATTCAGTCGATTCCGATCTTTTTTCGAAATCCTCACAATGGGACCAATCAGCAAATCCCTATTGAATTGACACCTGATTCACTACGATGTGACGTTCACGCCGCGTTGCACGAAACAAAACCATGAAACACATCCGCAATTTTTGCATCATCGCCCACATCGATCACGGAAAGTCCACCCTGGCGGACCGGCTGATTCAGTCGTGTGGCGGTGTGACTCAACGTGAGTTTCACGACCAAATGCTCGATTCGATGGACATCGAGCGAGAACGAGGCATCACGATCAAAAGCAACACGGTCACGCTGAACTACACGGCGAAAGACGGTGAGGCGTACCAACTCAACTTGATCGACACCCCCGGCCACGTCGATTTTTCCCACGAAGTCCGCCGATCACTGATGGCCTGCGAAGGTGCTCTGATGGTCGTCGATGCCTCCCAGGGCGTCGAAGCTCAAACGGTCGCCAACCTGTATCTGGCTCTTGAATACGACCTGGAACTGCTTCCGGTCATCAACAAAATCGACTTGCCCGCCGCCGATGTCGATCGCGTCCGCGGAGAAATCGATGAGGACCTGGGCCTCGATCCCTTTGTCGCCATTCCGGTTTCTGCCAAAACCGGCCAAGGCATCGAAGACGTGCTCGAAGGGATCGTCACGAACCTGCCCGCTCCGCAAGGCGATCCGAAGGCACCGCTGAAGGCCTTGGTGTTTGATGCATTCTTTGACAAGTACCGCGGCGTGATCCTGCAATGCCGTGTTATGGAAGGAACGCTCAAGCCTAAAGACGACATCCACTTCATGCACGCCGATCGCGACTTCACCGTCGATGAACTCGGCTACAACCAATTCAAACTGGTCCCAAAGAAAGAATTGACCGCCGGAGAAGTCGGCTACATCGTCGCCGGCGTCAAAACGGTTCAAGACATCGAGATCGGGGACACGATCACGCTAGCAGATCGACCAGCGAACGAACCGATCCCTGGCTATCAACCGGCACGCCAAGTCGTGTTCTCGTCGGTCTATCCGATGAGCACCGACGAATACCAAGACCTCACCAAAGCACTCGAGAAACTGTCGATCAACGACGCCGCACTGACCTTCGAAAAAGACAGCTCCGCTGCTCTTGGATTTGGTTATCGCTGCGGGTTCCTCGGCTTGCTGCACCTGGACGTGGTTCAAGAACGATTGCAGCGTGAGTTTGACATTGGGTTGGTCATTTCCGCCCCATCGGTGCAGTACAAAATCAAACTCAAGGATGGCACGACACAGGACGTCGACAACCCAACCTACTGGCCCGATCCCTCGACGATTGACTCCGTCAGCGAGCCCTACATCAAGGCTCAGATTCTGATTCCGGAAGAGTACGTCGGCCCGGTGATGGAACTCTGCCGCGAGCATCGCAGCGAGAGCCAAACGATGAACTACTTGTCGGCGGGCCGCTTGGAAGTCACCAGCGAGATGCCTCTCGGGGAAGTCTTGTTCGACTTCTATGGCAAACTCAAGATGATCACCCGCGGTTATGGCTCGTTCGACTACGTGCCGATCGAGTATCGCAAAACCGACATCGTTAAAGTCGACATCTTGGTCAACAAAGAACCTGTCGACGCGTTGGCCTACCTCGTGCACCGCGACAAATCACGAGCTCGGGCAATGCACTACTGCGAGCAACTTGCCGAAGCGATTCCACGTCACCAGTTCAAGATCCCAATCCAAGGTGCGATTGGCGGCACTGTGATCGCGCGAACCACAATCGCTCCCTACCGCAAGGACGTGACCGCGAAACTTTACGGTGGCGACGTGAGCCGGAAGAAGAAACTGCTGGAGAAGCAGAAGAAGGGCAAAGCCAAGATGAAACAATTTGGCAGCGTCAACATCCCGCAAAAAGCCTTCATCTCCGTGCTCCGCACCGACAAAGACTGATCAGGCAGGAACGATTGGTTTTCACCCTGTGAGCCGTTTGGGCGTTAGCCCCGGTTGTGCGTGAATACCATGGCGAACGCTGGGCTGCGAAATGAGTTTTCCGGGGGTGCGCTGCTACGCAGCAACCCCCGGCTACCATCTGAAATCCCTACCGGGATGAAGAAAGACAGAAGTGACGCGATGGATCCGATCCTGAACACTCACCTCGTGTGCCGTTGGGGCAGTATGTGACTTGGAGCGGCTCCAGCTATTTCGGCCGCATGATTCACGACGGCCCCATCCGGGGCGGCTTTGTGATGTCCACCAATGGTCTCGGGGCTTCCGCCCCGAGCTATCAACGTGGACTCCTCCGGAGCCATTCATGCGAATTCACACCGAGTGGTGCTGTTGGTGATCAATGATCCGCCCGCGGGCCCTGCGTTGTCTGCTACTTCGCATCCGCCTCGTAGCCATACCACATCCACGCCAGCGTATCGGCCAAAGTCGCTTCAAAGACTTTGCGATCGCAATGCCGCGTCGCCTTTGAGAACACGTAACGATACTCATAGCCTTTGGCTTCCAGAGCATCCGCGGTTCGCTCGTTCGCCATCACCCAGTTGTGATAAGTCGACTCGGGATCGTTGGCTCGATTGTCGTTCTCCGCCACGTGAGTGAAGATGCGAAGGGGCTTCTTCTCGCTGTTTTCGATCAGCTTCATGCTCGAGTGATACTCCCAAGCACCCAGCGGGTACTCCGCTTCTTCGGGTGCATCATCATCTTGCTGATCAACGAACGTGCCCGAGTACGTGATCAAACGACGAAACCATTCCGGGCGGAACCAACCCATCGTCAGTGCCGCGGCACCGCCACTGCTGCACCCCATCACGCCACGTCCCCACGGGTCATCCGTCAGTTTAAAATTCGGGTAGGCCGCACGAATTTCAGGATGGCTTTCCACAGCAGGCAACACTTCCAATTGAATGAACCGAGCCAATCGGTCGGACATCGTGTCGTATTCCAAACCGCGCTGGCTGCCTTTGCTATCGTTGCCACCGTTTTGAACCGCGATCGCAATGAAAGCCGGAAGCCGACGATTTGGATCCTTGGAGTTTGTCATGTTGTCCAGTGCGTTGCGAACCAAGTTCAGACGACTCGGCCCATCATGCATCACAAGGAACGGCGCTGCGGTCCCGTCTTGGTAAGCCGCAGGAACATAGACCACGATTTTACGTTCCTTGCGAACGTCCTTGCGTGGGTCCAACGTCGAATCGGTTCCATCAAAAATCTTGCTCTCCGAGAGCGGCATCGCGAATTCAAACTGCTTGCCCTTGGGGGCTCCCTGATCCTTCAACTCGGGAGCCACCTCATACTCGGGCCCGATGACGATGCGTCCGTTCTTCAGAGGCGAAGCCGCTTGGTCGTCAGCCAATGCGGCCCCGCTGGCGAATCCAAGAAAAGCGACTGGGGCCAGCATCCACGCCAAGGATGACAACGAAAAGCGGTAAACGTTCTGCATGAGGTGGGCCGTGGAGAATTGTGGGGAAGGGGAGGGAATCCGAAGAAGCGACCATTCTAACCAACGCGTTGTTCAATGTGCCCATCACTCAGGCGTGAACCGCAAGTGTTTCATCCGACTACGAAGCGTCGGACGACTGATCCCCAGTCGCAAACTCGCTTCACTGAGATTGTTCCCCGTCGCTTTCATCACTTCGCGAATCAAGATTCGGTCGACCGCGCTGTGAATGTCTTCCGAAACCGTGAAGCTGCCCAGAGCGAGCCGCCGGTTGGTTTCTTCAGCCAATTCGGTTTCCCATCCGTTGGAAATCTCCACCTCGTTTCCTAGATTGGCGGAATCCCCAAACCCGCTTGGCAAAAATGCGGGAACGATGACTGGACCACTCGCTTTGAGAAGCGTTTGCTTCACGATGCCCTGCAATTCTCGAACGTTGCCCGGCCATGAATGAGCCTCCAACCGCTGCATCGTTTCAGGTGCAATGGAAAACAAGTCCTTGCCAAGTTGTTCAGCGAACAGCGAAAAGAAGTGCTTCGCCATCCGAGCGACATCCTCCCCACGATCACGTAGCGGTGGCAACTCAATTGTGAATTCGTTCAAACGATAAAACAGATCGCTACGGAACGATCCATCTGCCATCGCCGACTCCAAATCGCGATTTGTCGCGGCCAGAATTCGAACATCGGTCTTGATTGGCTTGCTTCCGCCGACCCTTTCAAACTCCTTCTCCTGCAACACACGCAGCAGTTTGGTTTGCATCACCGGCGTCATGTCTCCGATCTCATCGAGAAACAACGTGCCTCCGTTACAGATTTCGAATTTACCAATCCTTCGTTGATCGGCTCCCGTGAACGAACCTCGTTCATGACCGAACAACTCACTCTCGAGCAATGCTTCCGGAATTGCAGCGCAGTTGATCGCGTGAAAGACTTGATCGTGTCGTTGGCTGTGTTGGTAAATCGCCCGAGCCACCACTTCCTTGCCCGTTCCGGTTTCCCCCAAGATCAGCACCGCAGCATCGCGAGATGCCACCCGGCCGATGCTTCGAAACACATCGACCATTGCTGGGCAACTGCCGAGAATTAGATCAGCCGCAGTTTTCTCGGAACGATTTGGCGGTTGTCCGGAATCGGTTGGCAATTCCGCGGGACGTCGAGCCATCCGGCTGGTCTCAAGTGCCGAATCAATCAGCGGAAGAATCGCATCGGGTTCAAACGGCTTCGTGACGTACTCGAAAGCGCCGCCACTGATCGCCGTGATCGCGGTCTCGGCAGTTCCATGCCCCGTCATCAAGATCACCGGTACCCGACGATCCATTTCGCGAAATTCATGAATCAGCGCGAGACCAGATTGATCCGGTAATTGGATGTCCAGCAACACCGCATCGGGGTCCATCTCACGAAACAACTCCAGCCCCTTAGCAGCGGTCACCGCCGTCACCACACGATAGTCCGGTTCGGGCAAACACAACTGCATGCACTGCAAAATAAGAGGGTCGTCGTCGACAACCAACAGAGTTCTGCAATCGTTCATGAAGTCGCAATCGGTAGGATGACATGGATTGTGGTGCCTTCCCCAAGAACCGAGTCCACTTCGATGGCTCCACCGTGGCTTTTGATGATACCAATGGTGGTGCTCAGCCCCAGTCCCGTCCCTTGGCCACGTTGCTTCGTCGAAAAGAAAGGCTCAAAGATGCGGTCTCGAATTGCATCCTCAATGCCACGACCGGTGTCCGTCACACTAACCATCGCGTAACTCCCCGGTGGCAAAACAGTGTAAGAAAACGATTGCTCGTGGGTGAGCTCCCATGGTTTTACTCGGATAGTCAGCTGCCCGTCACCGTCCATCGCATCACGACCGTTGATGGCCAAATTCATCACGACCTGGCTGAGTTCCGTTTCATCACCAATCACCTCTGGCAAATCAGGCTGCACGTCCAGCACCACCTTGATCTCGTCTCCCACCGTACGTTCCAGAATGCGTGAGATTTCCGGCAGCAACTCACTCAATTGAATTCGCGACGGAACGCCATCGCCACCTCTCGCGAATGTAAGCAACTGAGCGATCAAATCCGCCCCGCGACTGGCACCGCTGACAATCGTATCCACCAATGCTGCACGATCCACGTTCGGCGTGTCGCGTTGCAGCATCTTGCCGCTCATCAAAATAGGAGTCAGTAAATTGTTCAGATCATGAGCAATTCCACTGGCAAGCGTTCCAAGCGATTCAAGTCGTTGACGCCGTCGCTCGATCTGTGAGAGCACCAACGTTTCGGGCGGAGGAATCGGCTTCGATGGCCGAGTTTCGTAACAACGACTCCACCCCAGGGCGATGAGCAACACCAACATCAAAAGATAGCCGACCCAAGACGAACCATGGGCGAACGCCACCCCAAGCAGAACCAGGTTGGTTGCTAGAGCAATGACAAACGAGATCAGAAACAGGCGGTTGCGAATGACAGCTACTGGGAGTGGACGGAACACGACGCGGGAACGCCGTTTGCAATCAACGGCTCCGCGTTGCCAATTGTATGTTGGCGATCGTCCGATGGTATCAAGCGAGTCTCGTCTTTCCCCAAGCTTTTAGAATGTCGGAATCATTGCGACAAACCATCGATTCAGCACAAACGAGCTGGGTCGGCTGTTGCTGGGAAACCGCATTCGGCTCGCGAAAGCTAAATCTTTGCGGTCTTAGCAGCCGACAAGCCTTGCTGGCCGCACGAGCCCTGCGAGGCGAGGAGGCCGCGTGCTGGCGAGACGCAGCCGAATGGCTGCGGCGAGTCGAAGACGACGCTGCTCACGCCAAAGAACTGGCAGAACAATCCTGGACGCAAGCCACATCCAACCACTTCGTGAAAGCCTATGAATTGCTTTCAGAATCAGCGATCCTCGAGTCAAAGTACCCGGTCGCGACTCGCTATCGCGAATGTCTGATCACCCTCGAAGGCTTGATCCCAAAGAAGTCTATTCTCGAGGGACGTTTGCCTTAAGAAAGCTGAAGACGGATCGCTGGACATTCCCTCCAACTTGCCCTTTCTTAGGCTTCTTCCGCCATTGGCTCCGGCAACCAGAAAGACAGCACCGATCCGGCCAAATAGACAAACAATGCCACGCAAGCTGCCGCAATCGCGGTGCTACCGGAAGGCAACATCGTCGTCAGCCAAGCGGTGACGGCGGCGAACGAAGTCCCGATCATCCGGCCTCCAATGTTCGCAGCAAAACTCTCGCCTGTCCCGCGAAGATGCAACGGAAAAGCTCGCGGCAGATAGTTGCCCCAAAAACTGAACTGGGCCACCGTGAAGAAACCACACAAAAGAATTCCCCACTTCAGCAACTCCAAGTTGTCGCGTGCGGGAAAGAAGAACACCAATGGAACGATCACCAAACCAGGCCACTGGAACAGTCGCAGCAACCAACGCCGACTCACAATTGCAACTGCTAGCGCCGCCAGCACAAAGCGTCCCAGCAAGCCGCCGATCTCTTGGTAGCCGTTGACCGTTGCCGCGGTTTCTTGCTCAATCTTCTTCGCCGCAGGCACCGGCAAATCATCGGTCTGAGAACGCACCTGAGGTAGCCCCGGCACGATCGACGGAACTTGTTGCAACGCTCCAAACGCCGCACCATAACTGCACGCGAACATCAACGTCGTGATGATCGTTGTCCGACGCAGATTCGGTGCGAACAGAGCCGCGATGCTGGGACGCTGCAACGTGCCCGCCGCCTTCTTGGCCGCCCACTGAGGTGACTCAGGAAGAAACGGACGAATCAAGATCAACGGGATTGCGGGAATGACACCGGAGACAACCGTGTAACGCCACGCCTCGTGGCCGCCCGCGATTTCAGGCAACGAACTAGCATACTGAATCGCCAAATAATTCGCGGCCGTGACCAGCAAACCACCGACAGACGAGAACGCTTGCGTGTACCCCAACGCCGCTTCGCGATACTTGATATTGGGAAACAACTCTGCCACCCAGGCGACCGCCGCAACGAACTCCACGCAAACGCCCACGAACACCAAACATCGCAAAAACATCAGCATCCCGATGGAAGTCACAAAGCCGCTGGCCAGAGCCGCGAAAGCGTACAACAAAATGCTGTAGGTCAACACACGTCGCCGTCCCCACAGATCAGTGAGGTATCCACCAAACAAACCAAAGATCCCGCCCACCATTGCGGGAACAAAGAACAGCATGCCACGCCAATACTCGAACTCAGGTGTGCCGGGCGAAATCCCACCGAGTTCCTGCAGAGCAGGCCGCAGGATCAGCGGCAACATCAACAGTTCATAAATATCAAAAGCAAACCCAATCGCTGCGATGAAGCAAACAATGGCGATGGTGGCTTTCGATGGCGACGAGGCAATAGACGAATGAGACAACGGATCGATGAATCGCGAAAGAGAAACGGAACAGGCAAAAGACGTGACAAACCTGAATGCGGACAAGATCCTCAGTTCTCTCGCACGGTCACGTTGTCGATGAAGTACTCGGCATTGGTGGCGTTGCCAAACAATCCTGGGCTGCCATTGCGGTTGGGAGCTTCGTCGATCGCCGTCAACGTCCAGGCGTCAGGTTCCGCTTCTTCGCGAGGCCAAACCTTGCCCTTCAGAATTGCTTTGCCATCCTCCGAACTCGCTTGCAATTTCAGCGTGTACCAAACTCCCGCTTCCCACTTCACCGGAACACTCTGAGCCATTCGCAATTGAGCCGCCCAGGTTCGGATCTGAAGCTTTTGAGATTCGCCCATCAGATCCAACACATAACGCTGAGCAATGACTCCCATATCAGGCAACTTGTTCGTCCCCGATTGAGCTTTCACATCCGCGGTGATGGTGTAGTCGTGCAGGTCCGTTGGACCGAACCATGCTTGGCTGCGAGTTCCCTTGGGGATTGTTGAAACCTTTCCGATCACTGGTTCGCCATCCACGTAACGAACCTCATGTCGGTAACGTGCACCTACCCAAGTGATCGGGACTTCGCCATTTGAGAAATCGAAGGACCACGGTAACGACGGCACCACGCGAACCCGTGAGGTAGCCAGCAATTCGCCCACGCGGGCATTCACGGTGACTGCGCTGTGTTGCGTTTGGGCATCCGTCTGGAACACCCCGTCACGACCGACGTCCCCAGGTCCTTCCGCTTCGAACGTCACGGAATCAAGTGGCAATCCCAATTGCTGCCCTCGCGAATTGAACGCGACCACTTCGTACGAAATCATGTCTCCGGGACGAACCATTGCTTCGGCGGGAATGAGTTGCAATTGGGCGATCTCAGGATCGTCGCTGACCGGCAACTCGGACTCTTCCCCTGGAATTGACACGATCACCGCTGCAACCGAATTCGGTTCTGCATCGTTTTCATTCTCCAAGCAGAACAGTCCACCAGTCGTCGGCAGATAAATTCGGCCGTGCGATGCAATGGGCGATCCCCCCACTTCATGACCGCGAGGCAAGCGAACTTTAAAAACCGATTCAATCCCTTCCTCGGTTGGCTTCAGCACATGAAAGACACCTTGCGACGTGCAACCATAGATTTTTTCATCGGCGTGCAACAAACTGCCACGCATCGCCGTTCCCAATTTCACGGGTGGGCAAATCTCATCTCCCGTTTCGAGACTTAACACCCGCAAACGAGAAGAATCTTCGACAACGTACAATCGATCGCCGACCAACAAAGGCGAACTCTTGCCGCACATGATCTCTTCGGTTCGCCAAACTTCTGCGGAAGCAGATTCCAATGAGGCGTGGGTCGCATCAATTCGAACAACCGCTCCCATCGCGGTACCTTCGGGGTTCTCTTCCCCATGCGTCGCATAGACGTTGCCTTCCGTGTCCACTGCAACGGACGTGTTGATCCCTCGCCGCGAGACGGCTTCGCGCCACAGAATCCTTCCTGTGCGAGGTTGAATACCATACACGTTTCCGTCACCGCTTCCGGCGACCATAACAGGCTGTCCACCAATGACTGCAATGATGGGTGTGCTGAAGGTGGTGTCTTCTGGCAACGGACGAGTGCTCACTCTCCAAACCAGAGTGCCGGCTTGCTGGTCAAATGCAAAGAAGCAATGAGCGGGGCGAGCGGTTGCATCCCATCCGGTGGTCACTCCACTGATGATGACCAGGTTCTCAAAAATCACTGGCGTATTTGTTCGGCCACCATAGGTGCTGAGCATGCCGAACTCTTCACTAAGCGATCGAGACCAAACGGTCTCGCCCGTTGTCGCGTCGATCGACTGCAGCAGACAACATGCTCCGAGCGCATACACTCGATTTAGTTCTGGATCGGCGCAAACGTTTGACCAACCAACGCGTTCCGCTGGCAGATCCGACAGAAAGACGTTGTACACATTCTCCCACAGCAACTCACCCGAATCAGCATCCAAGGCGATCACCTTCTCGGCGTCCTTGGACGTTCCCGGCTGGTCGCGCACGATCGTGAACACACGTCCGTCCATGACGATTGGGGTGGATATCCCCGAAGCAATCTCGCTCTTCCAACGCACGTTGCTTCCCGAACCGCCTTTGGGATCGAAGCGATCAATCAATCCAGTTTCGTGTGAGGTCCCATTTTGAAACGGACCACGCCAATTAGCCCAATCCAACTCGTCAGCTATCGTCACCGCCGATTCACCAACAACAAGCAAGCACAGCCACACCGACAACAGGCCGATTCGCAACGACAACGTTTTCACTCGCACATTTCCAACACAGAAACCAATGTTCCCGCCGAGTCGCTCCAGAAAGACTGAGCCGACATCACTCGCGAGAAATTGCATGACGCTCAGATCGCACTTCCCAGACCAAAGCAGGACGGCTAATTCAAAACCGCTCAGCAAACGCGGATCCCGAGCCGTCTTTCACTCATATGGACCACGCAATCCAAACTTTTTCTAGGGTGCAATGGAAAGGAGGCCGTTGATTTGGCCTCCCTATCGGAAAGATCCTTGCCACACGCTGGAAAGTTTGTTTCCACTCGGTCCGACGCTCAATTGACATGCTTCGTTCTCAAGTCGTTTTCCGATTAAAATGTTGAGATGGAATGATGTGAATTCGCACCTCTGACCGGCGCACCCGATCTCGGTGGACTGAGATGGCTGGTCTCAGTGGTTGTGATGTTTGGCTCGGTACATCGCTTGCGACGCAACCCGCCACGGATTCGCACAGACCAACTCCCACCTCAGGACAAATCGGCGAAACGCTCGATTCACTCCTACAACCGAGCTCGCTCGGCCCACCTTCGGTGCCCTCCACCTCATTGCTGAGTCTCCCGTGCGTCTAACAACCTTCTTTCTTTGCGCCGCGTGTCTGCTCATCGGCCGTTCTCCGCTTTTGTATGCGGATCCGGCACCAGAACCTTCGCCTGCGGTGAGGTTCCAATCGCAGGACAAAGTCGTCAGCTTCGAAACGGATTTCGCGGGCGGCAAGATTGACCAATTGGTGGAACTCGGTGGCGATGACTTTGAGATTTTGATTCGCCCTGAAAAAGAACCGATCAACGACAGCGCGTGGTACGCCTTCCGGGTTCACTCAACCAACCCACGACATATCAACGTGCGGCTTCGCTACGAAGGCGGCTCACATCGCTATGAACCCAAGATCAGTCACAATCGCATCGAGTGGCAATCGGCCGAACACCTGATCGTCGCTCGTCATCCCGGTGGCCAAGAAGTCAGGTTGCGTTTGCCGGTCAACAACCAAGTCCTGTGGGTCGCCGGACAAGAACTGGTTGGCAACAAAGACATCGCGGGTTGGGTCGACACGCTGGCTCAATTTCCATTCGTCGAGTCGTCGCTCGCGGGTCGATCCGTGCAAGACCGTCCGATTCATCGGCTCGCGATCGGCAACCCCGACAGCAAAGAGGTCATCTACGCACTTTCGCGACAGCATCCGCCGGAAGTCACTGGCACCATTGGAATGATGCACTTCATCGAGGCGTTGTGCAGTGACACCGAACTGGCCAAACGCTATCGAGCGGAGTTCCTGACCGTCGGCATTCCGATTGCCAATCCCGATGGCGTGGCCAGGGGTTACTGGCGATCCAATGCCAACGGGGTCGACCTCAACCGAGACTGGCTGACATTCCAAGAACCTGAAACACGATCCATCCGCGACGACTTGGTTCGCCTTCGCGGGGAACAAGAAAAACGGTTGTGGTTGTTTCTAGATTTTCATAGCACCTACAACGAAGTCTTCTACACCGTTCCGAAACAGACCAAACTGTTCCCCGAGGGCTTCACCGCAGAATGGCTGAAATCGCTGAATGGGCGGATGGGTGACTCGACCATGTTGCGAGACGACGGGCACAACGCTCATCGCAGCACCAGCAAAGCTTGGGTGGCGAGAGAGCTTGGCATTCACGCGGTGACTTATGAATTCGGAGACGAAACCGACCGAGAACGCATTCGAAGAATCGCCATCGGATCCGCGGAGGAAATGATGAAAATCCTTCTCGCTCGCAAAGCCAACCTTTCACCAACCGTTTCTCGCTAGACGGCGATAGCAGAACCTCTGAAGTCGTCATCTCACTGGATGCGTTCTGCCCAAGGCCAAGACAGTTTTAATGAATGAAAAGCCTCGATCATTCCAAGCTTCAAGAAATCAATGCATGTCAGAACAACTGTGTTTCTTGGATCGTTCCGTGGCCTCGATTAGTGTGCAATTAGCGAAGAATAGTGTTCCCCAAAAACAGGCTGCGCCAAACACTAATCTCCTCTCATACGACACTAATCCGATCAGCGGTGCTCGAGGATCTCTCCGCTAATCCGACGCTGCGACGGCGAAGCCATTCACGACAAAGATCGACCGAACGTTCCTCAGCAGGGCAACCTCTTCTTTCATGAAATCTTGTCGAAGAATGTTTGCATGCCGCGCCATCAAAGGCTTACCTTTGGCCCTCCGTTCAACACAGCCATGTTTCTCGACAGACGCTTCCACCATGCCTTGCAATCAATTGAATCACCAATCCAGATTCTTCGCCAGCTTGCTCGTTCTGTCGAGCCTCATCCTTGCGAGCTCACTGGTCGCACAAGACGCGGATTCCTCAGGCAACCAATCCGCTTTCACTGCGGAACCATTTCAAGTGACATGCGAAGGAACCTACCCTCACCATCTGCAAGGCGTTTGCAGCGACGAAGCGTCGATCTACTGGTCGTTCACAACCACGCTGGTCAAAACGGACCTCGACGGAAAAGTACTCAAGAAGATCCCCGTCGCGAACCATCACGGCGATCTGTGCTTCCGCGACGGCAAGATCTATGTCGCAGTCAATCTCGGTAAATTCAACGATCCCGCAGGCAACGCAGACTCATGGGTCTATGTCTACGATGCAGAATCACTCAAAGAGATTGCTCGGCACGAAACGCAAGAAGTCTTTCACGGGGCAGGGGGCATCGGACACCGAGACGGCCACTTCTACGTCGTCGGTGGATTGCCCGATTCAGTCGAGGAAAACTATGTGTACGAATACGATAACGAGTTCCAATTCGTAAAAAAGCACGTCGTGGCGAGCGGACACACTCACCTGGGAATCCAATCCGCAACCTTTGCCCACAATCGCTGGTGGTTTGGATGCTATGGATCGCCGGCCGTCACTCTTGTGACCGACGCCGACTTTCAGATGAAAGGACGACACGAGCTCAACTGTTCGCTCGGCATTGAGGGACTCGCGGACGGACGATTGCTCGTCGCCAGCGGCCGCTGCGACAAAGAAAACGGTTGCAGCGGCAAGATCCTTTCGGCACAACCGAGTGCAACAGAAGGCTTTCAGGTCCAAGAGTGACCCAAGAAAAGGATTCTTCAAAAGCGGGTTCAATCAGCGGAGCACTTGCCCCTTGCCATTGCTCGCTGCATTAGGATCGTTGCTTTCCGCTCGTCACTCACTGAATGCCCAGGTGAACGATGTCCAACAAGCAACTTCCGAATCGACGTGACATTTTGGTAGGCGGCACCGCGTTGGCTGCGGCCGGCCTCGGCAACGTATCACCTGCTCAAGGTCCGGCCCGATCTTCCGCCAACGATCGCCTGAAGATCGCCGCCATCGGCGTTGGCGGACGAGGCGGTGCCAACCTGCGAACGATGGAGCAAACGGGATTGGTCGATGTTGTTGCCGTCTGCGACGTTGACACGCGATTCACCGATCAAGCCATCCTGCGACATCCGAAGGCCAGGGCTTTTCGAGATTTCCGCAAATTATACGACGTTGTAGGCAATGACATTGACGGTGTCGTTGTCAGCACCACCGAACACACGCACGCGTTTGCGACGATGCCAGCGTTGCAACTTGGCAAGCACGTCTACTGCGAAAAGCCTTTGGCGTACAACATCGACGAAACGCGAAAGATTGCCGAAGCGGCGGAGCGAGCCGGCGTCGTCACCCAAATGGGAACTCAGATACACGCTGGCAACAATTACCATCGCGTCGTGGAATTGATCCAAAGCGGCGCGATCGGCGAAGTCAGCGAAGCTCACGTGTGGGTGAACCGAGCCTGGGGCTTGCAGTCCGAAGCCGCCGCCAAGAAACAACGCGATCTCCTTCACGTGGATTCGCGTCCAACTGACGCCATGACACCACCAGATCATGTCGACTGGGATTTGTGGTTAGGGCCCGCCCCGGTCCGTCCTTACCATTCTGTCTACTTCCCCGGACCACGCTGGTATCGCTGGTGGGATTTCGCAGGCGGAACAATGTCGGATCTCGGCAGCCACTGGAACGACCTTCCGTTCTGGGCGCTGGAACTCGACGCACCGACCACGGTGGAGGCGTTCGGCCTTCCGGTTCACCCCGAGATCGCACCGGCATCCATGTCGGCAAAGTACGAGTACCCTCAACGCGGAGATCGCGGTCCGGTGACGGTCTCCTGGTACCAAGGAACGCACAAACCTGAAATCTGGCAGCGTGGTGAGATTCCACGCTGGGACAGCGGCGTCTTGTTCATTGGCAACAAAGGTATGTTGCTATCCGACTATGGAAAACACGTGCTTCTGCCCGAGGATTCCTTTGTCGACTTTGAACCACCGGCCCCCTTCGTGCCCGAATCACCCGGACACCACGAACAATGGGTTCGAGCGTGTTTGGGCGAAGCAGAAACAGCCAGCCCGTTCAGCTATGCCGGACCGTCGACCGAAGCCAACCATCTCGGCAATGTTGCCTACCGAGTCGGCAAGAAGATCACCTGGGATCGGGACAAGATGGAATGCGTGGGATGCCCCGAAGCAGCCCCCTTCATCGCTCGGGAACCACGCGAAGGCTGGTCGCTAAGCTAAAACAGAAAGTGTGGCATAGGCTTCCAGCCTGTGATTGCGCGGAACACAGGCTGGAAGCCTATACCATTAATCGTGAGCCTATTCACGCGGGTCGTTCAAAACCCCAGGACTCAGCCAGAGCATCCGCGGCTTGTTCAATATCAGTGATTTCGCCCCAGCCGCCATTTCGCAGAAACGCATGGGCAAACTCGTGAGCGATCACGTAGTGCGCGAACGCTTCGCTCGCGTCAGCCAATTTGCTCCGCAGAATCACACAGCGACTGCCGTTTCCATCGATTCCGGGGGCGGGCATCAAAAACGACCAGCCCACACCGGGAACGTAATTGTCAATTTCAACTCGAAAACGTTCATCGCTCAAAAAGTCCGCCTGCACGTCCTCCGGCAACTGCTTCAAGACAGTCAACACCCTTTGCTGCAAGACAGGGAACTCCGCAAACGGTGCGGTGTATTCGGTGAACGACATGGCGAACGATTGGATGATAAACGGGGATGACGCGAAGGGGCGGAAGATGTTCCGGTGACGACCAGTCCACTCTTCGGCTCCTCATCGAGAGTCAAAATCAGCGTGGTTCGAGTTTAAAGCACGCGAATCAATGACGCCTCCCCGATTCGACCGTGCACCGCGAATCTTGCAGCCTTGCTCCGGTTTCGCCCGAAAGCGTATTTGTCAACAAAGGTCTCTCTCATTCCGCCGAAGCAAGGACGCTCGCGATGACTGAATTCTATCGACGATTGCTGCTGTGTCTGTGCGTCGCCTCTTTCGCTGGAATCCTACCGCCCGAAGCAAATGCGGCACCAACCGAGCAGAACCTATCCGCGACACAACAACTTGTTCCCGCGTCAAATGTCCCCAACTTGCGAGACGTCGGGCAACCCGAAGCGGTCTTTTCGCCAAATGCAGCTTCGCGTCCTGATGCATCAAATCCCGTCGCTCTCGTCTCCACAGAAGACGATTTGGCCGCCGAAACGTCTTCTGCGGTGCTTGAGAACAAACAAGAAGAAGTTGCCGCCGAGCTTCGCGTCGCGATGCTGCAAGAGAAGCAAGAGGCGGAGTCGGCTGGAAACGACAACGACCAACCCAGCGCTGATTCCAGTCGGGTCGACCTACTCAAGCAGATCGATGTCGTCATCGCACAACAACAGTCGGCAACCTCGTCGAACGAAGATCACGATGCACAAGTCGCCTCGCTCAAGCAACTTCTGACTCGGCTCGCAGACGGAAAAATCGAGGACAAGACACCGCCGTACTCGATCGTGTTCCAAGACGGACTCAAAGAATCCGTCCGCAATGCGAACAACGGTCGAGAAGAACGAATTGCCCTGGACAAACACGGTCAACTCGATCGCCCCCACTACTGACATCAGGATACCGAGCGTCCCAGCGTTCTGTCGCTGACGAGCACCGTTCCAATGCCGCACAAAGCCAACATACCTTCCAAAACCAACTGTGCGACCGGCCCACGATTCCTGAGAACCTCGATTGCGGGATACCATTACGGCGGAGAAATCATCTCATCGTTGGTTCAATCCGGTGACTGCACCGGGGACAGATTCGAGTTGTGGGCCCCAACTCACGCTCACAAGCGGGGCAGCGTATCGCGGCAGTCCTCGCCCCAAAGCTTTCCCACGTCTCCTTTGTCCTCCTAGTCCGACATCATGGCTTTTCTTTCCGAACCAGCATCCCCATGAACTTTTCGAACCGCCTTTGCCTGGTTTCGGCTTTCTTTGCACTCATCAATCCATGTGCGATGACATAGCGACTGGATTGATTGAGCGTCTCGAAGAACCGCTTCGCTTCCGAGTTGCTTTCTAACGCATCGAGGAAGTCCACTGGCACTTTCATCTCACTCGCTTTGTAAGCGTTCTCCCATCGACCGTCCTCTTTGGCGGAGTGCACATGCTTAAGCCCTGATTCCTGCATCCGGCCATCAAGAATCAACCGCTCAGCGTGCTCTCTGTTTCTCTTTGACCAGCTGCTTCGCGGCTTTCTCGGCGTCACTCGCTGGAGATACGCCTGGTCATCGATCGACTTTTTGATCCCGTCGATCCAGCCCCAGCACAGTACTTCCACGACGATCTCGTCCCATGTCACACTGGGGACCCCTGTCTGCTTCTTAAACACCTTCACCCACACTTCGCTTTCGCAGGCATGATTGACTGCGAGCCATTCTCCGAGTTCGGTCGGCGTCGAGAACGACATGATTCGTGCGGGATCTGGCTCAGGCATGAAACAAGTTTCGCTGCAACACAACAGCTATCAATGGGTTACCGGCACTTAAAAAAACAACCTGGCAATGGCATCCGATAAAGCCGTTATCGTCACCCAGTCGGCGGAGCAGTCAAACTTACAGAAACTTCGAAGTCTGATGGCTCATCGGATCGAATGGAATCTCGATCCGCAGAATACAATGGTTCATCAACCGCCACTCTTGGCTGCGGAAGATGATTCGGCCGCAGAAACGTCGGCGGAAGCGCTCGAGCACAAGCGGGAGAAGTCGGGTATTACTACGAGAAAAACAGAAGGCGGCGTCAGCGTTAGACCGCACCGCCCTCCCTGCATGAACTCTATGGCGGGTTGTCAGTTTGATGTTGTCATCGCTCAGCAACACCCAGCCATCTCATCGACTGACGATTACGACAAGCAGGCCCCCATTGACTCTGCCTACTCGGGGCTAACCGACCGAACAGCAGGGCCTTCGACTTCATTGTCGTTGCTGCTCGAACGAGTCTTCTATCATGGGTTGTCCGCGGCCGGAGCGGCGTTGTTGCTATGAAACAATCGCCTCGTCGATTCAAAAGCACACCCATGTGGCTTCAGTCGCCCCCAGGGCCGACCCGACCAAACTGATTGGGGAACTGCGTTGCACAACCGGTGGTCAAACAATTGCACTGGACTCCCTCGCGCCAACGACGAGTCTAGATTCATCCCACTATCACACCAACGTCAGCTTCCAAAGGTCATCCGATTCGACCGTTCCTGGATCCCAATCCACCAATTGATTTCGCCCGTTTGCATCGAGGTAATCACGGTAGGCAACATTGTAGAGATAGAACTCTCCATTTCCACTCTCGATAAATTGCCAATCAGTTCCGTAGGAAGATCCAAAATAGGATGTGTCGATGTCGTTGAAATCACCATCCAAATAACGGCTTGTCGCAATATTCCGAAGCTTGAACGTCCCGCTACCCGAATCAATCAACCGCCATTGGGCTGCTGTATTGTTGGATGTTGATGTCAATGCGTTGCTGCCAGAGGACGCCAAGTATGCATCAAACTCAACATTGCGCAGTTGAACGACGTTCCCGCCAACGAGAAGATCAACAGGCTCCACCGTGATACTGACAGTCGCCGATGCCAAGCCCCCGTTTCCATCTGAAACCGTATACTCGAACGAATCAAGACCACTAAAGTCGTTCAACGGGGTGTAGGCAAAACTGCCATTGGTCTGGACGACAACGCTGCCTCCAACGGGGTCGGTATTAGAAACCACAGTCAGCGCATCGAGATCTTCATCCGTATCGTTCAACAACACATTGCCGGTAATCGTTGTTCCAGAAGTCGTTGCGAAACTGTCGTCTCCGGCGATTGGTGCCGTGTTGATTGGTGGCGAGGCATACTGGAAGTAACCGTTGATGTGAAGAACCTCTCCTTGTCGATAGCCCGGCACGATCCCATCTTCTTCGAGCCATGTCCCCGTTGAATAGACATCGGGTCCCTCGGTTTCATAGGCGACTCCATCGATCTCAATTCGGTCAATTAAAAGGTTGGCATCGATCCCATTGTCCGGATCATACACATCATTGATGAAGTTGATTCGAACGTCGCTCGGGTCAATCGCCTCATCGGACACATAAGTCAAAGCCTTCAGATTCCGAGCGGAAAGATCACCGGACTCGGCTCCGTAGGCCGCCAAACTAAAAATGGCAACTTGCTCGCCGGCGATTTCGAGCGTCAGCGATTCAGCCCCCGTGGATCCAGCAGCAAAAATCTGAAGAGTTGAAAGTGTTGTCACCGCATCGTTGGCAAGTCCAGGGGTCCCATTGATTTGGTTGCTGGCAACCCAACTAGACGCCAAACCATTGTCCAGATTTGGATCAATCAGAGACAGCGTCAAACCCGAACCATCCGGTTCACTAGGCCACGGGTCGGAATCCAAGTAGTCCACTTGATCCATCACATTTCCGTCCGCGTCGGCCAAAGTGATCAGCTCCCCGCTTCCTTTCAAACCACCTGAATACTGACCACCAATCAAAATGTCGCCAGGTGCCTGTTGCCGGAACTGAGTGAGATCATCGGTGAAGACAATTCGTTCACCAGGCAAAAGAACGGTACCAAAACCGATTGTCAGATCGATCCCATCAATCGTCCAACCGGAAAGATCGACAGACTCAGTACCCGAATTGTTAAGCAGTTCGATGAACTCCGCATCGCCATCCTGTGGATTGTAATGCAGTTCATTGATCACAATGTCATACTCACCGCTCGCTGAACCGGGCATGCGTCCCTCTCCTTCGAATGCAGCGGCACGTTGATCCAAGGCAACCACAAATTCGTTCCGCCAATAAGAATTCGAGTAAATGTCGTTGCGATTCCACTTTTCGAATTCGAGCGAAGAGTTGGTCTCCCCGATTTCTTGAATCAATTCATCAAACCTCGCAACCATCGCCACACGATTTTCTTCATTCAGATATCGGTCAGCGAGCGTTTGCACTCGTCTCCAATACATGTCTTGGAACTCGGGAACTTCCCAAATCGAATTCATCAATTCCTGATCAACCGGTTCTGGAGTCGTAAAGGCCCCTTCGGTTTCATCCCCGGACTCGACCCACAACCGATCCAAATCCCATTCGACGATTGACCAGAGCCCCGTCTCCGAATCGCGGAGCATGTAAAAGTTTTGCACCTCTTGGTCGTCGTGGCGAGTCAAGACTGACAACGCCATGTGGTTGATAACATTCGGGATGTCAACGTTTTTATACAAGTAAGATGTCTTGGCAGCAGAAGACGGGGAGATCAAGACCGAATTCAGATCTGTGAGAGATTGGTAATCGCCGTCATCAGGTGACTTCTTGTCAAAACTCGGAAAGTCTCCAAACCCACCGCCACCGGCTTTGTAGAATTCATCGTCATCGCCGATTCCGTTCGCGTCACGCCAAGCCCCATCATACAGTTCCTGGAATCGAAACACGCCGTGGAAATCGCCGTTCATCTCGGCTCTCACGAAGAACGAGCTGGCGAAGGAGTCTGTTTCCGCGTTGAAAACATCCCAAGTGATATCGGGAGTCACTACCGACCAATCACCGAAATCTGCGTTGATACCGAATTCGTCGATTGGGTAGGAACCCTCGCTACCAACGTCGATCGCGTATCCCTTGGGTAACTCAAACTTGAGACTCTTCTTTGAAAAGAACTCACGCGAGTAGTCTCCACCCCGAACACGCACAGTTGCGTTATCGATGACTTGGCCATCGTAGTAAACGACCGCCTCAATCTTCGTATTGGTTAGTGCCAATTCGGTTGTCGTCAATTCATTGAATTCAGTATCGTCGACAAAGAACTGGAACAGTGGCAGATCGTTACCGGAGATGTCCGTCGGGGAGACGACCAGTCCGAAATAGTTGATGGTGTCTTCAAATGGGGCGACCGCGACATCGGATTCGATTCGGTATCGAATCAGCGTTCCGGCTTCTGCGCCGGGGAGCGTTGCCTCCCAGTTGCTACCCTGCGTGTTGGCCATTTCGACCGATTGTTCTTCGCCAAACATCACCTTGTATACCAACGTCGCGGATGTCGCGTTTTCAATGTTGGCAGCGATGGAGAAAGCTTGGTTCGGCAAAACTTCGCCTGGAGTCACAACAATGTTTGTCACAGGATCAGGAGCATCTTCGCCGAAAACCGAATTTTCCGCCGCTGGAGTTGGATCACCTTGAGATGCCCCCCAGTTCTCAGCAACCGAGTTGTCGAGCGCCCAGTCGCGTAGCTCAAGCGAAGGACCGTTCCCATCGGGCAATGGCGTCCAAGGCGATTCGTCTAAGTAATCGACTTCGTCGAGGACAGTCACACCATCGGCAGCAATCAGCTGAATCAGCTCGCCACTGCCCGAGATCCCTCCACCGGCAAATTCAGCGATCGGAGTCACACCCCACGTCGATTCCGCGAGCGCGATCGAAGGTGCCACGATCGCGTACTCTCCAGCACCGATGACGGTGCCACTGGAGAAAGTCAAATCAAATCCCTGAAAAGAGATCCCGCCTAAATCGACCGCTTCGTCACCGGAGTTATAGAGTTCAATGAATTCAGCGTCACCATCGACAACGCCATCAGGACCGGGGTTGTAATGAATCTCATTGATCACCAATCCACTTGGATCACCCGGATCGACCGTGGTTCCGGCAAACTGGAAGTAGCCATTGGTATGCAAGAACTCTGATTCTCGAAAACCGGGAACGATTCCATCCTCTTCCTTCCACGTCCCGGTCGAATACACCTCAGGTGCTTCAGCTTCATAGATAACGCCATCAACCGTGATGTTGTCCACGATCAAGTTCCTGTCGATCCCATTGGTCTCGTCATAGAGATCGTTCGTGAATGCAACTCGAATCTGACTCGCGTTCACTCCATCCAATTCGATTGTGTAGTCCTGCGAAGTGGTGGCAACGTTCTCAAATGTCGCGACGGTCGCACCATCTACTTGAACCATCATTTGCTCTTCACCTCGAGCACCAGATGCTCGGACCGTGATCGGCATGACGGACGCATAGTGTTGCCTCGTCATTTCATTGAAGACAACACTCGTCTCAATACTACCGACATTCCTTTCCAGATCCCAATCCGAGTTCAATGAATCCGCACCCGTCAAATCCGTCGACGCGGCAACGTCCGCCCCAGTAAGTTCGGCGACCCTTCGAACGAATTGTTCACCAAGTTCTCCAGCACCCGTCTTGCAACCATAGATCAGAATGTCCGCGTCGGTCGTCAAGGCATTCGCCCACCCCTGAATCATCGATTGCGAACGATTGATCGTTTCCAAATCAATTATCTGATTTCCCAGCTTGATTTTTCCAGCCTCTCCATGCGCCACGATATGGACGCTGGAAACGTTCGAACGTGTTTGCAACACCGCATCCATTTGGCTCAAGCCAGATTGGTCTGACGCGATCAAGAAGAACTCACTGCCTTGAGCAAGCCCTTTCACCAGTTGTTCAACGTCTTCTAAGCTTTCATCAATGAAAACAACCTGGCCAGAATTGACTTCCGTGCAAGACACGTCGGTCGCGACTGTTGACGAGGACGGTGCCTGAGAAGACGCGTTACTCGCCGCTGCAACTTCGGCGATCGCTTCACCGCAATCACCAGCCAACAACAATCTTTTCTCCAGAGTCGAAAGACTCCAAGATTCGACTTGGGCGGACCGACGTGCACTGTCTTTTCGCCGAGAAGATCGGAACGAACCGCGAACAAGCTGTTTGAAACGAAACATCGTTGATCTCATCTCTCGAATGTATGATTTGTGCAAATAACCGGTACGCGCACTGATTCATCAGACCACCTGTCCAAGCAGGGATTCGCGACGGTGTCTTACCCTTGACCAAACCCAGCAGTGAACACCACGCCGGCATCCTCAAACTGGGGGTCTGGTATTTCCGACAATCCTAGTCACAACGACCGTTACGAAAAAGGCGACAAATGCGCTGACAGGGAGTTTTAGGGAAGGCGAATTCCAATTGCCTTGCGAGACTGGGATGCAGCGCATTTTCGAAGCTTTCTTTCTCGATTACACGTTGCTTTTGCGGCATGAGTGCAGCTCACCTCCATCGCAAATCGCCGATGGTAATACTTGCCCTGAACTCTCGAATCGAACTTCTCGCGAGATAGGCAATCGGCAGGCAACTGGTTTCCGTCAAACAAGCCTCTCCCAGACGAAGATAGACACGCAGCGCTCGAACTTGACAACGCATCAACCGTTCTCTTCAAGCAGAAAACCGATGCAACTCAATGACAAGATGAACGCGCCAGCGAGTTCGATGGAGTTCACCGAGCGGTCATACGCTTGAATTCGCGGCACAGAGTTTGCGTCCACAATTTGGCGATGGCAGTCGCGATGATGCACCTGACGTTATCCGGCACCTCAACAATTCACAGCGTCTAAGAACTCGGTGGGGTTCAATTTCCATCGGGATCAACCATCAATTCTCTGTCGCTGCATTCAATCACCCTGAGAGTTTAAAACATGAAAAACTGCCTTCTTCTTTCTTTGTTCGCATGCATCACAACCATCGGCTGCCAAAGCGAACCGACCACGATGCGAGAGCAGGCCGAGCAAGCCCAAGAGAACCTGGAGGCAGCACGAGACAAAGCAGCAGAAATTGTTGCTGAGTCCGAAGAGGAGGCTGTGGAGCGAGTTGCCGAAGCGAGGGATGAAGCTCGTGACGACATCATAGAAGCCAAGCGTGAAGCAAGCGAACTCATCGAGGATGCGAAACAGAATCTCGAATACCGTTTGGATGAACTGGCCGACGAAAAAGAAATTCTTGTTTCGCCTGATACCACCGAGCCTGCAACTAATCGGCCAGAATAAGCTGGATCACTGATTCTAAATGGAGCAGCCCTTCCAACCCGGCAAGGGACGAAGCAGCGTCGCAGCGATTAATAGCTTCCGCATGCTGAATTGCATCTTCCGTCGCGTTCCATCAGAGTCACACTTGCGATAGAAGAGAAAGCAAAGTCTGGTTGCAGTTCAGATGGCAAAGACCCAGCGGCCATCAACTCAACACGGCCAAGCATCGTGGTTGACTTCGCAACGGGCGGCGAGCAATCCGATTGAAAAGCAAGCGAGGCTTTAGCTACGAACCGTCTTCTTCGTGTCTCGCAGTTTGGCCAAAATGCCGAATCCGCGCCAACCAAGCAGGGCAAACAAGAACACGTTCTCAAGCAAGTTTCCGGGATCAATCGCGGCAAGCATTGCCCCAGCAACCGCAGAGAAGGCGGAACCCGAGACGCGACGCCAGTTTCCTTGATGCGTCAGTCTCGCGACCAGCAACACCCTGCCTCTCAATAACTGAAGAAACGACCGGAACTCTTATCACCGAGCGTTTGTCCACGGACTAGTTGTGTCTGCGAAACTGCAGTGCTATGACACAGTTTCAAGCGGTTCGGTCGTCCGAATCCAATCGCGGTTTCTTCACAATTCAGGTGGATTGATCTCATGATGATCAAACGTGGAAAGTCACTCGCCATCAAGAACATGCTGCACGGCATCTTCCTGGTTGCCCTCGTAGTCCAAGCAAATGTGATCGCTGCGCAAGAGACAGACCGAGAAGTGCCGGTCAACCGGCGAGTACTGCCCATCGCGGCTCCTTGGCAACCGCCGATCAAGACGTTGGACGCCCGCGATGCCAAAGCTCCACCGGTGTTCAAAGTCGAAGCGCCCAAGGAAGCACCCAACGTGGTGATCATCATGATCGATGACCTCGGCTTTGGTGGCACCAGTGCTTTCGGAGGCGTCACTCCCACGCCCACCTTCGATCGACTCGCAAAAAATGGTTTGCGGTACAACCAATTTCATTCCACGGCATTGTGTTCCCCTACGCGTCAAGCGTTACTGACCGGCCGGAATCACCATAGCGTGAACATGGGTTCGATCACCGAAATCGCGACTTCGTTCCCGGGCCAAACGGGCAAGCTGCCCGCAAGCTGTGCCAAACTGCCTGAAATCCTACGGCTCAATGGCTACAGCACAGCCCACTTCGGAAAGTGCCACGAGGTCGCCGTTTGGGAAATCAGCCCAAGCGGACCACTGACGCGTTGGCCGACGCTTTCGGGATTCGACAAATTCTACGGCTTCTTGGGTGGAGAGACCAACCAGTGGGCACCGGCGATCTACGATGGCATCACCCCGGTCGACAATCCGGCGAAGGGAGATCCCGATTACCACTTCATGAACGACATGACGACGCAGGCGATCAACTGGATTCGAACTCAGCAGTCCCTGACGCCGGACAAACCATTCTTCACCTACTTTGTGCCAGGGGCCACGCACGCGCCACACCATGTGCCGAAGTCGTTCATCAAAAAACATGAAGGCAAGTTCGACGCTGGCTGGGATGTCATTCGAAAACAGATTTTCGACAACCAAAAACGCCTCGGAGTGATCCCAGAGAATGCGGTCTTGGCGGACAAGCCTGACGACATCAAAGACTGGGACGATCTCTCCCCGAAGGAGCAAAAGCTGTTCTCGCGTCAAGCAGAGGTCTTTGCGGGCTTTTTGGACATGACGGATACGGAGATCGGTAGGCTCGTCGATGCGATCGAGGACCTGGGTGAACTCGACAACACCATGATTTTCTTTATTGCCGGAGACAACGGAACCAGTGCCGAAGGCGGCATGAGCGGCATGTACAACGAAATGACCTATTTCAACGGAGTGGAAGAAACGGTCGATGACATGCTCAAGCACTATGACGACTGGGGCAGCGCCAGCACGTACCCGCACATGGCAGCCGGCTGGGCCGTTTGTTTTGATTCACCTTTCTCCTGGACCAAACAAGTCGCTTCCAACTACGGCGGAACACGGCAAGGGACGGTCGTTCACTGGCCAGCGGGAATCAAAGCAAAGAACGGTTTGCGTCAGCAGTGGCACCACGTGATCGATATCGCACCGACGGTTTTGGAAGCAGCCGGTCTGCCGCAACCCCGGATCGTCAATGGCGTTGGGCAGCGTCCGATGGAAGGCGTCAGCATGCTGTATTCATTCGATGATGCCAAAGCGGCTGACCGGCATTTGGTGCAGTACTTCGAAATCATGGGCAATCGTGGCGTGTATTGCGACGGCTGGTTCGCCGGCACCGTTCACATGTACCCATGGGCTCCACCACGGAACACGCTGCAGGACGATGAATGGGAGCTGTATCACGTGGCGAAAGACTTCAGCATGTCGAACAACTTGGCTGCGAAGCATCCTGACAAACTCAAAGAACTGCAAGAAGTGTTCTTGTCCGAAGCGGTCAAGTACAAGGTGCTGCCAATCGACGATCGGCGACAACTGCGGATCAACGCCAAGCTGGCAGGGCGACCGACATTGATGGGGGACCGCACCTCGTTGACCGTCTATGAAGGCCTGGGTTTCTTGCCCGAAAACGATTTCATTGACACCAAGAACCGTTCCTTCGAGATCGTTGCGGAGATCGAATCACAAGGAAAGGAAACGAGTGGTGTGATCGTCAGCCAAGGCGGTCGTTTTGGTGGATGGAGTTTGTACCTCAAAGAAGGCAAGCCCATTTACACTTACAACTACCTTGGTTTGGAAAGCTATTCAGTGACATCGGATGATGTTTTGCCAGCCGGTAAATCGACAATCAAACTCGACTTCGCCTATGACGGCAAATCAACCGACGGCAAACCCGAACTTGGGGCAGGCGGCACGGCCACGCTGACGGTCAATGGCCAACCCGCCGGTTCGGCAAAAATCGACAAGACGCAATTCGCGATCTGGTCGGCGGATGAAACCGCCAACGTCGGCCTCGATCGCGAAACCTCCGTCTCCCCCGACTACACCGAGGAGTCAAGCAAGTTCACGGGGAAGATCGACAAGATCACCTTGACCGTGAAATAGCTCACTGCGAACAACACTCATTCGCTGGCCAACACGGCCAGCGATTGCTAAGCAAGAATTAGCTGCCTTCACGAATAAACCGATCGACCGAGGCCCTGCTCATCGTCTCGATTCAGCACTGACTCGATTTGGCACTGATATTGTGAGTGAATCTCATCAGGCGTGGGGAGCCTCGTCCCCCAAAGTGCAAACCCGGTCCCGAATCCGGTCCATTCAAGAAGGTTCCGAAAGGGTCACAGCGGGTCCGCCGCGTCAGAAAACCCCATAAAACACGTGGTTCGCCGTGTTTCATGGGGTATGCCATGCCCCCGCTAGGGCTCGAACCTAGGACCCACGGATTAAGAGTCCGTTGCTCTACCAACTGAGCTACAAGGGCGATGGTGAGATGGCCTATCGCCTGATCTCACTCATTTGGTTGATGATCCTAGCTCTGTTTCGGCCCATTGAAAATGGGTCGCGTCCCAAAAGCATCTGGCATTCATCAGAGGCGACGGTGGGATTCGAACCCACGAATAAAGGATTTGCAATCCTTCGCCTTAGCCACTTGGCCACGTCGCCTTCACGTGCCTCGAGCCGGTCAAAGACTGACTGTTGCACAAGCTGAGCAAGTTAGGAAACCCGTGCTTTTTCGTCAAGCCCGACCATCCTCGAAGACTCTTCGTTGCTCAAAGCGAATTCAATCGCTGATACCGTTCTATTCGGCTGAGTCGCGGCCGAGCTTGAGTGCCAAAACAAAAAACGCCCGACAGCTTGTGGGCTGCCGGGCGTTTCATGTTTTCAGGCGAGAATCCTCATGCTCGAGCACGCTCGAACAGAAAGTTTTTCAACTCAGTCGACCGAGGCCATTGCGAACAAAAGCTCGCTGACCTGGGCACGAATCGAATCGACGTAGGCACGGTCCGCTTCGCTCAGTCGTTCCATCGGAACGGTGCAGGTGCGGCCATTCGTTTTCAGGATCTGAATCTCGTTTTCGCGGACCTCGACCAAACGGCCGTCGGTGCCCCAGTTGCCGGTGTTGTCGATCCAAGTGCGAGTCTTGGTGCTGTCCAAGACATCAACCGACTTGGCAACTTTCTTTTCGGTCACAACTTGAGTGACTTCCGAATCA
>NZ_ANMO01000031.1 GCF_000338295.1 Rhodopirellula europaea 6C
GCGAGACGGTGACAAGTCCGTCTTCATGGGCAAGGGCGTCACGACCGCTGTCAAAAACGTCAACACGAAGATCGCCGATGCCCTGGAAGGCATGGACGCAACCGATCAAGCTGCGGTTGACCAAGCGATGATCGAACTGGATGGCACGCCCAACAAAAAAGAACTCGGTGCCAACGCGATCCTCGGCGTTTCGCTGGCCGTCGCTCACGCGGCTGCCGCTTCGACCAACCAGCCTTTGTTCCGCTACCTCGGTGGTGCTGGCGCTCGCATGTTGCCCGCTCCGATGATGAACATCATCAACGGTGGTGAGCACGCCGACAACGGTGTCGACATCCAAGAGTTCATGGTCATGCCATTGGGCTTCGAACGCTTCAGCGATGCACTGCGCTGCGGAACCGAAATCTTCCACAACCTGAAAAAGGTTTTGTCGGAAAAGGGATACAGCACCGCGGTTGGCGACGAAGGCGGTTTCGCACCTGACTTGAAGAGCAACCAAGAAGCCCTCGATGTGATCATGACCGCGATCGACAAGGCGGGCTACAAAGCTGGCGAACAAGTCTGGATCGCTTTGGACGCGGCTTCGACTGAGTTCTACGACAAGTCATCCGGCAAGTACTCGTTGGACAACAACCAAATGTCCGGCGATGAAATGGTCGACTTCTTGGCCGATTGGTGCGAGAAGTACCCAATCTGCAGCATCGAAGACGGCTGCGACGAAGACGACTGGGATACCTGGAAGAAGCTGACCACCAAGATCGGTGACAAGGTTCAACTGGTCGGCGACGATTTGTTCGTCACCAACGTTGAGCGTTTGCAACGCGGTATCGATGAAGGGATCGCCAACAGCATCCTGATCAAGGTCAACCAAATCGGAACGATGACCGAAACCATCGACGCGATTCAACTCGCTCATCGCAACGGTTACACCTCGATCAGCAGCCACCGCAGTGGTGAAACCGAAGATTCGACCATCGCTGACTTGGCCGTCGCCATGTCGACTGGCCAAATCAAGACTGGGTCGGCAAGTCGTAGTGACCGCATGGCCAAGTACAACCAATTGCTTCGCATCGAAGAATTGTTGGGCGACGCGGCTCAGTACGGCGGCCCATTGTTCGCCAAACGAATCACCGGCTGATCGCCGAATTCACGATGAAATGATTCAGCAAGCGGAGTCCCAGTGGCTCCGCTTTTTTATTGGATCGGTCACAAACAGTTTTGACGCTCGACGACCGTACGATGGACTTCCAAGTCCGTCGATGCCGAGTCGGTATCCGTTCGAACCGGTTGCGTTGTGGAAACCGGTGCTAACGCACTGCGGCTAATGTTTGAATACTCTCGCATCTTTTTCTCTGAGCTCCAAACGCCGCTCAGGTCTTCACTCCCCTTCGCTGATTCCCGTCAGCCCAATCGCTTCATCGACGATCAATGTCGGGATTCCGCCGCGAATGGGATACAGTCGATCGGCTGGAGAATTGACCAATCCGCCTTCGATTGGGTCTGTCACGCGTTCGTCCAATTGATCACGCGCGGTGCCGTCGCTGATCGCCTGATTGACCCTCTGAATGAGGGATTCGTCCGCCAGTGTGAGCTGACCGCCGCTTGAGGGACAACGCAAGATAGGCAAAATATCCGGGGTGATCATGGAGGGCTTCTCGGGGTTTCAAAAGTTTGACTGCAAGGGCGGTGAGCGTGCCACCGAATTCTAACCTCGGCAAACTACTTTTCTTGGGGCGGCCTTGCCATGCCCGATCCCACCTGCAGACGAAGGATTGTCATGCGGAATTCCAATCGGACGAACAAGTTCATTGTTGGCGTTTTGGTTGCGGGGGCATCGATGTCCCTGACCACGTCGGTCACCGCTCAGGAAGGCGGTGAATTGCACGCTGATCCAGCGACCGGAATCGTGTACCGGAAGCAAATTCGCCAGGTCCAGCGTCCGGTCAGCGAAGTCCAGATGAAGACTCGCGAGCAAACGGTTTACACGCCCAAGGCGGTAGTCGAGACCAAACCCGTTGCTCGCACGTCCTACGTTCCTGTGACCACGATGATGTTGCGTCCGCATTTGGAAGGCCGTTGGAACCCGTTCCGTCAGCCAACCGTGGCCTACCGGCATGTCCCCGAAACCCGCTGGGAAGCACGCTCGGAGGTTGTTCATCAAACCGAAACCCGAGTGAAATGGGAACCAGAAACCAAGCTCGTTCAAGTTCCCGAGCGAACGTTGCGGATGCAGAACGATCAAGTCGTCCAGTACGAACCGGTCGGCCAGTTGGCACCTCAAGCACAATCGCTGGCGTCGACATCCAACATCCGCCCAGAAATCGCATCGCGTCTGCGTCCGATCGACTCCAACGCACCGATCCAGCCGATCACCACTGGAGCTGACCAAGTCGCCGCAGCATCGCTGGCAACCAGAGAACGTCCACGTTCATCACTGCAATCAGGAATGCGGGCCACCGAACTAGCCCCATCCAACCCAACCATCTACGGCCCACCCACAACGGGAACCACCGTCGCAGGACTGCCAGTCATCAGCGTCTGGCGGTGAGGGGGAGTGGGAGGGAAGCGCTTATGGGCGATGCTCAGATTTTTCGGATCCGGGGTCTGGATCGATGGCGCCGCATCAAAACTGTCGAGGACGCAACCAAGGCGAGAGACGAAACCGTCCCCGGTTCTGGAATCGCAATCGCAGTTCCAGAGATACCTACTCCCGACAGCGTTAGTTCCTCGGAGTTTGAGTTAATTTGAAGGACAAACGTGAGATCAGAGATAGTCGAATCGTCAAATGTGTCTTCGAAGGTAAAATCCGCCAACGCTGATCCAGCGAAATTTGCGTTTGGGAAACTTGCTCCGCTCAAGAAATCGGTCTCAGCAGCGGTCCCGGAAATATCGTTTGAGCTATTCGCATTTACAGAAATGCCAGAGCCTACGATCAACAGTCCATCGCTGGATGCGACGGGGTTCGACAAATTTCCATTCCAATTTTGACCTGAAGTTAGTCCCGTGAATTCCAACACAATGTCTTCGAATCCGATGGTGGAAATGGAGCCGATCAAGTCGACCGTTATTCTAGCTCCTCCAGATCCAGAAGACTTGTCGATAGAAATTGAATCGCCAGAGGCACTTCCCAGGTTATTTGCGTCGCCTGAACTTTCTAGCGTTACCTGCCAAGTTGCCGCATCAGAAAAATCGAAGGTTGCTATCGCTGCTGCTTGGAGGCCTGAGTAACAGACGAGGTGATAGGCCAGGAAACACCCGATGATGCGGATAAGCATGGGGAAAGATCCGATTGTTTAGGAAAAATGGCGGTCCGCGTCCTAACTTAACCCAGTTTGTTGGCATTAGCAATTTTCTAAGGCGCCAGTCAGATCCCGAAGGATGTCTTCGCCGGGACGTTTCTCTACAACCGCTTCGCAAGGTGTCGAATACCTTACTCGGCGAATCACCGACTGTGTCCAGTCGCTTGAAAACGCGAAAATTGATCTGCTCAAAATTTGCGTAAGGTGCTTCCGCTGTGACTACACTTGCTAGCTTGCATCCGGTTGATTGCGCGAGAGTAGAACAGTTGCCTCCAAATGTTCCGTCGGCACATGTGACGCAGCGTGGTCGCGTCGTTTATTCGTGCTTGGCAATTGACAGACCCGAACTGCGTTCATGAGGGCGAATTCAACATTGCGAGCACGGAATCTAAACCTGAACAACCTCTATCATGTGGAATGTTCGCGAGATGCAACCGCCTTCCATTATTCAGTCAGCGTCATTGGCGTGTCGTCTCGCAGTTTCATGATCGAATCGATCCGGTTCGTTTGGATGACGTTTTGGGGGGGGCGAGCAACAAGGCTGGATTGGCGGAATGTTGATCCTGGTCCCAAATTGCAACGATGGACTGGATCGGATCCAGATGGTGCCCGGCACCATGCGTAATGACGTAGCCGACGGAGGCTCTCCGTCGGCAATACCACCCCGCGATGCAGCAGCATCTGCACGCTCGCGACCTCGTGCTCGCTGAGGAACCCCACTGTTTGCTGCGATGGGTTGCGCTCATGCCGACGGAGAGCCTCCGTCGGCAACAAGGATTCAGGCAGTTCATCGCTGAATGTCGTTCCGAGATATCCAGTCCGATCAAGTCAAATCGTTGAATCAGCTTCTGCACTCTGGCGACCAGATTCACCATCATCCAGGGCACCGTAAGGTGCTAGGCACTTTTGGGGGTGATGTGGAATGTTCGCGAGATGCAACCGACTTCCCCTACTCAGTCAGCGTCATCGGCGTGTTGTCTCGCTGTTTCATGATCGAATCAATTCGCTCCGTTTCGACGGCGTTTTGGGGGCCGAGCAACAACGCTGGATTGCTGGGATGTTGATCCTCGTCCCAGGTCGCGATGATGGACTGGATGGCATCTGCACGCTCCGCATCCGATCCCAGCGGCGTTATCTTCAATTCAGCGAGACTCGGTAGCGTTTGCAACGAACGTCGGGCGATCAGTCGAATCGCGAGATACGGATCGTTCAAAAGTTGAGCGAGGTAGATCGATTGCCAATTGTTTCCTGATGTCGCTTGTGCGTCCGACCAGCCCATCGTCCATGCCGCGAGCGCCCGGTTGGCGGCATCGCCTTTCAGCAGCCACAAAATGGAAGCCGCGACTTCCGATTGGTCAGCGTCCAGTTCCGGTGCATCGATCGAATACCAGTCGCTCAGATGAGTTGCTGTCCATTTCAATGTCTTGTCCAGATGGCATTGGTTGCATGCGTTGGGACGTTTGGCGGCCAGGTCCTGTTTCAGATCCGGGATGCTGATGGTGTGATTGCGAATCGCTTTGAGCAGTCCATACGCGGTGTGGGGCATGTGGCAGTTGTAGCAATTTGATCCGACTGAATCCGCCGCGTGATGCGTATGAGATGTTGAGTACTGCTGTTGATCATGGCACTGAAGACAGGCATCGTTGCCGATTGCAGTGGGCTTCAATTGGTCGTTGGCCCAATCAGTGCGACTGCGTGTGTCGTCGGAGGATTGATGAAGTTGGTGGCATGTCAGGCAACCCATCTCACCGCGTTGAAAGCAGCCTGATTGTTCCAGTGAGGTGTATTCTCGTCCCGAGACGCGAACCATCCCGTCGGAGTAAAACGTTCCTTCATTGGTGCGGACGACGCGGTCGCGAATGGCTTCATTCTTTAGCAGCTCCTTCATCTCCGGGCTGTGGAGATGCCAAACATCGAATGACTCACGCAGATCAGATCCTGGTGGGTACGAGACGCCGTGGATGTTGATTCTCTCCGGGTCGCCTTTGAGGGTCATCACCGAATGACATTGGCCACAAACTTGTGACGATCGAACGTGCGACAGTGCTTCGGGATTAACGATGGGATCGTTCGACAAGGCGACGGCGTCGGCGTTCCTGTCGGTCGACTCTCGGTGGTAGGTGATGTGTTTTTGCCCCGGTCCGTGGCATGCTTCGCAACTGATACCAAATTCGGCCACTCGCGTATCCCATTCGCCGACGCTCATTTCGCGTTTTTGAGGGTGCGTGGAATGACATTGGCTGCAGGCCGCATTCCAACGGCCGATTTCGTGCGAAACACCCTGTTCAGCTGGTTGTAGGAACGCCGCTGATCGCGGGACCCATTCCTGTGTTTCATTTAAAAAGACAAATGGCAGAATGCCCAAAGTGCGTTGCACGCCCATGGGAAACCAATACGCTTGCATGTGATGCGATCCGGTCGCCATCACAATGGGACTTCGGACTCGCTGGAGTGCCGCCGCTGTTCCCGGTATGGCAGCAGGATCAAGCATCTCGACCCAGCAAACATCACTTCCTTCTGTTAAGCGGTAGTTGCGTCCGTTTTCAGACAGCTTCACATCATCGAAGTCGCCCAGCAGAACCTCTGGATCGGCAACTTGCGTCATCGTGCGGTGATAGGAATCGAACCAAGTCGCGTGGTTCTGTGGGTGGCATTCGATGCATGCGTCAGAAGCGACATAGCCTTTGTCGGGAACCTCGATCGGACGAAAGGCTGATAGCTGAGCCATTGCTGGCAAGCTGTTCTGAACTTTGGGTGACAACCGCTCCGGTCTCGCAAGGTCTCGTGGCGGTCCAAGCGGCACGGGAGCTGGCGGTAGAGTCAGCACCACAAAGCCCACCGCGAGGACTGGCACGAGCAACGCGCCTGCAATGGAACGCTTGATCCACCAGACCAGCCCGCCGGCGATGAGCCCAACGACGACACTGAAACCGATGACTGCTCCGTTCATGGCCGCACACTCAAAAATGTCGCTTTTCTGATGCCGATGAAGACCGAGGCCAGCAAGCAATGGAAGACGCGTTTCGCCAGGTAGCCGAGGTGAGCCCGGTTCTCTAGCAGCCGGCACTCAACTAATAGTAGAACCTTTCAAAGTATGTCTTCGCTATCAGCCGATTGCAACGGCGATCCAGGTGGTGCCCGGCACCATGCGCAATGACGTAGCCGACGGAGGCTCTCCGTCGGCAATACCACCCCGCGATACAGCAGGCATCTGCAAGCTTGCGATCTCGTGCTCGCTGAGTGACCCCACCGTTTGCCGCGGTGGGTTGCGCTCATGCCGACGGAGAGGCTCCGTCGGCGACAGGGTTTTAGGCAGGTGATTGCCGAGTGCACTTCCCCGCAAGACGCCGGTCGCGGGTGACGCTATATGGAGGCAGCACCAGTCAAAATCAACATGCTGCTAAGCGGCTTTGACGAGACCACAAGGAATGCCGACGACCTCAAGCCTGGATTTCTGAATTTGTTCGCGAGCTGACGCGAGCAGAGGATCGATGTACTTCTTTGACTTTTCGACCTTGCTCATCCAGTCTTCGTCGCCACCGGGAGCGGCCAGCAAGCCGACGATGTCCGATGTGTTGGAACAAGTCAGGTAGTAACAGCCCAGCAACGGAGACGCCTTGAAGACATCCCGGTTAAACACACCATTTCTAAGACACTGCATCGCCGCATTTCGTTCGGAGATGTCCAAGCCGATCAAGACAAGTCGTTGGATCAGTTTCTGCACGCTGGCAACCAAATTCACCATCATGCCGCCGTCGATGCAAGCCGAGGCGAGGCCAACCGTGAACTGGCTGGCCGTCCTGCCAATATCAAGCGCGCCAGCCACCAGTGCTTTCTGGAGCATCTTCTTGACTGCCTCCCCGGCCGCTTTCGCGTTGCCGCCATGAAGTGCCGCAACAGCGCGAATGGATCGGTAACGCTGCACTACCGTTCCGTAAAAATCGCGAATGTGTTGGATCAGTCGCTCGCCCGAGCGGACGATCCCAACGAACGGGGCGACGTTGGAAAGGATGCTTGGGTCCAGCACGCTAGGTAGAAATGCCTTCAGATCTGCCGCACTCACACCGGTGGCGCTCTCCAGCATGCGGACAACAAACCCGTTTTGTTCCTGGGATCCCTGCGAACCCTGCCCGGATGCTCGTTCGGCATTGCGTCGGATATCTTGACTCTCGACTTGAAGTCTTGTTGTTTCCGCAGTTGATATGCCAGCTTTGAAGCGGACCTCAGCACTGTGAAACAGGGGCCGCATGTTTTGTTCGCGGTGACTGTTCAACAAGTCCATCAGTTCTTTCGGTGGCATGATCCGATTCCATTCGAAGCAATGTTTGTGAAACTCGTCTGTGGCCAGCGATCCTGCTTCCACCCGTGGCGCAGTTCATTTGGCCAGGCTGCGCTTTCGATGGAACGGCTCGTTTTGATCCCGCTGCGTCCTGTCCGCGATCGCGACAAACTTGACCTCGTCGTCAAAATACGCCATTCGTTGTCATCGGCATTCCGTGAAACGGAGATGACCGCAAAAATTTGCAGGGAATTGTTCAGCTCAAAATGCTCTTGCGGCTTCGGTTTGACGTAGCGATCAAATGTTTGGGGCAACCACGTCAGGAATGCGGAGCTGATCTGAGTCTTAGCGAAAGATCAATGAGGTGTGGCAGCCGCCCGACACATCGCGAGAAGTTGGTTCCGGCGGGTGATCACCTTTTGGTGAGACTCGCTCGATTTTTTCTCGTCAACATGGATTTGATTCAGAGAGTCCTGTGCGAGATCGGCGCGGCGCATGACTTTCAATTGAATCTGAGCCAATCGCAGTCGTGCCTCGTTTGACAACGCTCCATCACGGTCTGCGATGATCTGCAACGGCCCCACGGCTGGGACGAACTGTTTGGCGGCCGCATAGAGCTTTGCCAGATCAAAGAGGGTTTTGTCTGACAATCCTCTCGCGATGGAAAGCTGATCTAATCGAGCGAAGTGCGAATTTGCAACACTCAAACTACCGCTCGCGATGGCTTGTCGAAGCAGCATCGACAAGCGATTGAATTCAGGGTGTGCCTGAGACGCAGTCATGGCTGCTTGCGCGGCAGCCGCTGCGTCATTGGCACCACGTTTTCTTTTGCCAAGAAAGCCGCGTTTGGGTTTTGTTTGTTTGGAGGATGCGGATTGTTGCTGAGCGTACGTGGAATTGGCATCGACCTGGGAATGCTTGCTCGCCAAGGCCGCTGCCACCGGATCGTAGGCGATGGCGGCTTCACGCTGGATGGCTTCGCGCCGCGAAGGCGGGCAGAGCCACTCGTATTCCTGCAGCCACTCGTTGCGAGAGATCACGTCCCAGTTCTCGCAGTCGACACGGCCGGTGTGCAGCATCCATAGGCCGATGGGTGCACCGACGAATGCGCCGAGCATATGCAGTAATCCTGACGAGACCGAGAAGCCGGCGAAGAACATCTCGACGACTTGCAGGAACAAAAACAGCATCGCGAGAGTGACGACTTTGACCTCGAATGCCAGTGCTCGGATGAAAAGAAACAGACCAAAGACCAGCACGCACTCGACATCGTTTTCCGGTGCCCAAATCAAGGCGATCATCATCAGGCCGAAGACGGCGGAGGAAGCACCCAGCGAATAGCCTTCGCCGACGAGTACCAGCATCATCAACTGTTCGACAACACACTCGCCGACGGCGATTCCCAAATAGATCAGCAAGAACTTCCACGCACCGACCTTGCCTTCGACGATCAAGCCAAACGCCCACAAAAAGAACATGTTGCCCATCAGGTGAAACGGGCCAGCGTGCAGGAAAGCACTGGTCACCCACTGGATCGGATTGATCGCCTCGTAGGACAACGCGAAACGTTCCATCGTTTCGAGTTCGATGTTGCCGGTCACCAATCCCCACACGCAGACGGCAAAGGCAAGCACATTGGCGACGATCAAGCTGACTGTGGCGATCGGCCAGTGATAAATGGGGGCGTCGGTTGAGATAGGGACAAACAACACGACGCGGTTCCTGGGGCGGAAGGAGGAGGGAGTGAGACAACAATCGCGATCGTAGTTTAATGCGATCGGCACATGTGGTGGCAACAAACCACCTGATGTGGGGCGCACGTTTTGTTTCCGTCCAACCCGTTCGCTCAAAAAATTGTTCGCGAGCAGCGTTGCCGCCCGGCGTTTGGTATGTGCTCATCGCGCGTTTGGGGATGCATCGACAAGGGATTGAGATGCGCCGCTCGCTAGCAAGTTGGGTTGGTACGGAACCGCTGGGTCGCTGAATTTGATTTGTGTTCAAGACACTCCGAAAGTTCCGACGCGGGAATGGTTGAATCAATCGCTTCGATGGCCAACAAACTGCTGCCGAGTGAAAACACGGCTTGGGTGAATTGACTTAAGATGTGCCGATCCGCGTTCGCTGTCGTGCGATTTCACCTCGCCCAACGTGACGATTGCGGCCGGACAGCCCACCTCGAAACCACCTGCCTCGTTTCCCAGTGCCGACTCCTATGCAAGACGCAGAATCCAATTCTAAATCCGCCGCCGGTTGGATCGTTCCTTCGTTGTCGTTGATGATGTTCCTTCAATTTTTCGCGTGGGGAGCTTGGTTTGCGAGTTTGTCCGCCGCGATGGATTCGAATTTGTTGGGAGCATTCATCGGTGGTGCCTACGAGGCGGCGCCTATCGCCGCAATCTTTGCTCCGCTGTTTCTGGGGCTGGTCGCCGACCGCTTCTTTGCCAGTGAACGCGTGATGGGAATGCTGATGCTGGTGGGTGGCGGCATCATGCTGCTGATACCGGGTTTGGCCGAGAATGCATCGGCGTTCGCGAATGAGACCGCGGATGCGATGCGAGCCGCGGGGACTTATGAAGCGGAAGCGTTCAGTGCTTCCCAAGCCGAAGAGAACACCGCCGGAAAAACGTTGGTGTGGATGATCCTTGCTTACTTGCTGTGCTACATGCCGACGCTCGGGCTGGGGAACACGATCGCGTTCTCGAACATTCCCAGCCAGAACGATTTTCCAAAGATCCGCGTGTGGGGCACCATCGGATGGATCGCGGCTGGATTGACCGTCGGGATCTTTGGTTGGTCGTCGTCATACAACATCTTTTGGTTGGGTGCTTTCAGTTCCTTGGCTTTGGGAGTGCTGTGTTTCTTTCTGCCGCACACCCCACCGCCGCTCAAAGGCAAGCCGATGGACATGCGATCGCTGTTCATGGTGGATGCCTTCACGTTGCTGAAGGATTGGAACTTCCTGATCTTCGCGATTTGCTCGACGTTGATCTGCATTCCATTGGCCTACTACTACGGCATGACCGCGACGTATTTGAACCAAACGGGATTCGCCGAGCCCGCCGCGACGATGACGATTGGTCAGATGTCCGAGATCATCTTCATGTTGTTGATTCCGTTCTTCTTCCGTCGCCTGGGCGTGAAGGTGATGATCCTGGTCGGGATGGCTTGTTGGGTGTTGCGATATGCCTTGTTCGCCTACGGAGCCCCGGATCAAACCACGTGGATGTTGCTTGCCGCGGTGGCGCTGCACGGCATTTGCTATGACTTCTTCTTCGTGACGGGATTCATGTACACCGACCAAAAGGCTCCGCTTGGCATTCGCGGTCAAGCTCAAGGGTTGTTGGTGTTTTTGACTCAAGGTGTCGGGATGTTCTTCGGCTACCGAATCATGGCGGGCGGAAACCTGTTCGGCTTCATTCCTCTTGACCTCACGTTCGGGAGATATGGCCAACAGGTCACTTCGTCACCGACCTACGTGGAAGCATTGGCCGACGCTCGCGGCGAATCAGCGTCGCTGTCGTTCCTGGAGACGTTCACGCAGATGTTTTCGAGAGCGTTGCCGGAAGGACTCGATGCAGCGATTCTGGCGGAAACAATGGGGCAATGGAAAGACTTTTGGTTGTCGCCGGCGATCATGGCAGCGATCATTTTTGTCGTCTTTGCGTTGACGTTTTGGGACCGAACCGAGACGGAACCCGAAGCGGCTGAAGCAGCGACCGCCGAGCCCGTTCCTTCTGATCCCGCTGTTTGATCGGCCCACGATCGAGACTTTGCCGGCGGTGGTTTGAGCGAAACCGTTTACTTGGCGAATTGGCGTCGAAACCGCGGGACCCCGCGGTTGGATCCTGCGTTATGATAGAGCGAGGGATGTGACGGCGAGCCGGTTGGCAGAGCCGCGACATCGCGGGTGGAAGATCGCTTCTTCAGCCATATCGCTTTCTCAGCCAGACAGGGCTCTGACGTGACATTTCCTTTTCGCCTCGGTTTTGAATCGCCCGACTACCTTTGGTGGTTGATGGCGTTGCCATTGCTGTGGTGGATGGGATGGTCGCATCTGCGAGTGCTGGGTGCATGGCGACGCGTGTTTGCTTTGATCGTACGGACCGTCGTTTGGACAGCGATCGTTGCCGCTCTGGCCGGAGTTCAACTGGTTTGGACCAGCGATCGAGTCACGGTCATGTACGTGCTGGATCAAAGCGAGAGCATCCCGTCATCGAAACGAACGGCGATGCTCGACTACGTAATCGAATCGGTTCGTCGGCACCGCAATGCAACGCGAGGCGATCGAGCGGGCATCATCGTTTTCGGTCGAGACGCGATGATCGAGATTCCGCCATACGACGACAACGTGCCACCGATCCGTCGTCTAGAAAGTTTGCTCGAACGTACTGACGCGACCAACCTGGAAACGGCGCTCAATCTTGCTCAGGCATCGATGCCCGAGGACACGTCACGTCGCATCGTGATCGTGACCGATGGCAACGAGAACATGGGCGAAGCCCGCCGGATCGGCAGCCGCATCGTCGACGCCGGAATCGGAATCGATGTGGTTCCGGTTCTGAAAGAAGCCGGCGGAGAGGTGTTGGTCGAAAAGATCGATTTGCCCACCAACATTCGTAAAGGCCAACCGTTCGAAGCTCGGATTGTGGTCGACCGCCAAGGTGCCAAGTCGACCGACCCTGATAAACCCGTGTCGGGGCGACTGAGGGTCAAGCAAAAAGTTGCTGGCGAAGAAGCATTGTTGCTGGAGCAGACCGTCGAGCTGCAACCGGGAAAAAATGTGTTTCCGCTGCAGCACAAGATCGATCAACCGGCGGCCTACACCTACGAAGCTGAGTTCATCGCGGATGAAGACGAGGATGACTCGCTGACGCAGAACAACAGCGCGACCGGGTACACCTACGTGCGCGGCAAAGGTCGTGTGCTGTTGATTCACGGGCCGGAGGACCTTGGCGACTTCGAATTGCTGATCGCAACGTTGCGTGATTCCAACATCGAAGTGACGCCGATGCCAACGACGCAGCTCTTTGGATCGTTGGCGGAGTTGCAACCTTACGATGCGGTGATCTTGGCTGGTGTGGCCAGAGTGTCCGGCGAGACGACTCAAACGATCACGTCGTTTAGCGATGACCAAATCGAAATGTTGGTCCGCAACACTCAGCAACTCGGGGCCGGGTTGCTGATGATTGGCGGACCGGAATCGCTGGGTGCAGGTGGCTGGACCGGCACGGAGCTCGAAAAGGCGATGCCGGTTGATTTTCAGATCAAGAACACCAAGGTGCAAGGTGTAGGGGCGTTGGCTCTGATCATGCACGCCAGCGAAATGGCTCAGGGGAATTACTGGCAAAAGCAGATTTCAATTGCCGCGATCGAGCAACTCGGCAGCGCCGATAAAGCCGGAGTGGTTCACTGGACCATGAACGGCGACAAGTGGTTGTGGGGCGGATCCAAGGGGATGTTGGAAGTCGGCCCCAATCGCCGCGCGATGTTGGCCGCGGTCGGTCGAATGACGCCAGGTGACATGCCCGAGTTCGATCCGGCGATGCGGATGGCGGTGACCGGATTGGTTCGCACCGATGCATCCGTCAAACACCTGATCATCATCAGCGACGGTGACCCGGGACCGCCCAGCAACAGCGTCATCCAAGCCTTCAAGGACAACAGCATCACGATCAGCACCGTTGCGGTCGAGTCACACGGGTTGTCTGACAGCAGGCGTTTGCAAGACATCGCTCGGGCGACCGGTGGCAAATACTACGCTGTGAAATCTGGTCGAGCATTGCCGGGGATTTTTCAACGCGAAGCCCGCCGGGTGACTCGCCCGTTGATCTATGAGCCACCGGGTGGCGTCACGCCGCAGATCATTTTTCCGCACCCGGTGGTCGACGGGGTGGACTCGTTGCCACCGATCACCGGTTTTGTCATGACCCAGGTCAAAGACAGTCCGCTCGTTCAGGTGATCGCTCAGTCGCCAAAACCCAGTACACCCGAAAACGCGACGATTTTAGCGACTTGGACTTATGGTCTGGGGCGTTCTGCTGTGCTCACAACCGACGCCGGGGCACGTTGGACCAACGCGTGGACGGGATGGCCCGGTTACGAAAAATTGCATTCGCAGTTGGTGCGTTGGTTGATGCGTCCCACCGGCGACACCGGCCAATTCTCTTTGGCAACGCAGGTGCGAGACAACATGGTCGATGTGATCGTGACCGCGCTTGGCGAAGATGATTCCTTCCTCAACTTCTTGGAAGTCGGCGGCTCGGTCCTAGATCCCGAACTGCAACCGTTGATGTTGGAAATGGAGCAAACCGCACCGGGACGCTATGAGGGTTCGTTCCCGATCGATCGAGCAGGAACGTACTTTGTCAATGTCATACCCGGACAAGGCAATGCACCGTTGTCGACGGGAGTCACCGTGCCGTACAGCGAGGAGTTCCGGTATCGCCAAACGAACGAAACACTGATCGCACAGTTGGCTTCGATGAGACCCGATGGTGGCGAAGCTGGCTTGGTGACTGAGCCTTTGGAAGCTGTCCTTGACGACGCGTTGCTGTCGCGGGACACGTTCCGAGGTGGCTTGCCGTTGGCACGTCGCATTCGTGATGCGTGGCCCTGGTTTGTGCTGGCGGCGTGCGTGTTGTTCTTCACCGATGTGTTGGTTCGACGCGTCGCCATTCGCTTCGGTTTTTTGAAGTCTTGGTGGAAGCAAATGATCGGCGAAGCCCAGCCTGAGACGGCAACGGTCGCGCGGTTGGATCAATTGCGTCAAACCAAGGAAGACGTCAACAAGCAGCGAAGAGCCAGCCCACGGTTTGAACCTGAGTCGATCGACATTGGCGGATCGAAGGAATCCGACATTGCTGGGTTGGATTCGTCGTCGGGACGATCTGGTGAGGCTCCGAACGCATCGCGGCCGGCGTCGACTTCAGGTGGCAGCGATGAGTCTTCTCCGACCAGTTACACCGAGCGATTGCTCGAAGCCAAGCGGCGGGCGAAGAAGAAATGATGATGTTGGTCTTCGCCGCTTTCGCGTTGCTGCTGATTGGGCTGGAACTGTTCACCGGCTGCGCCATGCTCGGTTGGGCAGCGGACAAGATGGTTGTCGAGCGAGAGAAGTCGCCCGGCCCATATTGGTTCGCAATCACACTGCACACCATTGTCGGCATCGGGTTCCCGATTCTGTTTGCAATCTACAGTTAGCGCGCGAGAGCCAGCATCGGCTCGAATGCAGCGTCGTTCATCGCTCAAGTCGCCGATGGCGAGCGGACTGGATCAGACGATTGACGATGGCTGAACCAAGCCCAGCGAACAGTCGCGTACAGGATCACGGCCGTCAGCGTTCCAGCGGCGTCGGCTAGAAAGTCCATCACATCGGAATGTCGGCCTCGCACGAGCGATTGCGTCAATTCGTCAACGCAGGCGTACACCAAGCACATCGCCACGATGATCGAAAACCGACGCCACACCCGGGTGGAGGTCGTGCAATAGCAGAGCAGCGTCGCCAGCCCGAAGAACGCCGTGAAGTGCATCACCTTGTCATTCACCGACGGCAGAGACTTGGGCAGCTTCGGCAGATGGGTGCCGATAAAGATGGCGGTCCAGTAAGCGGCCAACGCGATCACAGCCAATCGAAAGCCGAGCAGTCGAAGTTTGGTGACCGGTTGCATCAGCGGTGCTCTCGCGAGGACAATGGGCGTCTACGACAATTCGTTTGCTAAAGGTCTCTATCGTGCGTCAGCAATCCACTCCTTCGATCAATCTGGCGTCGTTTCCGGCGTCGCGGGCATTCTTCGCGACTCTCGTGCTCGCACTTGTCCCATCTTCCGCATTTTGCCAGTCCGCGGAAACTCCCCCTGCTGCTGCCGAAGACGCTCCGGCCGCGGAAAAAGCGGGGAAATTAGACGTGAAATGGCGTCCTTTGGCGGGGAAATGGGAGGATGCTCACTTTGGTGGCGACGGCGAAGTCACGCGAGAAAATTGGAAGAAGAAATCCGAGGGTGTGGCCGAGAAGCGTCCGGCGGACGGAAAACTGTTCCGTCTGGGGATGGGCGACCCGCTGACTGGAATCCGTTGGACTGGTGAGTTTCCGAAAGAAAACTACGAGCTGCGACTGCAAGCCCGTCGGACCGATGGATTTGACTTCTTTGCCGCGGTGACATTTCCTGTTGGCGAAGAGCACTGCAGTTTTGTCCTGGGCGGCTGGGGTGGCGGTGTCGTCGGAATCAGCAGCATCGACGGCAACGATGCCTCAAGCAATGAAACGACCAGTTACAAAGATTTCAAAAACAAGCAGTGGTACAACATTCGAGCACGCGTCGACGAAGAGAACGTCACGGTCTGGATCGATGACTTAGAGTGGAGCAGCGTGAACCGATCCGAGCACACGTTCGATATCCGGATCGAGATGGATCCATGTCTGCCGGTGGGGATCGCCAATTTCCAGTGCGAGAGCGAAGTTCGAGGGATTGAGTTCCGCAGTCTGGCCGGCACCGCTGGTGACGATGCGTCCGCAAAAGAAACCTCTGAGACGACACCGGCGGGCAACCCATGAGTTTGGATCCGTTGGATATCGATCGTCACTGGATGCAGCGGGCGATCGAGATGGCTCAGTCTGCCGCGATGGAAGACGAGGTTCCGGTCGGAGCGATCATTGTGCGGTCGGGATCGGCGATTGCCGCCGCGGCGAATCAACGCGAAGCCTTGCATGACCCCACGGCTCACGCCGAAATGATCGCCATCACCCAAGCGGCCGCTTCGATCGAAAATTGGCGGCTGGAGCAAACCACGTTGTACGTGACGCTCGAACCCTGCCTGATGTGCGCCGGTGCGATCCTGCAGGCTCGCGTGCCGAGAGTTGTGTTTGGGGCCAGCGATCCCAAGGCCGGGGCGGTGACGAGTTTGTACGAAGTGTTGACAGATTCTCGTCTCAACCATCGCTGCGAAATCACGCACGGGGTGATGGCAGAACAGTGCGGCCATTTATTAACCGAGTTCTTCTCCGCCAAGCGGGCATTGGGGAAAAAGTAGGGGAAGAAGTGGAAGTCAATTGACGCTAGAATGCAGGACCTCCCCAGTCGCTGCCGACTGTTAAGCCATCCCCACCTATTCCGAGGCCAATCGCCTCACGCCAAAATGAAACTGAATTCGCTCTCTTTCCCAAGTCCACGATTCATGACCCTTCATCGTTTGTATTTGACCGGACTGCTTCTCGGTGGTTTGACGCTGACCGGTTGTTCCCGCTCCAACTCCGACGCGGAATCGAAGACGCCTGAAGTTGAGGAAACGGTGGTCAGCGTTCCTGCGGAAGTAACGCCAGACGATCCCGAAGCGGTGGCCGCATTGACGGAAGCCGGCTACATCCTGACGAAAGACGATGACGGCAATGTTGTGGAGTTTTCCATCGCAAATCAAAAGGGTGGCATCGAGGAATCGATGCAACACCTCAGTGGCATTCCCAATACGTTGATCGCAACCTTCAACGGTCCCGGCATTGATGATGCGGGAATGGAAAACCTGACTTCGCTTACCAAACTGGAACGCTTAATACTGTCGGACACCGCAATCACGGACCGGACGATTGAAACAGCGGGCAAGATGAACACGCTCGAAGTTTTGTTTCTGCGTCGTACCGGCGTGACCGATGAGGGCTTGGAGTTGCTCACCGGTTTGAGCAAGCTGCGAGCGATCGATTTGCGGAACACGAACATCGGCGATGCCGGAATGGACCCGCTCGCCAAGATCAAAACATTGGCCGATGTGCAGTTGGAAAAGTCCAAGGTGACTGATGAAGGATTGGTCAAGCTTGCGCCGCTGCCGCTGAAGTACATCAACTTCAACTACTGCACGACGATCAATGGTCCAACGATGAAAATGCTGGGCCAGACTCCCACACTCGAGCGACTGCAGGGAGACTATTCCAAGATTAACGATGCCTCGATGGCGGAGCTCAAGGGACTGTCCAAACTCACACATCTGCGAATTCGTGGCTGTGACGTGACCGGGGAAGGCATCAAGCACATCGCCAACAACAAGGCTCTTGCAAAATTTGAACTTCGCGATTCTTCGGTCGACGACAAAGGTTTAGAAGTCATCTCTCAATTGCCTGCCGTGACGCACGTCGATATTTCGGAATGCCGTTTGGCATCTCCCGAAGGCATCGCTCAGTTGGGCAAATTGACAGGTTTGACTTACCTTGGGCTTTGGGAAACCAAAACCAACGATGCGACGTTGGAGGCATTCGGCGAACTGGTCAACTTGGAAGAGTTGAATTTGAAGTCCACCTCGGTGACCGATCAATCGTTGCCCGTGCTGATGAAAATGACCAAGTTGAAAACGTTGAATGTTGCTGGGACGCAACTTGGCGACGACAGTTTCCTTGAGTTGGCAAAGCTTCCAAATCTCAAGAGCATGAACGTTGCCAACACCAGCATCGGCTTCGATGTCATCGACACGTTGGCTGAGAATCATCCTGACCTCCAAGTCATTGAGTTTGAAAACTGATGCAAGCAAGTGCTGCCGCGAGTCGTTCTAAAAGTCGCCGGCCAGGCGAAGATGAACTGTCGCTCGACTACCATCGCGAACTCGCCAGTCGTGTTCCTGGCGAGTGCGTTCTTCAGGCCATGGATGACCAACTGCATTGGGTTTGCGAGTTGGCCGGTAGTCTCTCGGCAGAACAGATCGACAAGGTTCACAAGCCTTACACTTGGACGATTCGTCAGGTGGTCGAGCACTGCGTTGATGCGGAGCGAATTGGCGGCGATCGAATGCTGCGAATTGCGGCGGGAGATCAAGGCAACCAGCCGGCGTGGGATGAAAACGCTTACGCCGCGGCACGCTTCGGGTTGGGAAACATGCGAGAGCTGATTTCTGAACTGGGGTACTGCCGGCAAGCCAACACCACATTGCTGCGGCGAATCAATCCGCGAGCTTGGGACAACGTTGGCACGGTGGATGGCAATCGGATCAGCGTCCGAGGGATGGCGTGGGTGACCGCTGGTCATCTGCTGCATCACTTGGAAATCATCGAGCAGCGATGTGATATTCACGTTCCTCGCGGTCCTCAAATGACATGAGTGCCGCGACCGAGAAAGTGTTGCGGCGTCGATTGATCCAGCGTCCCGCCGAGTCCGGTTTGCGGCAGACGCTCTACGATGTGATCTTCGAGGCTGATTCACCACTCGGTCGAGGTTTCGATATCGGGTTGTTGGTCGCTATCATCGCCAGCATTGTGCTGGTGTCACTGGAGACAGTCCCCGAGTACGACCTGCAACGGAGTCCGGATTCGACCGAACCTGCTAGTTCGATTGCGACTGGATTTTGGGTGGCCGAATGGATTCTCACCATCCTGTTCACAATCGAATATGCGCTTCGGTTGTACTGCGTACGGCATCCGCTGAAGTACGCGTTTAGCTTTTGGGGCGTCGTCGATCTGCTCAGTATTTTGCCAAGCTACTTGACCCTTTTTGTTGGCAGGTCGGCCAAGTCATTTGTCATTCTTCGCAGCGTTCGTTTGCTGCGAGTCTTTCGAGTGCTGAAGCTTTGGCGGATGATGAGCCAGGCCGATGAGCTCGCGGATGCGGTTTGGAAATCACGCGAAAAGATCATTGTCTTTTTGGCGGTTGTCTTGGTCGCGGTCACGATCAGTGGCACGCTCATGTACCAGATCGAAACGGTGTTGATGGGCCAATACCACGACAGCGAATTCACTTCGATTCCGCAAGCGATGTATTGGGCGATCGTGACGATGACCACGGTTGGATACGGAGACGTTGTGCCTCACACAACGATTGGCAAGATCATTTCAGCCGCTCTGATTCTGCTCGGCTACTCTTTGATCATTGTTCCAACCGGGTTTGTCAGCGCGGAGTTGTCTGGCAAGCTTGCTTCCGCGGCGGAGTATCATCCGTGCCCGCAGTGTGGTTTGTCAAACCATCGATCCGGAGCGGTCCACTGCGATCGTTGCGGGCATCGGTTGGACGAAGCTATCCTCCCTGAACCGGCGCCCGAACCAACACCGACATAGGCCAGCGGATTAACAAGGTTGACGCTATCGTGGACCACCTTCGGGCGGCGGCGGTGGATGCGAAGTGGCGTGCTCTAACGTTCTTTGGGTTTGGACGAAGACCGCAGATGGTCCGCATAAACACGGGCCACGTCGGCCATGTAGTGGGTCATTGGTGTCTCGGCCGCCCGCGTCATGAATCGCAGAGCTTCGTCTGGTTTGTTCTCCGCATCCGCGATCAGACCCAAGTACAAATCGGCGTAGAAACGAGCGGATTGTTTGGACATCGGATGATCGATCGCGTTCACCGCCGCTTCGATTTTCGTCGCATCTCCACCTGGTAGGCGATCGAGGATCTCTGACATTGGAACTCTGCGGTCGCCCGGAGCAGGCAACAACAGCTTGCGAGCCGAATCAATGTCGTTGGCTTTGGCTTCGCAGAGAAAGTGCCATGCCGCGTTTTCGACGTCGTTGGGGTTCACGCGTCGATGAGCTTCAAACAATTCCCGTCCATCATCAAAACGCCCGGCAAAGAAGAGAGCGATGCCGTACTGCCAAAGATATGGCCGCATGTCAGGCGATTGTTTGATCGCGTTTTCATAGTGAGGAATGGACTCGTCCGCCTTGCCACCGCGGAGCAACGCATCCGCCAATGCGACCTCTCGACTCGCGGCCCCAGACTCATCGGCTCGCAAATTGGATTGGGCGCGTTCGATCGAGCGTTCATGACGATCCGAGTGATCAACGCTGGTCTGTTGTGCATTCGCGGTGGGACTGGTCAGGCACGTCAGCACGAAAGTAAAAACGATGAACGTGCTGAGCGTTTGGCGAGGACGAGTGATCATGGTCGCTATTACTGGGGGTGATCGGAAATTGGCATAGGCTTCCACGCTGTGTGCCCTGCATGTGCATCATTCTCTCCACAGGTCGGGAGTCTTTGCCACATGACTCGGGTTGCATTGGGGGGAAGCGGTTTGATACCGCGGAGGGTGAACCATCCTGGCGACAAGAATTTTATCGAGCAAATGACGACGATCTTGTGAAACCCATTCTGCATTCTTTCGTGTGGCTCATGGCTGGCAGTGCCTGGCTGATGTCGTCGGGATGTCGGTTGCCAACCGGTCTGACGCACTCACGTTGGGCGATGGAGCATCCAGAATACGCGAAAAAGTATGCCGAAGGCGTTCCCAAGTCGGATCCGATTGGCAAAGTGAAACAAGCCAGCGACGCACGGTTCTTGAATGGTGCCTCGGGCACTTACGTTTCCGCTGGTGCCGCGTATCGGTCAAATTCGGGCGGCGGTTTTGTCGCGGACGTAGGCAGTGAAAACTACCTGACCTCCTACCTCACCCAAAGGCTTTCGCTATCAGGTGCTGCGGGCTGGGATCAAGCTTCGATTGGCCTCGACACCGGTTTGCGTCTTCAGACCCCAACTCGATTGGCGCCCTTCGTGGGAGTCGGTGGCTACTTGGGGATGAACTGGGAGACGGTTGATGCGGACGATGACGGAGTCGACAACGACGAGGATGGATCCACCGATGAACTCGGTGAAGAAGACACCGAATACGATCTGACCATGGCGTCGATCTATCCCGAAGTGGGTGCCCACTTTTGGTGGACGCCGCACGCGCGGTTGACCGGGTTTGGACGCTACTGGGTCACAACGGATGGACGCGAATCCGATGCCTGGATCGTGGGAGGCGGACTCGCGATTTTTCGGAAGTGAACCAGTCGTTGGTTGAAAGCAATCCGATCAAGGATTGACCGAAGTCTCTTGCGGTTGGTCCCAAAGGCGATAGGGATCGTCCAAACGCTGCATTTCCGACAGCAACAAAGCTTCCAGTTCCTGAAGTTTCTCGGCGTAAGCTGGATTCTCCGCGAGGTCCGTTTCGAGTTCCGACTCTCGTTTGTGTTCGGGTAAGTATTCCAGCGGATTCGCGGCCAAATTGAACAACTGAGTTTCGCGGACTTTGCCATCCAACGCGTCGTACTTGATCAGTTTCCAATCGCCCTTCTTCACGCTTCGCATGCCCGGTTTGGTGCCACCGCAGTAGACGCCATAGAGGACATCGCGAAGAACGTCTTTTTCGCCGCGAAGGATTGGTTGCAGCGACTGCCCTTCCAGTGTTTCGGGCGGATCAATTTTCGCGAGGTCGACCAGAGTGGGCAACAGATCGAGAAGGTACAAATTGCCGGTGGCACGTTTCCCCTTTGGAATGCCAGGACCCTGGATGATGAATGGGACTCGCCAAGTGTGTTCGTAGAGATTCTGTTTGCCTTGCAAACCATGGCGGCCAATCGCCATTCCGTGATCGGACGTGTAAACGATGTAGGTGTTGTCCAGTTCGCCCATCTCTTCGAGACGACGAAGGACCTTGCCGATCTGAATGTCGATGTTTTCACTGCAAGCAAATTCTCGCCCGAGCTCGTTGCGGATCGTTCGTTCGTCGCGACGATCCCAGACACCTTTGACACTCACTTCATCGCGAAGATTCGGGTGTCCATGATGGAACGGGTGAGCATCCAAATGGTTCGGCGGCAACGGCGGTTGCTTCGGATTCGCGGGAGGCAACGTATCTCGGTCGGTGTGATTGGTTGCTCCATACTTGGCCAGCAACTCGGGGGTTCCATCTCGCGTGTCGTGCGGATGCGAGAAACCAAAGTAAATCAGAAACGGATCTTCATCCGATGCCGCGTCGCGTTGGTCGAGGTATTCCAGCACTTGTTTGCCATGCCATGCGCTGCCTGATTCTTCGGTTCCGCCACGCTTGGTTGCGTCACGCACGACGGTGAATTGCTCGTTGGCGGCGGGGTAGCTGTTGCCTTTCTTGCAAGTTCGCATCGTGTCGTAACCCGCTCGATTGAAGATCGCCGCCATGGTGTGTTCGGGCAGGTCTTCCGGTGCCAGCTTTTCGTCTGGGTAGCGAACGCTTTGATTCTGATTGCGTTTTTTTGCGTTCTTGGGGCGTCGCTGAGGAAGGTGCCAAACGGTTCGTCCCGTCATGATCATGTGACGTGAAGGAGTGCAAACGGCTCCCGACCACGCGCCCATATGATGGGCCCCGTCGAACACCATTCCCGAAGCCGCCAAGCGATCGATGTTGGGTGTGTCGAGTGGCGAATCCGGGTTGTAAATCTTGAGGTCCAGTGGCGATTGATCATCGACCACGATCACCAAAAAGTTGGGGCGTTCGTTGGCGTTGACTGTCGAAGCAAACGCGAGGGTGAACAACGCTATGGAAGGAAGCCATCCGGCGACGGGGCTGAGGGGACGCATGGGGATCTCTTCGGGGGTGAAGCGGAGGGGCAATTCGGTAGGTGATTCGCGTGATCAGGGGTTAGGGCTTGTGTACTGCGAAGGTTCAATCCAACGGAGATCGTTCCAGTAGCCGGTGTCGTTTGGCTGAGGATCGCCGGGAGTGCTTCGTCCGTTGACGACGATCTTTGTCAGAGCGTTTTGCAAACGGCGAACAACATTTGGGTGATCAGATGAAATGTCTTTGGACTCTGATGGATCGCTGGCGAGGTTGTAGAGTTCTCCTTCATCATCGTCTCGCCTTGGTGCGATCCATTTCCAGTCGCTCGCGGTGATCGCGAATTCGCCTTTGATGCCATGGTTGACCAAGGGAACGCGGTGATGTTCGTAGGACGGATCTAGCAGGATGGATGCAAAGCTTTGGCTGTCTTCGGCAGCCTCGTCGGGTAACGGTTGGCCGAGCAGTTCGGCTACGGTCGCTAGCAGGTCGACTTGACCCACCAACGCATCGCTGGTGCGGCCGGGTTGTTTGATGCCGTTGGGCCACCGGGCGAGCATGGGGACACGGTGACCGCCTTCGTAGATATCGCGTTTGCCACCTCGATACGAACCATTGCTGTGATGACCGAAGTCATCGATGCGTTGCTTCCATGATTTTTCGGGGCCGTTGTCGCTTGTCAAAACGACAAGCGTGTTGTCGCTCAACCCGTTGTCTTCTAAATGCTTCAGCAAGCGTCCGAGGTGGTGGTCCGTTTCAATCATGAACTCGCCATAGCCGCCGCAATCGCCTTGCCCCCAAAACTCGGGCAATGGGCAAACCGGATAGTGCGGAGAGGTCAGCGGTAGGTACAGGAAGAATGGTGGTGCGCTCGACGCGCTTTCATTGGTGGGTGCGGCGGTGACTTCCGTGATCCACTCGATCGCTTCGTCGGTGAAACGAGTCAAGCATTGATTGTCGATGAAGTCGTCTGCGACCTCGATGGTTGTGTTCTTGAAACGCTTTCGAGCTTCGGCCTCCGTCTCTTGGTAGGGAGGTTTGATGCGGTAATCGACATGACGTTTGTTCGGCTTCTTTCCGGTCCACGACTTGGGAGGAACCGCAGCGTGACGACCATCGAACCACGCCAATACTCCGTAGTTCAATGAAGCGGGGATTCCGAAGAAATGGTCAAAGCCCTTGTCGAGCGGCATGTCGCGAACAGGTTGCGACCAATCTCGATTCTCCGGTGTGCCAGGGAACTGCATTCCAAGATGCCATTTGCCCACCATGCCGGTTTGATACCCTTCGTCGCGAAGGAACGATGCAAGCGTCATGCGATCGTCAGCGATCAAGCACTTTCCCTCGGCAACCATCACGCCTCGCTTGAGCGTTGTCCGCCAACTGTAGCGTCCGGTCAGCAATCCGTAGCGTGAAGGCGTGCAAACGCTGTCACTGGAATGAGCGTTGGTGAACGTCAGCCCTTCTTTTGCGAGCCGGTCCATGTTGGGTGTCTCGAATTTCGCATCGGGATTCATGCTGCTGACATCCCCGAAACCCTGATCGTCGGTATAGACGATGATCACATTGGGCCGAGTGTCCGTTGAAGTGATCACCGGGTTTTGCTGGGCGATCACGTTGCGATTCGGGACGGCCAAACAAACCAAAACGACGGCCAGAATCGCAATGGATCGAAGGCGATTTGATCGAATGAACCGAAGCGGCAAGTGAGGGAAAACCCTGGACGAATCCGAACGCATATTGAAGCCGACAATGCTTGGGAAGCGAAGTTAACAGGGTGGATTGTATTCCAATCCCGTATCGGATTCGCATCACAAGGTCATTTTTCGCCCAGTGGCAACTTACTGCTGTTGAGGTTGAAGACGCTCGGCTCGTCGAAAGTACTGCTCGGCTTCGTTTGTGTTCCCAAGTGCATCGTGCATCGCGCCAAGATTGTAAGTTGCACTCAGGTGATTGGGGACGATTTCCAACACGCTTTCGAAGTAGCCGATGGCGTCTTTCGTCCGTTGTTGATTGGCAGCGATCACACCGAGATTCAAAAGTGCACTGACGTCATCCGGGGATTCGTCCAGGACGCTCTGCCACACATCGATCGCATCTTCCCATCGCTGGGCCGACATCAAGACACGACCTAGGTTCGTGCGATGGTCCATTCGTTCCGGTGCGAGTTGCACCGCCTTTTGAAACAATTCGATCGCTTCTTCGTTGCGTCCTTGTGCGGAACGAAGCGTTGCCAAATTCCCGTAAGCGTTGGCGTAGTTCGGATCGATTTCAATGGCTCGTTTCAGTGTCGCTTCAGACGCTTCGAAGTCACCCATCATTCCTTGGGTCGCGCCCAATCCGTTGTAGGCTTCGGCGAGTCCGGGGTTCAGTTCGGTGGCACGGTTGTAGAGCGACAGCGCTTCTTCCAAGTCACCCAGGTTTTGACGTGCCTGAGCCAAGTTGATCACCGAGTCGGCAAAGTTCGGTTTGATTTCCAAGGAGCGACGCAGATGCGTTTCAGCCTCGAGGTAGTCGCCACGTCGGTTCAGCAAGGCACCCAGGTTGTTGTGAGCCATGAATGAGTTCGGGTTCTTATCCAGCGTGTCTCGCCAAAGCACTTCCAGTCCGCTGTAGATGGTCGCTTGGCTGAATGCCACCGTAGCCAAAAGCAATGCTGCGCCGGCTGCCATCAATTTAGGAAGGTATCGGCCCAGCCCGTATTCTTCTTCGTCGTCCTGTTCTTTGGATTGAAGCCAGGTTGTCACCACGCCAACGATCAATGCGATCAACGGAACGCTGGCCATGTAGGCAAAGTGATCGGCGACGAAGGAAAAACGCATGGGATAAACATCAAAGAATCCCAATGCGGGGAACAGCGTTCCGGCGTACAAGCAAACCGCTGCGATTGGCCCGCGTCCCAATCGGTGACGCATCAAGAACAGCGTGACCATTACGGCAACGGCTGCGATCGGGAATGCGTTTTGGGTCCAAGACGTGACGTCAATTTCCCAACGTGGGTAGGTGAAGATCAACTCGGTGGGCCAAACCAGTTTTCCGGCGTAGAACCAAAGGGCTCGGCCCGCGATCAAAACGCGTTGCCACGGGGACAGTTCCCAGTCGATGCCGCTGGCACCTACCTGGAACTTTTCTAGCCAAACGGTGAGCAAACCCATTCCGATCCCAATCACGAAGAAGGGAGCCAGGACGATGAAGTCTCGCAGCCGAACCGTGTCACGTTTCCACCAGATCATCACGATCAAGGCGGCAGGCAACGTCGACGCGACCGTCTTGCTCAACAGTGCGGCGATGAAGCACAGCAGTGCGAGTGCATACCAACGTCGATTCCTCGGCGCCGACTCATCCGAGGACTCTGGTTGAGTGAAGTCCCAGTACCTCAGCCAACAAAGAATTGTCAGTAATGTGAACAAACCCGACAGCACGTTCTTTCGTTCGGTGATCCATGCGACGGATTCGACGTGCATCGGGTGAACAGCGAAAAGCAATGCCGCGACGTAGGCACCCGGAACCGAGAAACGTGAAAGCACACGCCAAAGCAACAACGCACTGGTGCAATGGATGATCACGTTGACCAAGTGATAGCCCATCGGACTCAGGCCCCAAAGGTGATTCTCAATCCAGAACGAGCTGTGAACGATGGGGTAGTACTGAGGTGTCGCAGACGGATCGGTCCAGATCGCGATCAGTCCGCCGACCGTGTGGAGCGTCGGATTCTCGGTGACGTAATCGTCATCATCCCAAATGAAACCACCTTGGATCGCAGGCAAGTACGCGATCATGGTCAACGCAAAAAGTGCCGCTGCCAACATCGCCGTCACAAGCGTGCTGGTGCTGCGAGAGAGCTCGTCCGACGCGGGAGGGTTGGATTCCAGACTGGCGCTCATGATTGTTTGTCACTTGCCGAGGGGATGGGGCTGCCGTGCGGGTCTTTCTCTGGCGAATCCGTTTGGTGATCGAGTTGGTCCTGCAATTGACGATCCGTGAAGTGCTCGAGTTGGTGTGCTTTCTGGTGAATCCGGCTGCCTTCCAGATCCACGCGAGTGACCAAATACTGTTCCCACAAACGGTGCGAGCGAACCAGTGATTCCGCTTCGGTTCGGCCAACATCGGTCAACTTTGGGACAAGCGTTTCCGATTGATCTTCGACTTTGGCAGTGCTCGTCGAAGCTTCCACTTGAGTCGTTTCGATGCGGCCTCGCCATGCGTGATACTTGACCGCTGATTTGATTGCGAAACGGTTGGTCAGCAACACATCAGCCATCCATGCATCCAGGTCGGCTTGCATTGCCATTGCGTCGGCAATCGGCCGCTCGTCCAACGTCTTTTCTTCCATTCGGTAGAGTAACGCCAGCACGTCGTCGGTCAAAATGGTCCACCGCAGCCAATGCTTGCGGCACAACTGTGGAATCAATCCACGGCGAGGTGATGCAACGACAGCCAGCGTGAATGCGAACCCGGTGGCAACCGCCATCATTCCCGCGGTGGTCGTGCTGCGAAACCCGAACCATGTTGGGATCTCGACGGCGGCGACATGACCGGCCCAAGCGCAGGCGGCGCCTATCACGCACGCCAGCACGATCATCATGCCCAAGCGATCGGTCAGCAAATAAGCGGTCGCGGCAGGAACCACCAGCATGGCAACCACCAAAATATTGCCCACGCTTTCGAAACTGGCAACGGCCGTGACGGCGACCAAGGTCATCAATACATAGTGAATCGCTTTGGCCGAGAATCCGCTGGATGTGGCCAGTTCAGCGTCAAAGGTCGCCATCTTCAGTTCCTTGAAGAACAAGATGACGAACGCCGCGTTGATCAGAGTCACGATCGATAGAACCACAACGACGCGAGGGACGTCGGTCGAACCGAGAATCGGAATGGGGACCGCCCAAGTATCCAGTGGCGTGGATTCAATCGCACCGTAGAGCACGCATCCGGGATCGAGATCCACTTTGTCAGCCGCCAACACAATCATCACCAAGCCGGCGGCGAACAACGTGGTGAAGACGACGCCCATGGAGGCGCCCTCGTCGACTTCACCGCGAACGTGGATCCAGTCTGATAGCAGTGCGGTGAGAACACCTACGATGACAGCACCAAGGAACATCCAGCCGCTGCTTCGACTGCCCGAGATGAGAAATGCGGCGGCCAAACCAGGCAACACCGCGTGACTGATCGCGTCGCCAAGCAGGCTCATGCGGCGTAGCACTAAAAAGCAACCAAGCAGCGATGAAGCGACCGCGCACAGCATTCCTGCCGCGACGATCCAACCGTCCAAGGCCCAGTTCCATTCGACCATCCAAAATGGTTCGGTCTCTTCCAACCCGATCATGCTTCGACTCCTTCGGTGGATGAAGCGTGCGGGTCGGTCGGCATGCGACGTTCCCCCAATTCCGCGTTGAGCAGCGATTCGAGTTCAGCAACCGTTTCAGGTTCCAGCACGTGTTCAATCGCATCAGCATCCCGGTCGACTCGCTGGGGAGCGATGTCGGCATGGTGAATCAAATACAGTTCCCACAATCGGTGACGCCGTGTCAGCCGGCGAGCTTCCGATTCACCTCGTTTGGTGAGGGCGAATTCCATCTTCGTGATGTTTTCGCTGATCCATCCATCGCTGGATGCCTGTTCTAAAATCTTACGCAATCGTTTGTTCGACCAACTGCGAGCTTGCACCAGTTCGTCCCAAGAAACTGACAGCCGACTCGGATCGGTTTCGAATAATTCGTAGAGTTCTCGCAGCAGGTGCTGACGATCGATGCTGGCATTGAGCGAACGACGACGCCACATTCGAATCAGTAAACCACGCCGGGCACCGACAAAGAAGCTGATGAGAAAACCCACGCCGGTTGTCAGCACGATCATCGCTCCGCTCGGCAGTCGTGGCAGCATCGCGCTGGCGGCGGCTCCCACCAAACAACCGACCATGCCGATCGCTGACGAGAGCACCATCATCCAAACCAATCGGTCCGTCCAAAACCGAGCCGATGCGGCGGGAATGACCAACAACGCGATCACCAAAACCAGGCCAACCGCCTGCAGACCGATGATCGTGATCACCACCACCACGCTCATCAGTGCCGCGTCGAGCAACACGACCGGGTAGCCTCGCGAGCCAGCGAAGGCTTCGTCAAAACAGAGCAGTTTGAATTCCTTGAACAGCCCCACGCAGATCACCACACAGATCAACGATGCGATCGCGATCAACCACGCGTCGCTCGCGACCATCGAAGCGGTCTTGCCATAGATGAACGATTCCAGCCCGGCTTTGTTGCCGTTCTTCATCTGTTGGGCGATGCCGAGCAGCTCCAAACCCAGTCCGAAGAAAACACTCAGCACGATCCCCAGCGCAGCGTCCTCTTTGATGCGAGTGCCACGGCGGATGATCAGAATGGACGCGATCCCAAACATTCCCGAGACGGTGGCTCCAGCCAACAGGACCGGCAAAGAACGACCATCGCCGCCCATCGCGGTTACCCAAAGGAAAGCGATCGCAATACCGGGCAGCGCAGCGTGCGCGAGAGCGTCGCCCACCAACGCTCGGCGACGGAGCAACGTGAAGCAACCGACCAGTCCAGCGGCGAGCCCCAGCATCGCGGCCCCAAATATCACGACTCGCGTGTTGTGATCCTGCAGACTGATCACCCGCCAAAGTTGCTCGGTCATCAGATCGAACGTTCCCGACGACGCATCGCTTCGGTCGCTTCGTCCAACAACGTCAGACGGCCGCCATAAGTCTTCTGCAGGTTTTCGCTGGTGAAGACATTTTCGGTTTTGCCTGACGCAACGACTCGCATGTTCAGCAACACGACGTAGTCAAAGTAGTCCGGTACCGATTGCAAATCGTGATGAATGACGACAGCGGTTTTGCCATCGGCACGCATCTGACGCAGCAGATCGATGATCGCCGCTTCCGTTGCCGCATCAACAGCGGCAAGCGGTTCATCCATCAAGTACAAGTCCGCGTTTTGGACGAGTGCTCGCGCCAAAAAGGTGCGTTGTTGTTGGCCGCCGGACAGTTGGCTGATCTGACGGTGTGCCAAGTCAGCGATGCCGACCCTCGCCAGTGCTTCCCGAGCCAAATCGCGATGCTTTTTGCGAACCGGCATGCACCAACCCAAGCGCCGGTACAAACCCATCGTCACCACATCGAGTGCGTCCACCGGAAAGTCCCAGTCCACGCTCTCGCGTTGCGGGACGTAACCAACTCGGCCGCGGGATTTGGCGTAGGGTTCTCCAAAGACCTCGACTCGGCCCGAGGCTCGAGGAATCAAATCCATGGCGGCTTTGAGAAGCGTGCTCTTGCCGGCTCCGTTGGGGCCGACGATGCCGACCAAATTGCCCGCTGGAATTTCCAGTTCGACGTCCCAGATGACTGGTTTGCGATGATAGGCCACCGTTAGATCGTCAACCTTCAACGCAATGGATGACGACCCTTCCCCGTCGCCGGTTGATCCGGCGGGTTTGTTCGAAACAAAGGAATCGGCGGGGGGGGCGGACGAACTCATGGACTAACACTGAGGGGCTGGAATAGCGGGCTGTTGATTTAGTTGTATACCGAATGACAACAATTAGCCGATGGGCGTTAGCCCCGGTTGGCTTCTGGTTAACCGCTGCTAAGGAACCGTTCGGAATC
>NZ_ANMO01000032.1 GCF_000338295.1 Rhodopirellula europaea 6C
CTGCACGACCTCCGTTCAGGAGGGTGATTTCAACCTCGCAAGCACGGCACTTCAAAACTGCACGACCTCTTTGTGTGGAGGACCACCGAGCTACGGGTTTTGGCCAAACCAATCCGCATAAACGTTACCACCGTCGTTTCCGCTCAAGCCGGCACAACCGTCAGCCGATGATGTTCGCAGCGGTTGTCGCGAGTGTGACGATTGCGCCGATTAACCGGCTGGAAACGACCAGCGAATTTGGCTCGCCCAAACATTCGCTCCGTTTCGAAAATTCCGGTTGTTTTTTGCATTCGCGCCATGCATGCAAATCGTAAAATTCGCGCACCGTCATCGCCTGTTTCACGACGTCCTTCCACACACTTACCCCAGCGCCCATGTCGCCTCACGTTCACCTTTGCTTGGTCCTTCACAACCACCAGCCAATCGGAAACTTCGATGGCGTGTTTGAACAAGCTTACCAGGACAGCTACCTGCCGTTCCTGGAGGTGTTTGAACCGTACGACGCACTGAATATCTCACTGCACACCTCCGGCCCGTTGATGCTGTGGTTGGCCGAGCGTCATCCCGAGTACCTCGACCGTGTGCGTTTGCTCGTCGAAGCCGGCCGCATCGAAATCGTCGGCGGGCCACAGTACGAACCGATCCTGACGATGCTGCCCCGCCGCGACCGCGTGGGACAAATTCAATCATACAGTTCGTGGTTGCAGCGAAACCTGGGTGTCACGCCCTCTGGCATGTGGATGCCTGAACGCGTCTGGGAATCAGGCCTGACCGCTGACGTTGCCGCAGCCGGGATGCGTTACACCGTCCTGGACGACTACCACTTCAAATCCGCTGGCATGGCGGAAGAAGAACTGCGCAGCTACTTCGTCGTCGAAGACCAAGGCCAACTGCTTCGCGTCTTCCCCGGCAGCGAACAACTTCGCTACACGATCCCATTCCGCCCGGCTCACGAAACGATCGACTACCTTCGCGGGATCGCTCATTCGAACCCGGGTGCCGTGATGACGTTCGGCGACGACGGCGAAAAGTTCGGCACCTGGCCTGACACCAAATCGCACGTCTACGACGAAGGCTGGTTGCGTTCGTTCTTCGACGCGTTGACTGAAAACCAAGAGTGGTTGCACACGGTCACGTTGGCCGAGTCGATCCAAAACGCGGCTCCGGCTGGCAAAGCTTACCTGCCCGATTGCAGCTATCGCGAAATGACGGTTTGGTCGCTGCCCGCCGAGTCACAAGAGATTCTCGACGACGTTTCCCACGCGATGGAAAACGACGAGCGCTGGGGCCACTTGGAATCGTTCGTGCGTGGCGGTTTCTGGCGGAACTTCAAAGTCAAGTACGAAGAAACCAACGAGATGTACGCTCGCATGATGCACGTGAGCGATCGGTTGGCCAAAGCCGAAGCCAGCGGTCACGACGCCGGTGAACTCGCCGAAATTCGCGACCACCTTTATCGCGGTCAATGCAACTGCCCGTACTGGCACGGTGCCTTCGGCGGAATCTACTTGCCTCACCTTCGCAACGCGATCTACGAACACCTGATCCAAGCCGACACGCTGCTGCAAGAAATCGAAGGCACGCTGAACACCGTTTCCGCAACCGCCGGCGATTACGACTACGACGGACAACAAGAGATCCGGCTGTCCAACGAATCCATGGTCGCTTGGATCGACCCTGCCCAAGGTGGCCGGATGTACGAGTGGGACTTGCGAGGCATCAACCACAACTTGTTGGCGACTTTGCAACGTCGCCCCGAAGCCTACCACCGCAAAGTCCTGGCGGGCCCGAGTAGCGCCGGTGGCGACGTGGCCAGCATCCACGACCGCGTCGTGTTCAAACAAGAAGGCCTGGATCAAATGATTCAGTACGACCGTTACGCTCGCAAGAGTTTGATGGACCACTTCTTCGACAATGAAGCAACCCTCGAATCCGTCTCACGTGGCGAATCACCCGAACGAGGTGACTTTGTCGAGCTGCCATTCGAAGCCAAACTGCGTCGAGGCAGTGACCGTGTGCAGGCTCAACTGCGTCGTGACGGCAATGCTTGGGGAATCCCCATCTCGCTGACCAAAGCCGTCACCTTAGAAGAAGGCAGCGGCAACCTGTCCGTGACTTACTTGCTGGAAAACTTGCCACCGGCCAGCCCACTGCACTTCGCTGTCGAATGGAACTTTGCCGGATTGCCATCCGGAGCCGACGACCGCTACTTCAGCGACGTCGACGGAAACCAACTCGGACAACTCGGCGAACGCTTGGACCTGACCGATGTGCGTGGTCTGTCCCTGTCAGATCGCTGGCTCGGTGTCGACATCGATTTGCGAACCGATCGCGCCAGCGGCGTGTGGGCGTTTCCAGTGGAAACAGTCAGCCAAAGCGAAGCCGGTTTTGAACTGGTTCACCAATCGGTCTGCGTGATGCCTCACTGGATCATCACCGCGGACGCCGAAGGACGCTGGGCGGTCACCATTGACATTGCCACTCGCTGTGAAAACGCGATCGAAGTCCAACAGCACGATCATGTCAACGTCTAACGGGCTGTCGATTGAATGAGCCGCACCGCGTTAGCGGCGGTTGATCAGACGCCAACCGGGGCTAACGCCCATCGGCTAATTTTTTTATTCGGTATACGACTAAATCAACAGTCCGCTAAGCAGATGAACAGGAATGGTTGGGAATGTTCATGTGAGCCGTTTGAGCGTTGAAACAGCAAAAGGCTCGCATCCCGAAGACTCCTGTCTGCTGGCTTCGAAGATAGAAAGCTTGGTTTGTCAAAGGTTGGCTGATCAGCGACTTGGTTTTCCAAAGAATGAATTGGTTGTGATTTCGATGGGTCGGCACGAGCATCTTGCCGTGCGAATTCGATTTCTCTTTTGAGGCAACGCCCGTGACGGCACGTTTGAAATTGGTGATGGACCCCAGCGACTCGACGCGTCGTCTTCGCGTCGGGATGCGGTTGGACAAATACCGGCTCGTCAAAAAACTTGGCGAAGGTGGATTTGCAACCGTTTATTCCGCCCACGACACGATCGAGGATCGCGACGTGGCGCTGAAAATTCCGGAGTCTTATGCTTCGGACGATCACCAATCCGCCGAAGACCTGCAACGCGAAGTCCGCATCATGGCGGGCTTGTCGCACGACAGCATTTTGCCGCTCAAAGACGCTCGCTACATTGATGGCCATTTCGTCATGGTATTCCCGCTGGGCGAAGAAACCCTGCACGATCGACTCGGTCGCCGCATGGCTCGCGCGACCACGCTGGACTACGTTCGTCAAATGACATCCGCCGTGGCCTACGCTCACGAACGCCGAGTCCTGCACCGCGACATCAAACCCGAGAACTTCATCCTGTTCCCCAACTCCAAGATCTGCTTGACAGACTTTGGGTTGGCACGGATCGAACGTGGACGTCACGCCGTTTCCGCCTCCGGAACGCTCGGCTACATCGCACCCGAGCAAGCGATGGGCAAACCGACTTATCGCAGCGATGTGTTTTCGCTCGGGCTGGTGATCTACCGGATGTTGTCGGGATCGCTGCCCGAGTACCCGTTCGAAGCCCCCTTGCCGTCGTACGCGAAACTGCGTCGCGGGTTGAACCAAGAGTTCGTGGACTGGATCCGCAAATCGATGGATCCCAAACCACTCAAACGCTTCCGAGACGGAGTCGCGATGGCCAACGCCCTCGACCGGATCAAATCCCTGACCGTCCCCGGCTCAGCAACCGGCACCACCTCAACAAGAAGCACCCGCCGCCGAACCCGCCGCGTCGCGTAGCAAAGCCCGCAGCCGGATTCGCCAAGAATTCTGACGCAGCACTGCCCCACCATCGCAACGCGCCGCGACCGCAAGGCCGCACGCTTCGATTCATAACCCGCCGCGTCAGCAAGGCTCCGCTCCGCACCTCCGCAGCCGGATTCGCCAAGAATTCGGACGCACCACCGTAGCCTCGTCCACCACGTCAACGATTGGCGATGAGACGCTCGCAATCAGCGAGCAAAAAACTGTAGCACGGTGGTCCCCCACCGTGACGCGCGCACCACCAGAGTAGAACAATTGTCCCCAATTGTTCCGTCAACCAACGCTCTGCACCAAGCCTCATCCCACCCAATTCAAACGCCACTCAATCCGCGCCCGGTATCTCCGCCGCGCAAACAGTCGGCCGCGCCGAATCATCGCTCGCCTCGTTGGAGGACCACCGAGCTACAGGTTGAAAAGCGGCCCGAGTTTCCAACCTTCAGTCAAACCACCATTTCCCCTGCGCCCAAAGAGGTCGTGCAGTTTTGAAGTGCTGTGTTGCCAGG
>NZ_ANMO01000033.1 GCF_000338295.1 Rhodopirellula europaea 6C
GCCGACGTTCTGAGTCGAGCTTTCACCACTGGCAGCATCCACCACCGTGTAGGTGAAGCTGTCGCTGCCGTTGAAGTCCGCACTTGGCGTGTAGGTGAAGCTGCCGTCACCGGCCATCAACACCGAACCATTGGAAGCTCCCGTAGCGATCGCGTAGCTGAGCGTGCCACCGCTGATCGTCGAGTCGTTACCGGCCACAGAATCGGTCAAGGCCGTGTCTTCATCGGTCGTGAACGCATCGTCGACTGCCGTCAGGTCAGCGACCGGGGTAACCGTCAGGGTGATCTCCTGAGTCTCCACGTTGCCCGCGTCATCGGTCACCGACACGGTAAAGGCGTCGGTGCCGTTGAAGTTGGCGGCCGGGATGTAACTCCAGGTGCCATCGGCACTGTTGATCGTCGCCGTGCCGTTGGACGCACCGTCACCCAGTTCGATCGTGAAGATCGGATCGGTCAAGCCATCGGCATCGGTCGCATCCAGGTCACCCGTGATGGCTGCCGCGTCTTCGGCACCCGTGCCGCTGGTGTCACCACCGAAGACGGTCGGGTCGTTGTCCGCGGTGACCGTCACGCTGATGACTTGGCTTTCAGTGTTGCCGTCCTCATCGGTCACTTCG
>NZ_ANMO01000034.1 GCF_000338295.1 Rhodopirellula europaea 6C
AAACGACCGATTCGGCGGGAGCGACTTTCGAACAAGTCCTAACGATCTCGGTGACAGACGCCAATGACACGCCGACTGCCATCGCAATTGACAACAGCAGCGTCACCGAAGATGCCGCCTCCGGAACCGTCGTCGGTGCGTTGAGCACAACCGATGCGGATTCGAGCGACACGTTTACATACGCTTTGGTCAGCGGTGAAGGTGACACCGACAACGCCGCCTTCACCATCGATGGCAGTAACCTTGTCACAGCGACAACGTTTGACTTCGAAACCCAAGACTCTTACTCCGTCCGAGTTCAGACGACGGATTCCGGTGGAGCAACCTTCGAGCAAACGCTGACGATCTCAATCATCGATGTGAACGAGACTCCCACCGCGGTTTCGATCAGCAGTACTGTCGTCACGGAAGATTCAGCCTCGGGCACCACCGTCGGCACCTTCAGCACCGCTGATGTCGATGCATCGGACACCTTCACCTACACGTTGGTCGCTGGTGATGGAGACACCGACAACGCATCGTTCACCGTTGATGGTTCAAACTTGGTGACCGCCACAACGCTCGACATGGACACGCAATCGTCCTACTCGATTCGAGTGCGAAGCACCGATGCGGGCGGCTCGTTTGTCGAGCAAACCTTCACAATCACCGTGACGGAAACCAACGTCGCCCCAACCGCCATCTCGCTTGACGACACTTCGGTCGCTGAAAATGCGGCCATTGGAACGGTCGTGGGTGGACTCAGCACCACGGACGCGGATGTTGCCGACACGTTCACCTATTCCCTGGTCAGTGGTGTGGGTGACACCGACAACGCATTGTTTGCGATCGACGGCGACAACTTGGTGACCGCAGCGACCTTTGACTTTGAAACTCAATCGTCGTACTCCGTTCGCATCCAGAGCTCCGATGCCGTCGGGGAGACGGTCAGCCAGTCCTTCGTGATCACCGTCATCGATATCAACGATGCTCCAACCGGATTGACGTTGGCCTTCCCAGCGATCGCCAGTGGTCAAGCCAGCGGATTCCTGGTTGGAGACTTGGGGGCGGAAGATCAAGACGCCGGTGAAACCTTCACGTTCGAATTCGTGTCTGGCGAAGGAGACCTCGACAATGACAAGTTCACCTTGGTCGACGGAGCACTGCGAACCGCGGAAGCAACCGACGACGCGATCCAAGCTCTCTACTCGATCCGAGTTCGCGTGACCGATTCCGGTGGACTGACCTTTGAGGACACAGCGGACCTGATCGTCACCGAAGAAAACGTGGCGCCGACCGGCATCGTGCTCGACACGACCACGGTTGCTGATGGTTCCGCAAGTGGAACCAACGTTGGCACGTTCACGGCGACCGACGCCAATGACTTCGACGAACACACGTTCGAATTTGTTGCTGGCGAAGGAGATACCGACAACGCATCGTTCACCATCGTGGATGGCGTGTTGACGACCAACTTCGAAGCCGATGCATCCACGCAATCCAGCTACAGCATCCGCGTGCTGTCAACCGACCGCTATGGATTGGCCGTGGAAGAAGTGCTCACGATCACCATTGAGACCACTGTGTGATCGTTGTCGTTCGGCTCACCCAAGTCTGGCTTTGTTCAGGCTTGGGTGGTCGGATGACGAATTCGAATGTCGCTGTTCATGCGACGTCGGCCCAAAGTCCAGTTCTTAGAACTGGAACGTCGCTCCGATGTTCAACCCGTGTGCGATGAAGCTGCTGGTCGTCATGTCGTAAGCCGGTTGATTCGTTCCCTTTGGTGCTTCCGGTGGGAATTGCGAAACGTTGCGATCGATCGCGTCGTCCACGCGAACGACATCGGACCAAACCATCATGCTGTATCCGATCGACAGCTTCATGTCGCGATGAACTTGAGTGGTCAGGTTCAATCCGATTTCAGGCAACACCATGAACGATGAATCATCGTACGTTCCGATGTTGGTTGATTGAGCGAGCAGACCGCCGGCAAAGGTGGATGATCCGCCGCCGGGGACCGTGTTGGTCGTTTGCCCAGCGATCGTCGTCTCCGCTCGGTTGACTCCAAAAGCAATTTTTGCATGAGCGTCCCAGGTCGTTGCTCCGGAACATCGTTGCAATTGCAGACCAATTTGTGCGCCGTGGAATTGGTTCTCCGCCTCGAACTGATCAAACAAGTCCACGGTCGTGCCCGAGATGATCGGTCCCTGTGCAGCGGTGTATTCCGAGGATTGATCGATTCGCAACATTTCCTCCAGGCTTCCGTATCGGTAGCCCAACAAGAAATCGACTCGTTGGCCTCGAATCGAAGACAACGAATGCCGGCGATTGAACTCGAACGAAGCCAACTCATTTTCTGCTTGGATGTTCACTGATCCAGAAAGAAAATCTGGATGAGCGATCAACATGGATGACTCTGCACCAGCACCGGTGTCGAAGACCGGCCGAGCCAACAACCCTCGGTTGCTTTGATAGGTCTCTTCGTCGCTGAAGATCCCCATCCCGCTCAGTTCAAATCCGTTGCCACAATTGTCGTCGCTCCAACCCAAAGTCACTCGCAATCCGGACCGCATCGAGTCCAGCACACTGTTGTTGCCGAACAACGTTGTCGTTCCCGCTTGCCCTAGCACTCCAGTGTCTTCCGGATCGGTGCCATCGGGGCTGGTCGTGACGAGAGGCGGCAGATCCATTCCGTCGAGCGACCAAAGCAAGTATTCCGCTCGCACCCAGAACCGTCTCGCTGATCGACGGATCGTGCATTGATCACAGTTTCCACATCCATCGCACGAACTGACAGCGTGACCATGGTAGGCTTCTTCGTACACTTCGTAGCCCGACGGGTCGTAGCCGAACGACTCATACGAAACGCCTTCCACGCCGGAATCACCTGGCATTTCGTCGGCAGTGACAACGTCTGAGCCCGCGACGCTCTTGCCGTTGATCGACTTGGGATTCCAAGTCATTTTTTCGGTCGGCTGAGAGGCTTTCGCCCGACTCGACGATCCACTGGGACCTTGAGCCGAGACGCTCGGAGATGCCAGCAGGCACCCGAGCAATGTGAGCCACGGTATGAGTCGGACAATATTCATAAACGAATGGGATGCAGGGGGATGCCCGTCATCGTTCGAGTTCAGGTGCTCTGATTCAAAAGTGCAGTGGATGGCTCGGACGGGCTGCGAATTTTCGCGAGTCGCGTGCATTTGATTCGCGTGATGAACGCGCAACGGATGCCGAGATCACTCTGCAACCATGCTTTACTACACACCAGCGAGCGTCGCCAACAAGAGAACCTGGTGAGATTTTGAGCAGAATCGAGACCACGATGCACAAATCTCTTTCGCCGCGAATGCCACGACGCAATCGGGCGAGCCAACTCGTGCCGAAGGAACGTGAATCGCGAGTTGATTGGTGGCTTGGAAATTGATTGGTGGTTTGGAAAGCGGCTGTCTGCCTACGAAAAAACCTCGCAAAACAATCTGCTTTGCGAGGTTCTTTCTGACAGCGGAGGACACGGGACTCGAACCCGCAACCCATTGCTGGGCAACTGATTTCGAATCAGCCTGCTAGCCATTCGCTTATCCTCCGGGCCTGTGCGTCATTCTGACAAAAGCCGTCATCCCGTCAAGTCATCGCGAGGTGCGACTTGGACGTTGAACTCAAATTGTTGCTGTCCTGACATCTGTTGGCGGATCTTCGAGAGCAACGTGGTGTCTCGAGACAGTCGATCTTCAATTTCGGCGGCACGGGGGTGGTCCGATGCCACTCGAATTTCTCCATCGGTCAACTGCAGGTCCACTTCCGTTCCGGGAGCCAACCCCATGTCTCGAAGGAATTTCCCCAATGTTTCGCGGATCGCGTTCAAACCGCTTTCGGACTCGCTTGCGTCCGAACCGGATTCCGAAGCGGTTCCGGCGAAAATGTCTGCAAATGAATCGCCGGACTCTTTGGGCTCTCGCAAATTCTCAACGATATCACCCGCTGATTCGATCCACTGCGAAGCAACCTGCCCCGTCGCTTGAACGGCACGGATTGCCAACCCGGAGTAGATCGGCAGCGACATCAGCGGCATCAGAAATGATCGGTGAGCCATCAAGCCGTCTTTCAAATGGGGAGGGTGTGAGGACTCGACTCAGTGTTTGTGCTGAGTTTCAAAGCCGTATTCCTTCAACCATTTTTCCCACTTGTGAGCTTCGTCGTGCGTTTTCAGCTGCAGCGTCTTCCATTCCACGCAGCGGTACTTCAAGTCATCGTGGCCATTGTGGGCGTGACGCTGAGTCTCGCACTTCAGGGTCTTCAGAGTCTTTTCGATTGTGTCAGCCGCCTTTTTGTCGTGAATGTGCTTGGCTTTCCATTCTTTGCAGCGATAGTTCACGGTTTCAGCAGCCGAAACTTCAGCGGCGGACGGAGTGGCCAGCGAAAAACCAGCAACCATCAATGACAACAAAACCAGACGAAACATGGGGTGGGATTCCTGGGTAGGGAACACAAGATGGGAAGTTCACAGTGTGTTGATTACCCCACAATCCCTCATCAGGTCAAGCCAAACTCAGGATTGCCGTCGATCGCGGTCATCAACAATCCGTTCGGTCGATCGGACTTGTCTTTCGTGTTTTTGTCCGGTCCCGACGACAGGCGACCTGCGCAAATTTGATAAAATCGAGCCCGTCTTCTCCGCCACGGCCAGAGGCACCTGACATCCAGTTCCTCGCCGTTGTTCGCTGCCCGTTCTTTCACGAAGTTGTTTGCATTGACTGACTCATCAGGCCCCCGAGTTTGGTTGATCACGGCGATCGTCGTCGGACTATTCGCCGTGGTGGCATACATCGCCCATGAGTCGGACGACCAAAGTGAACTCGTGGAGAAGCTTTCGCGAAAACTGGATTCTCCCGCGTCGGTCATCCCCAGAAGCGAACAGCCGACCGACGTGGTGCGAGTGACACCAACGGTTGTGGCTCAAAAGGATGTGCTTCCCGGGTCCTGGGTTTTGCAAAAGGAAGACAAACCTCGCCCGCGATTGATTCTGCCGTTTGCATCTCTGGAAGACGGCCCATCCGCAATCGAAACTGCGGGAGAAACTTCGGCGGAGCATGTCAACGAAGAAGGCTTTCTCGGTGCGGATGCTTGTGCGGATTGCCACCAAACTCGACACAGCAGTTTTCTGCTGACCGCCCACCATCGAACCAGCGGCCCCGCAACGACGAATCACATCTTGGGATCGTTGGACTCGCCGGACAATCAATTGACAACCAGCGATTCAGATCTCGCGGTGACAATGCACACAAAAGGAGACTCCGTCGTTCAGCAGGTCTCGCTCGACGATTGGAGCGTTGACGTTCCAATGGATGTCATCACAGGATCGGGGAAGGTTGCTCAAACGTTTTTATACTGGGACGAGGATCGACTCTTCCAATCGTTTGCATCGTATTTCAGCGGTGCCGACCGGTGGTTGACCAGCCCCGGATTTGAAGACCTCGACGCCAACTACGGCCGAGTCATTCGCACGGAATGCCTCGAGTGCCACGTGACGTTCATCGAACAGACCGAACCACCCAATCACTATCAACCTTCTTCAGCGGTTTGGGGAATTTCTTGCGAGCGATGTCACGGCCCGGGAAAAGCTCATGTCGAGTATCACGTCGCGAATCCGCAATCCAAAACGGCGGAGCACATTGTTCACCCAAATGAACTTCCCCGAGAACGGCAACTGGATATTTGTGGCCAATGCCACTCGGGATCGTTCGACTTCAAAAAGCCAGCCTTCAGCTTCCGGCCGGGCGATGACCTCAGCAAGTTTCATCACACCCTGAAGCCTGATTTCGACGACAGCGGCATTCACACCAGCAACCAACTGGCGCGTCTTCGAATGAGCGATTGCTTCATTCACTCAGAAATGACCTGCACGGCGTGCCATGATCCACACGTTGCTCAGCGCGGCGACGAAGCATTCTTTCGCCAGGCGTGTTTGAACTGTCATGAAACCGAGCATTGTGGGATGCGTCCCGAACTACCGGCCGACGTTGCTGACCAATGCGTTCAGTGTCATATGCCAAGCACTCAAATCGACGACCTTGCCGGCATGAAACTGCAGGGGCTGACTCTTTCGATGGCCGATCACTTCATTCGCGTTGATCGCGAGCACGCAAAGAAGATCAAGGACCAGACGACTGATTCCACCAAATGACAACGTCCGGTTCATTGCCCTTCGCAGTTCGCAGCAAGTTGCTGATCGCGAAATCGGTCTTTCCATCACCGTCGAAGTCATCGACTTCGATTGAAGCGTGCTGGTGAACTTTTTGCTGCACTGTCGTCGGCTGAAACACGCCCGGCTCGGTTTGGACCAACATCAAAACCGACGCCATTTCAAAACGTTCGAACTGTTTCTGAATCGGTCCCGCCATCAACGATCCGGCAACGACGTCCAAGTCGCCATCGCCGTCAAAGTCACCAGCCTTTGCCGATAGCACTCCGGGCATTTTGCATAGTTCATGAACCTTGTACGGAAACGTGCCCTCGTTTTCCAACCAGCAAATCGAATGATAAGGCTTCACACCTCGATCGAACGAATCTCCATTCGTCATCAGCACGTCCAAGTCACCGTCTTGATCCAAATCGACCAACTGAATGCCTGACAAACCAAACGCTGGATCGGGTGCAGCAAAGATCACCTCGCGTTGAAAACCACCTTCTCCATCATTCAGGAACGCTTCAACGGTCTCGTAACCCTGGCTGATCGCGGCGACAAAATCCATCCGGCCGTCATCATTCAGGTCCACGGGTGGTACATGAATGGATCCGTGACGGTCATCGACCTCATGGGCGACAAATCTTTTCGCCAATTGCTTTCCATCATCCGTCGAGGCCGCCGCCTCTGTCATTTGATTCTCTAGCAAAACAATTCGCCCACTTTGTCGCCAACCAAATTCAGCAACGATAAGGTCGATGTCGCCATCGTTGTCAAAATCGGCGGGTCTCGCATCGGCGACTCGGCCAAGCCCCTCCATCAAAACCACTTGTTCAAATTCGTCCTGCGACGGTTTTCGACGCAACCAGATGATTCGGCCAAGGTCGCTATCGTTTGCATCGAACTCCCCGATGTCTGCGACGACCAGGTCTTGGTGGCCATCGCCGTCCAAGTCACATGTTTCGGCATGCACCGGTTGAAAAAGAGTGGCGAGATGCTTCGAAGTCCCTCCGTCGGAATTGGGCCAGTGAGCGACAACGGCGCCACTGCCGATGTCGCAGTAGACCAAGGCCGGGCCATCTTTCATTCCGATATCGAGCCACCGCACGTTGGTCACCCCGGGCGGTCGAGGCCGTGATGATTCATCGCTTGCCAAGCCAACGGCCTGAGTCGTGAAATCAACCCTGCATTGGGGAAAGGACTTCGTCCAAGGCGACCAGTCGAACTTTTCAGGTGCTTGCATTTCAAAGAATGCAATGACATCGTCGCGAGCAGGAACCTTCAAATCCGTGCGTCCCGAGACTTCATACAGGTTGAGCCCTTGGTCGACTTCTCCCGGCCAATGGTCTCGTTCCGAACTGGTAGCCAACGGCAAAACGTGACAGTCTGCACAGAACGCTTTGACCTCGCGGCCGACACGGTCGTGCCAATCCTTTGATCGCTGCGCCGATGCGGGCTGAACCTTGGTGACTGGACTCGACGTACTGGCAACGGAGTCGTCAGCGCGTTCGCGGCATCCGCCGATGGACGCGAACAGCATCACGAGAGTGACAAAAACAGCGTGTGTTCGAAGATTTTGCATGGCAACAATACTATAGTGTCCGTCGCATTCGGTCGTCACTCATTCGGTGGCATTATTGATCACCGGCAAACATGGATGTTGCTAACCAGTCTGGCAGATACTGGCTGCGTTTGACCCAGCGATCCGTTTGAGCATTCGCCCCGGTTGTACGGCGAAACGGCAGCCACCGTTCAACAGACCGTTTGCCGGAACACTGCTGCCAACTTGCTTCGATCACCAAGCATCAACGACCGCAAATATCGTTCAAGCATCTCGAGACCAACATGCATTCAAGTAATCAGCCAAGCCGTTCCGGTGCTCGACGCAAGCTTGAAATGATGGTTCTTTTGTCATTTCCACTGACGTTCACGCCCGGTTGCGGAGAAAAAGATCTCCCCGAAGTACGGCAAACTCCAGAACGTCCCCTGGGTGAACTTCGATTGGCGATGCGGAAACAGAAATGGAGTGAAGCTTGGCAGTATTCCGACGCGGTATTGAAAGCCCATCCGGACGATGCTGACGCCATCGCCTCGGTTGCAAAGGTGGCACAGCATCTTGAGAAACCGAATGAAGTAGCCGACCTTCTGGTGAAGGCTTGCTCGGTGGAATCATTCAGCAACGACGGGCGGGTCCGCCAAGCCATGATCGCATTGGTTGGCGCAGGGCGTCTCTACGATGCAATCGATTTGCTTGAGAATACGATCCAAGCGGTTCCTTCACGCCATGCCACTCGTCGATGGCTGTACGACCTGTACATCAACAGTGGTAACCGTGCCGAAGCCCTTCCACACGGGCGAACCTTGGTTCGCCAGCGACAGTTCGACACCAAGCTTTTGCTTTCGCTCGGAATCCCTCCTTCGGCCAAAGATGATCTCGGATCCACGTTGGAAATTGTCCGCCGAAACCCCGACGACAAACGACCTTTGTTGCGCCAGGCGAACAAGTTGTTGAACTCTGGTGATATCGAAGAGGCGACAAAGGTGCTTCAGCAGATCACCGATCAACATCCAGAATTTGAACCAGCTCAATTGCTGCACGGATTGGCTCTCGCAGGAAGTGGCGACATCGACGCGTATGAGCAGTGGCTTTCCGAACAAGACGTTTCATCACTCGAAACCAGCGTTGAATACTGGATCGCGAAAGCGACCATCGCCGCCGCAGAAGAAGATTCCAAAGATGCGTTGCGTTTCTACTGGAATGCAAGCCAGCTAAATCCTGACCTTACGAAACCATGGTCTTCGATCCTGGAACTGACCGAAGAATTGGCGATCGATGCACCTGAAAGACTCGACGCTATTTCGAATCGCCTCGAAAGCCTGCAGCAGATTCGATCGTCCATGGAGCGTTTCGATCAGATGGGCAGTATTTCGCGGCGACTGGCGACTGACATCGCAATCGAACTTGAAAAACTGGGTCGGCTTTGGGAAGCCGAAGCTTGGGCATCCATCGCGATGACGCTCCCTCGAGACGACACGGTGGACGTCGAAGGTGTGCGAGCAAAGATCGTTACTCAGCTGACTGGTCAAACCCCATGGCAGGTGACCGAAGGGCGTCCAGAGTTACAGTCCGAGCTGCCAAATGAGTTGCAATAAGGTCTGACTTCAGCAACTACCAAAAAAGAACCGCCCTCCAAATGGAAGGGCGGTTCACATGTTTAACCGATACGGAAACGAAGGATCAGAGCTCCAATTCGATCACTTCGCGGCTTGCACGAGTTCCCAAAGCACCCCAAACGCCGTAAGGACTTTTTTGTCCTGGGTTAGGGAATGGAGCCGATGCGTTACCGGCTTCGATCGAGTCGGTGATGAATTTCACCGCACCGTCACCCATCAGGATGTGGACACCACCTTGGTGACGACTGCTGGGAGGAGCAATCGCACCGTTTTCTGGCCAACTGTCAGCACAAACGCCTTTGTTAGGAGCCAAGATCGTGTTCACGGTCGCGAACACAGGTCGAGCATTCGCCCAACGAGCACCACGCGACGTGGCAGCACCAAGACCACGAGGCTGGTCGCCAGGAGACTGTCCGGATCCGGGACTGTCGGGGTCGATCCAAAACTGTGGACGCTCTGGGTCCAAGAAGTTCTGTTCGCAGTGATTGGGGTTGGTCTGGTAGGTACCACCCGTCGTCACGGCCAACGAAGTCCGTTTGTCGCCATCATTCAAGTCCGTGGCGATCTCAGCCATTGCGATGGTGTTGGACAATCCGTCCAAGATGTCTCGGAACTTGGTCACATCACGAGGGATGAAGAAACCGCGGTTACGCGATTGCACTCCCATCGCCCAGTTGTTGACCGTCAAGTCACCATTCTTACCACCGTTCCAGCGGTTCATGTTGTCGCCAACACACGGGGCGTAGTTCGTACGTCCCATCGTTGGAGCACCACGGCCTGGATCGCTTGGGCAACGCAGGAACGGAAGATCCGTCATCCATGGCGAGTAATAGTTTCGGTCATTGCCGCCAGGAGTGGGAGTTGGACCCATCGGCGGGAACGTGATGTCAATCGTGCCATCATTGTTCGTATCGGCGGGGAACGAATTCGAGATTTGTTCCCAAGTTCCCTGAGCTTCCACGAATGGGGTCAGTCCAACCAGCATCGTCAACAACTCATGGTTGCCAAAGTTGTTGTTGTTCCACCAATTGGTCGCACCACCAGGTCCATTTGATAGGGGAGCAACTGGCGTCGTTCCACCGTAGTTGATCGGAAGTTGGTTATAGGCGGAATGATAGTTGTGCACCGCCAATCCCAATTGCTTGAAATTGTTGCTGCAACTCATGCGACGGGCAGCTTCGCGTGCTGCTTGGACGGCTGGCAAAAGCAGCCCCACCAAGACGCCAATGATGGCGATCACCACGAGAAGCTCGACCAGCGTGAAGCCGGTGCGAGATTTAGAACGACTCGACATAAAACAATTCTCCGTTTGGAAGAAAAACAACAAAAAAGTATCGAAAAGTGACAAGAAACGACGCTGGGTAGAATGGGGCGTTCCGGTCGAGAGGACCGAAACGCAATGATCCCAAAAAACGATCAATAAACGCCGGCGCCATGATCAGCGGCTAATTCCCCATCTGTTCGGCCATCTGCTTGTCGTATTCAGCCTGCTCCTCTGGAG
>NZ_ANMO01000035.1 GCF_000338295.1 Rhodopirellula europaea 6C
ATCATTCCCGTGACATCGCCCCAGCCCATCTCCTCAGAAACGGAACCGACAGTGCCGGCCGAATCCATCTCCGCGGACTCGGTCCCCGATTTCCGGTCGACCAACCGCCCCGTCAGTCGCGTCGCGGTGCTGGGAGCAACGGGAAGCATCGGCGTGGCGGCATTGGACGTGATCGAAAACCTGAATCGATGTGACCCAGATTTCGCCTGGGAAGTGTCGAGCATGTCCGGACACTCCCAGATCGATCCGCTGATTGAGTTGGCAGGAGGCTGCCACACGCCACCGAAATGCGTGGTCGTTTCGGACGCTGAAATGGAAGCTCAAGCCGCCAAAGCTCTGAAAACAGCGTCCACCCAAACCAATTCACGTCTGACGGAGCGTTGTCGGTTGGACGTTGGACCAGACGCGTTGGTTCGAGCCGCCACGGAAAAAGACGTTGATGTGGTGGTTGCCGCCATCGTCGGACGAGCCGGCTTGGAATCCACTTTGGCGGCCGTTCACGCGGGAAAACGCGTCGCTTTGGCGAACAAGGAAACCCTCGTCGTCGCTGGTCCAGTCGTCACGCGAGCGGCAGCGGACAACGGGGCAGAATTGCTGCCGGTGGACAGCGAACATTCGGCAATTTTCCAGTGTTTGGCGGAGTCACGGGCTCGCCAAAGCCAATTTGCCACTGCGAAACAACCAAACACAGCGGCCGATCCCTCCGCCAAGACACATTGGCCGGGCGTCCGGCGGCTCATCCTGACCGCCAGCGGAGGCCCTTTTCGCGACTGGACGACCGCCCAAATGCGGGAAGCGACGATCGAACAGGCTCTCGCTCATCCGACTTGGAAAATGGGGGCAAAAATCACGATCGATTCCGCCTCGATGATGAACAAGGCCCTTGAGGTGATCGAGGCCAAGTGGCTTTTCGATGTGCCCGCGGACAAAATCGAAGTTGTCGTTCACCCTCAATCGCTGATTCATTCGCTCGTCGAATTCGAAGACGGCAGTTTGATCGCGCAGGTCAGCCCGCCGGATATGCGGATGCCGATTCAATATGCTTTGACATTTCCTCGCCGATTGCCTTGTCCCGCGCCAGAACTAGATCGGACTCAGGGCTGGGACATGTCGCTTTGCCCCGCCGATCCCGACCGTTTTCCGGCTTTGGCGCTCGGTTTTGAAGTCGCCCGCGTTGGTGGAACGGCTGGAGCGGTGGTCAACGCGGCCAACGAAACCGCAGTCGACCTGTTCCTGAACGGGCAAATTCGCTTTACTGACATCCCTGAAATTTGCCGCCGAACCCTGCTGGACCACGACCACGAATCTTCGCCCACACTGGAACGGCTGTTAAAATTGGACGTTTGGGCACGTGGTCGAGCCCGGGAATTGGCCCAAATTTGATGTCGTCATCTTGGGAAAGACGGGTTCAGTGAACCTGTTTGCCCAACCAACCATACCTTCAACGTGGATTTGCCGGGCTGGCATCCCTCGTTCAACTCTCTTTCACCCCCGTCGAATTCATGTCGTTGCCTGTTGATTGGTCCCTCTTGCCCTCCTTGTTGGCGGCCACCGAAGACACCGGCGGCGTCATCGCTTGGTTGCAAACCACTTGGCTGTGGACCCAAGTCGCCCTCGGAATCGGCTTGGTCATCTTTGTCCACGAGCTCGGACACTTTCTCGCGGCCAAGACGTTTGGCGTGAAATGCGAGAAGTTCTACGTCGGATTCGACGTGCCAATTTCAATCGGCCCGATCAAGTTCCCTCGAACGCTCGGCAAGTTCACCTACGGCGAAACCGAATACGGAATCGGCATTCTGCCCCTGGGCGGGTACGTGAAGATGTTGGGTCAGGACGATGACCCACGAAAAGCGGAAGAAGAAGCCAAACGCATTCGGCAAAGCGGAGAAGCCTCGGACGCGGAAGAGAAACTCGATCCACGAAGTTATCCGGCCAAACCAGTTTGGCAACGAATGATCATCATCAGCGCCGGTGTGGTTATGAACGTGATCACCGGAGTGTTGTTTGCCGCCTTCGCGTTCTTCAACGGTGTTGGCTACACGCCCGCAGTGGTTGGCGGCGTGACTCCCGGCGGACCTGCTTGGCAAGCCGGCGTGCAACCGGGTGGAAAAGTCGTTGCTGTCGGTACTCTCGAAGATGACTCGCAATTGCCTTTCAGTGAAATGCAATTGAAGATCATGGAAGCCGGCATCGAATCGTCCGAGGCCGCCGTTCCAGTTCGCTTGCAATACGGCGACGACACTCGCGAATATCAGTTGGTGACGCAGGCGAGTCTAATCGAACCCGATCGACGCATGATCGGCATCCAGAGCCCGACCGGCGACACACTGTTCTCAGAACTGCCCGCGATGCCAAACTCAGTCGCCGCCGATGTGGTGACCGACGAGGACGCCGGGGCCAAAGTGGTTGGCTTTGACGATCAAACGCTGGATTCATCAGCGATCATGCCCATCACGCCATTGTTGTCTCGCATTCACACCGCACCATCACAACCGATCAAACTTCGATTGGTACGCACCGACGAATCCGAACATTCGATGACCCTGCCGCCGCAGAAAGCGAAGGACTTCGGCATCCAATTCAAAATTGGACCGATCAAAGCGTTGATGCAAAACGGTCCCGCCGAAAAGGCCGGCATGAAGGTCGGCGACCAAATCATTTCCGTGGGTGAAGACACAAACATCGACGCCTATCAAATGGTGCTGGCGGATGTTCAATACGACGAACCGATGAACATCACCGTGCAGCGTGGTGAAGGCGACTCCCGAGAGGAGATCGAATTATCACTGACGCCTCAGCGTATCGAACAAACGATGACGCCCGTGTCAGCTTTTGGCGAGATGATGTCGGTTGATTCACTCGGATTTGCCTACGAGCCAACCGCCGTGGCTTCGGAAGTGATTTCTGGCACCGAAGCATCCGCAGCGGACGGAAACGAGACCATCCAGGTCGGAGACGAACTCCGCGAAATCCGCGTCCAGTTTGCGAGTGCCAAGGATCGCGAATCGATCGAAGATGAGTTGTCCGAGACCGCGATGGAAGCTTTGACCGAAGGTTGGGAAATTGGCCCGACGCGGCCGCTTGGCAACTTGATGGAAACGATTCAATTGTTGCCCAACGGAACCAAAATCGTCGCCACTGCGATTCGACCGCCCAATGGCACCGTCGTTGAGCAAACCTTGACGGTTCGTCAATCCGATCGATTCTGGTATGAACGGGGATTGAACTTCACCCCCGTCGAATCCATTCGCAAAGCGGATTCGTTGGGGATGGCACTTGCCCTGGGCGTGAGCGAAGCCAAACGCCGAATGGCCGATGTCGGTCGCTTCCTCAGCATGCTGGTTCGAGGAAAAGTGAAGGCCAAGTTTGTTGGTGGTCCGATCCGGATCGCACAAATGGCCAGCCACCAAGCCGAAAAGGGTTTGTCCGCGCAGCTGATGTTCTTGACGATGCTGAGCATGAACTTGGCGATCCTTAACTTCCTGCCAATCCCGGCGCTCGACGGGGGCCACATGGTCTTCCTGACCGCCGAGTTGATCCGCGGGAAAAAGGTCGACGAAGCGATGGAAATGCGACTGACGTTTGTCGGCGTGTTGGCGTTGCTCGCTCTGATGATCTTCGTCTTCACCAACGACATCCTGAACCTTTTGTAGCTCCGAAGCATCTCCGCTGAGATCTTCTTGATTTGATCTCCATCGATGGTGCGAAAGGGATGCGGTGAATGACGACTTGGGCGAACCACGCGACTACCTGAAACTGCACTTCCTGGTATTCGTGTGGGGCTTCACGGGAGCCCTGGGCGAATTGATACAACTGCCAGTGGTGGAGATCGTGCTGTTCCGCAGTGCGATCGCATCCGTGGTTTTGGCCTGGATCGTTCGCAAGTCATGGCGTGTTCCCGCGAGGCGAGCGTTGGCCATGTTGGCAACCGGCGGCCTGATTGGACTGCACTGGGTGCTGTTCTTCTTGGCGGTCAAAGTCGCCAATGTCTCGGTGTGCATGGTTGGGATCGCGACGGTTTCGTTGTGGACCGCGTTGCTGGAGCCATTGATGATCCGTGGTCGAAAACTTCGTCGCATGGATTTGGTCTTCGGTGTTTGCGTGATCGCCGCTGTTGCGGTCATCTTTCAAAGCGAACTGCAGTACGCGGGCGGTTTCCTGATCGCAATCGTCGCGGCATTCACCGCCGCCGTGTTTTCGATTTTGAACGGCCGGTTTGCCGTCACGACTCCCCATCGCGTCATTTCACTGTATGAGATGATCGGCGCATGTGGCTTCTGTGCCGCTTGCTTGCCGTTGTCGGCGTTCTATCTGAGTGAAGGCCAAGGCCTCGATCTGGTGCCTTCGCCAAGCGATTTCGGATGGCTGCTGGTCTTGGCCGTGGTTTGCACGGTCTACGCCTACAGTGAGTACGTTTCGCTTCTCAAACGCCTCTCCGTTTTCACCATCAACTTTGCGAACAACCTCGAACCCGTCTACGGGATGATTCTCGGAGCGATCCTGTTCGGCGATTATCGGACGTTGGGCGTTGGCTTCTACTTGGGTGCGACTGCGATTGCATTTTTGGTGCTCGCACACACCGGTTGGTCGCGTCGAAAACGATTGCCAATTGGATGAGTGCAGCACCGTCGGGCTTGGGTTAAAATAACAGTCTCTTCTGATCCTCTGTTGACTCCCACCCAAGTTTTGCATCCCCATGTACGCAAACGCATCTCAGGTACTCGCTAATCCGTTGACTCGCAGGTTTCTGATCGGATGCTCCGCCTTTCTGATTTCGGCGTTGCTTGCCGTTCCCGCTTCAGCGCAACGAAACAAACGCGGCCAAGATCCGGCCCTCAAACCGCGTCCGGTCAAACTCAAAACCAAAGACAACATTGAGCTGACCGCGTTCTACTTCCCGTCCGCGGAAGGCAAAAAAGCGATTCCGGTGCTGTTGATTCACGAGTGGAAAGGACAGTTTTCGCCCTATCAAAAACTCTGCATGGCGATGCGATCGGCCGGTTTGGCGGTATTGTTGGTCGAATACCGCGGCCACGGGAACAGCCGACAGTACACAAAGCCGAACGGCGACAAAGAAGATTTCAACATCTCCAGAATGGGGAAACGCGACATCCAGGCGATCATTCAATATGACCTGGAAGAGGCGAAACAGTTCCTCAAAGAAGAGAACAACGAAGGTCGCCTCAACCTCAACGCATTGGCCGTTGTTGGTATCCAAGAAGGTGCGATCATGGCCTCGCACTGGGCGGTTCGCGACTGGGGCTTTCCCAGCGTTGGACGTTTGAAACAAGGGCAAGACGTCAAAGCACTGGTCTACGTTTCACCAGTGAAGAACTTCAACGGGCTGACGATTGACTCCACTTTGCGAGACAGAAACATTGGCGTGCTGCCAACGATGATTGTCGCGGGCAGAGAAAGCCCGGAAGCTGACGAAGCAGAACGTTTGGGCGGACGCATCACCGCACTTCGTAAGCGATTGAAGATCGATGGATTGGAAGTCAAACTCGAAAGCACCAGCTTGAGCGGTCCTGCCTTGATCAACGAAGTCCCTTCCACGGCATCGGACATCGTCAAGTTCATCAAGGCCAACGTGCCGGTCAGCGAAAGCGAAAACGAGTGGATCGAGCGTTGATCTCTCCTTGATCAGTCTCTTCGGTTTCCAAAGATCAAGCCCAGCGTATCGTCTCGTTCGATCCGCTGGGCTTTTTCGTTTTTCGATGCTGCCTTCGCGGTCGACGAAAGATCAATTGGAAGGCAGACTCGGAAACGCCGGGTCACCCGCCGCGATGGTTGGCACGCTCCACAGAGTTCCTCCCGCTGTCACGAAAAGCGTTTTTAGGTCATCACCACCGAAGGCGCAATTGGTTGTCTCGTCGCGAGGTATCCGCAAGTAGTCGAGCAGTTCGCCCTCCTGAGAAAAGACATAAATGCCCGCAGTGGGCTGTTCCGCGGTTTCCTGCGGCAGATGAGGTTCGTTCAATCCTGCGGCAACATAAAGACGGCCTAGTTCGTCCAATTTCATTCCATCAGGACCACGCGTCGTCCCCCAATCGTGGATCATCGTTTGACTCTCAACGTCAACATTTCCATCGGATTGCAAATCGAATCGCCACAGTTTTCTCGCGCCGCCCAAACCGTTGTTGTTGTCGGCGACAAAGAGGTATCGATCGTCCGAGGTGACAACCAAACCATTGGGGCGGTCCACTTCGTGAGCGATGATTCGCGAAACGGTTCCGTCGAGTTCAATGCGATAGACACCTTCAACATGTTTGCCCGCTCCGTCGACCAACTCCATCCCCGAGCGGTCGCCATACTGCGGGTCGGTGAAGTAGATCCGGCCACGTGAATCAATTGATAGGTCATTGGGCTGATTGAATTTCATCCCTTCGAAACCATCGGCCAGCACGGTTTTGCTGCCGTCCAATTCCAGCCGAACGATCCGACGCTTCACGGCTTCACAAACGACCAACCGCCCCTCTCGATCGAACATCAATCCGTTCGAACCGGAGTCTGCTTGATAGACCGACGTTTCGCCGTCCCGGTCTCGCAGGTTGATGTTGCCCTCGCCGCTGGTGAACAAACCCTTTTCAGGATGCCAGGCTGGTCCTTCGCCCGCGCCGTGCTCCTGAAGCAACTTCGGCGGGCCCGCAAAAATCGATGCGGGCTGACGAGATACGGAGGCGTTTTCCTGACCGACCGCGATACTCGCCGATCCACATATGACGCTCACCGCCAAGGCCAACTTTGCCGACCGATGCCAACTTCCAAGACGTATTTTCAACTTCGTTTCCCTTATCAATTCGAATCCCACAATTCCTCCCAAAGTTGAAGGATAGCCCAATTCCAACGCAACGACTCAAGGCTTTACAAAGCCAAAGGTCCCTCGGCCAGACTCCACCCTCGCTTCAACGTCCTCTCTCAAACGATCCGAGTCTGCTTCCCAGTACAACTCACGGAGCTGATCACTCATCTGCGTCAAAGGACTGATGATTCGAAAACCGGTTGCACGGGATTCGTCTGATGTTGCCCACCAAGGACTCGGTGGATAATCCGGATCCTCGTCCCACCAATCTTCTGTGCTGCGAAGAATGGAACCGCATTGGCAATCCTTGGCATCCAAGTTGAAATTCCCACCAATGGCAACGTGCCCACGAAACAGCCCCGTTGTCGCGGTATCCTCGATCACCCATTCCGAAACATTGCCTTGCATATCGTGCAGCCCCAAGGAACTCGCGAGTTTCGTACCTGCACGAATTGTTTCGACCGTTTCGGTGTTCTCAAAGTGAACAGCAACATCATCGACAAGCAGTTCCGGTTTCTGACCTGAAACGCATGCATGCTGCCACTCACTTCGGAGCGGCAACCGATAGTCCAGCTCGCAAACCAGACTCAACCACTTCGTGTACTGCCGCGCAGCGAATTGGCTGGTGGTTGGCACCGGCGAATCAGAGGCACCTGCGAATTCAAAATGGAACGAGTAGTCGTAGACATCCGTGGGGCTGGAAACGCCATCCACCTCGTCAAACCCGGGCCGCTCGTAGCCCTTTCGAAAGGCGGCTTTTCTGTGAGCGTAGTACAGCTGCCGATAGGGCATGTATTGCTCCATCGTGATCTCCAATTTACCCATCCAGAACGGCTCAATCGCCACCGTCTGCACCTTCGGATCTGGATCGACTTTTGGCGAGACATACGTCGCATCCGTTTGCTCCACCCTCGATGCATCGATCGATGATGCCGGCGGAGGAGGCGGTGGCTTCAAATCGATGGTGCCACCGGCGACCGGTACCATCTCGATTTCAACATTTGTCCCCGGAATTCGCTGTGTGTAGGCAACCATGAATCCCTGGTCAGTCTTCACGGAGCGTTCACCCGTCGGAGGTTTGGATTGCACTCTCGATTCTGGCCCTCGAGCTTCCGCTCCCGAATGGCAAAACGCGAGAAGCGGTGCAAGCAAGACGAATCGGTTCCAAATCAACATGGCTGCGTGCAAAAAAAGCGGTCGGAAAACATTCATTCTACTGTCCTTTGAAGCATCACCCATGAACGGACGGTGCTTGCAAGGTACCCATCCTCCCCACCAAGCAAAATCGGCGAACCGATCTAGACTCCGGCGACCGGAAAACACGAAAGAAGAGCTTGCCCCATTTCATCGATTGGAAAGGATTTTCCATGGACGAGCCCACGCCTTCGACCTTCGCCTCCGTGCGTGACGGATTTGCCGCCATCCGTGAACTGATTCTTGTTCTTGCGATGCTGGCCTTGTTCCTAACGCCCACCACCGTTCGCGAAATTTTGCAGGACGCGGGCATTCGGTCGTTTGCCGGGGTCGAGTTCGATGAGAAGACGTTGACCGAAGTCGAAAACGCGGAATCACGCGTGATCGAACTCGAAAACCAATTGGCACTCGCGCAATCGCAGTTGGAATCGATCGCCCAAATTTCGCCGAATCGAGTCGATCCGCGATTGGGCTCGGTTTCACGATTGCTGGCCAACGCGCAACAAAGTGCGTCCAAGATGAGCGATAGCTTGGAAGAAGCCAAAGGCAAACAAATCGAACTTTGGCAGCGTTCGGGACGGCCGCCTCGCACTCACGGTCGCGAAGAGACACCTGCTCGGGATCAACCCGAAATCGAACAAGCCTTGGTTGCTCCCGAAGTACTGTTCAATCGCTGAGTCGGCGGGCACCCAAGATCTCCTGACCGAAGGTCGCGCAGCCTACGCGTCGTCGCTTCGAAGCTGCTCGAACAACTTCGCTCTCGCCAGTCGCCAATCCCGCTCCACCGTCGCGACGCTGATTTCAAGAACCTTGGCGACTTCTTCGTTCGTCAGTCCCGAAAAGAACCTCAGTTCAACGACTTCACGTTGGCGAGGTGACGTCGCTTCCAACCCTTCCAACGCCGATTCCAAATCTTCGTATTGGCAACGGTTGTTGGCTTCGAAATTGTCCAACACCACATCCAAGGAAGCTCGCTGGTAGTCACCGCCACGTTTATTGGTCCGTCGACGCCGTGCATGATCGATCAAGATCTGCCGCATTGCCCGGTTGGCCATCCCAAACATGTACCGACGATCGGAAACATTCTTCAGTGCTTCGGTGTCCAACAACCGCACGCAGGCCTCGTTGACCAGAGCTGTTGCTTGCAACGTGTGATCGGGACGCTCGCCACGCATCAACGCCCCCGCCATGTCTCGCAGTTCAGACTGCAACGTAACAAACAACTTTTCGCGAGCCTCTTCGTCGCCGTTCTTCACCTGCTGGAGCAGCATCGAGACTTCGGTTTCAGGTTGGCTCACGAGACAAAAACTCCAACGACGAGGCGGGTACGTAGGCGGCGGTGCCGATCTGACAATGAAATCAAACGCCGCGGAAAGCATACCCGCTTTTCGATCCGCCGAGGTCACCGATCGATCGCTTCCAAGACACGACGTCGAACCGCCGGAGCAAGGTTGCTGTTGCGAACTTCGTCTTCGATCTGGTCACGCGTCCCTTGGTAGCGAAGCGGTGCTGGATGCAGATTCGGCAGATCCAAATTCACCGTCACTTGGTCACCATTCTGGCTGACCGAAACGCTTTCGTTGCTACCAGCAAAGGCGGACGTGGAAACTGCGACACCTGTCTGGCCAGGCAACGACCACTGACTCATCCGTGGGAACGGTTGCCCGAATTGGGATGCTTTGGCCTGAGCCCGACGAGCACTGTGAACAGGAATCATCTGGCCACGTCGCATCACGAGCACGTTCGTCCGGGCGAGCTTGGGTGCACCATCGCGTTCCAGCACGGGCATCCCGTCGACCGACATCAACACGTCACCGCGTTTGAGTCGGAAGGGAGCGTCTTTGGATTCGACCACTTGTTCGACGACCAAACCGTGGCCAGGTGTCAGCATGGGACAATGCATTCGCAACAAATCTGGAACGGGAGCGAACTTCACTTTCCAATCTGGATGAAGGGAATCGGCGGCGTCGATCTTCTCGGGCGGAGCACCTATCGCTGGCTGATCGGCACGCGAGGCTTGCAACGCGAAAAAGGACAACCCGAGACAAAGACCGGAAGCAAGGAGGAGACGTTTCATGAGAGCACCTTGAAAGTTGGTGATGGAGATGCGGTTGTGACCTCGCCCGAGGTCACTGAGAAAAGAGCGTCGGATCCTCCGACGTTCGTTGATTTCGAGAGTGTCAAAAAAGGGAAAGTCGTTGGTTGCTGTCCGCGAGTTCAGCAGGCAAACATGCGTCTTGAGTATATGAGCCGAAGGGCGTTAGCCCCGGTTGCGGGTGGTAACCGGGGCTAACGCCCTTCGGCTCACTGGGTGAACCCCGGTCATTCCCGCTTTCCAAACTTCACCCTCCCTCCGGGGAGGTCGTGCAGTTTTCAACTGCTGTGTTGTCAA
>NZ_ANMO01000036.1 GCF_000338295.1 Rhodopirellula europaea 6C
CATATCAATCTGGCTGAATACGGGAAGGGGCGAAGGCTGAACCAACTCGATCCCAACGTCGTGGATCAGGTCGCAGCGAAATCCAAGAGGGATGAATATCGAATCCAATCATTGCTGCGGCACCTCCTAATGAGCGACCCAATGTTGACCGCTGAGAAACCCAACATCGTGCTGCTGTTCACCAATAACTGGGCGTGGAACGGGTCGCCGATTGCAATGGATGACTCAATGCCGAATGTCGAACGACTGGCTCGTGAAGGGATGAAGTTCACGAACGCGAATGCTTCGCCGCAGTGTTCCCCTTCGGGAGTCTGTCTGCAGACTGGTCACCTGTCGTAGTGGATGAGAAAACGAGTCTTCTTCCACGGGTCTCGTGCACTGATCCACAACGACATGTCTTGTTAAAGGAGCCCCACCGCGTGAGCGCAACCGATCGGGTTTGGTCGGACCGTTGACCGATCACGCCGCACGCGGCGGGACGTATGAGGTCGGCAGCCCATTTGTCTTGATGCTCACGCGCGAAGCGATCCCACCAAATCTAAACGTGGTGGAACAATCGAGTGAAAGGGTTCCCGCATGTCATGCAACTGTGGAAGCGACAGTTGCTGGACGCCTATCCTACGGACAGAATGCAAAACCTAAGCGAAGATCGCCGGTGGCCCGCGAGGCTGCGGGATCGAAAGAAGAGTCGCCAACAAAGGGCGAACAGCAGGGACGCTGGTGAGTTCCGATGCATACTCGGTCGGAAGAACAACCACCAAGTCCCAAGTCACACCGACTGGGCTCGCCAATGATTGGCAAATCCCGCAGGTATCGTGATCGTGAGGTGCGTCTGAATCTTGCGAGTGAGGAACCGTTTCCGAAGCATCCGTGGTCGATGCATCTGATTCCGTCACATGATAATGACACCCGTGCGGACAAACAGAAACTGCGTCGCTGGCGTTGTCACCCGCATGCGAATGGGACTCGCTATCACAGGTGGCCACATGCAACCAAGCCGGAGCGTGACCGAAAACGATCAAGCTGCAGAGCAGGCTAGCGACGAGGGGCCGGAACAGCGAAGTCATGAAAGCGACGTTCGATTCAGAGAGTTTTAGATTGTTGCAAAGTGGTCCGACCAAAGACGATTGCTGCCTAGTACGATGACTCCACCCCATCCGTTCGTCAAGTTCATCACCCAAAACTTGAACATTTATTCGTCGCTGAGCTTCACACAAAATTCTTCTCGCTGGAACTCGGATGCCGCCGCTGACGACTCATCCACTCTTCACTTGAACGCGAAGCGACAGGCGAGCCCTGGTATCGCGGCGGACAAGACTAGCAGTTGACGAACAGTCGCCGCGAACCTTTTCGATTGACAAGCCGTAACGTCGCGAGAACAATCATTGAGTCCTTTGTCGGACCGTTGATTCATGCCTGAATCAATCTGCAGTGCATTCAGGCTTCTTTCACATTTCAACGTTGGCAACCGACCCTTGGCGTCGTTCCGGATCCTCACCGTCTACCTCACACTGGCTGCATTGCTGTTTGGCAATGTTGCAGGTTGGGTTCACGTTGGATGCTCGTCACACCAATCAAGTTGTTGTGCCGCTCATTGCGATTCACCAGCACTCCCGCATGTCGGATCTCATTGTCATGCCCACGCCGGCCACACACACGATCACGGTGAGCAGGGATACAGTGACCAGGGGTGTTGCGACCACGCTCACGCCAGCGCGGACGAACATCAAACAACTTGCCAGAGCGACGTAAATGTCATCTTGGCCGAGTCGGAATCGGATCAACCGTCTGAGCCACATGACTCGGATCATTGCTCGATTTGCCAGAGTTTCTTTGCGTCGCGTCATGCCATTTTTCTTTGGGACACCACGGTTCAACTGGAACCGCTGACTGCCAGCCGCGACGTGGCGATTGCGGAAAACGCTTTCGTCCCACAAGCGATTTGCCATCTTCATCGGGTACGGGGTCCGCCTAGCGTCTGACGCTGCGTGATTGTTTCCCCTGTTTCGCTTCCGTACCCGAGGTGCGTTTCCATGGCAGTTGTCCATGAAATGCCCAGGTCCGTGAGTTGGTTGTCTCGTGTGATGACAACCGACTTTTGTCCCTGGGCGAATCGTTTTGTTTATTGGCTGAAAGAGCCCATCGGTTGGTTCGTTCTTGCAACCGCGATCAGCGTGATTGTTGGTCTGTACCTCAGTCCGATCGGCTGGGTCCTGGCCGCCTCGTTGACCGCGATCATCGTCGTCGGCATGGCGTGGCCCCTGGTTGCGGTGTACGTCACCACATGTGAGTTGCGTCCCGAAACGGACTCCGTTCACGAAGGCGATGCGTGCCGAATGCTCGTCGCCGTCCGCAACCGACTTCCCATTCCCGTTTGGGGATTGGCCGTCGAAGGCTACCTGGATTGCGAAGGCGATGAAGCAGTTCCCACCGTTGGGCTCGCGTGCGTCGCGCCCTTGTGCGTCAGTGAATACGGGATCACCGTCCATCCCTCGCTGCGAGGTCACTACCCCATTCAATTGCCACAAGTGGCTTGTTCGTTTCCATTTGGAATTTGGACGGCTCGTCGCAACCTGACGACGATGAAGTCGCTCACCGTTTGGCCCAAGGTTTACCCGGTTCACGGCGTCTGCCCAATCATCGGACTGACCAGCACCGATGAAGGCGACGGCAATCGCGGCGGGCGGAGCGGTGACTTCATCGGAGTACGCGACTTTCGCCGTGGCGACTCCGCCAAACACATCAACTGGGTCGCATCGGCCAAGGTGGACTCGTTGGTCGTGACGGAACGTGGCGGTCCGCAGTCGGTTGAACTCGATGTCTTCATCGACACCGTGATGCATCCTTCCACCGTGATGTCACTCTCGGGTGCGGAACACGCCGGACCAACCGGACGCGAACTGCTGGCCAATCGAATTCGATTGGCCGCGAGCGTCTTGATCAACCTGCAGCAATCCGGTGTGCCCATGCGAGTCACGATTGGTTCGCAAAGTCTGCGGCTCGCACGCGGCAGTCAAGGCAGGCAGCAAATACTCAACGCCCTCACCGAGATTCCCGCCGATGGAACGACTGCTGTCATCCAGCGGAAACGAACCGGCAAGAACGCACGGATCGAGTTTTCATCCGATCGCCACGGCAGCGAAATCGTGCAAGTGATCGATCCTCGCGGCGGACGCCGAGCCGGCGGGCGATCGGTGATGAAGCAGATCGAATCGTGCAGTGCACTGGCCGACCAGGTCTTGAGTTTTTGGACGGAGGTGCGTGATGCAGACGCCGCCGCGTAGACGAAGAGAAACCATCCTGCTAGCGATCCTTGCGATCGCATCGGTGCTACCACTGCGGTTCTATGTCGAGTCACGAGTTTGGTTCCTGGCTGAATTCGGAACGCTGCTGGCACTCTTTGCTGCCGTGGAACTCGTCAAGACTTTCGGTGCGGGATCAGGCAGATCAAAACTCGTGACGAGTTCCGCTACGACGCTGCTCGCGATTGCTCCCGTTCTTTTTGCAATCTTGGCCCGTTCTTTCGGATCACCAATCGCGTTCGAGATGTCCACTCTATCGGCCTTTGGTTCGGTCTCGCTGGCCGTTGCCGTTGCGGCGAAAACGGATCGCACTCGAGCCATGTCATTGGTCGCCAGTGGCTTTCTGGTGTTGTTTGCCACTTCGATCTCTGAACACTCGCAAGCGGTTTGGATCGCGGTTGCTTGGATGAGCGTTTGTGTTTGGCACTTGGTCGCCAATCACTGGGAGAAACTCGATGTCTGCTTGCCCGACTCCGTTCGCCCCACCGTTGGAGTTCGCCCGGCAAGCGTGCTCGTAGCGGTCGTCTTGTGCATCGCCGGTGGACTGGCGGTTCGAAACCACGTCGGGCCCGCCAACCGAATGACCAACGGTGTGATGCCCACCAGCGGCGGATCCAAATGGTCGGACCCGGCGGCACGTTCAGGAATTGGATCCGGCGACGCAGCCATCGCGGCAAAAGATCATGCCGAGTCCTTCGGCGCAGTCGAGTCCGAGATCTTCTTGGAATCCACCGAGTCGTCACTCTTCGACATGGTCAACGAGATGATCGGTGAACCCAAACAGAAAATGAAGTGGGATCGTCGCCAAGCGATGGGAAACGAAAACCTCATTCCGATGCACGATCAAGCCGCCAAGAGCGAAAAAGGGGGCTCTTCATTCAGCACCGATCGCATGCCACCGAAGAAACATCGCCACTTTGAAGACGCGAAAGAAAATGCGGTGATTCAGTGGGCCGGTCCGACTGGCATTCGACTGGCGATGGAACGCTTTGACACATTCGATGGCGTTGACTGGACCAACACCGTCGATCGTTCCAACGACAAACTGAGCCAGCGAGAGATCGACAAAAAGGTTTGGTTCTTCGACCCCAAGTTGGAATCCAGAGCACTCAGCGACAGCGATTTGGTGACGGTCAACTTGTTGAAAGTGCTGCGTCTCGATTCGACACGGTTCCCCGCGCCCATGATGACGGCGGGACTCCATATCAAGGACGTGAACCGGCAAGACTTTTTCGGAATCGAACACGATGGATCGCTATTCATGCCAGAACGAGACAAGATCCCGCCGTTGACGGTGGTGAACTTGGCATCAATCCAAGTGATGGAAGACGAGCTGTGGGATCGGTTAGCGGGCAACCAAACCAAAGTGGACGTAAGCCAACAGGCAAACTCCGATTCCGCCCCGCACCCTTATCAACAACTGCAGGACATCGTCGATGAATTGCGAACGGAGTTCACGTTCGATCGCAACACGCCAACCCTGACGGACAATCCAGTCGAAGAGTTCCTGCAAACCCGTCGCGGTGGCGATCATCTCTTTGCAACCGTCGCGGCATTGAAAGCACGTGAGATCGGACTGCAATCGCGATTGGTGACGGGGTTCTATGTTCCTCCGGACGCCTACGACATCTCGGCGGGGCATGCAAACATCACCCCCGAAGACATCCATTTCTGGGTCGAAATCAAATTCGACGATGGACGATGGTTTGAGTTGGAACCAACACCGGGATACGAACCACCTGTTTACAAACCCTCGCTTTGGCTGAGTACCAAACGCTTCGCGGCTGCCCATTGGATGCACGGTCTTCTGATCGCTGCACTGGGTATGGTGACCTATCTCACACGCCTGATCTGGATTGATTGGCTGCTGACAGCAGCCTGGTCACTGTCGTTGTTGCTGCCATCTCGAAAACAGCTCGGAATCGCCATGCGAATTGTGGAAACACGTGCGAGCTTGATCGGCAAGGCTCGACCGACCGGGAAACCACAACGCGATTGGCTGGAAACTCTCGTCGTTCGCGATCTCCACATGCGTGATCACGTCCAGCAATTTTGTGATGTGGCCGACCAAGCCACCTTTGGAAAACCCGCACCGATCGATCGTCGTCGACTCAACTCGCTCGTCCGTGCCTTGAATACAAAACAACTGAAATCGATGACAAACGAGACAATGGCATGAGTGTGGCAACCGAACACGAAGATCGAACACAAACCGCGTTGCAAGCGATTCGCGATCAACTGGGAAGCGTCCTGCTGGGCAAGACCGAGCAGATCGAAATGGTCATTGCATGCTTGCTCGCGCAAGGGCACCTGCTTCTGGATGACTTACCGGGAACGGGCAAGACCACACTGGCAAAAGCACTCGCGGATTGCCTTGGTGGACGACTGGCACGAATTCAATGCACGCCGGACTTGTTGCCAACCGATGTGACGGGATTCAACTTGTTCAACCAAAAGACTCGTGAGTTCGAGTTCCATCCCGGACCGGTCTTCGCCGATGTGCTTCTGGCTGATGAACTGAACCGCACCACGCCTCGGACTCAAAGCGCTTTGCTGGAGGCGATGGCAGAACGGCAAGTCACAATCGATTCGGTGCCGCATTCGTTGTCCGAGACGTTTCTCGTCATCGCAACGCAAAACCCAATCGACTCCCATGGCGCCTATCCCTTGCCCGAAGCCCAATTGGATCGGTTCACCATCAAACTTCAAATCGGATACCCCGACCGCGAAGCACAACTTGGTATTCTTGAAAACGCAGCCCGAGCCGACAGCGCCAACGAGCGAGCATCCAGCACGTTGTCGTTGGCGGAACTGAAGCAGATTCAACAGCAAGTGCAAACGACATCGGTTCATCCAAAGGTTCAGGGGTATTTGGTTGACTTGGTCGAAGCGACTCGCAACGACGCGGCCATCCAGCTCGGAGTCAGCCCGCGAGGCATGTTGCTGTGGCAACGAATTGCGCAAGCCTGGGCGATGCTTCAAGGACGCGATTTTGTGACCCCCAGCGACGTTGCCAAAGTTGCTCGCCCCGTGCTGTCCGTGCGACTGCTGACGATGGCCGACGACTCCGATTCGGTGATCGATCGAATCATGACCCAAGTTCCCGCGCCGGAGTACAAGTGATGACTCGAAACCCCAAGCCATTGCAACCTCAGCCGGCTAAGGGCCGGGGAGGGCTACATGCTGACTCCAATGCCGAACCCTCCCCTCGACCTCTTCAGAGGTCGTGCCGTTTCCCTTCACCCTCCCCTTGGGAGGGTCGGACCGCTTCGGGCCGGGGAGGGTTGTGCATTGGATTCAGTGCCGAA
>NZ_ANMO01000037.1 GCF_000338295.1 Rhodopirellula europaea 6C
CGTGACACAGCGATTGATGCGTTGATGGTAATCAACCGGCTCAACCGTGATCGAGACTCTCGCGGTGATCATGATCAGCCGAAAGATCGTCCTGGCAATCCCGATGAACCGGATTCAGTTGCCGACGAAGTTCGATCGATCGATGGAACTGGCAACAACGTGGAAAACCCCGAACTCGGATCCACTGACACCGAGTTGCTGCGTGTCGCTGAGAATGACTATGCCGACGGAATCTCTGAACCCGGCGGTGAAGACCGACCAAGTGCTCGAGAGATCAGCAACGCGTTGGCCGCGGCTGACCCGGAGGGAACCTCAAACGATCGAGACCTGAGTTCATTCGTTTTCGCGTGGGGCCAATTCATCGATCATGACATCGATTTGTCTTTGTCACCTGACGCAGATGGTGAATCGTTTGACATCGAAGTTCCCGAGGGCGATGCATTCTTCGATCCCTTCAACACGGGCGAAGTCACCATTGGTTTGACACGGTCTGAATTCGCGGAAGGAACAGGAACGTCCGTCGACAATCCCGCCGAACAAGTCAATGCGATCACGGCTTGGATTGATGGTTCACAGGTCTACGGCAGCGATCAAGCAACCGCCGATGCTCTGCGTGAGTTTGTCGGTGGACGTTTGCTGATCACCGATGACGGCTTGTTGCCAACGGATGAAAACGATGGGCTGCTCGCTGGCGACATCCGTGCAGCCGAGAATGTTGTGCTGACATCCATGCATGCTTTGTTCTTGCGTGAACACAACCGATTGGCGGACGAAATCTCTGCCGACAATCCTTCGCTCAGTGATGAGGAAATCTACCAGCAGGCTCGAGCAACCGTGATTGCGGAGATGCAGTCGATCACGCTGAACGAATACTTGCCCGCGTTGTTGGGCGAAAATGCGATCTCGCAATACACCGGGTATGACTCAACCGTGGACCCGTCGATTGCCAATGAATTCTCAACCGCCGCGTTCCGGTTCGGTCACACGACGCTGAATGACGAGTTCCGGTTCGTGGATGATGACGGCAACGAGATGGCCGATTCGATTGCCCTCGCCAATGCTTTCTTCCAGCCGGGCTTGTTGGAAGACACGGGAATCGATCCCCTGTTGAAATACGCCGCGTCGACCTTGTCACAAGAAGTGGATTTGGAAGTAGTCGATAGCTTGCGGAATTTCTTGTTCGGGCCTCCCGGAGCCGGTGGGTTTGATCTGGTATCACTCAACATCCAACGCGGCCGCGATCACGGGTTGGCGGATTTTAATTCGACTCGAGTGGCGTACGGATTGGAAGCCGTGGAGTCGTTCGATCAAATCACCAGTGATGCTGACGTTGCTGCCAATTTGGAAGCCTTGTACGGAGATGTGAACAACATCGACCTGTGGGTTGGTGTGTTGGCGGAAGATCACACGGAGGATGGATCGCTGGGCGAAACCGCGACGGCTATCATCGCGGATCAGTTCGAGCGACTTCGAGATGGAGATTGGTTCTGGTACGAAAACACAATGACGGATCGCGAAATTCGTGAGATCGAAAACACTTCGCTGGGGGACATCATCGCTCGCAACACCAACATTGATTCGTTGCAGGAAAACGTGTTCTTCTTCGCGCCAACGATCACCGGTTCGGTGGTTGCTGAGCAGCCTGTGACGACAGAAAGCAACAACCGTGGGCCACTTCTGGGAGATAGTGAAGCCGGAATTGTGCCTGATTCGGATGTGGATTTGTTGGCTCGCGATCAGTCCGGCAACCGGTCTGGTCAACGCGGTCGTCGGGATGACCGTGGCCCCGAACCAATGGTCGGAGTGGTGGTGGAGCTGCTGGACAGCGATGGCGAAGTGGTGGACACGGCGATCACGGACGAACGTGGGAATTACCGTTTCAACGACATCTCTCAGTCCGGAGCGTACACCATCCAGATGGCAACCTCGGAAGAGTACACCGTCCTTGGCAGTGGTTCGCTCAGCGTGCAAGTCAGCAACGGCGAGGAGTCACTACGCGGGATGGACTTTGCCGTGTTGGTGTGAACGGCGAATGGTTAGCGTGGTTTGATCAGCTTCACCGATGCTTGCCGAAGTTGATCAAGCTGGGGACGTAGCGTTGACGGCGTGTCGGTGATGGTCCGGTACGCCTCTTCGTGCAGTAGCAGTGCTTCGATCAAATCAAACCAAGGCGACGAGTGAGCTATTTGGTTGGGTCGTTGCAATTCCTCGAGTCGCTGCGTGAGGTTTTCCGTGGCACGTTCCAGGGTTTGTTGGGCGAGTTTAGTGTTGCCTTAGTGGTGATAGGCAAGAGCCAGCGGCGAATCGACGATGTATCTTGCTGACCATCGAAGAGACCGCCGGGATTCTCGGTACCTCCGCCCGAACCACCAAACGCAATTGCGTTTGCGTTCGGCTTTGGTTGCAGCGTGAGATGAGTCGCACCTGATGGACGACTGAGTCACTCGTTTCGCGAAAAGACTTCGAGCGAACCACCGATGCTCCCAACCGCGGCGAAGTGGCTTCCGTCTGCGGACACAGCGAGCGAGTGAACGTAACCTCGTTCAATGGATTGACGCTGAAGTCTCGCGTTACGCTGGAATTCCCAGACATCAACCTTTCCACTTCCGCCCGCAAACAAGTGTTGATTGTCGGGAGCAAAACGCATGGACCACAACGTTTCACTGCCAATCAAAGGCATCAGTTCGCGGAACGTGTTCAGGTTCCAAACCCGGATGTTGTACGTGTCGGCCACGGCGAGCCAAGTGCCATCGGGCGAGAACGCGGCCGACTGCCCCGACGCCCAAGATCGATTCAGTGGACGCTGGCTAATCGGGTCGCCGGTTCGTATGTCGGCTTCGACCAACGTGGCTCCATCAGTTGCAAGCATCGTTCGTTCGTCCGCCGAAATGTGCACAGCCTTCACCGGGCCTTCGAAATCAGCGATCATCGAGAGCTCTTTTCCTGTCGCGATTTCCCAACACCGAGCGACCTTTTTTGCATCGCCGGTCAATGCATGGCGACCGGACGGTGAGATGTCGATGCAATGGATCTCTCCGTTGTGACCTGGGAATTGCCCTGACGGACGAAGCAGCCCCTTTTCGGTGACGGAGTAAACCACGATGTGCCCTGTGCTGCCGCCGGCGATCAAGTGATTCCCATCGGGAGTGAAGGCACAAGCCGTCACCGCTTGGAGCATGTCCAATCCGGTCAGCTCGCCCAAAACGCTTTGATGATCGAAATCAAACAACGTGATCTTTCGATCGGGACGTCCCGCCGCAACAACATTTTGATTGGGATGGATCGCGAGGGACTTCACTCCCCATCTGAGATCGGAAAACTTGGCAATCGGCGACAGTTTGGAACCTACCTTCATCGGTGCGGCCGTGCGATTCGGTGAACGGCCGGAAGGCATCTTCGAATTTCGAGCCCAGGCGGAATTCATCGGATTTTTCGCGACAGGCGATGAATCGGAACGAGCATTGGACGTCGCCGCAACAGAAGAGCTTGATCGGTTGGGTCGGTGCACTTCGTGAGCTTCAATCAGTTGCAAGTCCACGCACGCGTCGGCGAACGTTTCTTTGAAGACATCACGCTTAATCGTGCCGCCGCTGATCTGAAGCGAACTGAAGATTCTCGCCACGCGAGAGGCTTCCTGCAGTCGTTCCAGGAACTCCTCCACCTGCAAACCAAATTCACACGCAACTTGTTTCAAATCGATGTCCTGAATGAATCGAGATGACATCGCGGAAATGGATTCGCCGCTGCGACTGAGCGTTGTGATCCCGAGGTCGTCCAATGCATCCGCGAACCGCTTCGCATCTCGGTCCATGATGCGATCCATTTCGCTGGCCTCACGATAGAGAGCCAAAATGTCGTCGGCGTCATCAAACGCGGACCGGTTGGCTTGAACCGCCGGTCCAACTTCGTCTCGTTTGGGGATCATGCCGGCGTAGTGGCACGACATACAAGACACGCCGTTGGTCACCGTGCGGTCCGGTTGCTTCGGATCGCTGACGATTTGTGTCGGACCTTGGTCAATGCGAAGTCCTTGCTCATCCGTGAGCAGATAGCCTTGCAGACCGTTTGGAAGCGTGAAGATGATTTCTCCACCATCGTGCTGGAAGGAATCACGACGATGGCTCGGACCGAGCGGATACTCAAAGAGGTTTTGACGCCCCGTGTTGCTGGCAAAGTCGTAGCTTTTCCAATACGAACCATAGGGAGATTTGTGCCACTCAATCAAACGATTGTTCTGGGAGACCCCCGATCGGTTGAAGGCGGCTCGAATGGCCATCTCTTGATTGATGTTGGCCTGCACATTGACGCGAAGCATGTTTTCTAGGTCAGCGTCCGTTTCTGGCAGGTTCAGCACGCTGTGATAGAGCGGTGGTTTCGACGCGGCGAAAACGAACCAGTCCACTCGAACGAACGGCATCTCGGTTTCGGTCCGTTCGAAACACGACTTTGCCTCCGGCGATCGAGGTGGAAGGAAGTATGGGTTTGCGTCTTCAATCGACTTCCAAATGGCCTGAGTCCAATGGACCGTTCGCATGTCGAGCCGAAAGATTGTGCGAGTGGGATCAATCGCCTCGGGAATGATCAAATCTGAATTCCACGAAAGACTATTCAGAAGTTTCGCGAACGCGTTTCGATAGGTTTGCAGTTCGTCTTCGCTGATGCCGGAGTTGTACAAATGGGTCAGCGTGAAGTACCGCATGAACCGTTGCGATCGCTCAGGCTGTTGTTGCAAGTCTTGATCGATCAATGCCACGACTTGGTCATTGCTGACGAACGGTCGCTCGGGTTCGTCATTGATCGCAGGTGATCCCGCGGCGATCCATTCTTGGATGACTTGGATGTCCCGTGGACTCAGTCGTGGCTCTTCGCCGCCCGGGGGCATCACGCTGTCGTCATCCGCTTGAATGCGATCGATCAGCAGCGAGTCTTCTCCGGATTCCGCAATGGTTTCGGCAAGCTTTCCGAGATTGACGACAAAGTTGAAACCACCTTCGCTCGTTCCATCTTCGCCGTGGCAGCGATGGCAAGCATCTTGTAGAAGAATTTTGGTTTGAGCCGCGAGCTGCTCGGGAGACATGTCCAGCGCGGACGCCGAATTCGACATCACCGCGGATGCCTTGGTGTCGGCGGGACGATCGCTTTCGGAACTTGAAGCAACTTTTTTCGCGGCCATTTTTTTCAGGAAGCTCTGGTCCTCGTCGCTCAGTTTCGCGACGGGGATGCTGATGATTTTTCCATCGGGACGTTCCAGAACAACCTTGTCGCCGTGGACGACCACCAACGTCGCTTCGATGCGATACTTCCCAGTCGCATCGGTCCATTCGCGTGCCTGCAGAGAAGAATGGGCCGTGACCGCGAGCAGCAGCAAGAAAAACAAGAATCGCATGAAACCTGGTCAGGCAAGAGAAAAGAGTGGCAAGACCTCCAGGCAACATGCAACGCCTGGTTTTCGTCGCGGGACTCAGTATATCGAAGCAACCACCACCGAACGCAAGTCTCCAGAGCAAATCTCGCTTTAGCAACTGAGCATGTAGCCGACTGTGGCTCTCAGTCGGCCTGAACGCATCAATCGCAGCAAGCGATTGACCTCCCCTGCGGACACGAGTCCACGAGCTTCCGAATGTGATCGCATGGCAGATCTGTTTTTGCCGACAGAGGGCCTCTGTAGGCTACGTTGTTGTTCAGGGTGTTTGGATCTTGAACAGGAACTCTTTTCCACGAACGAAGATCGCGCCGTTGGAGACGGCGGGGCATGCGGAGGTCGCCATTCCTGGCACGTCGTTGGTCGCGATGATCTCGGGGTCTCGTTGAGCCTTCACGACTGTTCCGAGTCCACTTTGGTTGAAGAAGTACAGTCGATCACCAGCGAGAATCGGCGACGCCAAGTAGTCGCCGGAAATACGTTTCTTCCAAAGTTCCTCACCGTTGTTCACATCAATGCACGACAACACACCGTTGTCGGTGACTTGGAAGATCAGTCCGTCGTGCTCGATCGGTTTGGCGAAACGAGGGTTGCCGCGTTCACGCACCCATTCGACGTGCGAGTCGGTGACGTCGCCTTGGGTGGACTCGTCTAGGCGAACCGCGACAAGCTGCGCACCGCGGGAACCGGTGTTGATGATTGCGAGCTTCTTTTCTGGCAACCACAGCGGCCGAATGCCAGCGTTGTAGCTGTTGTGTCGCAGCGTCCAAAGTTCTTTGCCGGTTTCAAGATCGTAGCTCTGCATCGCTCGAGCACCGACGGAGAGAACTTGCGTTTGCTCGCCAACTTGGACGATCGCGGGTGTGCAGTAGGCTTTCCGCATGTCCCCGTCACGCAGTGGTTTTCCGTCGTCACCCAGGTCTTCGTAGTCGGTGCTGCGATCGGTTCGCCAGAGAGTCTTGCCGGTTTCGGCATCGAGTGCAGTGGTGTATTGCTGGTCAACGCCGTCGAAGGTCAGCACCAATTTGTCGTCGTACAAAACGGGCGAGGAACCTGGTCCTCGAAAATGCTGGCACGGCAAATCGCGTCGTTGCCAAATCACTTCAGCAGTCTTCGCATCCAGCTTCGCGGTTCCATAGCTGCCGAAGTGAACGTAAACGGCCCTTGGCCCCATCACACAACTTGGTGCCGCGTAGTTGTTGAATCCGCGAGCACCACCGAGTTCTTCGACTTCCTCGTTTTCAAACAGCAATTTGTCGTGAAGGATCTCGCCAGTTTGCTCATCGATCGCGATGACAAATTGCTGCTTTCCATCCTTGGTTGCTGTCGTCAGCCAAACCTTTCCGTCGTTGATCACCGGCGTCGAGTGACCTTCATCGTGCAAAGGTGCCTTCCAAGCAACGTTCTTGGTATCCGTCCAGTGAATCGGCAGTCGCTCGGCATCAGCGTCAGCGACCACCCCGTTGAGATTTGGCCCATGTCGATCCGGCCACTGCGCACATCCACGCGGTGCGGCATTGGTCAACGACGCGAGGAAAACGGCGCCGCAAAGAGAGTTCAAAATCAATCGAGTCATGACGATCGCTTGCACGAAACACGGTGGGCAGTGGGGAGGGAGTCTCAAGGGCAGCATTGTAATTGACGTTCGGCATGGATTGGTCGTCAAGCGGCATCGATTCGTTTCTGCGATGTTCGGTTCTGATAAAATTCGATCGCAACACGATTTGACCTGCCAACAGCGAGCCACCTTGATGATCCAAACATTCTGTATTTTGCTGACACTCAACGTTGTTGGCCCGCCCGTCGTGGAGGATCTGAACGTTCTGGACGGCGGCAACCCTAACGGTCCAACTTGGATCGATTGGAGTGACCCGGGTTTGATGCTGGTGCACCATCTCAATGGCTTGACCCGCGAATGTTTGGCATCGCGTGAAGACGAAGTCAGCAAACTGAAAACAGCGGAGGAGTGGAAGGCTCGCCAAATCAAGGTTCGACAGACGCTCGATCAAATCCTCGGACCTTGGCCCGATCGATCGCCACTGAATCCTCGAGTCACAGGCAAACTGCGGAAAGACGGCTATCAAGTTGAAAAGATCGTCTTTGAATCGATGCCCAATTTTTTCGTGACGGGCGCACTCTTCATTCCAGAAGGACTCAACGAGCCGCGGCCCGCCATCCTGAAAGTCATCGGACACTCAGCGTCTGCTTTCCGACGAGACCTCTATCAGAACGTCATCTTGAACCTGGTTCACAAAGGGTTTGTGGTGTTCGCGATCGATCCGCTAGGACAAGGCGAACGGTTGCAATACTTTGAACCTAAAACCGGGAAGTCGACGGTCGGTTCCGCTACCAGAGAACACTCGCATGCTGGCGTGCAGTGTTTTTTGACGGGACGATCGATTGCTCGCTACTTCATTTGGGACGGCATCCGCGCGATCGACTACCTGACGACTCGGCCCGAGGTCGATCCAAATCGAATCGGTGTCACGGGATTGTCGGGAGGTGGCACGCAAAGCAGTTACATCGGGGCGGTGGACGAACGGGTTCTCGCCGTCGCTCCGACCGGATTCATCACCAGCATCAGTCGCCTGTTGGGATCGATCGGGCCGCAAGATGCCGAGCAAGTTTTCTATCACGGACCGATGCTGGGAATCGATCATGCGGACTTGCTGGAAGTCCGGGCTCCCAAACCGACGTTGCAAGTCACCACGACGCGAGATTTCTTCAGTATTCAGGGGGCTCGTGAAACGGCCGCCGAAGTGCATCATGCCTTTCAAATCTTTGGCCATCCCGAGCGATTTGATCAAGTGGAAGATGATTTTGGCCACGGCTTCACGAAGCAGAACAACGAATCCACCTACGAGTTCTTCCAGACGTTTTTGGCATTGCCAGGTAGCGCGGAAGAGCAGCTCCACCCGTTTTTGACGGAAGCGGAATTGACCGTCACGGAAACCGGTCAAGTTTCCACGGCGTTCGAAGGCGAAAACGTTTTCAGCATCAATCGGCGGGAGGCAAAACCGCTGCTGGAGAGACTGGAAGAAAGCAGGCGTGACTTGGACCAGCATCTTCCGCAGGCTTTGAGCGAAGCGGCAAGGTTATCCGGCTATCGCAACCCCGATGCGGCGGTGGCTCCGGTCTTCCGCGGCCAATACCAACGCGAAGGTTACCGGGTTGAGAAATGGGGTGTGCCGGGGGAAGGAGAAACCATCCTTCCGACGTTGGTGTTTGCTCCCGATGAACCCGGCACTCGGTCAGCGATCATCTACGTGCACGGCGAGGGCAAGACGACGGATGCCGCTGCGGGTGGAAAGATCGAGGAACTGGTGCGTCGCGGGTACGTGGTCGCGGCACCGGACCTGCTCGGATACGGCGAGACAACGTACAAGTTCCGGCAAGGGCACTCTCCCGTGCAACCATTTTTCAATGCGTTGATGTCAGGGCGAAGCGTGGCGGGAATCAATGCGGGAGACGCCGTTCGCGTCATGGAGTTTTTGCAGAACCGAGACGACGTGAAACCAGACCAGATCGGTGCCATCGCGATTGGCGATGTGGGGCCAGCCTTGTTACACGCGACTGCGATGGAACAGCAAATCCAGTGGTTGGTGCTCGTCGACTCTCTGCTCGACTACCAGAGCATCGTCAATCATGAACTGTATGGCGTGAACGCCAACTCGTTGGTCGCGGGAGCCTTGGGCGCCTACGACCTGCCCGATTTACTGGCGAGCATCACGCCACGACGCGTCGCGGTTGTGCAGCCGCGAACGCACCAGCAAGAAACGGCCACAAACGATCAGATCGCATCATCACTGGGCTTCGTCCAGACACACGCGAAAGATCGGTTGCGTGTTGAAACGGAGGCAACCGATCTTTTGAAATTGGTCCATTGGTGTGTCGCTCCCTGATGGTTGACTGAGCGAACACCAACAGAACTCTCTTGCAATCAATCCTGCGTCGCCAGGAAGACTTGATGGACACCAGCGTTGATGGAGTCAGCCAAGGTCACCGACAGTGTTTGGGGGCCTGCCGGAATCGTTGCTTCCAAGAAATGACCACGCCGCTCGCCCGGTGCGACTTCGAAGGTGTGCGTCTCATCATTCAAGTGAAGTGTTGCGGTTCCTCCACGATGATCTTTGTCGGTCAGGATCAATTCGATCTCGTAGCGTTTCTCTTCTGGAGCGTCCAACAACCAGAAGCCAGTGGAGTTCTTTGCCCAAGGACGGCCGCTGGAGTGCCGCCAATCTTGCCGTGTCAAAACCGTTTGCGGTTCATGCTCGGTGCCGATGACGATCCGAGGCGGTGCGTAGTTGTCCGGACGAGTCGAGGAAACATCATCGAACCACTTGGAGTAGGTCTGTTTGAGACGCTGAACGATCTCAGGATGTTTGTCAGCGAGATCATTTTGCTGCTTGGGATCATTTTCCAGGTTGTACAGTTCGAACTTGGGCTCGCCCTCAAAACGCTCTTTGCCAAAGCCACTGGGGTGCACCAATTTCCACGGATGTTCGTGCATCGCGAAATGATGGAACTTTTGCGGCACGTTGCCTCGGTGAGTTTGAAAGGCAATCGATCGCGTTTCCCACTGCGAGTCATCCATTTCGCCGGTCAGTAATGGCAGGAAACTCTTGCCATCGAGTGCAGCCGATTCCGGAACTGCAACTCCACAAGCATCGAGCAACGTCGGCATCAAATCGATGTGAGCCAGCATGACGTCCGTGGTGTCGCTTGCATCCACTTTCGCGGGCCAGTGAAACAACAATGGAGAACGAATGCCGCCGTCATCCACCTGTGTTTTGTTGCCTCGCATGTTGCCGACATAACGTTGCGAATTGGGGCCGTTGTCATTGAGATAGAGCACGATCGTATTTTCGCGAATTCCGAGTTT
>NZ_ANMO01000038.1 GCF_000338295.1 Rhodopirellula europaea 6C
CCAAACACACCGGCAATGCAGCAGACGTCGGCAAACTCCTCGCTGCGGACCTGCTGGGGAGACCAATCGCTTTCTGTGTTGGGTTGCGCTCAGGCCGACGGAGAGCCTCCGTCGGCTACACGCACCACAGCAATCATGTAACCGACAGAGGCCCTCAGTCGGCAAAACACGCCGGCAATGCAGCCGACATCGGCAAACTCATCACCTCGGACCTACTGGGGAGATCAATCGCTTCCTATGTTGGGTTGCGCTCAGGCCGACGGAGAGCCTCCGTCGGCTACACTCGCCACGCCGATCATGTCGCCGACAGAGGCCCTCTGTCGGCTACTCCGAGATAGCTGGCATTGCTTTGACCGTGTCGCCGATGATTCCGACGTGGCAGTTTTCGAGCAAGGTCCCGGATTCGAAGTACACGTTCTTGGCCGCGATCATGTACTCGGTCATCGCCAAGTGATAGCGAGTTTGTGATTCGTTGAGCCGTCGCTGGGCGTCGAGCAGTTGCTCCAAACTGATCGGCAAACCGGCCTTGCGATTTGCCTCGAGAGCATCCAGTGCGTCCTTCGAAGCCAGGTAGCGATTCAGGTTGGTTTCCATCTGGGCGTATGCCCGTTCTGTCTCCGCGATGACGGCCATCAAGTCATGGGTGATCTGCCGCTCTTGCTCTCGCAACACCGCCCGCTCACGTGCCACCTGGATCTTGGCGTGCTGCACCGCGGCGTGTGCCTGACGAAAACCAACTGGCATTCGGAACTCGACTCCGGCCTCGTACTCTTGGTAGTCGCCGGTCCCAAGTTCGTTGAACGCGGAATCGCTACCCGCCAAATCCTTGCCGAGGCCACGCAGCCGATACGTGGTGACGAGGTCCAAGGTCGGCAGTTGAAAGTTCTTCGCCGCGATGACTTCCAACTCGCGACGTTTGACCAGCAACCGTTGCTGTTGCAATTCGCTCCGCATTCGCAACGCGTCAACGGCCAACGATTGAGAGTCAAAGATCAACGGAGCCGACAACGGTTCATCGACAGGACGCAGCAGTTGCCCATCGGCGATCGGCAATCCAATCAGCAAACGCAATCGACGCTCCGCCGCTTGGACTCCCGTGACGCCCGCGAAGGTGCCGCCAGAGGTGGAGTTGTTGGTTTGAGTTCGCTGAATCAGTTTGCCCGCAATCGCGTCTTGTAGCTCTGACACAAACCGGTAGTACTGTTCTCTTGCCAGTGCTTCCGCCGAACCGCCACGACGGTTCGACGACTTCTGTGCGTCGTAGCTTCGCCAAGTCTCCAGGCTACGAGCGACTGCTTCTTGCTTGGCGTCGACATCACGGTAGGCGAAGTACAAATCCCAGTACGCATTGACGACATTGCTGAGATAGTTGCGAGCGTCTTCGCGAAATTGTGTGTTGGAGATATCGCTGTTTGTTTTCGCAATCAAGACACCGTTGTACACGCCCGGCAAAGCCGCCGGCCCGGCGATCCGGTTGAACGCCAACCCGCCGCCCTGCAGCAATGGTTGTCGCAATTCGGCGTGCAGTTGTGTCTGCCAAGCACTGGGCGTCAAGTTGCCCGTCGCATTGTTTGCGTCGTAATCCGTGATGCTTCGCAGACTGATCTCCGCACCCGTTGCCGTTCGCTTAGACAACTGCAGCACGTAATCATGCACATCTTGCTTGAACGCGTTGGCACCACCACCAAAGAACCGGTTGTTAAATCGACGGTCGTTGTTCTGCCAAGTTCCGACAGCGGTGAGCTGCGCATCAAACGCCGAGAGCGCGGCCTCCATGCCCAATTGCGGGTCGGTTTGAACCAAACCAGGGCTCTCATCCGTCGTCACCGTCTCGGGTGCTCGCAGCACCGTCGCGTTCAGGTCTCGCAAGACCTCGCTGTTGCTCATCGCTTGATTGAGAGCCTGCTGCAGCGTCAGGTCTCGATAGTCCGCTTTGGCCAGAGCCTCCGGATCTCGCAATGTCAGCGGTGCGATGACGGGAGTCGTGAGCGTCTCTGGCGGTGCCCCGGCGTCCACTCGCGACATGATCTGATCGACGTGAGCAGTGCGATTGCCGATCGTTTCAGGCAATGCCCGCGAAGCACGGCAACCCAACGAACTGATCGCCGGTGCCATTGTCAGGACCATTCCGCCGGCGCACAAAATCCGCCGAGCTCGATGACCCAAAGCCCATCGAACCATCGAACGACCTGCACTGGGTCGACCTTTGGTCACACTTTCCCCTCGATGAATCCGCTAATTGAGGGCGCAGGAAGCACAACTGATGCAACCCGCACTATCCGGATTCTTCGACTGATCGATGCATCGAGATTGAGCGAATCTCAATCAAATGGAGCAGCGACGGTTTCCAAGTACACCCAAACAACAACGCTGAGACTTTACAGCGGCTGGTTAAACTAGGCAGCTGGTTTCGACCGTGAAACCGGCTCCAAATCGCAACCATGACAGCCACCATTCCATCTCAGACCGTCGTGTCGACCGATGAACTGACACCGTATCAACTGTGTCATCACATCGTCGCTCACACTCGCGCCGACCGAGTGTTGTGGTTTGCACGACGACAGAACCAATGGGTTCCAATGGGCTCCTCCGTGCAATCTGAGATCGCGGTGGACTCGCCCGTCGCTCGCGATTGGTCCTCGATCCTTTCGCACATTCACGAATCGACCGAGACCAGTACTGACACGGTCCTTCAAAACCAGCTGGATCGATATCGCGAGACCTCAGGTGCGCAAACGATTCTGATTCTGCCGCTGCGTGCCAAAGAGGCAACCGAAGCGACATCGTTCTTGGTTCTTGAAACGTTCGATTCATCTGCACAACAGGTCGACTCGGCGGACCTGCGAGCGGATTGGGAATCGATCAGCCACACGCTTGCTCCCGCACTCCAGCGTGCAGTCGACCAATTCCAAACGACTTCGCCACGACCCAAAGGTCGATTTTCGCGAGCCATTTGGGCGGCCGTCATTGCGGTAGTCGTCTTAATTCTGTGGGTCGTCCAGGTTCCCTTGCGGCTCCCCGTGGAAGGCAGTCTGGAACCGATCCACCAACAACGTCTCTTTGCACCGACTGCGGCCCGAGTGGTCACGGTACACGTCGATGATGGACAACAAGTTGAGCGAGGCACCCTGCTCATCCAACTGCGAAGCGACGAACTGGACCTGCAAACCCAAATGGTCGCGGGCAACTTGGCGACCGCGAAAGCGGAACTGGCCGGACGCCGGACCATCCGATCCGATCGGTCGACGCCATCGGGCACGTCCAACACATCGACCGACTCAAGTGGCCTGCAGTCATCGACGAACGAATTGGTTCTTCGAGAGCGCATTCGGTCGTACGAGAAACAACTTGAACTACTGCAGTCCGTGCAAGCATCGATGTCGATTCGATCGACAGTCCGAGGCCAAGTCCGACGTTGGGATGAGGAAGAGACCCTGGTTGGTCGTGATGTCTTCCAAGGACAATGGCTCTTTGACGTAGTGGATTCGTCCGCCGGAATGATCGCCGACCTGGAACTGGCCGAGCAACACGTAGGGCATATCCTGCAGGCTCAATCCGAAAGCCAGCCTTTGACGTGCCGCTTGCGTCTGCGGGCCCAGCCTGATGTCAGCTGGACCGGTGAAGTTCAACAAATCGCATCCGCGGTGCATCCGAATGCTGAACAACAACCTGTCGTCCAACTCAGCGCGACCGTGCCGCCAACACTGGAAGGCGTCACCGACCAACCCATGGGCTCGACGGTCGTTGGCGATGTAGAAGCAGGACGACGAAGTCTCGCGTACGTCCTCTTTCATCCCTTCTTCGATTCCCTTCGGGAGATTTGGTAATGCATCGAGCACTGATCGCAGCGGGACTTTCGCTTGTCGTCGCTTTCCCCGTATTCGCCCAAGACGCGAAACAGCTAACTTGGATTGGCGATCTGATCGTCACACCCTCGCAATCAGGTTCCGCCGTTGCCATGCATCCCGGACGGTTGGTCCAAATTCATGTGACCGAAGGCGACGCGGTTGCTCGAGGCGAACTGCTGGCAAGCCTCGACGATGAGGTCGCCAAGCTGCAACAACAGTCGGCCGAACAAGATCTCGCGATCATCCAATTTCAAAGCGACCAAACACTGGATCTCGATGCGGCGCTCGCATTTCTGGAAGAACAAAAGAGCGCAGCCAAAGAACACGATGCCGGCGCAGCGATTCAAAAACGTCTGGCCGAAAACGACATCCGTGTGCTGGCCGCCCAAAAAGCCGAAGCGGTTGCCAAAAGCGAATGGACGCGTGCGGTCAACGCCAAGAAAGATTTCGACAACGCGGTTTCGCAATCCGAGATTGATCAATTCCGCCTCGCTTATGAACAACGAAGCTTGGAAACCCAGCAAGCCATCTTCGAACAAGAGAACGCTCGCTTGAAACAATCGGTCGATCAGGCCACGGCGGCATCTCTGCAAAACAAAATCCGATCGGCCGAAGTTGCGGTCCGACAAGCCAAAGCCGCGGCGAACGTTGTCCAACTCAAGACAAGACTAAAAGAGCAACAACTCGAACTGGCAACGGTGAACGTCGACCAACACTCGTTGAAGTCACCGATCGATGGCATCGTGGTCGAGGTTTCGCACCGCGTGGGTGACTGGGTCCAACCCGGCGAATCGATCGCGCGTGTGGTGCAGCTCAATCGTCTGCGAGTGGAAGGCTATCTGCCCGCCAAATGGATCCATTGGCTTCGTGACGAATCCAAACCCAAGCTGATCATCGAGCTTGCGACGGGTGAGACAACCGAACGAACCGGCGAAGCGAAATTCATCAGTCCCGAAGTCGATCCGCTCACGCGAGAAACGCGATTTTGGATTGAAATTGACAACGCTGACGGGAAACTGCTTCCTGGCTCGCCGGCCCGACTGATGCTCCCGAACAACGATCACGGAACGACACGATGAGTTCCGCGGCCATCCAACCTCGATTGCGTCCGGACTTGATTTGCCGCATCATCCGCATTGGAAAATCCTTTCAATGGGTGATCCGAGACCCTGTCGTATCGACGCGAGGCTCTCACGACCGCTTCTCGGCGCAATGGATGGTCAACGAGCAAGAATTCGCGATTCTTCAAAGTCTGGATGGATGTCGGTCATTCGATCAAGCCCACCTGCATTGCCAACGTTTGCTCGCTCCAGTCGAACTTTCGCGAGAAGATTTTGCAGCCTTCGTAGACCAAGCCAACCGAAACGCTTGGGTCACAACCGCGTCTGCTGATGGCACTCCACTGCTCTCGCAGAGTGGAGCGGGAACTCAGCGACATGAACTCGGCGAGTCGTTTTGGCAACGGATTCTACACAACCCTTTGGCCATTCGAATCCCGTTGGTGGATCCCGATCGATGGCTCGATCGCCCTGTGAAAATCGCTCGAAACTTTATTGCAAGGAATCAACGTACATGCACGGTCATTGGTTCCGCATGGACTGTGCTCACAGGAGCCATTCTTCTTACGCACTGGGAACGATTGATTCCAGCGATCGGCCAGAGCGCTTCGGCGCTACAATCTCCATCCACGTGGATCGTTCTGGCGTTTGTGATTTCGGGCATCAAGCTGATCCACGAGCTCGCCCATGCGATAGCATGCAAATGGTTTGGAGGAAGTTGTCACGAAATGGGTGTCATGTTCTTGTTTGGCATCCCTTGTTTGTACTGCGACGTCAGCGACGCTTGGTTGATCCCGCAACCATGGAAACGAATGCTCGTCTCCGCCGCAGGAATCCTAGCTGAGTGTGTGCTTGGGTCCCTCGCACTGGTTGCCTGGACCCATTCGATGCCTGGACTGCCGCAAAACGTGTTGTTGTTTGTGTTGATGGTCACATCGGTCAACACGGTGATTCTCAACGGTAATCCACTGATGCGTTATGACGGCTACTACCTGCTGTCCGACGCGGTTTCGGTTCCCAATCTGGCGACACGTTCCCGAGTCGCGTTGCAAATGCGATTGCGGTCTTGGTTCTGGGGTGCGTCATCGATTCAAACGGAATCGCAGTCCCAACCCACCGCGGTGCAAAGCGATCGCAACTCACTCGGCTTGCTCGCCTATGCAACTGCCAGCAGTGCTTATCGCTTAGTAGTCTTCGGAACCATCGGCTGGATGCTCTTCAATCATCTCGCGTCCATCGGTGCGACCACCATCGGCATCGCCGCTATTGCGATCCTTCTGTATCGCGTGATGCGAGTTTGGACCGCTCCCATCCTGCGAACGCCATCCGAGGTCGCTCCCGTGAAAGCTCGCCGCCGATCTCGAATGATGATTGGTTTGGTTGCTGCCTTATCGGTGGCAGTTCTCTCGATCCCGCTTCCTCACCGCGTGAATGCGACGGCGAAGGTTCAACCGATCCAGCAAACCGAGATTTTTGCATTGACCGCGGGACGTTTGGAATCCATTGCCTCCACGGGACATTTCGTACGAGCCAACGAGTCGATCGCTAGGTTGTCGGATTGGAAAACCTTCCTCCAAATCGAACGCCTCGAGGGCGAGATTGCTGAATTGGAAGCTCGCCTGAAAGGGACTCGCATGAGCCGCATGCGATCGGACGCCGGAACTCCCACCTTGGCCAATATCCCGACCATCGAATTCGCACTGCAATCCAAACGCGAAGAACTGCTGACGATCCAAAAAGAGTCGGAGCACCTTGAGATTCGTTCGCCTCACGCGGGCCGGGTCGTTGCGGTCTCGGCCAAACCCGTCACACCAAGGCAGCGGTCACGATCCCAAATTGGTTGGAGTGGGCAACCAACCGAAGCAATCAACCGGGGAGCTTGGATCAACAGCGGAAGTCCCATTTGCAATGTCGTCTCAGACGATCAGCACAAGGTCTCGGTGTCCATCGATGCATCGCAGATCGGATGGGTGCGAGAGGGCCAAGCGGCAGTTACGACATTCCCCTCCGGTGCCATATGGAATGGGTATGTCAGTGAAGTGGGCACGCGTCCGGCTGAGAATGATAGGACCTACGAAATCACCGTTGCACTTGATCCTGACAAGCGACCGTTTGGCTTCCCTCCGCCATCGAACTGGACGGCCAAAGTGAGCGTGCACGTTGAGCCCGCTTCGCTGTGGAAACGAACTCGGCACTGGTTGGCCACCCACTTCCGTACGAATAGCTGACGATCAACCAACCGGTCATCAGTCGGAACTCGTCGCCGCCGGCCACAACCGCACGGTGCCATCTTCGGACGCGGTCATCATCAGATCACCCTTCTCAGTCAAATCCAACGCGGACAAGGCATCCTTGTGACCTCGCAGTTCCAGCAACTCTCGTCCAAACCTGGCTTGTTCGTCACGATTCGCTCCCTGAGCGATCGGATCCCACACTCTCACCGAGCGATCTTCACTGGCGGTAAACAACCGAAGCGGATTGGACAACACCGCTAAATCGGAGATCGGTTCCGCATGTCCAATCAACTGAATCGGGGCCTCAATGTCCGCCGTTCCAAGCCTTGGATTGGCGAACCACTTCTCCACGTCCCACATTCGCGCGACGTTGTCGGATCCACCAACCGCGACCCACTTGGAATCTTTGGAAATGCGGCCGACGTTCAGTTTGCCGAGCGATGGATCCGCCACCAGGTTGAGCGTCGCCTCCCCATCCATTCGAATCAACGTCGCCGCACCTTGATTGGTTGTCGCCAGCAAACACGAACCATCCGGACTGAAGTCCAACGAAGCGATTCCGCCTTGCAAAACTGGATCGTTCCACTGACGGACGGACTGGAATGTCCCTGAGTTCTCATCAAAGTCCCAAACGCGAACTTGTGAATCGTCACCACCGGTTGCCAAGCGAAACGTTTCCATGGGAGAGATCGCAATCGCGCGAACAGTGCCCTCGTGAGGCGACTCTAATTTGCCGATTGTCTTGCCAGTCTCCCCATCCCAAACTTTGACACTGCGACTGGCCGTGATCACCCGACGATCACCATCGGCAAAGGTGGCTCGTGTGACCGCACCGTGAGCTCGATAGCTCATCAGATGCGTGTTGGAGTCACCGTCCCATCGAAACGCCGCATTGCCGTGCATGGTCACAAAGCGGTCACCTTGCAGCGACGCCACCGCGGTGCATTCCCCAATGCGTTCTGGCAGTTCAACCGCGGCGGCTCGCTTCGCCGTCCCGATGTCGCTGGACAGGTCCCAGGTCTCAACGCGACTGGAACGATCTCCGGCTGGAGTCACAACCAACCGAGCCAACCGACCGTCTGTTGAAAATGCCACTCCGCCAAAATTGGGACGGCCACCAAAGACGCTGGTTTGATCCTTTGAAAATGTTTCCGAAAGCAATCGTTGTTGTTTGCCGCTGGGAAGATCCCACCAAGTCACACTGGCAATGGTTCGGTCGGTTCGCTTCGATTGATCGATCGTGATTGCCTGCCGTCCATCGGGCGAAACAACAAGGTCCATCACAAAGCCATCGGTGTCATAGCGGTCCGCCCAACTCCGATCGGACCAACGCCAACGCATCAACGATTGATTATCGGATCCAACCCAAACGCTTTTCGAGTCACCCGCGAACGATGCGGTGTTGATGCGAAAGCCGAGGAGATCGTCGATCGGTCCACCGACCGGTTCACCTGTTTGCAAATCCCACACACGGCCTCGGCCCGCTCGATCGCCGCTGAACAACCAATGGCTGTCAGGAGAAATCGCCAGAGCGGCAACGGATTCTTCATGGCCATTCAAACGATGCAGCAACCGAGGCGAAACTTGCTTGGACGGATCCAACTTCCAAACCAAGACATCCGATTCGGTGGAACTGGAACCGGTGGCAAGAAGGCTGCCATCTTTCGAAACCGCCAACACATCGTTCAGTCCCGTCCCACGAACACTGCCGAGTTCTGTTCCACGATCGATGTCCCAAATGCGGACCGTCGCGTCGGCATTGCCGAGAAACAATCGACGATGCACAGAGTCCATTCGCATGGACATCGCACCGAACGCGCTGCCTTCTTCCAGTGTGCCACCATCTTCTGCGGGCGACGATCGCTCGTCCGACGAGATCGTCAGACGAGTATCGAATCGAGATGTATTGGGATCAATCGACAACACTCGCGCCGTGTGATCGCGACTGGATGTCACAACCTTTGTTCCATCGGGGCTAAATCGCGCCGACCATATTTCGTCCTCGTGGGCGGCCGTTTCGAATGCGTCCAAACCATCGACCGCTATATTCTGATCGCCATTTGTTTGAGCGGATGTGAGATCGTCTTCCAATCCACTGTCCAACCGTCCCGTTTCTGATTCCCAATAACGAAGCGTTTGATCGTCGCCCAAGGACAGCACGTCACCACCGGATTCAGGAACAAACACCGCTGACTTCACCGCCCCGCCGTGGCCTCGCAACGATCGCTCGCGAGCCCAAGGCCCAAGTTCGGCTTCGCTCGGAACGTCCGCACGCGTCCATGTTCTTACAACGTAGTCTTTACCGGCGGTGATCAGTCGATCGAGCGTCCCGTCATATCGAATGGCCTGCACCCCGCCGCGATGAATTGGTCTGGTTTCGCTCAACGCTGCGGAGACATCCACATTGCTTTTGGAAGCATCAACCGAAGCCAAGTTCTGGACCGCACTTTCGATGCTTTTCTTCGGATCCGCATCAACCAGATCTTCTTGATCCCAAACGAATACGTTTCCATCGGTGTCACCACTCGCAAAGACGGGAGAGTCATCCTCCATCCAAGCCGACACCGCAGAAACTTCCGAATCATGCCTCATGAAACGGCCAACCCGAGTCCCAGTATCTGCTCCACCGACACCGATGTTCCAAACCGCCACACGTCCCCGTGCCGAATCGTTGACCGCCGCAGCAACCCAAACCGTTTCCCCATCGCGAACGGCAGTGACTTGTGTGACTGGACCGACGTGCCAATGTTCGCTGAAAGTAGGAAAGCCATCATCGCCATTCGAAATCAGGTCCCAAATCCGGACCGTACGATCGGTGGATGATGACACCAACGTGTTTGAGTCGGCAAAACCAAGGTCGCTGACCGGTCCGTCATGCGTCGGCAAACGCGATATGCGCTTGGACAGATCCCCGTTCCAAATTTCGATCTTTCCGTCCAGCATTCCAATTGCGACTTGTTCGCCTGATGCATTCATCGCAGACGCCGTGACGAATCCGCCATTGGGATCGTCCCACGCTTCCGCCATTGTCAATCGACCGGAACTGGCGAGAGAGAATGTCGCGATCCGCCCGTCATCTTGAACGATCAAACCACGCCGAGACTCACTCGGTGGAGCCTGAGCCAACAACAATTGATCCGCAATCACGGGTAGCGAAGCGACCGTTTTGGATTGACGAACGGTAGCTGACAACCAACGCAATTCCCATGGCAGCGGCTCCTTGGGGAATCGCTCTCGATAGCCATCGGTCAACTCCGAAAGAATCCGCCGAGCGTCAGAGAACTCGTTGCGGTCGACACGGGCTTTAGCCAATCCAATTTGAGAAACATACGACTCATATTCCGCCTCGGCTCGAGCGATCTGAGCGGCTTTTTCGCTCGCCTTTGCTTTGGCTTCCTCCTGAACTGCTCGCTTCCTGCTTTCATTGGCTTCCACAAACCGCTGATTCGCGAGCTCAGTTTGCTTGTCCGCAATTTCCCGCTGCTCTTCCGCCTCTTTCCGTTGTTCGTCTGCAATCTTCTTCTGCTTTTCTGCAAACAACTTCTGTTCTTCGGCAATGTCCCTTTGCTCCTCGGCGATGTTCTTCTGCTCGGTGGCCGTTCTTTTTTCTTTCAGCGCGACCTGTTCCTGTTCTTTCGCGATCTGGGTTTGCTCCTCGGCTCTACTTGCCTGTCGCCGAGCCTCTTTCTCCTTCGCATTGATCGTCACCAATGCGAACGCACCGCCGACAAAGATGAACAGCAACATCGCAGCCACGGCACGCTTCAAGAACTTGAACCGTGACTCACGAGCCTTTCGATCCTGGATGGCTTGTTCCAGCTTCATCGCCATGGCTTCGTGCTCAGGCGATTCATGCAGCAACACGCCCTCCGGTTTTAGCAACGACAAGCCAAGGTCAAAGTCTTTGTTGTCATGGGCCGCGGAAGCATGAGCCAACCGCGCCCGAGCCATGCCGTCTCGCGCAGTTTGGTTTCCATCCCAAAGATGCAGTGCTTCTTCAAACCCAAACGTCGCTCGCGAGAACAACGTGTACGAAAGAGTCTGCTCCGCTTCTTTCAGATCGTCTGTCGCTCTGGACGCCAGCGAGATGCTTTCGGAGTGCGAGCGATATTCACGAATCGCCTCTTGGAACTCAACCACGCTCGCATAGCGGTCTTCGATGCGAGTCGCCATTGCCTTGCGAGCAATGTTGAGCAGTTCGCCTTCGTGCCGAGGCTCAACCTCACGAATTTCATTGGTGGCAACGGCTCGCAAGCACTCCCGAACGTTCTTGGCATGGTGCGGGGCCTTGCCGGTGACGATCATGAACAGCGTCGCGCCGAGCAGATAGATATCTGCCGCTGGACCAATCGCCTCCAGTGGTCCCGTCGCCATCTCAGGCGCCATGAACGAAGGCGTGCCGCCCAATCCTTTCGCGGGCGTGATTGAATTGAGTTTTTCAAACTGAGGCATCGCCAACGCGATTCCCCAGTCCATCACCATCACGACACCAAAATCCCCCAGCATCACGTTTTCAGGTTTGATGTCTCGGTGAATGATCCCTCGCGTGTGAGCAAACGCGATTGCGTCGGCCACTTTGATGAGAATCTCGAGATTCTCATCCCGCGACTTCTCGCCGATGACTTTGTTCCAAGGCGTGCCGACGACACGTTTCATGGCATAGAACAAAGTGTTCTCGCCGGTCACCGCCACGTCGTGAATCGGAACGATGTTGGGGTGATCCAAATCGCCGGTGATCACTGCTTCGGTCAAAAACTGCTGACGCCGACTGTTCTCGGTGGACTCCAAACGCCCCTGTTCTCGAAGTGCCTCGCGTTTGTCGTCTTCCAGCGGCTTGATGATCTTGACCGCGATCAATCGATCCAAAGATCCTTGTCGAGCAACAAAGACATTGCCCATCCCACCTTTGCCGAGCAATCGAACCAATCGGTAATCCGACGCTTCGGTTTCGCTTTCCTGCGGAGTCGTAACTTGTCGTCCACGCAACGGCAACGATGAACCGGCAACCGCCGATCCAAACTCACTGAACGAAGCAACCGTCGCAGCACCGGTGTGAAATTCCTGAGACAGTTTGGACCAATAACTCACATCCTCGGATGTCAATTCGCGAGGGTTGATGGTTTGACCAATGTCTTCGTCTGTCAGAATCGTTCCCGCGGTCGCCTCGCTTTCATCCCCTTGAGTCTTCGAATTCGCGTGGATGGTGGGGATCGTGTTGTCCGCCGTTTCATCCAGCGTCGCATTGAGATCGACCGTGGCGTCTGTTTCCACCACGGTCAGATCAGACTCTTGGACGGTTGCATCGACGTCATTCAACGTTTCGTCGACAACCGTGGCATTGGCGTCCGAGACCGTTTGGTCCGATTCCAGCAATGTCTCATCGGGATCGAAGTCAGCGTCTTCCACGACGGTTTCATTCACATCTGAAACAGTCGATGTCGCATCCGAAATGGTTGCATCCGTGTCCGTCACGGTGAACTCATTTTCAATGACGGTTTGATCGGAATCTTGAACCGTCTGGTCGGTTTCTTCGACGGTCTTGTCCAGATCAGCGACCGTTGCATCCGGGTCGTTCGACGGAGCAACCGGAATGATGTTGCCTTCGTCCAGGGTTGCGTCCAAGTCGACTTGATCGACCGTCTCGCTCAGTCCGCGATGATCGTTTCGTTGAAACGAATCGGTTTCCTCGACCGTCTCATCCAAGTCGAAATGGCTTTCGGTCGCATTCTCATCCTCTGGCATACCGTGATCTGGTTCACCTTGGCGATCTTTATCATTCGTCATGATCACGCTCCTCGTTTGGGAGTTGATCCGAATTCAATTCTTCTAGATCGAGCGGAATCAAACGCAACGTACCAGCCTCCAGGTCATCGCCGGTTTGAATTGGACGCCCATCTCTCAATTCAACCTGCAAGATCGTGCGTTCATCCGATTCACCAATCACGTATTGAATCTCATACTCGCCATCGGGAAGCTTGGAAAACAGGCGATTCAAGGAATCACTTTCCAATGAACGATCCGGCAAACGCACCGGTTCGATCAAGTCTTCCGCATCGGGATCAGGCGAAAGTGCACGAAGCTGAAAGAACTCTTCTCGAATCGCCGTTGGACTGGATGAAGCTTCGGACGTTTCGAACGTCACGGTCGTGAGCGTTGTGGTGCTCGTCATCACGACGGGAGTCACCGGATCAACCGGCTCGGGAATCACATCTCGAACAGGCAAGAAAGCCAGCGGAACGTTCACACGGGGAATCACAAAGAACGCTGCCCCTGATTCCAAAATCGGACCGGCTGATGTTTGCGTCAGAGGATTGTCGGTCGATGAAATCACGCTTCCGGGAACATCCAGCGAAACGAGAAGTCCATCCGTATTGGGTTGTGTGATGGATTCGCCGAGCAACTGGATCGATTCATGATGCTCGACTGCGAACAACACATTCAAAGGGTCGGTTGCACTTCCGCGTCCATTCAAAGTCGATTCGAGAATATCGTTTTCCATGTACACATGGCTGACGCTGGTCGTTTGAAATGAGCCCGGAAGATTCTCGACGCGTTGGAACCGTTCCGTTTCGGCTCCCCAATCGATGATCAATGTCAGACCATTTTCACCTTCGGTTCCGAGATTGACCGACAGAATCCCCTCGGCATCGTTGACATCAAACTGCGAAAGGATGTTCGTCCGAATGGAGTCATGCTGATAGAACGCTTCGGTCAATTCACCAGGTTCCGGCGCGACCGGCGGAGCTGCTGGACGGGGCGGTAGGTCCGGATTGGGTGGAACGAGGTCTTCCGGATCGAGCACCGGTCGCGGTGTGAATTGTCTCGCAATTCCAACGCCATCCCCGGTGTTGATCTCGAATTGCCGACCAAGTTCGATTGCGGGTGCGGACAATGTCACCGCACCGGCTTCAATCGATGCCGCTTGGATCTGCACATCATCCAACGCCACAATCCGTTGTGAGGATGACAAACGCACTCGGCCATCGGTCCCAAGTGCCACGACTTCCGGATCCAACTTGCGATCGGGACCATCATCGATGGATTCGTCATCCATCAAAATCAAATCGCCTTCCGCGTGCACGTCGACGAACCCGTTGCCGGCCACCACGTCTTTGATGATCACATCGCCATCGTTGCGAACCCAAATGGAACCTTGGTGAACGATTACTTTTTCGAGAGTCAACTCGAGCCCGCCGAATTGTTCCAAGCGGAAATCGCCATCGCCAAACTCGACGCGTGCAACCACCGGCTCATCCATCGCCAACCAAACCAAATCCACATTTCCATCACCGGCATCAACGTCCAATTGAGTCACCGATTGCAACTCCAACTCGCGTACGTTGCCGATGCCGTCGTTTGCTTCCAGAAGAAGATCATCCGCGATGAAATCCGCCAAATTGTCCACGGCGGAATCATTGATCGAATTCGCAAACACCTCGATTCTCGCGTCACCCGCATCAATCTGCTCCACAATTAAATCGGACTGGCTGACCAATTGCACATCCGCATCAGCCGTGAGTATTCGGACGTTGGAGACTTGGTTGCTGGTTTGATTCAACGTCAAGCCCGCATCAGCCGAAACGTCCAGATCGTCGACCACCAACGTGCTGGTCACCAACTGACGGACCGCACCTTGGCCAGTCACTTCCAAGACCGGCGTCGTCAAATGTGATTCCAAGACCAGATCATCTTGCAGACCGAACAGTTGAACTCGATCTTGAACCGTGGTAATTGCTTCTCCCAAGTCAACGCGCCCGACATCTTCGGTGGTCAGTTCGGTGATGTTGACAACCGACATACCCAACTCAGGCAGCAACGCGAATGATGTGTTTGCGTTGCCACGGACCGAAATCATTTCCGCGGCGACATCGACATCATTTCCGATGGTCGATGGCGATAGCACTTCGACATCCACGCTGTCGTTCCCCAGCCCGCCACGAACAGTCGCATCCAAACCATCAGGCAATCGCAAGTGCAACGAATCGTTTCCACCGCCCAAGTTCACTCGAACGCGACCGCCAGTAATCGCGTCAATGCCGATCGAATCGACCTGGATCGGATTCCCAATCACGTCGTGGCCAATCGTGATCGGAATGATGCCCGTCACCGAATCAGTGAATTGAAGTTCGCCGCCTGGGGTGAGCGACGATTCGATGGTGTCAAAACCCGCGTCCCCTTGAACCAACAATTCACCCAACGCGGTCAGCTCGGCGGTCGCATTGAGAACCAACCGTTTCTCAAGCGGACGAATGCTCGGAACAAACCGGGCCGGCGGGCCGACTTCGGCGACATCCGCTCGGATCCATTTCGCCCACGAACGCGACCAAATCCGCGACGCCTTTGGCCTCCAATCGCGAGCCAATTTGGACTGGAGAAATCGCATGATTCTGGAGGCTTTGGTGACCGAGTGGAGAACGTGTATCGAGACGATTTCGCGAAGAAATATTCTAATCCGCACTTGCTTCAGGAACATTCAAAAGCCTCCTCCCCACCGAAGAAGTGGCTCAGGTGGAAGAAACCGCCCAAATCGCAACGTTAAGGTGTTCCGATTGCAACGATTCCTCCCGGTTTAGCGGTTGTTGCGATCAAAATGGGGAAAGGAATGGGTTCCGCCGATTGAGACCATGAGGGACCAGCGTGAGTTCCCTCCGGAACTGGACGCAAATTGAAGCGAAGCTATGAACTTCATCCAAGCACTGATGGCTCAATCGCGATCGACCGAAATCATCGTCGCCGATGTTTCATGGCCACTGTTGGCCGATCGTGTCGGGCGAATCGCGATGCTGGTGCTTGGTTGTGCGTGTTTCGCCTCAGCGACGGCGAACGCCCAACAATCGCAATCCGTGTCGCTGGCTCCCGCGACGCAGTCCGCTTCGTTTCGAAGCATGCTGAAGGACGATCAAATCAGCACGCACGCGGCGCAAACGGTCTCGCACCAATTGACCGATCAACCATCCGCTCCAGACGCCGCCCAAACGACCCCGCAGCAACGCGCCGCGGAAAGGCTGCAATCACGATTCGCGGCACTCGAAAAACCCGTTCGCGAAATTCGCGTGGTTCAGGCGGACGTCGCGGGTTCGTTTCCCGAAAACCACGCCGCCGAGTTGCTCGCACCAATGGCTTCGCACGTGATCGAAAGCGATTGGCATGAGATCCCAACTTATGATCGCTATCCAGTTTGTTTCTTCCACCAGCCATTGCATTTTGAAGAACGCAATTTGGAACGCTGCGGCAACGGACACGGCTACCTGACCAACGCCGTCTCCACATTCTGGTTCCTCTCCAACACCGCCGTTTGGCCGTATCGAATGGCCAGCGAACCGCATTGTCAGTGCGTCAACTCAGCGGGCGACTGCAAAACTTGCCAACGCTACGCATTGCCGATCGAACCTCTGCATACCAATTCCACTCGGCATGAACTCGCGAAAGGTGTGCTGGCCGAAGCCGCCGTGATCGCCGGTTTCACCTTTTTGGTGCTCTGAATTGGCCTCGATCGATCCGGCTCATCACGGCACGAATCACCCAATCTCGGTGAGTCTGTGGTAGTTTGTTCGCACCGATCAAAATGCCCCGAGTCGATGGCAATTTCGGCCCATCCGGTCACGGGCAAACGTTGAAAAGGAAGCACCATGAGTGACGCAGTCTCGCACCTGATCTTTGACGTCGAAAGCATCGCGGATGGCGATCTCATCTCGCGCGTCCGTTACTCGGGTGAAGACCTGTCCCCAGACGAGGCCATTGCGAAGTATCAAGCCGAACGATTGGAACAAACCGGGTCGACGTTCATTCCCCATACGTTTCAAGTTCCCATCGCGGTGGTGGTCGCCAAAGTCACGTCCGACTTTCGCTTGGTGGACATCAAATCGCTGGACGAACCCGAGTTTCGCCCGCACGTCATCACCAAGTATTTTTGGCAAGGCTGGGAGATGTACAACATGCCCCAGTGGGTGACGTTCAACGGCCGATCGTTTGACATTCCGATCATGGAACTGTCAGCGTTCCGGTATGGAATTTCGATCCCCAAATGGTTTGACGACAGCGGCTACAAATCGCGTCGCAATCGATTCAGCACGCATGCCCACTTGGATTTGCAGGAACTGTTGACCAACTTCGGTGCCGCTCGCTTCAACGGAGGCCTCAACCTGGCCGCCCAAACGTTGAACAAACCCGGCAAAATGGGACTCAGTGGCGATCAAGTCCAAGCTTCTTACGATGCTGGCAATCAGAAAGAGATCAGTGATTATTGCCGCTGCGATGTATTGGACACGTACTTCGTCTTTCTGCGGTGCATGGTGCTGACAGGCAAACTGGAATTGGAACGAGAGATCGAACTGGTTCAGCAGACGCGTGATTGGATCGAAAAGGAAAGCGAAACCTGCCAAGCCTGCGCCGATTACATGACGCAAATCGGGGATTGGGACAACCCTTGGCTCGCCGAATCGGAAGAGGCTGACGCCGAGCAAACTGAAAGCGAAAATGACGTCTCCGCCGACACGGGTTCGAAAAGCACTGCATCATCGGGCGGCGAGCAAGACGCGGCTGAACCGGACGAATCCAAAGCATGAATGCTGAGAATTCCCGATGAGCAACCAAGCACTGCGAGTGACCTGCCCGAATTGTGTGGCATTGATCGAATTCCCCGTTGTTTCACGCGACAACGAATCGAACAACCAACCGTTCCAAAGCGGTTCATGTGCCGCATGCTCACACGTGATCGACTTGCGAGTTGCCGGCAATCAAGTTCCCGCCGACCCGCACTCGTTTGCCAACCGACAACGAGCCGTCACGCTATTGCAGCCCAATGAATCGTCGGTTGAGAGCGTCTTGTTTGACGCACTGCAATTGTTTCGCAGCAATTGGAAAGTATTGTTGGGCGTGTCCTGCCTGACAACTTTGATTTGGTTTGTCTTGGTTGCGTGGCCTTGCCGAAAGCTAAGCGATCTTTGGACCTTGGCTCAACAAGACGCGACTCAGATGCTGACCTTTGTTCTCGCGACTTTCATGGTGGTCTGCGTTGGCATTTTGACCACCGCCTACACAACTTCCGTGATGGCGAGAATGACGTTGGCCGTGGCTCGTTATGGCCGCGGCCGAAACCAGCCAGCCGTTCAGTTTGCTCCTGGATCGGACGCGATGCCGTCCCGGGGAAGCTTGTCCGTTCCCCCGCGTGTGCTGTTTAACATGACTTTGTTCATGCTGTTCATTGCCGTGATGATGGGAATGCTGTTGTTAGTGGGCGTGGCGGTCATGATTGCGTTCATGTTGATCCTTCCGTTTCCGCGTGAAACAGCGACGCTGGTCGGCACCTTCTCCGTCGGCTGCGTTTACTTCGTTCTGATCTTCGCGTTGCAGTGGCTCCTTTGGCCAAGCGTTTGCTTGATCGCCGACGGTCGGTCCTCGTTCGGGCAGAGCCTGCAACAAAGCTTCGCGCTATCGTGGGTGCACCTGCGGGTGAGCCTGAAAGTTGTCACGTTCTACTTTTTGCTATCCACGATCGGTGCTTTGCTGTTGTACGTCGGCCAAGCCATCACCACTCCGATCGCGAGTCTGCCGTTGGCGGTGGCGTATCTGCGGATCACGGGCGGCCAAACGGCCCTCGACTCGACCGAGTGAAACGGGCTCGAGCCCTTTCCCCCCGCCTGATTCCGATCTCGAAACACGCTGCGTGCGGATTTCGGTTCACGACCTGGGCGGATCATGCCGATCCTTCCGATTGGAGTGCGTACGCAAGGAACGCGTCGTCTCACCCTGGTTCGTCATGCGGGGGCATACGAAATGAGAAACACTATCAATCGGCGTCAACTCTTGGTCGCACTGGCAACGGCATCCATGGCCTCACCGGCTTGGAATGCGTTGGCGGAACCGCCGTTGGGCGTCAATGGCGTTCAATTGGTGGGCGAGCCCACTCAGTTGATCACCGCCAACGACCTACCCGCGGCGCGTGTGGTTCGTCTTCCGCCGGTTGATGACCGTGTGAAACAGGTGGTTGTGACCGCACTGGCGATTGACCCTCGTGGCGAATGGTTGGCTGTTGCAGGCGACGACCACGTGATTCGTTTGCTTCGTCAAGAAACGCTGCAAATCGTTCGCACCTTGGGCGACGGCCAGCGTTCTGGAGAATCCCCGATCGGCCACAGCGACATGATTCGCACGTTGGCCTTTGATGCGACGGGAAGCCGATTGGCATCCGCCGGCAACGATGGTCGTTTGGTGATTTGGGACCGGAACGAACAATTCAGAGTGTTGCAAGAAATCGGATCCGCGCCCGCTTTGGCGTGCGTCAATTTCTCACCGACCGGTCATCAAATGGTCGCGGTTGGATTTGACAAAGAAGTGTTCTTGATTTCGAACGAACCAACCAAAAACGATCGACTGCTTTGCGATTGCAACGATTTACGTTGCTGCGTTTACCGGCACGATGGCGAAGCTCTTGCGATCGCCGGTCGCGACGGGCACCTGCACTTGTTTGATCCCAAGACGGGCAAACTGATCGCGGACCAGCACTTGCACGAACGACGCGTTCGCGACTTGGCGTTCATGCCAAACTCGGACATCTTGGTCAGTGTCGACGAAGACGGAGTGATCCTACGCTGGGACACACGGACCAACGAAGTGCTTTCGCGTCAAAAGATTACCTCGGGACGCTTGTTCTCATTGGCGATCGTCGACAGTCATCGCATCGCGGCGGCCGGCAGCGACGATGTGATTCACTTGGTCGACTTGGCCGACGACGGTCGATCGCTTTATGTGTCCGGACAACTCAGAGGCCATGTCGGATCGGTGGCAACGCTTGCCGCCGTCGATGGCATGGTGTTCTCCGGCGGATTTGACGCGACTTTGCGGCGTTGGGATTTGAATCGAAACGCAATGGCGGACAGCAAGATTGCACTCGGCAACGACGGGTCGACCCCGGCCAGCGAACCGACACCTCGCTGACCCATCGACCGCATCTCATCCTTCCATTCCTTCAGCTGACCTGAACTCCCTCGCGTCCAACTGAAATCAATGTGCGGTACAAGGAGGTACCAAACGTGATCTGGAAACGTCTCGAACGATTGCTAACACCCAACACTTCTGCTTCGACCGGGCGGAAGATGCGCATCGAGTCGCTGGAGAATCGTCGTTTGATGGTGGCGGATCCGATCCATGTTGGATTGGTTTATTTGGAAACGGACTACTTGGAATCCGATCAAGACGTCGGCAGCGACTCCAAGGGCGACCGATTTTTGCTTTCGTTCACCGGCGGAGCCCCCGGCACCGAGCTGACGGAATTGATCATCCGCACCGACAAAGACGGCGATGGAATTTCGGTTGGCGATCCGATCTTTGATACCGAAGTGGGCAACCGTGGAAAGAACGGTGCGCATCCATTCACGGTTCAGAAGATCGAGACACTCGATGGGACGCCCGCCGATGTGACCGCGACGGTGGACGATGGTGGACAAGTCCTGAAGCTCAACTTCCGTGGCTTCAGTGCCGGCGATCGTTTAGAGTTCACCATCGACGTGGACGAAGTGTTGCGTAACCTCCCGGACCTCGATGAGTTCAACCAACGACTCGACGTGATCACGTCGGGACAAGAGTTCCAAGATTCGATTCTGGAAGCTCTCTTCGAAGCTCCGGACTACTACGCTGCCGAAGCCGATGCGATCTTCTTGAACGACTTCGGAGACCCGGCCCAGCAATACGGTTTGGATTTGCCGCCGGACGAAGGCACCGACATCGATAGTCGGCCCAACCGATCCGCCGCCGCGGTCGGAACCGCCACGCAGACTCCGATTCCCGCCTCGATTGGTGGTTTTGTCTATCGAGACGACAACGATTCGGGCACCAAAGACGCTGACGAAGTCGGCCTGGGTGGCGTCACGGTTCGGTTGATCCCCGTCGACACGATCGCACCGCAAAACCAGCTCGAAACCAAAACCAACGCCGACGGTTCGTACCAATTCACGAACTTGATGCCAGGTCGCTATCGCATCGTCGAAGTCGACCAGCCCGCTGATTTGGAAGACGGCAAAGACGCCGCCGGTACAATCGATGGCCAAGTCGTCGGTTCAGCGATCAACCCGGGCGACGAAATTCGCGACATCGTTCTCGGTGGTGGTGATGTCGGGGTGGAGTACAACTTTGGCGAAGTCCCGCTGGGATCGATTGGCGGCTTTGTGTACTTGGCCGCACCCGGTGCAGACTGCGATGGCGATCACGACGAAGGCGACAGCACCCCTCTGCAAAATGTCGAAGTTCGTTTGATCGACGAACAAGGCAAACTGGTCGCAACAACGCGAACCGGGGCGGACGGCAGCTACCTCTTTGACGATCTGCGCACCGGTGTGTACGAGATCGTCGAGATCACTCCTGATGGCTTGCTCGATGGCGGGTCGCATCCAGGGGAAATTCGTACCATCGCGTCGAACATCTTCGTTCCCGTCGGTGGATCCGTCGACGGCGGCCGAATCACCAACGTCGCGTTGCCGCCTGGCGGTGAAGGCCACGAGTACAACTTCTGCGAAGCCGCACCAGGATCGTTGTCCGGCGAGGTCTATCACGACCGCGACAACGATGGAACTCGAGACGCCGGCGAAGAAGCGATCCCCGGCACCGAATTGGTGCTGGTTGGCTCGGACGGAAACGTTGTTGCCACCACTGTCACCGGTCCCGATGGCGCGTACAAGTTCAGCGGTTTGGCGGCCGACACCTACCGAATCATCGAAACGCAACCGCTCGGCTACATCGACGGCATCGACTCGGTCGGTCAAATCAATGGAACCACGGTCGGTGGACTGGGTTCGGATTCAGACAGCTTGGTCGGCATCACGTTGCGTCAGGGTTTGCACGGCGTCAACTATGACTTCGGCGAACGCAAACTCGCCTCGCTCAGCGGACGCGTGCACGTTGACTTCGACGAAGACTGCTTCAAGGACGACGACGAACCAGTCCTGGAAGGCGTGACCATCACGCTGGTCGACGACAGCGGCAATCAAGTCGCACAGACGACTACGGACGCCGACGGTCGCTACTACTTCACCGATTTGATTCCCGGCAACTACACCGTCATCGAAACGCAACCGGAAGGTTACTTCGAAGGTGGAGCCAAACCCGGATCGGCTGGCGGCGTCAGCGAGAACGGCAGCCGAATTGGTTCGATCACCTTGACGTCGGGCGAAGTCGCCGTGGACTACGACTTCTGCGAGCGACCACCATCGGAAATCTCCGGGGTCGTGTATGTCGATCGTGACGCCGATTGCTTCCGCGATCCAGGCGAAGAAGGCCTGTCAGGCGTTCGCATCGAACTGGTCAACGAAGCCGGGAACGTCATCGCGACCACGCTGACCGATGCGTCGGGATCCTACAAGTTCACTTTCTTGCCAGCCGGTTTCTACACCGTTCGCGAAATTCAGCCGAGCGGCTATTTCCACGGCGGCCAAAAAGCGGGCAGCCACGGTGGCAACGACTCCCAAGCCGATGTGATCTCGACCATCGACATGGGCTGGGGCGAAACCCTGACGCAGTACAACTTCTGCGAACTGTTGCCATCCGAGTTGTCCGGCATCGTGTATGTCGACAAAGATGCCGACTGCTTCCGCGATGCTGACGAGATCGGTCTGGCCGGCGTGATTGTCGAACTGTTTGACGAAAACGGTACCTTGGTCGGCAGCACGACCACTGACGCTAGCGGTGCCTATCACTTTGGCAACTTGAAATCGGGCGTCTACACCGTTCGCGAAACGCAGCCCGAAGGCTACTTCCACGGTGGACAGGTCG
>NZ_ANMO01000039.1 GCF_000338295.1 Rhodopirellula europaea 6C
AGTCCACCTCAGTCACGCGACAGTCACGGGGATTGTGCAGCGATTGGAACGACGTGGCTTGGTCGGACGCTCACGGAGTGACAAGGACCGACGCAGTGTTTTGATCAGCATTACCCAAGATGGTGAGTCGCTGCTAAATCACTCTCCATCGTTGCTGCAGGATCGGTTTCGTTCGGCGTTATCCGAATTGCAATCTTGGGAGCAATTGCAAATCTTGTCGACACTGCAACGGGTTGCCAGCTTGATGGGTGCCGAAGCAATTGATGCTTCGCCACACTTGACGCCAGGTGAAATTGACGGCCTCGAGATCGATGCCAATGCTGATCAACTTTAGCGACGAACCTTGACGAGCGGGTAGACACCACGGATGTCATTGCTATCGGGTCTCGTCGGTCTTGGTTTGAGCAATGCCATGGATATGCCGAGCTTGGCAGATTAGCGATTCGCAATGCAGATCTGCTGGTCGATCATCACACGGTGCCAATGATCGAAATCGCAATCGGGATGACAGTCCCGGCTATCCTTGATCTTAACGCCAGGGCGGCAACGTACGCGTTTGCTAGCGGAATGTAGCCGGTAGAAGTGCGTCACATGTCGGTCAATCGACTGGCCTCCATTGAAAAATCTTCTCGCTAAGATCGAGCGCATTGGGGCGTCATTGATCTCATGCTTTGCTTCGTTGAATTTCATCCCCTTTTGAAGTTTCAGTCTTGGCGGAAGCACAAGGTCGATTTGTGTTGGTCAGTGGCGATGAGTGAAGTTCGTGCCTCACGCGTGGACTGTTCCAGTTCAGTTTGAGGGTAGCTGAACTCGTTAAGCGTTTCGTTGGTGGCTGTGAAATCGAAAGTCTTGGCGACCTCCGCTATGAACTTCGGCCGCGATCTTAGCGGACTGTTGATTGAATGGGTTTCGCAATTTGCGAGATCAGCCGATTGGCGTTCGCTCATGGTTACCGGAGACGAACTGGACGCGATCGTGTTCCAGCTGACTCACTGAACAGGCTGCCTAGCTGATGATGTCGTGGACGACGTGACCGTGGACGTCGGTCAGCCGGAAGTCGCGGCCTGCGTATCGATAGGTGAGCCGCGTGTGGTCAAAGCCTAGCAGGTGCAAGATCGTGGCATGCAAGTCGTGGACGTGCACGGGGTTCTCGGCAACGCTCAGTCCCACTTCGTCGGTGGTGCCGTACGTTGTACCGGCCTTCACACCGCCACCGGCCATCCAGACGGTGAACCCGTCGTCATGGTGGTCGCGTCCCGGGTTCGCTGAGACGGGCAATTGAACCGTTGGCGTGCGTCCCATCTCGCCACCCCAAATCACCAACGTTTCGTCCAGTAAACCTCGCTGTTCCAAGTCTTTCAGGAGTGCTGCGATGGGACCATCGCATTCACGGGCCAGTCGAGGGTGATTGCGTTCGATCGATGCGTGTGAATCCCAGGGTTGGCCTGCGCCGTGATAGACCTGGACATAACGCACGCCGCGTTCGCTCAATCGCCGTGCGATCAGCATCTGACGCCCTTGCAGCGAGTCGCCGTACATCTCCTGTGTTTCTTTGGTCTCGGTGGAGATGTCAAACGCATCGCGTGCTTCCCCCTGCATCCGGAAAGCAAGCTCGAGTGACTCGATGCGGCCTGACAACTGGGCATCGTCACTGCGATCGGCCAGGTGCATTCGGTTCAGGTTTTGAATCAAATCCATCTGCCGTTTCTGCTGGGACGGCACCAAGTAGTCGTTGTCGATGTTGGCGACCAATTCCTCTGGGTTGGTGTACTGCGTGTCGACGTGCGTGCCTTGAAAGATGCCCGGCAAGAACGCGTTTCGCCAGTTCGCCGTCGCAGCGGTTGGCAAACCGGATGGGCACATGACGACGTAGCCGGGCAAGCTTTGATTTTCGGTGCCCATGCCATACAAGGTCCACGCGCCGACGCTGGGCCGCGGCCGGACGATGTCGCCACAGTTCATCATCATCAAACCGGGCTCGTGATTGGGGACATCGGTGACCATCGAACGAATCACACACAGCTTGTCCGCGTGCTGGGACAGCTCGGGAAACAGCTCGCTGATTTCAATTCCCGATTGGCCGTGCTTTTGAAACTTGAACTTGGACTGGTGCGCGACACCGCCCAAACGCCGGTTGTTTTTCAGTTTGTCGTCCAGCGTCTTGCCATGCATCTTGGCCAGCATCGGCTTGGGATCGAACGTATCGATCTGGCTGGGGCCACCATTGGCGAACAAGTGGATCACTCGCTTGGCTTTGCCAGGAAAGTGCGTCGGTCGGACTGCCAAGCTGTTGGCGTTTGCTTCCGGGGACGCCGCCTCGGCAGCGAACAGTCCGCCGGAAGAGCCGATGCCATCGCCCAGCATACCGCCATCTTGCAGCACGCCGGCCAGTGCCAGCATTCCCATGCCCATCCCGCTGCGACGGAGCATCGTTCGGCGGTCGGTGAAATTGTTTTCAAACATCACGGGTGACACTCAATCGAGGTAAAGGAATTCATTGGTCAACATCAGAGCCTGGGCCAATTGGTCGACACGACCAAGCGGTTGCGGTGCGGGCGGCGCGAAGTCCTTTTGGGACTGCCAGCGATCGCCATTGAGTTCACCGGCAATGCCCGCAATCGTGATTGTCCAGGTGTGAGAATCCGAGTTGGAATTGGCTCCTGGACTGGCGACAAAATCAATCACGTCGCCCGCCTTCACTTGTAACCGGGGCACCGCCGGTTTGATCGTTCCCCGAGCGACTTGGTCTGTCGTGCGGAACTCACCGCTTCGAATCGACACGGTGATGCCGTCCCCATTGGGGCGAGCATGCGTCAGCTTGCTGGCGATCCGCACCGCACCATCGGCCGGAGCGACCCAGCGGCGAATGATGCTGTGCGCTGGATTGACGCCGCAATGTGCCGCGGTGGCCGACAAACGAAGGAACTTCAGCTTCGGGTCAGGGAATGCTTCCGATGCCTGGTAGGCTTTGCCGGACCAATACGGAAGTGGCTGAAAGTCGTCCTCTGCGTCGCCGGCTTTCTTGGGTGCGCTGGCGATGTTCCCCCAACCGTACTGCCATACTCCACCGAGAGCCTGCCCGTTGGTGTCCGCAGCGGCGACCAGGAACCGTTTTGCCATTGTGATTTCATCCGCTGACGGATCACGCGAAAACACTCGTCGGTAGAGCGCCGTGATCGTTGCCGCGTCGGCCTCGTTGCCTTCGGCTTCGTCGGCAACACGATCGGCCAGTTCACGTGCTTGCACGGCTACAAACGGGTGATTCATGAAGAACAAAGCCTGCTGCGGGATGGTGGTTTCCGCCCGCGAGGCTGCGGATGCGGTGGGCGACGCGAAATCGAACGTCCGCAAAATCGGATCGAGTTCCAAGCGGTCCACGTAAGCGTACAAACTGCGCCGGGTCGTGTACGGCGTTTCACTCAACTTGACCGAGCGTCCACCGACCGTGAGATCGATCGTGCCTGCGACTGAGACGATCGAATCCCGCATCGCTTCGAAATCGAGTCGTCGACGATTCTGTCGCCACAACCAACGGTTCTCCGGATCGACCGCGAACGCATCCTCTCGTAGTTCAGAAGATTGCTGGTAGGTGTGACTGGTTGTGATCGTGCGATGCAACCATTTCATCGACCAACCTTGCTCAATGAATTCGCTGGCCAACCAGTCGAGCAATTCTGGGTGCGATGGAGGTGAACTTCGCAATCCGAAGTCATCCAACGAATCGACCAAGCCACGGCCGAAGTAACGAGCCCAAACGCGGTTGACCAGCACACGAGCGGTCAATGGGTTTTCCGCTGACGTGATCGCTTCGGCAAGTTCGCGGCGTCCGCTGCCATCGGTGAAGGGGCCGTCGCTGACGTTGGACAACAACGACAAGAATTGACGCGGCACCCGATCGCCACGACGGTTCGCTTCGCCACGCAGCAGCACGAACGGGTTGACGGGCTTCTTCAGATCGACCAATGCCATCGCTCGTGGCGGCGCGGCCGGGTGAGTGGACTCGACCGCGGCGATGGCCTTTTCACGATCACCGAGAGCCTTGCGTCCTTTGCCTAGCAAACGTGATGCTCGCGCGACAGCTTCGACGTCGAGGTCAAACCAACCTCCGTCAGCCATCAGGATCTGTCGGATCGCTTCTTGGTTTGCATCAGCCAGCTTGCTCGATTGGTTGTCGTTCTTGACGTCCGCCGACTTCGACTTCGCGTCCCAAGCCTTCAGCACGCCGTCCATCACGCCTGCATAAGCGGCAATCAATTCACGCTGCGTCTTGGGATTCGATTCCACCAAGCTATCGCGGATGAGCGGATTCAGGTCCTTGTTCGTCCGCCAGGATTTCATCCATCGAGGCAATTGCTTGTTGAACTGTTTCGTGTTTGCGCCCAATGCTTGGTTCCATGGGCCCAGGATAGGATGCGAAACATCGGAACGATTCTTCAAGTCCGCCGCCAAGCGTGCGTTCAGCGGCGTCATCGCGGTCTCTTTGATCTTCAATTGGCCAATCACACCACGGATCTCTTTTCCGCGAGCGATCGACAGCAGATAGAAGCCGTCCAGGTACGTCGGCAACTGCTTTTTCAAATCCGCGATCGCTTGTTTTCGCAAGTCTTCCTTGTACTCGGCGAGCTCGTTCTGCTTGGCGGTCAGTTGAGCTTGGAAATCCGCTTTCAATTCATCGGAGAATGATACGTCCGTGTCGATGCGCGGCAGTGTCTCCGGAAGAGCACAACTCGCGAACACGCCATAAAGCGAGTAGTAGTCCTCCGTCGGGATCGGATCGTATTTATGATCGTGGCAGCGTGCACAACTGACCGTGATTCCCATCAACCCACGACCGACCACGTCAATTTTGTCCGCGATTTGTTCCAGGCGGTTGTTTCGAAAACGTGGGCCAACGGTCAAGAAACCCAGTGCCGCCAGCGATGGTGAATCGGCGTCTTCGGTGTAGAAGTCCGCTGCGATCTGTTCGCGAACAAATTGATCGTAGGGTTTGTCATTGTTCAGCGACTGGATCACGTAGTCGCGATAGGTGTAGGCGTACGGGTAACGAAGTTCGGCTTGGGCCTGCCAATCGCGAGTGTCACCGTAGCGTGCCAGGTCCAACCAGTAGCGTGCCCATCGTTCGCCGTGATGCTGGTCGGCCAGCACCGTTTCGATCCATTCCGCGACCACCACTTCCGTGTCGCGTTTGTCATTTACAAAGGCTTGCACCTGAGAGTACGTCGGGGGCAGCCCCACCAGGTCGAAGTGCAACCTGCGGACGATCACCTCGCGAGACGCGGGCTTTCCTGGCGTCAATCCATTGCGGTCAAGCGAGGCGGCAATGAATGAGTCGATTGGATGGGCCGATTGTTTTTGATTCGCCGCGTTCTGCTCAGCCGGTTTCGAAGTCGTGGGAACCTTAGGCTTTTGCAGCGGTTGGAATGCCCAGTGTGACTCGGCGACCTGACCGATCGCTTCTTGGTTACCGAGTGCCGGAGTCATCTCCGTGGCATCGGACTCTGCCGTGTCCTGATTACTTGCGGGCCACGGCAAACCCATGTTGATCCAACGCCGCAGAATCACAATTTGATCTTCGTCCAGCGGGCCGTCCGGCGGCATCATCTCCATCCCGCGTCGACCAAGCACCGCATCGATGATCAGGCTCTCATTGACGTTCTTGGCAACCGCTGCTGGACCGCTGATCCCGCCCTGCAGAATCGTCCCCAGCGAATCCAGTCGCAGATCGGATTCCTGCAGCGCATCCCCGTGACATTCGTAGCAGTGCTCAATCAGCAGCGGTCGAACCTTTTCTTCAAAGAACGACTCCCGCGGGTTCAAACCATCGGCATACGCACCAGCGCAAGATATCGCAACGGCAAGCAAACACGCGAGGAACCGGACGGTTTGGTGTATCCAGACAGAACGCACTTTTGGGGAAGACATCAATGAGACCGTCATTGAAAACCTATTCTTTCATCATGAAACGGCCCCGCAGGTGGGACGCACGCGGAGGTGCGTGACGGGGCCAAGCAGACCTGATTGTAACTGACCCAGTCTGCCGGCACACGATCGAAGTTTTGAGCGCAACTCGCCGGTGTTTTGCTGACCGTCCGAGGAGATATTGTCGGTTTGGTCAAGATGGCCTGCGAGTTCCGAGCGGCATATTGGCTCCGCGGTGCGGCGATAGGTTCCGAGCGATGAGATGGGGCGGATTGAAAAAGTGAAATTGTAAATTGTAAATTTCAAAATCTGGGCGGTGGCGGCGATGACGGGACATGAACCGGCGGAGCATTCGGAGACGATCCTCGCCCCGGATGGGGCCGGCGTGCTTAGCTCGGGGCGGAAGCCCCGAGACTGTTGGCGAAAAGGATCGGGCCGCCCCGGACGGGGCCGGCGTTGGGCATGGCGCGTGGGTCTCGCTGACGCGTCGGGTTTCCATTTCGACGGGCTTGGAAG
>NZ_ANMO01000040.1 GCF_000338295.1 Rhodopirellula europaea 6C
ACCCCGGTGCGATGCCTGACCCCACCACCATGCCAGGCCTGCCTGCAGGAATGCCATCGCCGCCCGATGCTGCTCCCACACCCGATATGGGAATGCCGTCGGACGCCGGCGACAACATGCAGCCTCCCCCAGCCCCCGAGCCATCTCCCACAACGACACCATCGCCCGCCGCTCGTCCCGAAGCAACAGAGGAAAACATCGCGGCTGGTGATACCGCCATTGCGGCTGCAGAAGCATCAATTCGGCAACGGGATTGGTCGAAGATGAAGTCCTTGGCCGAAACCGCCGAGAAAGCCGCGGCCACCGACGAACAGGTTGCTCGCGCAGAAACGCTTTATCAAATCGCGGACCTGGGGACGTACTATCGAAGTGGCGTTTCGCGGGCGATGGCAGACCTGACCGCCGGAAATGAATTCAACGTGACGGATGCAATTTCGTTGTTGGTCGTTGAAGCCAGTGCCGAACAATTGATCGCTCGCCGCGGAGCTAGAAACTACACCTACACGCTCGACGATTTACCGTTTGTGGTTTCCAAGGCATTGGCTAAGTTCCAGTTACCAATGGAATCCGAAACGGGGCAAGCCGCTCAGGCGGTCTACGAATCGATCGCCACCAAATCCACTCCGGAAATCCGGGCCGATTCGGCGGGTATCTTGCGGTCGCTGCAAAATGTCGAAGGTGCTGAGCCACAACGAATTGCCGATTGGATTGAAACACGATACACCCCATCAACTTCGCAGTGACCACCACCTTGAGTAACAAGCTAGCGTTCGCGATTGTCGCCGCGTGTCTGTCCTGCACCATCGTTCCTGCGCAATTCGCATGGAGCGTCGACCAGGAATCACCAACGCCTGAAACGCCAACGACTCAAACGGGATTGTTGGCGGCTTCGGAATTCGACGATCGAGTTCAAACGACGTTGCAGTGGTGGCGTGACCGAGATCGCTGGCGGTCTGACGTCATCCAGGCGATCCGCCATCGCGATCCCGAAATTTCGGATCGTGCCCGCTGGGTGCAATCTCAATGGCAACGCGGGATCCTTGCCGACACACCGACCGAACTGGCCGACATTCTTTCCAAAGTCAGCCCCGCCGAAGCGATTGAAGTGTTGCTCGAAGCCGGCCGATTTCGTGCCGCCACTGTCGCGATGGAAGAAGCTGCCGGAACAATCGAATACGAAGCCATCCTCGCCCGAGTCTCCTTGGTCGTCGAATCCCGCTATCCGATTTACGCCCGAATCGCGGTCCTGCAAAACTCACTTCCTGATTTGATCGCATTTTTAGATCGTGCATCAGCCAACAAGAAAATGGCGTTGTGCCGCGACGATTTGATTCGCAGCCCCGGCGATTCACCTTCGCTTCCAGCGACCGCAGAAACATGGCGAGACGATCAACGTGCGGAAGCATTGTGCGTGATGCATTTGCTGCGTGGAAATCATGAAGCCGCCTCCGAAGTCGCGCAACAGCACGACGAACTCGCTCAGCAACAACCACCCCCAACCGACGAGCCCAATACTTCGCGGCACTCGCTCAACCGAGTCGTTCGAATGGTGACATCGGATTGGAAAGCGATCGCAGAAGAATCCGCGCAAGAAGCCAAGCGGCTCGATGAATCCGCAAACGAAGGATCAGCTGCCGAGCAACAATTTGCACGTGATGAAGCCGTTCGACACTGGTCCGATACTTTGCTCGCCGCCACACGATCGGGCAATGATTCGCTTCGCCAGGCAGCCATCGATGCGTTGAAGCGGGAACGTGAAAAAAGTCTTTCGCCGTCCTACGAAACGCTTCGTTGGCGTTCACTGCTGATCCACGGGGAAGTCGACTCGGCCATCGATCTATTGGAACAGCAATCACCACGGGAAGCGTCTGCGATCGCGATCAAGACATCGCGTCATGCTCGCGGTTTGCAGCTTTTGGGATTTGAAGCAGAACGGCTCGACACGCAATTGGAACAATGGATCGACGAAGCCATCCACCAACAACGCAGCGTATCGGAAGAGGAATTGACTTCCGGATCAGGTGTTGCCCCCAAAGAAAAAGTCCTGGATTGCCTCGCTCTGATGCGAACGGCAATCGACATTGGACGACCTGACATCGCTTATCGAATCGCGACCCAACTTTCCGATTCCAGGATGTATGTCAAAGCCTCGCCGGGACGCGAATCGGTCCTGACTCAGCACTTCGTTCTAGCGACGCTCGCCGCGACGAACAAAACCGACTGGATCTTTGAACTGGCGGCGCCCGAGAAACCCAGCCTTCTATCTCGGTTGTCACTGCGTTTGGTTTCGCGTGTGGTTGAACCGACGAACGAAGAACTGCTGTACTACCTCAACTGGTTCATCTTTCACCATCGTCCTGAATGGTCGACCGAGCGTAGCTTCATCACGGCCTGCGAGATCGCGCGAGCCGCTCCGGAAGACATTCGCAAACATCGTGAATGGATCGATTTGCTTGGCGAGCACCTTCGTTCCGGCGAATCGGAAGAGGATCTTCAACGCCGCACCAAGGTCGATGAATACACACTGTCGGAATCGGATGTCCCCTCCGCGCAGCAGTGGGAAGCACTCTTCGAAGCACATGGACGAGCTGATTTTGTCCGCGGGATCGTTCGAGGAATGGCACAAAGTGGAGACCTGCCCGCGCGTTTGAAATTGCTAACCGATCGTCACCGAGATGACTCGCACGCTCCTACGCCGGAGGACTTTGAGAGCATCTGGCAAGAATTAATCAGTGAACCACAAAGGGTGCTGAACGCGGGACTGCGAGACGACGCGATGATCGGGTTCCAAGTTGTCCTTCAACAATTCATGTTCGCACAAAGAGACGGCGACCAATCGTTGGCCGATGAACTTCGCACACAATTGCGAGTCATGGCGGCAACACCATCGACCGACATGCGACAACAAATGGCTGACGCGTTGGCCGGTGCCGGCATGTGGGATTTGGCGGAAGACCTGTATCAATCATTGCTCTTGGTCACCGCTTTTGAATCGGACGAAACGCTCGCGTTGATGGACATCGCTCGAGCTTACAACCGATTTGTCTTGCGACGCACGACAGCAGCATCCGCCGACGAGGGCAACGCAGCGGAAGCGGAACTAGAACAACTGCCACCCGACGCGATCGAAAAACGCCTGCAAGCGATCCGCTGGTACGACCTCGGCTTTGCGGGCACCCTGGCGGCCTCTGACTACCAAGAGATCAACTACGTTCTTTTGCCTCAATTGATCCTACGCAATCAATTGGAACTGATCTTGCAATCTGATCTGCAGCAACTGAATGCCGACGAACAACAAGAAGTCGAACGCATCTTCGAACTGCTGCTTCGTTTCGAGCCCATCGATATTCACTCAGCGGAATTGATGCTGCCACGAATCAAACAACTGGGCATGACACAGTCCGCCGACAAATGGCTCAACCGGATCGTGGACGCTGGGATGGAACACCTTCGCCAGTTCCCGCTCGATGCGACGACCGCAAACAATGTCGCTTGGTGTGCCGTTCGCAATCATTCGAGACTGGACGACGCGTTGGAGATGTCGCGTCATGCGGTTTCGGTCGAACCGAACAGTGCTGTCTACCGTGACACGCTCGCTGAAATTTTGGCCCAACAAGGCGAGATCGACCAAGCACTGCTGCTGGAACAAACCAGCCTCTTGGACGACCCGGGCCAGTGGCACCTGCATCTTCAAATCGACCGTTTCAAGTCGATGAAAGAAGACGAATAAGGTTTCGCTTACTTGCGACCGAAGAAGCGGCCCATCCCGAACTTGACGACATCCATCATGTCAAAGTCACCGTCGCCATCTTGATCAAAGATCCGGCCCAACATGCTTCCGCCGTCAGCCGATTGCTGCACCGAAGCCTTCTCCTGACGTAGCATTTCGCCCAGCCCATCCGGGGACAACCCTTTGGATTTTCGCTGCTGTCCCAGAACGCCCATCAGGACCGGGGCCAACATCATCATCAACTTCGTCGACTGTCCCATCGACAGACCGCTCGCTGCGCTAACACCATGTTCGACGCGTTCTTTCTTGTTGCCGAGAATGTGATCCAAGATCGCGCCGCCAGCGGTCGTCTTGGAAGTCACACCAGCGTTCTGAGTAGCATCATCGGATCCAAACAAACCGCCCAAATGATCCAACACCGAACCATCGTGATCGCGTTCCAACGCATGATGCAATTGGGCCGTTTGGGCAGGGTCATCGGCTTGACGTGTTACCGCACCCAACAACGTCGGCAACGCTGCGCTGACCGCATTTCGAACCGTGGATTCATCCGCGCCCAACGATCGACTCAGACTTGAGATACGTTCGGGCGTCATTTGACGACCGACTTGTTCCAACAATTCAGACATGGATGAATCCTAGAGACGGGGTCTTCGAAAAGAAGTGAGGAGGTGTGAACGATTGTATCTTTCGTCCGACCAACATGGCACCCGCCGCGATCGTCCTATCACGTTCGCATCGATCAAGCGATACGAACTTCGCCGCACTCTTGAACGATGCCGCGAACAATCGTTCGCAGTTTGGGTTCGGCCGCATTTGCCGTCGCAATGATCTCAGACACATCAGCCGGTTTCAGTGCATCAGGCAAGCACATGTCGGTGATCACGCTCAATCCGACGACTTTCATTCCAGCATGCACGGCAACGATCGTTTCGGGCACTGTACTCATTCCAACGACATCCGCTCCGATCTGACGCAGGTAGCGATATTCAGCGCGTGTTTCGAGGCACGGTCCCGCGACTGCGACAAAAACACCTTTGTGAGGATAGATTTCGTTGCGACGAGCGATGGCCAATGTCTTGTCGATCCATTGCTGGTCGTAAGGTTCGCACATGTCGGGAAAACGTGGGCCCAAGCGATCGTCGTTGATCCCGATCAACGGGTTGCCGCCCATCAGGTTGATTTGGTCCTCGATGACCATGATGTCGCCATTGTTGAAATAAGGGTTCAGTCCCCCGCAGGCGTTGCTGACAACCAACAATTCGGCACCCATCGCTTTGAAAACACGCACGGGCAGCGTGATGTCTTTCAGGTCGTAACCTTCATAAAAGTGGAAACGACCTTCCATCGCCAACACCGGCACGCCGCCCATCCGGCCGATGATCAGTCGTCCGGCGTGGCTGGTCGCGGTCGACTTCAAAAAGTACGGCACCTCGGAATAGTCCAGCGTTGCTTCGACTTCGATGTCCTCGACCAACCCGCCCAGCCCGGTCCCCAGGATGATGCCGACTCGCGGCGTGTCGCGAGTGTGACGACGGATTTCTGTGCAGGCTTCATCAATTTTGTCGTACAGATCGAGCATGGATCAGGTCGTGTTGGAGTGGCACCGATGATTGAAACTGCCGAACGTTGTATGTTACCAACCGCTTGGAATCCACTCGTCTGCTCGCAACACGATTCGTCGCATGTCCTCATCTTCTCCTTCTCAGACATCTGCCACGCCTTCTCCCGACGTGTTCGAGAAACTGGCCACGTTCTACTTGGGACGCCAGTATGACATCGCGGGCGGCAAAGCTCTCGACGATTTGCTGCTCTACGACGCGAAAGATTTGTGCACTCATGCAATGTGCGTGGGCATGACTGGCAGCGGGAAAACCGGACTGTGCCTGTCGTTGCTCGAAGAAGCCGCGATCGATGGAATCCCTGCGATCTGCATCGACCCCAAGGGCGACCTGGCGAACCTGATGCTGGCCTTTCCTGACATGAAGCCCGACGACTTCCTGCCTTGGTTGGAACAGGGCGAAGCGTCCCGCAAAGGCATGACGCTGGAGGAGTACGCCGCCAAAACCGCCAAGACCTGGAAGAACGGCTTGGCTTCTTGGGGACAGACGCCCGAGCGAGTTGCCAAGTTCAAAGCCGCCGCCGACGTCGCGATTTACACGCCGGGCAGCAACACCGGAATTCCGCTGACCGTTTTAAAAAGTTTTGACGCTCCGCCACCGGAGGTCCTTTCCAACACCGACGCGATGCGGGAACGAGTCACTGGCGCCGCCTCGGGATTGCTGACGCTGCTGGGGATGGAAGCCGACCCGTTGCTTTCTCGCGAACACATCTTGATCAGTTCGATCTTGGATCATTGCTGGCGAGACGGTCGCAGCGTCACGATCGGTGATTTGATCGGATTGATCTCAGCACCACCAATCACCCGCGTCGGAGTGCTCGATCTCGACACGTTCATGCCACCGAGTGAACGATCCAAGCTGGCGATGACGCTCAACAACTTGTTGGCCTCTCCCGCCTTCTCATCGTGGCTGGAAGGCGAATCGCTCTCGATCCCCGATTTGCTGTACACCAAAGAAGGCAAACCCAAACTATCGATCCTTTCGATCGCGCACCTGGGGGATCAAGAACGGATGTTCTTTGTCACGATCTTGCTCAACGAGATCGTCTCCTGGATGCGAACACAAAGCGGTACCAGCTCACTCCGCGCAATGCTGTACATGGATGAGGTCGCCGGTTACTTCCCACCGGTTGCCAACCCGCCGTCCAAACCGCCGATGCTGACGCTACTCAAACAAGCCCGAGCGTTTGGCTTGGGAGTCACGCTCGCGACTCAGAACCCGGTCGACCTCGACTACAAAGGCTTGTCCAACATCGGCACTTGGTTCCTCGGCCGTTTACAAACCGAGCGTGACAAGGCTCGTGTGCTGGATGGGCTCGAAGGAGCCGCCGCTCAAACTGGCAAACCCTTTAACAAAGCCGAGATGGAACAACTGCTCGCTTCGTTGGGTAGTCGCGTGTTCCTGATGAACAACGTGCATGACGATGGACCCACCGTGTTCCAAACTCGTTGGGCGATGTCGTTCCTCGCCGGTCCATTGGCTCGCGATCAAATCTCGGCACTGATGGCAGATCGCAAAGCGGAACTCGCGGCCGAACAAGCCGGCGAACACGAATCGGTCTCCAACGAAGTCTCTTCACCCAGTCGGCCAGTCTTGCCGACCGGTGTTGGGGAAGCGTTCCTGGTCCCCACCCGGTATCCCGGCGGCGATGGTCGGCGAGTCTACCGGGCTGCACTTTTGGGTGAAGGTTCCATGCACTTCGTTCGCAGCAGTGCAAGCGTGGACGAATGGGTCGACGCGCGGCGAGTCCTGCGTTGCGGCAAAGGAGTCCCCGAGGACGTGTGGGAATCCAGCGAACCCTTGGACGTCGACGCTGAATGGGTGTCCGATCCCGAAGAAGGTTTTGACTTCACCGATCTGCCCGACGACCTTCGCGGAGCCAGCAAGCTGAAGTCCATTCAAAAGCAATTGAAGGACTATCTCTACCGACATCATCCAATGGAGCTTTTCAAAAGCCCTGCGTTGGGTGATTACGCTCCGGCGGGTGCAAGCGAAGTCGAAGCTCGATTGCATTTCCAACAAGCCGCTCGTGAAGAACGCGATTTGCAAACGGAAAAGCTGCGTGACAAATACGGTTCGAAGATGAAGTCGCTGGAGAGCAAGATGCGAACGGCAGAGGAACGAATCGCACGTGAAGAAGGGCAGTACGAATCCGCCAAGATGTCTTCACTGCTGTCCTTTGGCACCTCGCTGATCGGCGCCTTCATGGGCCGCAAAATCGCCAGCCGTACCAACGTCTCCAAGATGTCGACGGCGGCGAGAGGAGCCACCCGAGCGGCTCAGCAACGCGGTGACGTCAAACGAGCCGAAGCGGCTCTGGAGCAACTGCACATCGACATGCAAGAGCTCGAAGACGAACTGCGTCACGAAATCGATCAGCTCGGACAGGAATTCGACATCGAAAACCTGGTGCTCGAAACAGTGACCATCCCGCCGCGAAAAAGCGACTTGAAGATCGGTAGTCCAGTCATCCTGTGGACGCCTTGGCAAGTCGACTCCACCGGCGACGCCACGGCGTTGTTTTAGGACACCGTATTGTTCATGGTGTCACGTTTTATTGGATTCCCGCAACAACAACCTCTCCCGAAACGAAGTTTGGGGAGAGGTCAAGCGACGCCGTTCAGGCGTACGCGAGGGTGAGGGTCGGGCATGGGAAGCGGCGCGACGTTGCTTCCTATCCGTGGAGCGGTGACAGATTCGCAACGGTAAGGTGAGTGCGCCGCCCGAGCATGCGATTGAAAAAGTGAAATTGAAAATTCTAAATTGAAAATTTGATGTGGCTGATGGGATGGTGCATCGCACAATCGACGCCATCCATGTCATCGAGCAGCATGACGCGAATGCTAGCAAGCGGAATTGGCTGCGAACAAGGCTTGGCCCTTGAGGGCTGCCCGACGGAACAGTTGAGGACAACTGTTCTACTCTGATGCTCTGCTCTGATTCTACTTGATTCGCTCACCCACCTCTCCCAAAACGAAGCTTGGGTGAGGTCGAGCGAGGGGAAGGTTCAGTCTTCTGATCAGCGACCGTAGTGGATATGAAATCCGCTGCTACGACCATGTCTTGGCGGTCCATGGTAGACGGGACGGGCACGATAGACCGGTGCTGGCTGCACGTAGACGCGAGGCGCGGGCACATAGACTGGCGTTTCTACAACTGTCGGTGCTTGCACGACGACTTGGTCACCGACGGGAGCGTTCTGCATTGCCGAAATCACCACTTCGCTGACTCCCTGCTGATGCAGCGAGATGATGTCCGAAACGACGGGGCGTCGCTGAACACCTCGCGATGCGATTTGGTTCAGCACCACACCTTCGCTCACACCACTGCGGCTCATCGCGACGACGTCGTTGAACGAGACGGCTCCGGTGGGCACCAGCGGTGATGCGGATGGTTGGGGGGCAACGGTTCGTGTGTAATGGCTCGGCTGCGAGTAATACTGCTGAGCTTGCAACTCTTTGTCTTTCGCGTTGCCCAGCAATCCGCCGGCGACGGCTCCGACAGCACCACCGATGGCAGCTCCGGCACCCGCTTCGTTGTTGTTGTCGCCGATGATCGCGCCCGCGATCGCGCCGGTGATACCACCCCAAGTCGCACCGCGTTGGGTGTTGGCTTGCGCCATGGCGTTGTTCGGAGAGAAAACTCCCGATGCCAGAACAGCGGCACCAGCGAGAATCAGACGGACGCCAAAGTTGAATTGGATTTTCATGTTCAATGCCACCTCAAACGGGGCAAACGAAGGGAACGCGAACGGAAAAGGTTGCTCGCCTCGGCTGCGACGGAAACCATCCATCGACCACCTACGCTTTTAGATCGGCAGTCCCTTCAACAACAACGCCAATTTTTTGAATCCGCTTCACAACCGTGCGCGAGTGTTCGTGAAACGGCTCCGTGAAACCGCACTTCGCAACAATGCCTTGAAAGTCTGGCTCGGTCCTATCCCCGCAACGCCTTGGCCAGAGGACAGCCCACCATCGCGTTATCCTCGCCGGAGCGATACTTCTGCAGCAGCTCGCGAGATTTCGCTGCCAATTCACGGCGGACTTCGCGACGCCGGCCTTTGACGCGTTCGATTTTCATGTTGTCGTACGCCGTCGTTTGATGACGCATCCAAGCGATCACGGCCGATTCGGCTCGACGTTCGATTGGGATCCGCTCGGTGCGAGCGACCGTGCCGCTGCCCACCGGCGTCGCGTGCTCGGTCACCGCTTTGGCAAGGTGCTTGGCGACCGCTGAATACTCTGGTGCAAATCTCAAAAAGTCGCAGACGGCTTGGAAAAAATCCTCCACATACTCGCCTTGTTTCTCTTCCCGCCGTTTTTTCGCTGCCGCCTGCTTTTTCGCGTAATCGGCGGTGGATCGAGTCGCCTCCATCGAAGCCTTCGCGTCCGCGATCTGCTTCGCATCAGCCCAAAGCCCCTGCGAAAATTCCCGTCGGCCTTTCTTCTCTTTGACCGTCCACGTCGGCCCGGCGGCTTTGACACGACGAGTCACACCGGCATCTCCCGGCGGCAACAATTCCCAACCGCTCGGCACTTCGCAAATCTCTCCTGATGCCAAACGAACCGTTCGCTCTTTGGGCCCCGGCGAACCGGTCAATGTTTCAGTGGATCGATCCGCCATCGTCGTCTTTGAATTGGGTGGTGACTGTGCCGCTACGAGCTCAATATCGGCATGCGATCATCCGTGCCCCAGCCCAGTCATGGCACCTCGATTTCCGCCAAAATCGTCACAACTTCCCATCGACAGTGGCATTGGTATCCAGTCTTTGGCAGCACACCGGCTGAAAGCCTCTGCCACTCGGCAGGAGCCCCCCGGTACCACCGAGTGCCTTTGGATTGGGCTACAATGACGCTCAGCCCAATCATCGACCTGGGTCAGACAACCACCACCCTGCTAGACATCTTGTGCCGTCAAATGCTGCGATCTCATTGCCTTCTCACATCGCCCTCACGTTCTTTATCGAACCAGGTGACAACGGCAGTGTTGTTGCTTGCGATGATCGCTTCGCTTGGAAACCTGAAGGCGCTAGTTGCTAAAGAAAGCTCCTCAACAGCATCACGTCCCAACGTCCTGTTGTTTTTGGTGGATGATTTGGGATGGGCGGATTTGGGTTGCTACGGCAGCACTTATCACGAAACGCCACAGATCGATGCGTTGGCCGAATCGGGAACTCGATTCACCAACGCTTACGCCGCCTGCCCCGTGTGCTCTCCCACGCGAGCCAGCATCCTGACCGGACGCCACCCGGTTCGCGTCGACATCACCGACTGGATCCCTGGCATGTCGACCGACCGAGCCCAGAACCCTCGTTTCCAACATGTCGACGACCGAGACAACCTGGCTTTGAACGAAGTCACGCTCGCTGAACACTTGCGAGACGCCGCCGACTACCAAACGTTCTTCTTGGGCAAGTGGCACCTCGGCGATGTCGGTCACCTGCCGACCGATCAAGGATTTCAAATCAACATCGGCGGCGGTCACAAAGGATCGCCTCCCGGCGGATATTACTCACCTTGGAGAAACCCTTATCTAAAGGCCAAGCACGATGGAGAGTACCTGACGACGCGACTGACCGACGAAGCGGTCTCACTGGTCGACACAGCATCTCGTGAAGACAAGCCCTTCTTCATGATGATGAGCTACTACAACGTTCATTCGCCAATCACGCCTGACAAGCGAACCATCGATCACTTCCAAGAGAAGCAAGCGAACACGCCGGAACTGCGAGGCGACACACCAACGATTGCGGAACGCGATGCGGTCACGAGAGGTCGCCAAGACAACCCGGCATACGCGTCGATGGTGAAGGCGGTCGACACCAGCGTCGGACGAATCATGCAAGCGTTGAAGGAACACGGCGTCGATGACAACACACTGGTCGTCTTCTTTTCCGACAACGGCGGTCTGTCGACGCTTCGCAAGTTTGGGCCGACGTGCAATTCGCCCCTGCGAGCCGGCAAGGGTTGGTTGTACGAAGGCGGAATCCGAGAACCATTGCTGGTGCGACTGCCAAAGACCGCGCCGGATGCGGCGAGAGCGAAAACAGCTGCTCTCCAACTGAAAATCATCGACAAGATCGCGTGCAGCACGGATCTGTTCCCAACGATTCTCGACGTTGTTGGATTGCCGCTTCAACCTGAACTGCACGCCGACGGAATCAGTCTGCTGCCCGCAATCAAGGGTGAAGTATCCAGAGCCAATTCCACTTCCCGTGATCTGCACTGGCACTACCCTCACTACCATGGTTCGCTATGGCGTCCCGGTGCGGCGATTCGCCGTGGCAACTACAAATTGATCGAGTTCTACGAGACCGACACCGCAGAACTGTATGATCTATCGGTCGACATGGGCGAAACCAAAGACTTGTCGAAAACCGAGCCCGAACGCTTCACCGAACTGCGTGATGCACTTCGGCAATGGCAAACTGTAATGGATGCCAAAATGCCCGTTCCTAATCCAAACTTCACCTCTTCGAACTGACACACAAGCTTATGAGCACCACCGTCGATGCGATGCGAGCCGACGCGGAACAATTTCGTCAGCGATACGTCGCGATCCGTGAAATGATTGGTCGCGTGATCGTGGGTCACGATGACATCGTCAGCGGCGTTTTGACATCGATGCTTTGCGGTGGCCACTGTTTGCTCGAAGGCGTTCCGGGGCTCGGCAAAACGATGCTGGTCCGCACGTTGGCTGAAGTGCTGGACCTGCAATTCAATCGCATTCAGTTCACCCCCGACCTCATGCCCGCGGACATTTTGGGCACCAACATGGTCGTCGAAGACGAATCCGGTCGCCGCAAGTTTGAGTTTCAAAAGGGGCCCGTCTTCACGCAGATCCTGCTCGCCGACGAAATCAACCGAGCGACCCCGAAGACTCAATCGGCCATGCTGGAAACGATGCAAGAAGGCACCGTGACCGCGGGGGGGCATCGCTACACGCTCGACCAACCGTTCTTTGTCTTGGCCACTCAAAACCCGATTGAGCAGGAAGGCACCTACCCGCTTCCTGAAGCCCAGATGGACCGCTTCCTGTTCAAACTGGTGGTCGGCTACAGCAACCGGGATGAGCTGGCGACGATCGTCGACCGCACGACTCGCGGCGAACGTCCAGAGATCGAAAAGGTCATGGACGGCGAAGAAATTCAACGCTGGCAAAAACTTGTTCGTGAAGTCATCCTCGCCCCGCACGTCCAGGATTACTTGGTGCGTCTGACCATGGCGACGCACCCCGATGGCCCGTACAGCGTTCCGATCACCAATGAGTATGTCCGCTGGGGCAGCAGCCCGCGTGGTGCCCAAACGCTCGCTTTGACCGCGAAAGTCCAGGCTTTGTTGGACGGACGGTTCAACGTTTCCTTCGAAGATATCCGGCGGATGTTCCTGCCCGCGATGCGTCACCGCGTGCTGCTGAACTTCGAAGCTCAGGCCGAGGGCATCGACACCGACCGCGTTTTGCTGGAAATTCTAGAGAAGGTTCCAGAAAAGGGCGATTGATCGGTGCTCCTATCCGTCTCACAATCTCACCCCCTCTTTTCACTCCCATTCTCCAGCTCCCGCATTCTGCCTGATGGCTTCGCCCTCCACCACGACTAAATTTTCCAGCGTCCTTTTGCGAACGTTGCACAACACGTTGCAACAACGCACAGATTTGGAGGGGCAATTGCGCCGTGGCCCGCTTCAAATCAAGGCCGTTCAGTCGATGGTCGACGAGGCTCAAGCGAATGTGGATGCGGCGGCGGAAACGCTGAAGAAAACCCGCATGACGGCGGATGAAAAGCAATTGCAACTGCAGACCCGCGAAGCCCACGTCAAGAACCTGCAGGGCAAACTGAACACGGCCGCTTCGAACAAGGAGTTCTCGCTGCTGAAGGACCAAATCGCCGCGGACGAACAAGCCAACAGCGTTCAAAGCGACGAAATTCTGGAAGTGCTCGAACGAATCGATACCTGCGAGGTCGAACTGGACCGAGCCCAAAAGAAGCTCGAACAGGCTCAAGCAGACCAAACCAAACGGGTCAACGAAATCGAAGCTCGGCTCGAACAAGTTCGCCAGGATCTCACTCGCATCAACGAACAACTGGCCGCTCACGAGGCCGACATTCCGGCCGCGGTGAAGCCAGACTATCGCCGACTGGTTGATGCCCGCGGCGACGAGGCATTGGCGGCGGTGGAACAGGATTCGTGCGGTGGTTGTTACCAAACATTGACCACTCAGGTCCTCAACCAAGTGATGTTGTCGACGTTGACGCATTGCCCCAACTGCAACGCCTTTCTCTACCAGGCTTGATGTCGGACGGGCCACTGACCGATTCAACACCAGTGTCTTCAACACCAATCATTGGAGTCATCGGTCCGCCGTGCAGCGGCAAATCGACGGTCGCTCGTCACCTGGAATCTCTGGGTGGCGTCTGGTTGAACGCCGACGAAATCGCGAAGAGCCAACTCAGCGAACCCGACGTCATTCACGAACTGAAATCGCTGTTTGGCGATTCCATTCAAATGGCGGATGGGTCTCTATCACGCTCGCGATTGGCTGATTTGGTCTTCGGTGACGACGAAAGTTCACACACTCGACTTCGACAACTGGAAGGCGTGCTTCATCCGAGAACACGAACGATTCTGCAATCTGAAATCGCAAAAGCGAAATCGGACCGGCGACCGTTTGTGATTCTTGATGTGCCGTTGCTTCTGGAAAGCGACTATCGCGAAACATGTGACGAGGTTTGGTGTCTGCAGGTCGATCCTGATCGACATCAAGAATTGCTTGCCTCTCGTGGCTGGGATGCAGAAGAACTCGAGCGACGAAACGCTCGACAGTGGTCTTGGGAGCGGAAACGTTTGGCCAGCACTCGCGTGATTCCAAACAACGGCACCGAGGAAGAATTGCGTCGCTTGGTCGAATCCGAACTGGCTTCGACACTACAATCCAGATGACGTGATCTTCCTTCGGGGGTTGTTCACACGACTTCATCAGAAATTCTTTTGCAGCCGGCATGTTTGGAACGATTCATCCTTCGCTCCCCAGACTGACCACTCGCATGGCAGCACCGTCGTTCAGGAACTCCATGAACAGCCCAAAGACCTACCTCGCTCCACTAACTCACCCCAGCGAGACTCCAGGCAACATTAACACGTCGAACGACAACCATGCTCAATAGACTCAGACAAGAATCTCCGCTCAATCGGCACGCCTCTTACGAATCCGGTCCGATTCAAAGTTGGGCAATATTTGCTAAGCTTCGCTCTACCAAGCCTGTCTTTGGATCCGGAGTTTTTCGTGAGACTGTCGTCGATCGCTTTGGACCAAAGATGCTCCACGATCCTTAGCCTTGAAGCTTTTCGATCACAAAGCTTGGTTTTGCCGACCACATTCATGTTCGAACCGGAGAGATCCTCATGGCATTGCTGCGAGAACCAACAGAACTTCAACGCGCGTTGAGCTGGGACCGCATGCTTGCGGCCACTCCGGAACAACGCCAACGTCTGCAAAACTATCTCTCGTTTCAATTGGCCCTAGCTGGCCTGATGCCCCCCGGCGAAGAGGACCAAGAACGTCCTGACGCGGCATTCCCTCGCGAAATGCTGGATAGCTTTCGTGAACGCAACGCGATTCTTCGCCAGCACCAACCACCAATTGATCAACGAATCGAAGCGTTCCTCGCATCCTACTTTGGCGACGAGGTAGGGGACGAACCACTCAAGCTGCCCAGTCGCTCATTGAATCTCGACCGTCACGGCATGGCTCGTGAGTTGAGCATGCCTTTGGGTGGCAACAAGTTCGAAAATGATCAGGTCAAATCGTATCGTTGCTTCAACGGCGTTTTGAACAATCCACGTGCCGACCGCCGGACCACGGCAGGCACGTTCCACGTGGTCGAAGGCGGTTTGCCAATCCCTGGGGACAAACGAGTCGTTCCCAAAAATGTGTTCGTGAATCTTTTCCGAGCCGCCATGCAGCCGCCTGCGGCCGACATGGAATTGCCGTACACCCACAACTCACCTCACCCCGCTGAGTCATGGGTGTCGCTGATGTTGCGTCCATTGGTTGCTCCAGGTGTTCCTGGGTACAGCGAATCAAAGTCGATGGAAACCCGTTTCTTCGTTCCTGGCAATTACGTCAGCAACCTGGACTTCGTCGAATCGATTTTTGGCAATGCCGGCGACCCCTTGATCGCTGCTTGCGATGCAGGCCTGGACGCCAAACACTGGAGCGGTCACACCGGTTGCGTGATCCTGGCAACACACTTGACTCAGTTGACCAAGAAAGAACTGGGGCTGCCTCACTACGACGACGCGACCGAACGGCAGCGTCACGACCGGATGTGCTGGCAAGACGAAACCGAACGCTACAACGACGGAGGTGCGTTCAAACTCACCTGCCGCAACAGTGATGGCGTGGTCGTGACTTTGATTGCCGATAACTACTATGGCTATTGCAAGAAAGAAGTCAAAACCCAGCTTAGCTACGCCGCTAATTTGATGGGCAACGCAGAAGAGGAGCACGCCGGGGGTGCAATCGCGTTTGCCTCGTACTCTTTGGGCGACGAGTTCCAGGTCAACAGTCGACTTTACAACGGCCAGACATTCGCTGATGTCGCGAAACGCTACGGCGATTTCATTGATGTTCAACCAGAGGGATACGGCATCGACCGCATCCATCCGAGCGTCATTTACATACCAGAAGATGCTCTGGCGACACTCCGTGAACGCTGCATTCGCTGGACAGATTCGTCCGGCAAAGAGCAATCGATTCCACTATCGCCGGATGAGATATACATCGCTCCGAGTGGTTACAAGATTCAACTCGAAAAACACCCCTCCGCACCAAGCTGGCGTCTGATCGGCACGGTCGGCGAAGGCGTTTTCTGCCACAAACCCTGCACGGTCAGCGGCGGCGGCAAGAGCGAAATCAGCAAGAGTCTTCGCGACTACATGTTGTATGGACCGATCTTTGTCAAAGACCACGAGATCGATTTCCAACTCGTCGATGACATCTTCTCGAAAGATTACGGATCGCGTTGGTCGGATTCCTACACCGGGCGCACCGACTACAGCGAACGGTCCAGCCGCAAGGTGCTCGACCCCAATCGTTCACTCGGTAGCGTTATCAAGTTGCTGACGCCGAGCCCTGAATACAACGACGACTACAATGCTTGGTTGAAGAGCATTCCCGAGCACGTCTACGCTCTCGCCTTGATCATCAAACGTTTCGCCGGGCCTGGCGTCGGCGACGATTGGCGTGAATCGTTCGGCGTCGATATCGTCAATGGTTCACCGGGCCATGAACTGAAAATCGGTAGCCGCCCATTGGTCGGAACCTACTTGCGTGTGGGATTGGAGAACTCGCAATGGCGAACATTCAAACTGCGTCAAGACTTCATCGCGTCGTCCAAGGTTCAGCGTGAAGATGACATCTCCGCCAGCATCGTGGTTCCTGCGGGAAGCATTGGTGATGTCGGATCAACTGTCGCGGAAGCGCCAAGCTACAAATTTGTTGAAAACTGCGAATACCGCTTATTCCAGCGCCCCGACGATGCCGTTCATCGCGGACTGGACAAACAAACCGAATCCGACCTGGCCGCGCCGGGCAACTTCATCAGCAACTTTGAACCGCTCACCAGCCAGCAAGCTCGCGACATCATTCGCGATGCCATCGAATTTGACAAATTCACCGGTCCCATGGAAGACTTGTTGCTCACCGCGGCAGCATCCGAGGACGGCTACGTTGTCAGCACCGCCAATCCGCGCTTGGTCGATGGAAAGCCAACCAAGAACCCTCGCTATCTGCAAGACCGTCCTGATTTAGCATCACCCCGCGCGACCTATGTTGCGATGCGAGGCATCCAACTGCATCGCAAACTGGGCACCGACGATGCGGTCCTGACTCCGGTGGGTGCGGTCTTGTCCGGCCGTCGCAACAATCCACCAGACGCCGAAGCCGGCATCCGTTCATTGGCGGTCTACTCGCCACTGCACTATCAGGAACTTCCTGAATTGATCATGGACTACGTTTGCTCACTGACCGGCAAGAGCCCTAGCACGACCGGTGCGGGTAGCGAAGGTGCACTAACCAAAGGTCCGTTCAACGCTCTGCACCCTGCCGTCGACCTGAATGCCGTGATCGTCTCGATGATCCTGACCGATCTGGGCGGCTTCAGCACTCCCGCTGGTCACGTTGGTCCCAACCTCGAAGTCGGCCACGACATTTCTTTGTTGATACCCGAAGTCTGGTGTCGCATGACGGCCGAAGAACGCGACCCACGCCGCATGATCGAAGATGGCATGCTGGAAAAAGTTGAGGACTTCGACCACAACGGCAAAATGATCCCCGCCAGCCGGCTCGGTTATCGCATCACCGACAAATTTGTTCGCACCTACTTGGCGCGTGTCTTCGACAACCCATCGAAGGTCTTTCCCGAACCGATTTTGCGTCCCGAAAAACAGGACCAAGATTCGTTCGCCGATGGCGTGCTGCAAATTTCCGAAGCACAAGCTCGTGTTGCTCAGAACTACTTTGGTGATTCTGGCTACGAACTGGCGTGTCCACCGCTGCGTGCGGCACTGGACATCATGGTGCACGGCGAACACAACGGCAAAACGATCGACGATCCCGAAGTACGCCAGCTCTTTTCGCGAGAATCGCTGCTCAGCAGTGACTGGTATCGCCGTCGCCTCGACGCCAAGCAGCAACGCGATATCGCTCACTGGAAATCGATGCAGCAGCGATTGCAATCGTTCATGGACGATCCGCTGAACACCGATGCGACGGAACGGTTGGACATGAAAGCCCAATACGAATATGCGACCCAACAACGCCAATTGGCCGAGTCGGGAGACTATATTGCATCGTTGCAGGGAACCTTGGGCGTCGACCCGATGTCGCCGTCACCCAATGACCCTGTGATGCTGGACCGGTTGGCCAGCGTCTAGCCCGCCATCCCCGCTCCTGAGTCTACGCATGTTTCGTCCCCACCTGCTGCTACTGTCCGCCGTCGTTTCACTCGTCCCCGCCCTCTCGATCCAATCGATCGTGAAGGCGGACGATGCCTCTAAAAACGCGTCCGCACAAGAAACCGGATTTGTTTCCTTGTTCGACGGCGAGTCACTCGACGGCTGGAAAAAGTCGACCGAGAACCCGGACAGCTGGCAGGTTGAAGACGGAATGCTCGTCTGCAAAGGCGAACGTTGCCACCTCTTCTATGTCGGTGACCTGGCTCCGCTGAAGAACTTCCACTTCAAAGCCGACGTGAAAGTGATGCCCGGCAGCAACGCCGGAATTTACTTCCACACCCAATATCAAGAATCAGGCTGGCCCAAATTTGGCTACGAATGCCAAGTCAACGTCAGCCACAAAGACCCCAAGAAAACCAGTTCGCTCTACGGGGTCGAAAACATCGACGCGGAAACGCTTGCGGCCAATGGCATTAGCGACAGCGAATGGTACACGCAAGAAATCATCGTCCGCGGCAAACACATTGAACTGAAAGTCAACGGAAAGACCCTGGTGGATTTCACCGAACCGAGCGACCAAGAAGCCTTCTCAGATCGCTTCGAACGCCGGTTGGGCGAAGGCACGTTTGCCTTGCAAGCCCACGACCCACAAAGCATCGCCTACTTCAAAAACCTGCGAGTCAAACCACTCGATGAGTAAATACAACGTGTTGATTGTTGGCTCTGGTGGACGTGAACATGCCCTGGCATGGAAAGTCAAACAGAGCCAGCACGTTCAAAATGTTTTCGTTGCCCCCGGCAACGCCGGCACCGGGATGGACGCGACCAACGTCGACTTGGATCCGGCCGATCACGATGCCGTGATCCAATTCGCGAAAGAGAACAACGTCGGCTTGGTCATCGTCGGTCCCGAGGCACCCTTGGTCGCAGGTTTGGTCGATGCGTTGACCGACGCCGGACTGCGTGCCTTTGGCCCCAGCAAAGCGGCATCGGAACTAGAAGGCAGCAAAGTCTTCTGCAAAAACCTGCTGCGATCCGCTGACATCCCGACGGCAGACTACCGTACCTTCCGCAGTGCCGACGACGCATCGCGGTACATCAAAGATCGATTCAGCGAACCCACCGATCCCGTCAATGTCGTTGTCAAAGCCGATGGTTTGGCCGCCGGAAAAGGCGTTGTCGTCTGCGACACTCGCAGCGAAGCGTTGGAAGCAATCGACCGCATCGCGGCTCGCAAAGAGTTCGGTGCCGCGGGCAAAGAACTGATCATCGAAGAACGTTTGACGGGCCCCGAAGTCAGCGTGCTGGCAATCACCGATGGTGAAACGATCGTCACGTTGCCGCCCGCGCAAGATCACAAGCCCGCCAACGATGGCGACACCGGTCCCAACACCGGCGGCATGGGCGCCTACTGCCCGGCACCCGTGTTGGACGAAGAGACCCTGGCGAAAGTCGAATCGAGCATCCTGGTCCCGGTCGTTCACGCGATGAAACGTTCGCGTCGTCCGTTCAAAGGCGTGCTGTACGCGGGTTTGATGCTCACCCCCGCCGGTCCCAAAGTGTTGGAGTTCAACGTTCGTTTCGGCGACCCCGAATGCCAACCGTTGCTAATGCGTTTGAAGACCGACCTAGTCGAAGTCATGCAGGCCGTCGTCGATGGCAAACTGGAAGAAACCGGTCCACTCGAGTTCGATCCGCGACCCGCCATTTGCGTTGTGATGGCCAGCGAAGGCTATCCGGCTGATTACGAGAAAGGCCACGCGATCACCGGCATCGAATCAGCCGACAAGATGGAAAACGTCAAAGTCTTCCACGCGGGGACTCAGCGTGTTGACGGCGAAGTCGTCAACACCGGCGGACGCGTGCTAGGCGTGACCGCAATGGGCGATTCGATCAGTGCCGCGAAATTGCAGGCTTACAAAGCCGTGCGTGAGATTCGTTGGCAAGGTGCTTGGTGCCGCAAAGATATCAGCGACAAAGCACTCGCCACCGCGGCCAAGGCTTGAACCCGCGAAGACGCAATCCACTGCGAACGTGGTGAATGAGACACGAATCCTCAACTGATGAATTCGACGTTCCATCCGCCATGTTTTCGTAGGTCGTGCAGTTTTTAAGTGCTGTGTTCGTGACGTCTTGCGAACCCCGCCCGCGCAGGAGGTCGTTCAGTTTTGAAGTGCCGTGCTCGCAAGGTTGAAATCACCCTCCTGAACGCAGTTGGGGAGGGTCGGAATGCGAGCGTTCAGCGAGAATTCCGGGGAGGGTAGTGCGCGCCCTTTCCCGTGCTCGGCCCTCACCCTCGCGTACGCCTGAACGGCGTCGCTCGACCTCTCCCGAAACTTCGTTTCGGGAGAGGTACGGTGTGCGAAAGCAGCGTTAATACCTTTATCAACAAACTGCACGACCTCTTCGCTCGGGGTGATTGAGCAAGTCCTGGTACCTCTGCTGATCTCAGTGATTCAGCAAACCGGGCGTGTCTTTTTGCGTGACTCGCCGGAAAATGTCCTGCAACAGGATTTGTTCCAGCGTCGTGTCGCGTCCCAAGGGAATCCATCCGAGAGTTTGCGGATTGTCGTCGAAGTCATCCACACGACTGGTGCGTGAACCATCGTGACGTTGTCCGGCGGTGGTTTCGGTCGCGTACTGAGTTCGATCGGTGTCTTCCAAGTCCTTTTGGACGATGATCTCGACGGAATAGCCGTTCGAGTGCGGACGAACATGGACGATCGCTCGGCGTCGGATGGATTGCAGTGTGCTTTGCAAACGTTCGAATCCGGGCGAGCTGTCTTTCCGCCACGGTTCCAAAATGGAACCACCGACTTTGTAGCTCGTTTCGAGTCGACCTTCGAGAACGGCACCAGGTTGATTGACCACCGGTTGCTCCCGAGAGATCCGAAACACGTCGTCCACCGCGTCGACCACCTGCAACCACAGGAAGTCAGCCGGAACGGGCGGTAGATCCAACGGATTGGGAACGTACTGCGGCGGCATGTCGGTTCCAAGCCGATACGCAAGTTGCCCACAACCGGCCGACATCAAGGCCAATCCGCAAAGGACCAACCACTGCACGCGAAAGGTACAGCGTTGGTGCTGGGTTCGGTGGTGACAAACGCGTTGATTCCGAGTCGAGCGATGTCGTGATGCGCAATTGGCCATGCCGCCTACCTTTGCATCGCCGGTCGAGCAGACACCTGGATCAACGGTTTTGCTTCCGGGAAATCGTCGGGATAGAACGACCAGACTGGAACACGTTGGCGAACCTCGACCATCACGTTTTCTTGGTCCGCACGAATTTTTTGCTGACGAAGAATATCCGAGATATCGTCTTGCAGCTCTCCAACCGGAGTCACTCCAGCGTCTTCGCGTTCCAAAACTCGAATCACATGGAACGCATTCGTGTCCTCAATAATGTCGCTCAGCTTTCCAGTTGGGAGCGAGAAGATATTCTTATCCAGGACAGTCGAAACCAAAGAACCTTGGTTCGTCCAATCGTGCAATCCACCTGAACTCGCGAATGGTTCTTCACTCTTGGCTTTCGCAACCGCTTGCACGTTTCCTCCGTACAACGCTTCTTGAAACATGTCGGTGATTGCCTTCATCGCCGCATCACGGGTTGGATGATTGCTGAACATGACCGTCAGCTGCTCCCAACGAGCCCGAGCTTTGTGTTCGTATTCGGATTGATGTTCCTGGTAGTACCGCACAATCTCGGAAAGCGAGACCGAGGGATCTTTGTTGACCTTGCTGCGGATGTACAAGCTGCCCAGCATCTGGTCCATGAATTCGCGTTGGCGGAATGCGAGCGACGATCCTTCTTTGCGAAGAAGATCATCGAGTTCCGCCTTCGAATCCACATTGGCTTTTTTCATCAGCCCGGGTAGTTCCGTTTCATAGAACATCTGACGAGCCTTGGCGGCCATCGTCGCTTCCGCTTCACGGCGTTTGTCCGCAGCAGCGGTTCCAACTTGTTCCAACAGAAACGCTTCGCGAAGCATTCGACTTTGAATGGTTTGGACGAGCAGGCTGCGAGTCATCCGCAACTTCACGTAGTGCAGCTCGTCCTCCGGCACTTCTCCACTGGCTTGCGAGAGCATGCGAGAGAGCTGAGCATCCACGCGTGGTTTCAGCTCGCCAAGCAGAACTCGTCCTTGTCCAACAACGGCCATGACGGTCGCCGGATCGGTGGGAAGCGGTATTTTCTTTGCTTCTTCCACTTCTGCGGGGGAGGGCATCTGCGCATGCACACGCGGCACAGCCATGGCGGTTACCCCAATCACCAACGCAATCCAAGCGAAACAACGAGGGACAACGTGATGGCAGGGCGAAGGCATGGTGACCCCAATTCGCAACGGAAACAAATGAATAAGTTCGGCTTGTAGAGAAATCGAACGCGCATTGGCAACCGCGATTTAGCGACAATCGATGGATGAACAATAGTTTTCCCTCGTATATCGACTCGGTGTCGCATTGCTGGCACCGTCACCAGGCGAAACAATGCGTGAAACCCTGACCGTGAAACCGCTCCACTTCGATTGAAACCAGCCATGGATTATCGCCCTGTCCAACTCGACGACGCCCTGGAAAACGACCTGCGGCAATTGGTTCGTCTTTCGATCGCAGAGGACTTGGACATCGCCGTCGACTGGACCACGGTCGCCATGATCGCACCCGAACGCCGCGGTGCCTGCCAGATCGTCCCTCGATGCACCGGGATCGCGGCGGGGATCGCTTTGGCACCGTGGATCGTCGATGAGTTCGATGCCGATTTGGAAGTCAAGGTTTTGATCGACGAGGGTGCTCCATTGGTTCCCGGAGAACCGATCGTGCGGCTTTCAGGTTCGGCCAGGGATCTGCTGACCAGCGAACGCGTCTTGCTCAACATTCTTTCGCGACTGTGCGGGGTCGCGACATTGACCGGACGATACGTCGAAGCGATCGGCGAACACACCGCTCGACTGTATGACACTCGCAAAACGACGCCCGGTTGGCGACGGCTCGAAAAGTATGCGGTGCGTTGCGGCGGTGGCCACAACCATCGCACCGGCCTGTACGATGGCTTTCTGATCAAAGACAACCACCTCGCTCTCGGTCGCAGCGAGAACGATCCATCCTCCAAATTGACTGCTGGCGAAGCGGCGACTCGAGCCGTTGCGATGCGGGGTGCCAGCGTCAATCAACTGGTTGCCCCACCGATGGTTGAAATCGAAGTCGATACCCTGGAGCAATTTGAACAAGTCGCCACGACCGGCATCGACATTGTCTTGCTGGACAATTTTTCGTTGGAAGACCTTCGCCGCGCGGTGGCTCGACGAGATGAGCTGGGCGTGACACTCGACTTGGAAGCATCAGGAAACGTCACGATCGATACGATCGGCAACGTCGCTGCGACTGGCGTGGACCGAATCAGCAGTGGAGCTTTGACGCATCAAGCGACGTGGTTGGACCTGGGGATGGACTGGCTCGACGGGTTCGCGACCTAGTGTTGGGGAAATCAGGCCGTTGGTAGCGGTCATTCACTTCCTCTTTGTACACCGACCATGCCGTCAACTCACTCGGACGCTCCGCCTGCATCGTCGAAGTCCGCCGATTCACCTCAATCGGTGTCCATCCTGGGCAGCCGGCACTGGTATGACTTCGTTCAGCCGTGCCTGGATTCGGCATCGATTTTGGCATCCTTGGTGATGGTCAAATTCGCTGCGAGAGGTCATGTCGACGATGCATCGTTCGCGATGGGTTTGATCGCGGTCATCGTGTTCTTTCTCAGCAGCCAACTGACGGGACTGCAGCGGGGCGACCGCCGCGCCTGCACCGACAGCGAAATCATTCGAGTGCTGGCAACATGGACGATGACGATCCTGGTTCTAGGAGTCATCGCCTTTGCCACTCGCTACGGACAATACTTTGCCCGATCCGTGATTCTGTCCTGGTGCGTGCTTTGTCCCGCCATGATCGGACTTTCACGAATGTGTTTGCGAATCGTGCAATTCGGATTGCTTCGTCGCGGGGTTGGTGTTCGACGAGTCGCCATTGCAGGCTGCAATACCCTCGGACATCAAACACAATCCAATATCGAATCGGACTCATCGCTCGGTCTGCAATTCGCCGGCTTCTACGATGACCGCAATTTCACTCGCGAAAAAAGCGACAATGGAAGTGGCGAAACCGGCAGCAATGATTCAGATGAACTGAACTCAATCGAATCCGAACCAGCGGTCTCACTGCAAGGCGATTTGAATGACCTGATTGCTGCGGCACGTTCGGGCGAGATTGAAACGGTGCTTGTGACCCTTCCCATGCGAGCCGAAAAGAGAATCCGATTTCTGCTGGACGAACTGAGTGACTCGACCGCATCCGTCTACATCGTTCCCGACTTTTTCGTGTTCGAACTGCTTCACGCTCGCTGGACCCAAGTCGGCGGTCTGCCGGCGGTCAGCGTCACCGAATCGCCGATGTTCGGCATCGACGGTGTCGCGAAACGGGCGGCGGATTTGATCATCGCGACGGCCGGATTGCTCGCGATTTCTATTCCGATGTTGCTCATCGCGGCGGCTGTCAAACTGACATCGCCCGGTCCGGTGTTTTTCCGTCAACGTCGCTACGGTTTGGACGGCCAAGAAATTCGCGTTTGGAAATTCCGCTCCATGACGACCTGCGATGATGGTGCGGTCGTCAAACAGGCCACCGCCAACGATTCGCGGATCACTCCTCTGGGAGCGATCCTCCGGAAAACCAGCCTGGACGAACTCCCCCAGTTGTTCAACGTGATCGAAGGATCGATGTCATTGGTCGGACCGCGGCCTCATGCGTCCGCACACAACGAACAATATCGCGGTTTGATCCGTGGTTATATGATGCGGCACAAGGTCAAACCGGGAATCACCGGCCTGGCCCAGGTCAACGGCTGTCGCGGCGAAACAGAAACGGTCGATAAAATGGAACAACGGATCCATTTCGATCACCAATACATTCGCTCTTGGTCGTTGTTGCTCGATATAAGAATCCTGTTCCGAACGCTGCTTGTCGTTTGGAAACAACCCGAAGCGTACTGATCCCACCCCTCGCATCGATGTCACATGTTTCCCTTGCTGCTCATCGATGGATACAACGTGATCGGGCCTGTGGCTCCTCCGTCGCGTGGTGCATCAGCGAATTGGTTGCAGGACGAACGCCAATTGCTACTCAACCGGTTGTCGGAACATCTGACCGACATCATTCGCAGTCGAACCTGCGTGGTCTTTGACGCTCGCAATCCGCCACACGGCGTGAGCGATCGAATGTCGTTCGCCGACATGGATGTTCGTTTCGCGGTCGGCTACCCAGAAGCGGATGACTTGATCGAAGAGCTGATCTTCCAACATCCAAATCCAAAGTCATTGACGGTGGTCTCCTCCGATCACCGTCTGCATGCCGCCGCCAAACGCAAGAAGGCGTTGCCAATTGATTCCGATGTTTGGTTGGACGCGTTGTTGGATGGGCAAATCCAAATGGCCAAGCTTCCGAAAGCAACTTCCAAACGAAAACGTCCCAAGCAGTCCGACAGCCCATCTGGTGAATCATCCGACGAAGCGGCCTTGAGCGGTCCAACCCTGGACGCGATGCTGGACACGGAAGAGCTGCAGAAGTGGCTCGATCAGTACGGGTCGGACTGAGAGCGAAAACGCGATCACAACACCCCAAACCTGACTCAGCCGACGCCATGAATGCACTCTCGCGATCGTCAGGTTTCGCATTGGGCTCCCGTGTATGCTGTGGCCTTCGTAGACCGATGGTCCCTTTTGAATTTTGACTCTTGGCGGATTTGACTGAAATGGCTCTGGTGTTGACTCGTGGACTGGTTGCCTTCGGATGTCTCGCAATCGCATCGGCGGCCCCGGTGCTGGCTGATGGACCGGCTGACAACCAAGCCGAAAACGTTCGTCCGATTCCGCCGGCAGGAATCGAAGTCGACGCGGAAGCAGTGGATGCTTTGCAAGCCAACGCCGCCATGGTTCGGAAACGCTGGCAGCAATTGATCGACGCCGCGAAAACGGACAAACAAGGATCAACGGCACTGGCTCGATTGATCGATCTCGAACCCGAAGTCCTGGTGTTCCCTCGTGCGGTGGAGATGACGATCGAGCAATCCATTTTTTACTCGCCCAAAGCATTGACGGACGCCGATCGATTGTTGGAAATTGCCAACGAACGAATCGACCGGATCGCCGCCGGTGCCTCCTGGGCCGAGGTGGTGGGACTGGAAACGAGCAACGAAAAGCAACTGATTGCAGGTGGCTATCGATCCAAGATCGACGATTCGTTTCAACCCTACGGTGTGGTCGTTCCAGCAAACGTGAACGCCTTGGACGCGTTGCCGATCCGAATGGATGTCTGGCTGCACGGCCGAGGCGAAAAGGTTTCTGAGTTGGCGTTTCTGAACAAACACAGCAACCGGCCAGACCGATACCGAACGGGCAACGAACCGATGCCCCAATCCGCCATCGTCGCCCATCCATACGGCCGCTATAGCAACGCGTTTAAATTCGCCGGAGAAGTCGATGTTCTGGAATTGATCGATTACCTGCAGCGCCGCGCTGCCATCGATGATCAACGCATTGCCATTCGCGGGTTTTCGATGGGTGGTGCGGGATGCTGGCAATTCGCGACGCACTATGCCGATCGATTCTTTGCTGCCACGCCCGGTGCTGGATTCTCCGAAACGCCGCTGTTCTTGAAAGTGTTCCAAGGCGAAGACGCCGCCGGGACCGCTCCCTCCCACCAAAAAACATTGTGGCAACTTTACGATTGCCCACCGTGGGCTGCCAATCTTCGGAACCTGCCGACCATCGCCTACAGCGGCGAAATCGATCGACAAAAGCAGGCCGCTGATGTCATGGAATCAGAACTGGAGAAACACGGCGTCGACTTGGTGCACTTGATCGGTCCTCAAACCGCTCACAAGATCCATCCTGATGCCAAGCAAGAAATCGCACGCCGGTTGAATTTGATCGAACAACAGATTCAGCCCGGCGTTCCCCGCCACGTCCACCTGACAACCATGACTTTGCGGTATTCGAAGATGCACTGGATCGAAGTCACTGGCATGCAACAACACTGGTCACCGGCCACGGTTGATGCAGCGGTGATACGACATCCCGCTGACTCAAGCGAACAGATTGAGATCGAGTGCGAAAACGTGACTCGCCTGCGTGTGAACTTCGACGCAGGGCAGTGGCCAGGAAAACCCAACGGACGTGTAGGCGTGATGATCAACGGCAACCACGTCACCAACGCTAGCAACGGCCCGATGGTGGGATCCGATCGTTCGTTCACCGCCGAATTCATGCACGACGGAAAATGGAAAATCGCCACCGAAGACTCCACTTCGCTTCGCAAGCGGCCTGGACTTCAAGGACCGATCGACGATGCCTTCATGGACCGGTTTGTCTTTGTGATGCCATCGGGAACCACCGCCGATCTGATTGTTGAAAAATGGATTCAAGAGGAATCGAAGCACGCCATGGATCATTGGCGATTGCACTTCCGAGGTGACATTCGTGTGATCCAAGACACGGAAGTCGACGCGGCAATGATGGCGGATCAAAACGTGATTCTGTTTGGCGATGCCACCAGCAATCAGGTGATTGCACAGCTGCTACCCAAACTGCCGCTGAACTGGACAAAGGAACAAATCCGCATTGGAAACAATGAGGCCGACGGGGCAGGGCACGTGCCAGTGATGATCTACCCCAACCCGGAAAGCCCGAATCACTACGTCGTGATCAACAGCGGATTCACGTTTCGCGAATACGACTATTTGAACAACGCACGTCAGACCCCCAAGTTGCCTGACTGGGCGATCTTGAATGTCAGCGAAGGCTCAACCTTCCGCGACCCAGGCAAGGTCGTCGCGGCGGGCTTCTTCGATGAAGCATGGCAACCGAAGTGATTCAACGAGGTGTGAGGGTTTGATAATCGTCGAGTTTGAAACGCACGAAATACCGTTCGTTCGGCGTCTCCTGATTGGCGTTCGAAAGCGTGGTCACATGGTGCTGTTCGAAAATCAGTTTCGTCCAAACCAACTCGATGGCGATGACAAAGGGCTCTGGGCTCCCCATGTCGGTTTCGCTCAATTCGCGTTGTGCAACGGCAGCGTGCGTGCGATCACGCAAGAAATCGATGCGGAAATCTACAACGCCCTCGGCAGCCGCAATGGTGGTGAAGTCATCGACTCCGACGGTTTCTGAATCGTTCTGCGAATGGTTGAAATTCGACTCCATCCGATTCGAATGACCACCTAGCAGACTCATCGCTGCTGCCCGACTGCCATGACGCTATTCCGTGGCGTCGGGCTCTTCTTGTGAAAGGTTGTATTGAGTCCGGATTTGAAGATTGAGGGCGGCCAATCGTTGATAGACCAAGGTCATTCGTTCTCGCACCGTTTTGACTTCGCCGTCTGGGAATTGAAGTTCCAGCTCCACTTCCCAATCCAGATCGTGCCCCATCTTTGAAACCACCTCCACGAAGTCTTCGGTGAAGCGTTTGCGTGCTGTCGATCCATATTGCTCGTTGGCGAATGACATGATGTCTTGGATTGGGACCCCATCGATTGAATTGAGCTGAGCCCAACCATCCGTCAGACGAATCGTTGGCAGATCGCCTTCCCAACGCACGTCTGAGAACGGAGCCACCTTGGCGTACGTGCCTGCGTTCACGGGAGAATCAGCCACCACGACGGATTCCGTATCAGACGATCCTCCCGATCGCGCGTGCCCGACAAAAGAGAAGACAGCCGCGACAGCCAGGGTGGAAATCACGAAGATCAGGATCAGCACCAAGATCGCCGGAGCACCAATCTGCTTTGCAACCGAATCCGTCGGTGGTTTCTCGTTGGAGCGTTTGGAGATGAGGTACCAACGTCCGAAGAACATGATTTCAAACGGAATGACAGCGGAGACGACCGCCTGAAAGAACACCGGACCGGCTTGCGAAAAACTAAACCGATATCCGCAGTACCCTCCCACCAAAGTTGGCACCAAAATCATCGCTGCCATCCACCACGAGGGGACGATCCGGTTCCAATTCTCAGACCATGAGACCCAATCTTGCCCGCCAGGAATGTCCCCTGACGTTTGTTCGTTCACAACAAGCGACGAGACCAGCTCGACCAGGTCATCGACCTCACCGCCGTCGCTTGCATCATCACTTTCCAGGTTTGCCACGATCCTCTGCAAGTGTTCTTGCCGCGGCTGAAGCTGCTCATCGACCGCTTTTTGATTGAGTCGATAAATCTTGCGGTAGAGATAAAAAAGAAACACTCCGAACGGTGTCGTCACAAGGATGCATCCCCACCAAGTCCCCGTGGTGTTCCATGCGACATTGATGAAGAACGCCATCAGCGAAATGGTGAACGGCAGCAGGTACCACCAGAAGATGTTCCGTAACAACCAAATTTGATGTTCGACCTGCGTCAGCGATTCTTTCGCATAAAACAAAAGTGGCTGACCAGGATCGCTTGCCGCCTTGGGATGCAGCTTGCGATCAATCAGCATGAAGCCAGCGATCCAAAGCAACACTGGCACAGTCAACCACCACGACCAAGGCAACGACATGCCGATGCCCATGGCCAACCAGATCGGAATCATCAGCAGTGACACGCTGACTTCACGTACATCTCGCCAGAAGATGATGTTGCGAAATTGGTCATGCGACTGCTGGACCTGCTGCGACAGCAACTCGGCATCGAATGTCACTTTCAACTCCGATGCATCGGCCTTCCAAGCTCTTTGAAACTTATCAAGATTCATGGTGCTGGGCCTCCGCGACTTCGACGTTCAGCAATTCGGCGAGTGCTTTCTTTGCACGACCAAGTCTCACTCCGACATTGCTCTCAGAGATCCCCAGCACGCCGGCCATTTCACGGTAGGACAATTCGTCCAAGTACAGCAGCACCAACGCGACATCGGATTTCGGCAACTGATGAATGGCCTTGTACAGTTGTTCCAGCGTTTCACGCTGCTCAGCGTGTTGGCTGGAATCGATTGATTCGGCCGGAATGGTTTGCACTTCGAGCAATGGTTGCTGACACGTCCTTCGACGTTGATCGTTGCGTCGCCAATTCATCGCGGTATGCAGTGCGACGCGATAAAACCATGTTGCCGGACTAGCTTGCCCCTGGAAACGAGGCAACGAATGCCATGCCTGAAGCAAGATTTCTTGAGCCAGATCCTGGCTTTCTTCACTGCCAAGCGTGTAAGCACGCGCTACCTGAACGACCGAAGCTTTGTGCCTCTCCAGCCAATCAATGAATAGCGATTTGGCATCCTCTTCTTGCACCAGTAGCTCTCGCTCAGGGGATCCGTAAGAAGTCTCTCTATTTGTGTTAGTACCGCTGGCAGCGATCCCCTTACACAAACAGTTTGAAGTTCACGGATAAAGTCGAAAAACCTGCGTGCCCCGGCCAAAAAACGCCTGCCGGCCTTGAGTGACGTGAGCTTCACCCTGCTCGAGTGGATGCGACGAAAGCGGTCATGGACTCGCTTGAGAGACAAACTCGGATGGCAATTTGTACTGGCCGTCGGATGCCAAACGTGTCGTGATCAAGATCGCGGACTTGTCCGGTTTCACCACCCACACCAAAGCTTGCTTGGGATCGGCCGGTCCCGTCGCGGTTCGGTCCGGGTTGGCTCCCAGAACCAAATCCGTCAACACGGTTCGCAACGGAACATCGTTTTTCGCAAAGTCGCGGATCTGCTGGTTCTGTGTGATCCCCATCTTTTGCAGGTCACCGCCAATGATTTGAATTGGTGGCAATTGATTGTTCGCAGGCAGGTCACGATTGAACTCTTCGGCGATCGTGTCGACCGCGAACTGCAAAGACTCTTGGTCAAAGCTGACCGACATCTTCCGATCCAGCATTTCATCGATCGACAACTTGGTTTGGTTGGTCGCCATCGCCTCCGAGACTGGTTCGGTCGTCGTGTTCGTGGCAAGCAAGGTTGCCAACGTCAGTTGCGGCAGAGCCAATGGAGGTAGGTAGGCGTTCCAGACGAGTTTGCGGTCCACGCGACCGGTGCGGACATTTTCTTCCGCAAACGCCCACATCGATGGAAGCCTAGCGGCGAGCAAACGCCACGACGGGTCAATGTCTCGCGTCACCAAGAAGTCTTCTGCCCAACGAGGTGCATTGTCGAGTTGCTCACGAAGTGGTGTCGCCAACGCGGTTGGATCAACGCCCGGGGCCGCAGCCAATCGAACTTCGACATACGATCCAGCTGTACCGAGTGATGTCACTGTACCGGATGATGTCTCGCCGGACGAATCGTCGGATGTCGATGCCACTCGAACCAACATACCGCCGCAATCGGCGAGAAGGTTTTGGCGGATCCATGGAATCAACTCCGGCGAAGTCGCGTCCATCCAACGTCTCGCATCGCTGACCAAGAAATTGGGCTGGGTCAGAAACGCGATCGCGTCATTGGGGCGAGCGGATTGCCAAAGTTCTTCCAGCAACCGCGGCAGCACAACTGGTGCCCCGCCCATCTCGGCGACCTCACCAATGCGAGCGATGGAACCGACCGCGAACGCATCGACCAGATCGTCGGCAGCCTCCGCGGGACGTCCTTGCGTCATCGGGAAATACGCCAGCGCATCACGAGTGTCACCGGCATAGATGGTCTCACCGCCGGGTCCGCGTGCGGAAGAGACGTCCCAGGTATCCAGCAAAGTTTCCAAAGACTTTGGTTCGTTCAAACGAATCGCGGCGGCGACCTCTGGGACACCTTCTTGTCCAGGAAACCAAGCCAACGCAACGTGAGAAATTGTTTCGCTGGGCACGCCCGACCATTGGTTCAGCGCATCCAACCAGCCTTGAGTTTCGGGGCCGAACATATCCAGCAACCCGATTTGTTGAAGTCGTTGCCAATCCATCGTGACCACCGCGGCGGGGCCGGGCGGCAACAATCCGGTGGCTCGACTGACTTGTTCACCGTCAGCCCGCAGGTCTGGCGGAGCCCAAAGCATTTGCTCGTTGTCAACGACTTGGATGCCGGTTGCAGGCGGATCGGGTCGGCGAGCGGGAGAGCGAACTGGCGTCGTTGGTTGGTTCGTGTCACTGGAAACACGAGGGATGAATTTTGGAACCGCCGGCCGAACTCGCTTGGTAACTTCACGCGGAGTTTTGTCTCGGGTTGCAAGCATCGCGACCAAAACCAAGAGGGGAATGCACAACGCATAGATCCCGTACCAAGCTTTCCGGTTGCGACGTCTTCGTCGACGTCGAGCCGGAACAACAGCGGCAACGCTCTGCTTTGATTCCTCAGATTTCGATTCCGTTTCAATCGATTCGGATATGGCCGTCGATTCGTCAGCTTCGGTCGTCTCGTTGATCACGGCGACCGGAGTAGACGACTCAGACACTTCCGACTTTGCCACGGCGGGCTGAGTCGCATCTGCTTCAGAGCCTTCTGCAACAGAAGCAACGACCGTCGAAGTTTCAGGCTTGGGCGTATCGGCTTGTTCTGGCTTCGGCTCCTCCGCAGCTTCCGCGACGGGAGCCAGCTTTGTTTTCGCAATGACCTTCGCGTCGGGTGCTTTCTCGGCCTTCTTATTTTCAATCTGTTTGAGTGAAGTCTCCAAGCTTGAATCCGCCGGGCGAGATGGCTTGGCGACCGGCGTCTTCTTTGGCGTCGGTTTGGGCTTCGCCGGCGAAGTCGCCTGTTCCACCTTTTTCTCGATCGGCTTCTTCTCAGCCGACTTCTTCACCATCGGCGTCTTCTCAGCTGGTCGCTTTTCAGTCGCCAGTGTTTCTGCCGCCGACGGTTGTTTTGTAGACGTGGATTGCTTCGTCGCGGGTTCCGCCGGTGTGGCCGTCGCCGCCACGTTCAAAGCTTGTGCGAATTGCTCGACGCTCGCGAAACGGGCGTTGGGATCCGTCGCCAATGCCGCTGCCAAGACTCGGCACAACGGATCGCCCGTCGCGCCCTGTTCAACCGCCGATGTCAGTTCCGAAGGCAATCTTGCTCGAGATTCGTCGGCGAAAGCAGGACGTCCGAACCGCAGCTCAAAACCCAAACATCCAATCGCAAAGATGTCGTCGGCGACCGTCAGTTCGTGGCTCTGCGAACCAGCCAAACGTTCGGGCGACCAGTACGATTGCCAATCACGTGATGACTGAAGCCAAGTTTCACGTCCGGATTCTCCGTCTTTACTGGCAACGCTCTGCATCGAGACGGATGGATCTCGCAACAAAGTCCATTGACCTGAATCGTTGGTCCAGATTCGATCGCGACGAATCTCGCCATGCACCATTTTTTTTGAATGCATCGCGGTGACCGCATCGCAAATCGGAATCAGAACAGCAACGGTTTGCTGGACAGATCGATGCTGATTGGGTGAATCCACGCATCGTCCCGAAACCAATGGGATGAACACCCCCGCGAAGTCTCGGTGGCTGCCGATGGGTTCGCCCAAAGGACCGTTTCGAACCGGCACGATCTCAATCGGTTGCAAGGATGGATGCGTTAGTTCGGCATGAGCCCTCAGATTGGCGGCGGCATCAGCTGACAAGCTGGACGGGTCGATTTGTCGCAACCACCCAGCAACCGGCTTTTCACCGGATTGCGCCGGGTCGCAAACCACGGTTTGCCAATCCGAAAAGGGAAAGGGAGCCGATTTGTCAGCCGCAACCAGGGTCAGCGGAGGAATTCGCAGAAGTGGCGTGTTGGGAAAATCCGCTTCCCACGTGGTGTGCTGCAGCACTCGCGAAATAGGGTATTTTTTAACTCGGCCGGTTTTGACCAGCCACGAGGCGAGAGACGCGGCGTCCGAAGGCGGTTTGCCCCCGTGATCGTTCGCGAAATCGGCGGCCCAGATTGGTGGGTCGGAGGCGTCGGCCAGTCCGCTTTGGACCATCCGTTTCCAAAAATCGACAAGTTGCAGCGGCATGGCGACGAGAAGAAGTAACAACAGACCGGATCAACCGGCATCACATAGAACTTTGACCTAGTTTATTCTGTCTGGCACGTCGACACCGGATGCCTTTTCGACGAATGTCCTTAGTCTCGTCATTTTCCTGATTCGCAACCTTGTAGAACCCCACCGTTGCCTTGAATATCGTCTACCTGACGACCGAAGCCGTTCCATTCGCCAAAACCGGTGGTCTCGCCGACGTCTGTGGCACGCTGCCCAAAGTTGTCGCCGCTCAAGGGCATCGCTGTGCGGTCATCATGCCCGCCTTTTCGTCGATTGAACGATCGTTGCAACCGATCGAGACGACCGATATCAGCTTCGCGGTTCCGATGTCGGATCAGAAGCTGATCGGTTGTCGGTTGTTGAAGAGCCATCTGCCGAAAGATCCCAACGATCCGGAGGACTCGGCCGAGGTCCCGGTTTATTTCATCGATCAACCGCAATACTTTCGGCGTCCCTCGCTCTACGGCGACGCCAACGGAGATTACCACGACAACGCCGAACGATTCATCTTCTACTGTCGCGCCGCGATCATCGCGATGACTCGACTGGGCTATCCGGTTGATTTGGTGCACTGCAACGACTGGCAATCGGCACTGGTACCGGCTTTGTTGCGAGCGGCATCTGACAACGTGGCAAAGACTCAGCCGATTGCGACGATGCTGTCGATTCACAACATGGCGTATCAAGGCAACTTTGGTTTCGATGCGTTCCCGTGGACTGGTTTGAGCTGGGATCACTTCCGACCGGAGTCATTCGAGTACTACAACCAGCTGAACTTTTTGAAAACCGGCGTCGTGACCTCCGACGTTGTGTCGACGGTCAGCCCCACGTACGCCCTGGAGATTCAAACGCCACAATACGGCTGCGGCCTGGATTCGATCCTGCAAGGCATCCCGCAACCTGTCGCGGGAATCATCAACGGAATCGACACAAACATTTGGAATCCCGAAACCGATCCACACCTGAAACGCAATTACAGCGTGGAGGATTGGGCCGACGCGAAGATCGACAACAAACTCGCGTTGCAAGCCGAAGTGGGTTTGCCACAGGATCCCGACGTTCCGTTGCTGGGATTGATCGGTCGCTTGGCCGATCAAAAAGGTTGGGACCTGATCCTTCCAGTCTTGAAACAACACCTCGCTGAATCACGCCCAACGCAGTGGGTCGTGCTAGGCAGCGGCGATCCCAAAATTGAGACTCAACTGCGCGAGTTGACTGAGCAACATCCGGAACAACTGGCCGCTTACATCGGTTTCAGCGATGCATTGGCTCATCGCATCGAAGCATCGAGCGACATATTCATCATGCCCAGCCACTACGAACCCTGTGGGCTGAACCAACTCTATAGCCTTCGTTACGGAACACCTTGCGTTGTCACCAAGACTGGCGGCTTGGCGGACACAATCGTCGATGCGACTCCGGAGAACGTCGCGGCAAACCTTGCGACAGGATTCCATTTGAATGACAGCAGTGCCGGTGCGCTTGACCACGCGATCAACCGGGCTCTGCAGCTTCGATATCACTCTCCTGAAAATTGGAAAAATCTTGTCGAATTCGGCATGTCGCAAGATTGGACGTGGAGGAAGAGTGCAGACCAATATATTCAGCTTTATGCCCGCACAATTTCCCTAAATCGTCGAAGGCGATCGGAAGGCTAGTTTGCGACGTTCGTTTTCGCCGTTGTTGGAGAAGATTGGGGATGCATCTCGGTTCTGGACTGCTACATTGCAGGGATGAATATTGAGCGGGGAGGTCTAACCACTCTGCCGTCCGCCCTACGATCGCGAGTCGAATCGATGAAGACACAACAGTCAGGAGTCAACATCGATCCGCGTCAAACTTCGCTGTGTGAGACCTCCCGAACTGCTGAACATTCGCTTCCCACGGAACAAAACGGATTGGACACGCAAAGCGTTTCCGACCTGCAGACCGAGCGTGACAAGCCCGATCCTACGCGCAAGCGTCCGCCAGCGACAAAAACAGAATTCGATCGTTCCACCACGTCGCAACGTGCGGAGGATTTGGTCAATCGCATGGTCGACGCCGAAATCCTCGATCAACCCAACCAAGACGGTCGGTACGTTGACTTTCCCAACGAGTCACACGTTCAAACCGGTCGCTCGCGAAAAGATCCGATTTCGGGCAGTTGGACAATATTCGCTCCCGGCCGTGCTCGTCGTCCTGATCAATTCAAATCTCATCGGCCAAAACCTGACGCGTCGATGGATTGCCCGTTTTGCCACGGCAACGAAAACCTGACACCTGCCTCGGTGTGGTCAGCGAAATTGTCGGAAGACGAGGAAGCCGTTCCACAGTCTTCTGATTGGACCGTTCGAGTCGTTCCGAACTTGTTTCCGGCTATCAAACCTGAAGGCAACACTGAGCTCAAACCCACCGCTGCCGACGACGAAGCAGAAACTCGTCTGTCGCCATTCGCTCAATCGTTGTTTGTTGAAGAGATCGCATCGGGTGGCCACGAGGTCATCATCGAAGCCGCTCGCCACACTCGCTCACTCAGCGAACTGAACTTGGCAGAGATCGCCCTCGCGTTTTCTGCTTATGCAGCCCGGATGCGTCATTGGCGGCAACAACCCGGCATCCAGTTTATCAGTCTGTTCAAAAACGTCGGCCGTGATGCCGGTGCTTCGTTGCAGCACAGCCATAGCCAACTCATCGCGTCGAACCACTTGCCGCACTCGGTTCGCGAAGTCAACAAACGCATGCGATCGCACTTCGATCGTTACGGACGCTGTTTGCAGTGCGACGTTTTGCAGGCTGAACTGGAACGCAAAGAACGGATCGTTCATCAATCCGATTCGCTGGTCGCCTATTGCCCTCACGCCAGTCGGTTCCCATACCTGATTCGAATCACGTCCAAAATGCACGTGGGTTGTTTCGAAGACCTTTCGGTTTCGATGAACGAAGAAGTCGCCCGTTTGGTACTGCGAAGCGTTCGTTGGCTCGAAGCAATCATTCCCGGCGTCGCTTACAACATGATGCTGCACACCGGTCCTGCGGGTGACCAGCACGACAACAAAACGCACCACTGGAGCCTTGAATTGGCACCACGAATTGGTCGTTTGGCCGGATATGAACTGAGTTCCGGTGGAATGATCAATACGGTGTACCCCGAGGCAGCCGCGGACGAATTCCGCCATCAAGCCCGACGCAGCGATCCGCGTCACGCCCTGCGATAGGCAATCGGGCTCCCGCCTCGACGCACCTCGCCCAATGATTGCTTGCTTGAGATAGAATGTGGCTCCGATTGCCCACATCCTGTCCACCCAATCAAGCTTGAGCAGCCATGAAAAAGCGTTGTCACGCCATCACCGCATTCGCATTTGCAGTTTGCTTTCTATCCACCCTGACCTCACTTCATGCGGCGGATCACTTGGTGTTCGAGCCCGCCGAAGGCAAGTCCAACGGCAAACACATCGTGCTGATCTCGGGCGATGAAGAATACCGAACCGAAGAATCCTGCCCGATGCTCGGGAAGATTCTCAGCCAAACCCACGGCTTCAAGTGCACCGTGCTGTTCGCCATCGACAAAGAAACCGGCGGCATCAACCCGTACCAAATCGACAACATCCCCGGCACCGAAGCACTCAACGATGCGGACCTGATGATCCTGGCGACTCGTTGGCGAGTCCTTCCCGACGATCAACTCGATCCGATCTTGAATTTCATCAACGCGGGCAAGCCAATCATCGCCTATCGCACCGCGACTCACGCTTTCAAAAGCGGTCACTACGGTGACTACGACTGGGCCAACTTTGGAATCAACGTGGTCGGCGAGAACTGGCACTCGCACCATGGCAAACACAAAGTCGAAGGCGGCCGCGCGGTCATCGTGGAAGACAACGCCAACCATCCGATCTTGAACGACGTTGCCGACATCTACACACCCTCGGACATCTACGGCGTTGTCCATCTCGACGAATCCGCCGCTACGGTCTTGCTGCGAGGCATGGTGATTCAGCACCTCGACCCAGCCGCTCCTCCGGTTGAGGCGAAGAACGATCCAATGATGCCGCTAGCTTGGTTGAAACCTTACGAAGCCCCGTCGGGAAAAACCGGTCAGTGCGTGGCCACCACCGCCGGTGCCGCCGTCGACTTTCGCAGCGAAGACCTACGTCGCTTGATCGTCAACGCCAGCTACTTCCTCACCGGAATGGACGTCCCAAAATCAGCCGACGTTTCATTCATTGATCCGTATGTGCCATCGTTCTACGGTTTCGAAACCGGAAAACTGTACCGCGAGCGTGACCTTCGCGTGGAAGAGTTCGATCTCGGTTCATCCGCGACCGTCTTTACCCCCAAAGGCTCATTCGCGCCCATCGCTCACTGAGCGGAACGGCGATCGATGCTGTTGAGGATGGCAACCGACGCGACTGCCAGTTTTCATTCCTCAGCACTGGCAATGATCGGGGCGGTCACACTGCCCGCCCCGGGACGAATCGAGAGCACTCGCATGCCGATCGATTTCAACGAATGCTTGGGAAGAACGGCTCCCACCAACAATCCCAAGCAAAGCAACCGGCCGGCCGAAGAGAGACCGAACAAGTAGTAGTAAGTCAGTGACGTCGTTCCCCAATACGCCAAGATCGCGGCTCCGGCCAAGGCACCCGCACAAATAGCGAGCGTGTTGGCGAAGTTGTGATAGGTCAACAACCGGGTTCGATGTTTCGCGGGCAAGGTCTCGAAGAACATCAGGAAGAACCCCAGCTCGTACGCGGCCCAAGCAATGCCACTGAGGATCTGAATGATCGCTAACCAAATCAGGTTGGTCGAAACAATCCACAGCGATGCCAGCGGCACCAATCCGATGCCGCCGAACCACAGCACCTTCGCCGCACCGGACTCTTCCGCGATGCGTCCCCAAAATGCGAATGAGATGACTTTGCTGAGGAAGGCGAGTGCGATCAGACCGACGTAGACGACGTAGTCAAATTCCAACTGCCCCAGCATGTACGGCACAAAGTATGGGCCGCTGAGTTGAATAAAAACTTGCATGGCGACCAAGTAAGCCAGTAATCGAATGGCCGATCGATCGTCCACTCGTTCTTCAGCTGGCTTCTCCGCCACATCTTTCTGAGGAGGCTCGATGTGGTTTGCAACCTGCGATCCGTTTCGAGTCCGGTGCAGGAAACTCGCGGAGACCAAACGCAACATCGCGGCGACCAAGAACAATCCGGCAAACCCGGTCAACGCCATGTCTTGGTGGGACGTCCATTGCAACACCAAGCCGGCGACCATCAATCCGGAGAACGTACAGATCTGTTGCAGCCGAGATCGCTTTGAAAAGAATCGTGCGCGTCCCGCGACGGGAACGATCTGTTCGATCCAGGTGTTCCATGCAGGCCCGGTCGACAGGCCCGCGGCCCAGTATACCGACGCGATCAACAGGAACATCACGATCGACAGACTTCCGGTCCAGGCCGCATACGCCAGCGGCAAAAACGCGAGCGATTGCAACACCGCGCCCGCAACGATCCAACGTCGGTAGCCGCCAATCCAAGAGATGGCCTTGGGCGAGACCAACTGGATCACTCCGCCGACCAGCAGCGGAATGCTGGCGATCAAACCCGACGCGGTTTCGCTCAGCCCCACCGCCAACGCGAACGCGGAAAAGTAGGTTTCACCGCATCCAACCATGCCGCCAAAACACGCCGCATCACCCAAGCTTCGGGCGAGGTTCCGGTCGCTCTTGCCAGCTGAAGAAGTGCGATGAATCGTTGCGGGATTGAGGATTCGGTCCATCAAAAAGATGCGAAATTGTGGAAGCAGTTGTCAGTCGTGCTTGTACTTCTTTCCCGGTCCATTCAACAGGTCGTTTCTTTGCAAGACTGCGGCATTACTGCGCCCACAGCGGCGTCAAACCCCGCCACGTGATAAGATTCTTTCCCCCGCGAAAACCGTGAGGATTCCTTTTGAGGAGACAGACGCATGTTGGCGATGACTTGGACCGAACGGCTCGACTCCATCCTTGTGGGGCCCATGTGGCCTGCCACCGTTCTGGCCGCGTTGTTTCTGCTCTACGCCCTCGTCTCGATGCTGGGCATTTTTGAGTTTGGCGTCGACGCGGATGTCGATGTCGACTTGGACATCCCCGATCTAGATGCTCCGGATCTGGCGGGCGACGTCGGTGGCGATTTAGGCATGGACGCTTCCGGCGAACCCATGCACGGTGACTGGTTTGGCGGTGCGGGCGCGGCCACATTGCGGGCCATGAACCTGGACCGAGTGCCGCTGGTCGTTTGGTTTTCCGTCTTCAGTGTCCTGTTTTGGGTGATCAGCTTTTACCTGTGGTTTGGTTACGACGTGCGGCGCTACGATCCTGACTTCCTGACCAGCGGACTGCTGACGATCCGCAACGGCGTCCTGGGGATCGTCGCGACCAAAATGGCGACTTGGCCACTGCACCGAATCATGGTTCCGCCGACCGAATTCCACGCCTCCAGCCTGGTTGGCGGAACGGCCACCATCGAAACCCGGCAAGCCGACGAATCGTTCGGTCGTGCACGTTTTGCGACTGATGCGGCCCCTCTGCTGATTTCCGTCCGAACCGGTGGTGAAATTATCCCAAAAGGGGTACGTGTCACGGTGGTGAACTATGATCAAAACAGCAAAACCTACCTGGTGCGGGCTGATTCTTCGGCTTCGACGTGATTCGGCGCGCCCCGCTGGCTGATATTCCACGCCTGATCAACAGGCAAAATGTTTTCGGGATTCGTCATCGAATCATCCCGCAGTCAATCACTCGAAAGAACACTCATGCTGGTTGCTCTCATCACAGATAGCCTCGCTGCGGACGTGGCGATCATTTTGGTCGGGGGACTCTTCCTCGTCGGCATCGTTGTCGCGCTCTTCTACAAGAGCTACTACGTTAAAGTCGGTCCGGATCGCGCCATCGTGAAATCGGGTTCCGGCGGTGTCAAAGCCGTGACCGGCGAAGGCATGCTGATCATCCCGCTGATTCAGCAATACGAGTTCATGGACCTCACGCTGAAAAGCTTTGAGATCCATCGCCAGGGCAGCGAAGGTTTGATCTGCCGCGACAACATCCGCGCCGACATCAAAGTCGCGTTCTTTGTGCGTGTCGACAAAAGCCCCGAGGAAATGAAAGAGGTCGCTCAGTCGATCGGTGCCAAACGCTGTAGCGAACTGGAAACGCTGCGTGAACTGTTCGATGCGAAATTCAGCGAAGCACTGAAAACGGTCGGCAAGCAATTTGACTTCGTCGATCTGTATGACCAACGCGACAAGTTCAAAGAGGAGATCCTGAAAGTCATCGGCACCGACCTGAACGGTTACCGGCTCGACGACGCCGCGATCGATTACCTGGAACAAACACCGTTGGACATGCTCAGTCCAACCAACATCCTCGACGCCGAGGGCATCAAGAAGATCACCGAACTGACCTCGATGGAAAAGGTCAAGGAAAACCAGTTCACCCGCGACAAAGAAAAGACGCTGAAGAAGCAGGACGTCGAAGCCGAAGAAACGATTCTCGAACTGGAACGTCAACGCGTCGAAGCGGTCGAAAAACAACAACGCGAAATCGCGGAAATCACTTCGCGTGAACAAGCCTCGGCTGCGAAAGTCCGCGAAGAGCAACGATTGGAATCCGAACGAGCCCGCATCCAAACTGAAGAAGAAATCGGGATCGCCGAAGAGAACAAATCTCGTCAAATCCTGGTCGCGATGCGGAACAAGGAAAAGACGGACGCAGTCGAACTGGAACGCGTCAATCGCGATCGTGACTTGGAAGCCACCGAACGCATGCGTGTCGTGGGCGTCGCCGATGTCGAAAAAGAAAAGGCGATCGAAGTCGAGAAACGCAACATTCAAGAAGTGATTCGCGAACGCGTCGCTGTCGAACGTGCCGTGGTCGAAGAACAAGAACGAATCAAGGACACCGAAGAACACGCCAAGGCCGAACGTCAAAAAACGGTCCAAATCACCGCCGCTCAAATGAAGGCGGAAGAAGAACTGATCCGTCAAACCAAGCTGGCTCAAGCCGAGAAGGAAAGCAGCGAGTTGCTGGCTGAAAAAGTCCGCATCGAAGCCGAAGCCAAACGCGACGCTGCGGAAAAAGAAACCGCCGCGACGAAAATGCTGGCCGAAGCCGAAGCCGCCCAAGCCGCTGCCGCTGGTTTGGCCGAAGCTCAAGTCCAAGAGGCCAAAGCCGTCTCACTGGAAAAAGAAGGCATGGCCGAAGCCAAGGTTTCTCGCGAGAAATACACGGCCGAAGCGACCGGTATCACCGAGAAAGCCGAAGCGATGAAGAAGCTGGACGGCGTCGGCAAAGAACACGAAGAGTTCAAACTCAAACTCGAGAAAGAGAAGTTCGTCGAAGTTGCTGCGATCGAAGCTCAACGCGGAATTGCCGAAAGCCAAGCCGGTGTCATCGGCGAAGCCTTGCAAGCCGCTCGAATCGACATCGTCGGTGGCGACGGAGAATTCTTCGAACAGATCACTTCCGCAGTCAAAGGCGGCAAAGCGATCGACCGATTTGTCTACAACAGCCAAGTCGCGACGGACGTCAAGAACACGTTCTTCGACGGCAACGCGGACTACTTCCGCGATCAAGTCAAAGAGCTGATCTCACAGTTCGGATTGGACACCGACGGCGTGAAAGACCTTTCCATCGCGGCATTGATTGCCAAGTTGATGGGCATGTCCAGCACCGACGATGTTCGAACGCAGTTGACCAGCCTGCTCAGCATGGCTGGGACCGCCAACGTGGCCGACCAAAAGGTCAGTCGCTTGCTCACGTCCGAGCCAAACACCGTTCCAGCGAAGAAAGTCTCGCCTAACGGGAAGAAGGCCTGATCGTGGCTGAGGACGCTTCCACCGAAGCGACTTCGCTGCCTGGTTCCGCTGGTGTTAGTGGATCGGATGCAGGGATTTCCCAGGACGCCGCCTCGCAGTTGTCGGGCGGCACCTACGAAGTCCTTCGCAACCGGCTTCGCACCGCCGCCGGCGATCTTCGCGATCGACTCGCCAAGCTGAACGAAGACCGCGGCGAAGTCTTCGGGAACATCGAAACGCGATTGATTGCGACGCAGCGGGTCTCGACCGAACACAACTGCGTCCCACGAGACATTGTCTCGATTGGTGACGAGTTCCTGTTTGGATACAACGTTCAGTTCGGATTGAAAACCGAAATCGAACTGGCCGACGTGTTCTCGATCTACCGCATGGAATCCACCGAGTTCCATGAACGACCGCTCGAGCGAATCATGGACGATCGCTTCGTCAGTGATTTTCACGAGCTGTACCGGTTCTACAAAGACACCACGTTCCTGCGGTTCTTTGTGTCCGGCCCGATCTTGCACATGGTGTTCCAAGTCGGCAAAACCGCTCGCGATATCAAATCGTTCAAATGGCGTCGCAGCCCCGAAGGCCTGCAATACGTCGACAATCGCAGCGACCACGAAGTCCGCTTGCCCGACCAGCATGAATTTCGCTGGCAGAGAACCACGCGGGACATGCATCACTACGGTGAGCACCCGCATATCTCCATCGATGACCGCGTGTTCGTCGAAACGGTCGGTGGTGACCTGACGATCAAAGTCGAAAACAACACCAGCGTCGGCGAAGGCATCTACGCCGAACCGGTCGACAACTTCGACCAAAAACTCGACGACGCGGAGATTCATTACGCAATCGTCGGTCACTTGGTCTTGCTCAAGATCAAACCGTATCAAGAGAACCAATTTCGCTACATCATCTTCAACGGCAAGATCAACCAAGCGATCCGTTTGGACGAGATCCAGCACGCCTGCGTGATGCTGCCTGGCGACCAAGGTCTGATCTTCCCCGGCGGTTATTACTTGCAATCCGGCGAGTTCAAACGCTTTGACCACGGACTGGTCGACATGCGTTACGAGCGAACAATCAACTCGCCCAATGGCGAAGACAGCTTGTATCTATTTTCCCACGTAGAAGACGGAACGTACATCCAACTACGCTACAACCAAATCCGCCAATCGGTCGATACGCCGCTCGTGTGCCACGGTCAAACGTTCTTCGAAGCCGGCGAAATGGTCTGTTTCAAAGGCCAAGACACACCGCAAAAGCACCATGCGATTCAGTTGTGGCAAACGCCGTTCACCAGCGAAGACTACCTGCCCGAGAACCAGACCGATTCGTTGCTGTTCAAGATCGGCAACAAAGATCTGGTTCGCGGGATGGCCGAATGCAGCGAACTGCTGCAACTGATCGAGAAGGACGACAGCTACAACGATTTGTACATCGACCTGTCCAAGAAGTCCGGCGATGTCCTCGACAGCTACTTCTGGATCGACAACGAAGAGACACATCACCTCGCTGAACCACTTCGCAAAATTCGCGAAACGGCGGGAGCGGCGATCGAAGAATACGAGAAAGTCGTTCGTGTTCGCGAAGCCACGGCCAAGCAAACTCGCCAGGTCCAATCGGACACGAACACGACGCTGAAAGAGATCGAGCGTTCGCGGTTCACTTCGATCGACCAGTTCGTCGCTTCGCTGGCGCAACTGCGAGTCCAGAGAGGTCGTGCGATCGCTCTGCGAGAACTTCGGTTCGTCGACCTTTCCGTCGTGGAAGAGTTGGAATCGGTCACCGCCGAGCAATCAGATCGTCTCAGCCGTCGCTGCGTCGAATTCCTGCTCGGCGAAGATGCCCTGCAACCTTATCGCGACCGAGTTGCCGAAGCCGAAAACCGCGTTCCCGAAATCAAAGGCGTCGCTCAAGCCAAGGAACTCGAGTCGGAGATCGACCAAACCGCTGCCGATTTGGAATTGCTGACCGAAACAGTGAGCAACCTGCAGATCGACGACGCGACTCAGCGGACGACCATCATCGATGCGATCGGCGACGTCTTCGCGACCGTCAATCGCGTTCGCAGTGCGCTGAAAAATCGCAAGCAAGAACTGATCGGCGTCGAAGGCCGAGCCGAATTTGCATCGCAGTTGAAACTGCTCGAACAAACCACCACCGGATACCTCGACGTCTGCGACACGCCCGCTCGCTGCGACGAGTACCTGACGAAAGTCATGGTGCAACTCGAAGAACTCGAAGGTCGCTTCGCCGAATTCGACGAGTTCATCGAAACGCTCGCCTCTCGTCGGGAAGACGTTTACGGCGCTTTCGAATCGCGAAAAGTTGCGTTGGTTGAAAAACGCAATCGACGAGCCGAGGCTCTCAGTTCCGCCGCCGAACGGATCCTCAGCGGGATCCAGCATCGCGTTTCGAACATGGAATCGATCGACCAAATCGCAGCGTACTTCGCTGGCGACTTGATGGTCGGCAAGATCCGTAGCCTGATCGAAGAGCTCGATGAACTCGGCGATGCCGTTCGCGTCGGTGATTTACAAAGCCGCCTCAAAACACTTCGCGAAGACGCGCTGCGAGGCCTCAAAGATCGCCAAGATCTCTACGAAGACGGTGGCGATGTCATCCGACTGGGCGAACGAAAATTCGCGGTCAACACTCAGCCTCTGGACCTGACGACGGTCCTGCGAAGCGACGAACTGTGCCTGCACCTGACTGGCACGCAGTACTTCGATCCCATCGACGACGAGCGACTGATCGCCGCCCGCGACATTTGGAATCAATCGCTGATCAGCGAGAACTCCGACGTCTACCGAGCCGAATTCCTCGCGATGGACTTGTTCGAATCCGGGCAAGCGGAATCGATTCAAGAGTTGGAAACGTTGAATGCGGCTTGGGTCGCCGAACGCATGGCCGGCCGTTTCGATGAAGGCTATGCCAAAGGGGTTCACGATGTCGACACCGCGATCATCTTGCGAGGTTTGATTGACCTAGATCGGTCCATTGGGCTGCTGCGTCACGCTCCATCACTTCGCACCGCATCCCAGCTTTGGTGGCAATGCTTCCTCGACACCAAACAACGCACCAAAATGAAGAATTGGATCGCGGGCTTTGCCAAGCTCGCGATGGCGTTCCCTCAAGCTCAACCTGCCGTCGAATTCCGTCAACACTTGACTGAACTAGCTGCCGAACATCAATCCGAATGGATTGGACTGTTCGAAAAAGTGATCACGCCGGAACGGATCGCAGACTACCTGTTTGAACAACTGACGAGTACCCCCGACAAGGTCGCCATCAGCGGCCATGCAAACACGTTGCACGATGACTTCCTTCGCTCGCTTCCCGAGTCGGATCAAAAACGCTGGGTCCTCGGCGGGCTGAAACCCAACACAGCCTCTCCGGTTCACACCTTCGTGCTGGCTCGCAACTGGGCCGACGCGTTTCTCAACAAACGGGCGAACGACGACAGCCATGAAACCGGTGACTCACCGCATTGGTACCGAGACGAATTGGCTTGGCTGATTTTCCAATCCGCCATGGATGCCAAAAAAACAACCACGACGGCTCGCCCCACCAACGAAGTCATCGACATCCCCGTCGCGAAACGCCTGAAGGGGTTGGTTGGCAGCCATGCCCGAATCGAACGTGGCGAGATGCCGCTGCACTATCACGAATACATCACGCGACTGCGTGGCTACCGCGAAAATATGGTGCCGCGATTCCGCTCGCTTCACCAAGCCAAAACCGAGTGCGTCGAGTCCGCTCGCGAATCGATGCGTTTGGATGAATTCAAACCTCGCGTCCTCAGCAGTTTCGTTCGCAACCGATTGCTCGACGAAGTTTACCTGCCGCTGATCGGCGACAACCTCGCCAAACAAATGGGCACGGTCGGCGAAGACAAACGCACCGACCGAATGGGATTGCTGCTGCTGATCTCGCCTCCCGGCTACGGCAAAACGACGTTGATGGAATACATCGCCAGCCGACTGGGTCTGGTGTTCATGAAAATCAACGGCCCCGCGATCGGGCACGGTGTGACGTCGTTGGATCCAGCGGAAGCCCCCAATGCCGCGGCCCGCGAAGAAGTCATGCGTTTGAACTTGGCGCTCGAGATGGGCGACAACGTGATGTTGTACCTGGATGACATCCAACACACGCACCCGGAATTGCTGCAGAAGTTCATCTCCTTGTGCGATGCCACTCGAAAAATCGAAGGGGTTCGAAACGGAAAGACGCGAACGTACGACCTGCGTGGCCGGCGAGTTGCGGTGGTCATGGCGGGCAACCCGTACACCGAATCGGGCGATCGTTTTCAAATCCCCGACATGCTTTCCAACCGCGCCGACGTCTACAACTTGGGCGAGATCATCGGCGAATCGGCCGATGCGTTCGAGATGAGTTACCTCGAGAACTGCTTGACCAGCAACGTGACCTTGGCACCGCTTTCCAACGCGTCGCCATCGGACGCTCGAGCGATCATCGCCGCGGCGGGACGGGATTCTGTCGAAGGCATCGAACTGGAAGCCAATTTCAGCTTGGACCAAATTCGGGACATGTTCGAAGTCACCCGCAAATTACTGCGAGTCCGCGATGTCGTGCTGCGAGTCAACCGCGCCTACATCCGCTCGGCCGCCCAAGCCGACGAGTACCGGACCGAGCCGCCGTTCAAGCTGCAGGGCAGTTATCGGAACATGAACCGGATCGCCGAACGGGTCGCTCCGGTGATGAACGATGCCGAACTGCAATCGCTGATCATCAGCAACTACGAACAAGACGCTCAAACGCTGACGACGGACAACGAAGCCAACGTCCTGAAGTTCAAAGAACTGATGGGCATCCTGACGCCGGAAGAGAAACAACGTTGGGACGCGATCAAGTACGCGTTTGTGGAAAGCGTCCGGATGGCGGGCATGGACGGCGAAGATCAGGCCGCTCAAGTCCTCCGGCAACTCGCATCGATGCGAGATGGTCTGGAATCGATCCGGCAAGTCATCGCCAAAGCCATCGCGATGGAAGATCACTCGGCGGAAGAACGCATGGATTCGCGGGTCGACACGCTGCGACAGACGTTGCTGTCGATGGGCGAATTGATGTCGGGCCGTTTGGAATCCACCGCGAATCAGCTCGAAGCGATTTCTCGGCAACAAGCCGCCTCACCGCCCGACCAAAAGATCCTGGTTCAACACAAAGTCCCACGCGTGATCGCGGAATTGGTCAAAGGCCAATTCCACCTGATGCAAGAATGGATGCGTCCGCTGCTGGAAGAATCAATCGACAACAGTCGCGACCTGGGCCGCTTGAAGCAGCAAATGGACCTGATGCTGAAGACTTTTCGCGATGTGGAAGATTCGTTCCAACCACCCGGTGAATGAGCCGGGCGGTCACGTGAAATGACCGGCCCCGGGGATCTTGTCATTCCGCCGGAATGAATCAGACTTCTGCGTCATGAATCCCAACGCGTTCCATCCGAAGATCTTGCCTGCCACGCCGGAATCGATCCGGCTTGCCAGCCAAGCCTTGCGCGATGGAAAGCTGATCGGATTGCCCACCGAAACCGTCTACGGCTTGGCCGCGCGAGGCGACCAGCCCGATTCGGTCGCGAAAATTTTCGCGGCGAAACAACGGCCTTCGACCAACCCGCTGATTTTGCACGTGGGCGATCCCGACGCAGTTCATCCGTTGGTCGCGATGGATTCAGACATCACGCGGCGACGTTTCGAAGCCGCGTCCTCCTTGTGGCCTGGACCACTGACATTGGTTCTGCCGCGATCCGAGTCGGTGCTGGACTGCGTCACCGCGGGAGGCAACACCGTGGCCGTGCGTGTTCCCGCTCACCCGGTCGCGTTGCAATTGCTGCGCGAAGTTTCGCTTCCGATCGCTGCCCCAAGCGCCAACGTATCGAACTACATCAGCCCGACTCGTCCCGAACATGTGATCGATGGCTTGGCAGACTCGGTCGAGTGGGTGCTCGATGGTGGCATCTGCGACGTCGGTCTTGAGTCCACCGTGCTTTCGATTGCCGATCCAAACGCTCCGCCAACGATCCTTCGCGAAGGCGTGCTGTCGGCGACGAAACTCGAAAGCGTATTCGGAGAAACCGTGTTGTCAGCCGCGATCGACAACATGGAATTGACGAAGCCCCCATCCGACGCACCTGCAGCTTCACCGGGATTGCATCGCAGACACTATTCGCCTCGAACGCCTTTGCGTTTGGTTCGCGAGTCAGATCATGCTTCATCTGCAAACAGCGACCTTCGCGTCCTTCGAATTCGGCTTCGTGGACCATCCAGCTCCTTGCCCGGCTACGCAGACGTTTGGAGTTTGTCGGCGGAAGGCGATCCGCTCGAAATTGCCAACCGGTTGTACGAGACACTGCGACGGGCGGACTCAGGGCAGTTCGACCAGATTGAAATCGATCAGATGAACGTCGAAGATTGGAGTGAATCAGGGAACGCCAACCTGATCGCCGCGATTTCAGATCGCTTGCATCGTGCATCCAACCAAGACGACGCACCGCTTGGACGCTGACACCGCCGTTGCCGAAGACGAAGCTACCGCCACCAGCGAAATCACTGCAATTGAGGGCGAGACGCATCCGGTTGAGCTGCGATGATTGGCGGCTGCGAGGGATGAATCGGCATGCCTCCCGGCTGAACCATTCCCGGTGGCGTTGCAAGCCAAGTCTCGACCTTCCACCCGGCATTGCGAGTGGCGGACGGATCCAACCGCATCGCTTGGGCCAACCAGGTTTGAGCGATCTCCGGCTGGCCAGTTTCGACCGCGATCGATGCCAACTGCAATCGTGATGTCGCGTCTTCCGGATTCTTCTGTGCCGATGCGATAAAGAACTGAACCGACTCTTCCGTCCGCCCCAATTCACGCATCGCGATTCCTCGAAGCAAATCCGCCGCTCCGGGCCGGATGGCTTCGTCAACGTCTCCGACAAGCTCGGTGTCGTCACGAAGTCGATCCAATGTTGCTAGCAATCGATCGTATCGTTTTTGTTGATGGTAGATTTCCGCCGTTCGCAATTGAACGTACGGATAATCCGGCTGCAGCGACAACGCTCGGTGGTATGCCGACAACGCTTCGTCTTTCTCGTTGCGAGCGACTTGGCAATCGCCCCAAAGTGCCCAAAGAGCGGCCCATTCGCGATCCGAGTCCAACGCGATCTGGCATTGGCGGGCCGCCTCGTCGACGCGGCCGACTTCCAAGTACATCCGCCCCAAACGCTGCATGTGCTTGGGATCACCCGCCGAAAGCTGGACCGCTTTTTCGAGGTGTGCAATCGCCTCTTCGCGATGTCCTTTTTGCCACAGCGATTCTGACATGCCTCGGTGAGCTGCGTCGTTGACGTTGGATACGTCGAGCGCCTCGGTGAACAGCGTTTCCGCGACGGTCCAATCGCCTTGACGCATCGCTTTCGTGCCCTGACGGGACAGCCTTCGTGCAGCGATCGATTGCCGACTTTCGCCGAAACGACCGATGCCGCGACAACCCGTTGAGGTCGGAATCGACGTGAAACACGTCAGCAGCAGGCCGAGTCGCAATGTCCGCTTCGCCCACCGGACGACCGCCTCGGACCGGAGCACACGCATCCATCGGTCGCATCGCTTTGGATGCCAATCGGTTGGAAAACGCAACGGTTTCACGAGGTTGATTCCGGAAGAAAACAATCGGCACCGCACGACAAAGGTGGCACCACTCTCACGCATAGCAAATTCGCGGTCACCGGTGCCAGACAGCTCGACCAGACCGCATTCCGCCCAAGACCCCCATCTCTTCAGTCGGATCGTCGCCTGCCGGCAAGGTTTACCAGACCGGAACAGGCATTTGGACCGGAATCAATTGCTTGACCGGACCGACCGTCACGACCGAATCGTCAGTGCAAACCGTCGCGGAATCAGCCGATCGTTCAGCAACAGCGAAGGTCATCTCACACGCATTGCGACGTGAGATCGGCTGCGTGATGGATCACACCAGAGCACGTCGAACGTGTTCGTCTCCAACCGGAATGCAATTGATGTTGCCTTATTCTCTCGCCGAATCAGAAGCTGAAGCTCCTGGAATGCTGCTGGAAGAGTTGGAACGCCGCCAAGACGATGTGCTTGCTCAGCTGGATGACCTGGAAGCCAAGCTCAACGAAGTGCTCAGCGGGTTGAAGATCGAACCGGACACGACTCCGCTGGACTGATCCGTGTCGCAGTAACGACACTCTGCGGCGTCCAAAATCACCGCAGTTTCTCGGGCATGCTTTCGGGGCAATTGATTGCCAAACGCGAGAAGTTTTCCGCTGATTTTTTTGAGCCCCCTCGCGCCGGTAACGTACGCTTCATTATGAAGTGTCACGAACTCGCCGAGAAAGTTTCGCAGCTGCGACCTGAATTGTCGCCGTCGGACGTTGCGCGCCTTTGCTTGATGATTCTCAACCAAGAAGACAACCCTTCGCGCCTGGATGATCCGGCGATGTTGCAGTCGGTTTGGCAGAACGTCAGCTTCCGCTTTGAAGCTGCGACGGATCAACACGCGGCTGTTTCACACGAGCTGGACACGTTGCTCAACGATGGTCCGGTTGAATTCACTCCGGACCAATTGTGGACGTTGCTTCGCGCAGTCAAGGTCCAAGGCCAAATGCTGGATCTCTACACAAAAGACGTCTCTTTCGCGTAGACCGACCTGGCTTTCGCACCAACCGGGCAATCTTTCCGATCCGCTCGCTAACTAGCGTTGATCGACAGGAACCACGTCACGCTGCGTTGCGCCGGTGTAGATCTGACGCGGACGATTGATTCGCGAAGCCGGGTTGGCGTGCATCTCACGCCAGTGAGCCAACCAGCCGGGCAAGCGACCAATCGCGAACAGAACCGTGAACATCTGGACCGGAATGCCGAGCGCTCGGTAGATCACGCCGGAATAAAAGTCGACGTTGGGATACAACTTCCGCTCGATAAAGTATTCATCCTTGAGCGCGACTTCTTCCAGCTTCTGGGCAACTTCGAACAATGGATCATCCAGGTTCAACTTTGCCAGCAACTTGTCGCAGCTCGCTCGGATGATGGTTGCTCGTGGATCCGAGTTTTTGTAAACGCGGTGACCAAAACCCATGATGCGGAAGTCGTTGGATTTGTCCTTCGCCATGTCGACGTATTTCTTCACGTCGCCACCATCGGCCGCGATTCGTTCGAGCATGTTCACGCAGGCTTCATTGGCACCGCCGTGAAGCGGTCCCCACAAAGCACCGATGCCGGCGGAGATGGACGCGAACAAGTTGGCGTTGCTGCTGCCGACCATGCGAACCGTGGACGTGCTGCAATTTTGCTCGTGATCAGCGTGCACGATGAACAGCAAGTTCAGTGCTTCCGCAAAATCGGGATCGACCAAGTAATCCGAGGTTGGCGTTGCGAACATCATGTACAAGAAGTTCTCGCAGTAGTCCAACTCGTTCTTGGGGTACATGAACGGTTGGCCCATCGATTTCTTGTAGCTGTACGCCGCGATCGTGGGCAATTTCGCGATCAAGCGATACAGAGAAATCTCGACCTGACGCGGATCATTCAGATCCATTGAATCTTGGTAGAACGTTGACAGCGCTCCGACAACGCTGCTGAGGATCGCCATCGGGTGAGCATCACGTGGGAAGCCGTTGTAGAACGATCGCATATCCTCGTGGATCATCGTGTGTTCACGAATCCCTGAACGGAACGTTTCAATCTCTTCCGCGTTTGGCAGATCGCCAAAGATCAAAAGGTAGGCGACTTCGACGAAGTCACAGCTTTTTGCCAGTTCTTCGATTGGATACCCGCGGTAACGCAGAATCCCTTTTTCGCCATCCAAGAACGTGATTGCACTGCGAGTGCTGCCCGTGTTGACGAAGCCGTCGTCCAAGGTGATCACGCCGGTGTCAGCTCGTAGACGACTGACATCGATCGCTTTTTCACCTTCGGAACCTTCGACCAATGGCAACTCAAGGTTGGTATCCCCGAATTGGACTCGGACGGTGTCGGCTCGTTGAATTTCCAAACTGGAGGAGGAGCTCATGGGCGATCTGTAGATACAATTTACGAGTTGGCGGGACGTCTTGGGGGTGACAGACGTAGTGTAGCCCTGCGTCATCCAAGCGACAATCAGCGGGACCCCACATCCGATGGCCTGAGAGAGCGATTTTGGACTTTGATGTACCCACCCGACCGATTTCACATATTCCTAACAAGTTCTCCGACCGGGAAATTTCGTCGCGGAAACACCAACGCGAAACCACCCCGGCTCCCGTGGTCGTGCAGTTTTGAAGTGCCGTGCTCGCAAGGTTGAAATCACCCTCCTGAACGCATAGGTCGTGCAGTTTTTAAACGCTGTGCTTGCACTGCCTTAAGAACCCCGCCCGAGCAGC
>NZ_ANMO01000041.1 GCF_000338295.1 Rhodopirellula europaea 6C
CTCAGTGGAGTGTTCGTTGCGGACGCGGTTGGCAAAGCCGATTTGGTCTACACAAATTGCTCCGGTTGAACGAGCGAATGTTCTAGAGAGACATGCTTTTCTCATTCAAAATGCGATCGAGTCGATCGAATACTTCGTCACTGCCTCGTTCCATTTCTTCGATGGAGGACCGCACCGTTGGATCGGCAGGGGAGACATCCGAGTCGAGCAGCGCAAAGATCTCACTGGTTGCTTGGTGAACCAGAGCGTGCGGCGATTCTAGGCCTTGGAACGACGGGACTTCCGCGAAGGAGCGTTTCCCATCACCTCCCTCATACCATTTGCCCAAACGACAGTTGTGGTGATCGACGTAGTCAAATGCAGGCTGACCGTCGATGACGCTGAGGTAAGTGTTGACTTTCCAAACAACGTGATCGAGCTTTGCCAGACTCATGAACACAGTATCGTTCGCACCAACGATCTGCCGCGTCGATTTGGCGTTCATGGCTCGCGTGTTCTGGACCTTCGTGTTCAGGGCAGTGACCGTTTGCGAAATCTCGTTTCCCCGATCGTCCAGGTCACGCATCCGCTGAGAGACTGTCGATGAGTTTTCGGTGATCGTCTCAATTGACCGACGAATCTTTTCGACGGCCGATTGAGTCTCCGTTGATAAGTTCTTGACTTCTTGAGCGACAACTGAGAAACCGGCTCCGGCTTCACCCGCCCGTGCCGCTTCGATCGTTGCGTTTAGCGCGAGTAGTTTCGTTTGCGAAGCAATCTCAGTGATGAAAGTCACAAAAGAGGTCATCGTTTTGAGCTGTTCATCGTTGGCCTCGACCACCGAACGGATCTCGGCGACGGCTTCGCTAAAAGCGTTCGTGTCCCGGTCAATCGCGTCAGAATCTTCAGCCAGTTCCGTGCAGTTGGATTCGATCTCCTGGCAGTTCTCGACGTTGACTGTGTTTAACTCGACCGATTTCGCCAAGTTGGCCTGAATTGCTGCCAATGCTTGTTTCAGCCGCACGTTTTCGTCACGCAAAATCGCCACCAATGCGTGCGCGTCCGCTGCTTTGTCGTCGTCTTCGTTGATGGTCAACATCAGGCTGCCTAAAGCTCAGTTTTCCGGATTCATATAAGTGAAGTGTTGCATAGAAATTGGGTTTTACGGGTGTGCAGCCGTACTTGCAGCACGAAAAGAGACGCCAGCAACTCCGCAAAACCATTAAAATCGGCAGTCGAAACAAAATCGACTAGTTGACAGCTCGCAATGTGACGATATGTTGTGTGGGTTAGCCAAAGGATTTTTATGTCTGCCAAAACCATCACCCAGAAGTCCAGTAAGCGGACGTTGTCGAAGAAGACCGCCGCGAAACCACGTGGGACAGTCGCCGACTTTGCGCAAGCGGCGGAATGTTTAAAGACGCTTGCGCACCCGGTTCGACTTCGAATCGTGCAATTGTTGTTGCACGGGCGTTATACCGTCGGCGAATTAGCGGAGGATTGTGGGATCCAGGACAACGTCGGGTCGGATCACTTGCGTTTGCTCCAGCGATGCGGGTTTCTGACCAGTGAGCGAGAAGGCCGAAAGGTGTACTATCAAGTCGCCGAACCGCATTTGGAAAAGTTAATGGCGTGTATTGAGGGAAGGTTTCTGTCTTGAGCAACTGAGTCTTGTTCATCCGAGGGGGCACAGTTGTTTTTTGCTGTAACATATCGTCGCATGGCGACCTTTCGAGGTCACAGGCTGTGTCCCTGGGGATACAAAAAGCAAAGGAGGTGTTCATGCAAACCGTTCCAGTCAATCAGTTGGCCAACAAGATGAGCCGAGAAAACGTCGACCTACGGATGCCGGCGGAGTACCGGGAGGTTCATTTAGATGGGGGTGTGAACGTGCCGCTCGATGGGTTGGAAGCCTCCCAGTTTGGCGAGCGAGGCCTTCCAATGGAATCGTCGGATCAGTGTTCGAAGTGTGTTTAACCGAGATGAAGATGCAATGCCTTGGACCAGAATGCAGTTGCGGTCCACTTGCTCAACGACTTGAAGGAATCATCGTCAAGCGCCACACGCATGTTCGGTCCAGCAGAGAGTTAAAACATTTTTGAATTGAAGTCACAACCAATTGGACGACGCCACTTTGGTGGAGCTGTAGGCAAAAGGCGTTCCGGATGACTCCGTCAATCGTTTGGCCTTCTTACGTTTTGTAAATGAATTTCTGCAAGCTTCGCGGAACGCCGTTCCGCATCGTCGCGATTCCATATTATCGATGTCCAGCTATTCGGCAGCTGATCGAATCCCGTTGAACGATCCTTCCCACTTTGAACTCTGTTTTGAAAGATCAACCATTATGAATCGTTTCAATCTTTTCGCCACGGCCAGCTTACTGTGCCTGTTGATTGCCCAGCCGTCTTGGTCGCAAGACTCACCACGACGCGGTCAAGGTCAAGGATTCGGCCGAGGCATGGGGCCCGGCCAAGGAATGGGACGTGGTCGCGGCATGGGCCGAGGCCGTGGCATCGGCCAGGGTCGCGGGGGGGAACAGGGCAGTCAGCAGCATGGTCATGATGACCGCCACGATGCCGACCACGACGTGTTTCAGTTTTTGTTACAGAATCACCAGAAGATCAAGCGAACGGTCAAAGAACTTCCCAACGGCGTCGAGACACTGACCGAATCCACCGACAGCGACGTAGCGGACAAGATCAAGGAACACGTCGAGTGGATGGAGTATCGGATCGAAAATACGAATCCGATTCGGATGCGTGATCCGCTGTTCGCTGAACTTTTCCAACACACGGACAAGATCAAAATGTTGCACGAGGACACCGAGAACGGGGTTCGCGTCACAGAAACATCCGACGATCCTTACGTCGCCAAGTTGATCAAGGCACACGCGAAGGTGGTATCAGGATTTGTCGAACGCGGATTCGCCGAAGCGATGAAGAATCATGCGGTACCGGGCAAGGACGCCGCATCCAAACTCACGCCCTCCAATCCGGTGATCGCTGGGCACGGTGAAGTGGTCCAAATGCCGGAGGCCATACAGCAACCACGAAACGACTCGAAGATTGTCGTTGACCTCACCCGAGGTGGAGACGCGGGCAAAGTCAATGCGGGACTTCAGAAGGTCGCCAAGTACGTCAACATCTACGCCGGTGCCGGAGCCGAACCTGCCGACGTTACCATTGCGGTTGTCTTCCACGGGGATGCAACTCTGACCGTTCTGAATCCGGATGCGTATGCGACTAAGTTCAACACCGAAGGGAATCCTAATCTGGCATTACTTCAACAACTGCACGAAGCGAACGTTGAACTGTATGTCTGCGGCCAGTCACTCATTTCACTGGGTGAAAAGCCGGAGGATGTCGCCGTCTTCATCGAAACGGCAGTTTCTGCGCTAACTTCGATCGTCAATCTTCAAAGCGACGGTTACGCCTACGTTCCACTAGGGAAGTGAAATGGCTGCGTTGTCGGATGAAATGCGTGAGAGGTGTCGGTCCTGTCGCGTCGTGAAAAGTGATCTATCACAAAATGGATGGCAGGACCGGTACGTCGCTGGCAAAACGGGCTGGGACCGCGGCGGAGCCAGCCCGGCGATGATGACTTGGGTGGAAGAAGGCAAGTTACGCCCTTGCCGAATCCTGATACCGGGTTGTGGTCGCGGGCACGAAGCGATCGCACTTGCAGAAGCCGGCTTTGATGTCACCGCGATCGACTTTGCCGCCACGGCGGTCGAGCATTTGAAACTCGAACTGCGACGTCGAGGCTTGAACGCCAACGTTGTCCAATCGGACTTGTTCGCGTTCTGTGAACCGGACTCGTTCGATGCGATCTACGAGCAGACTTGCCTGTGTGCGATCGACCCGAGCCAATGGCAAACCTATCAACAATTGCTTGCCTGTTGGCTCCGGCCGCACGGCAAGCTGTTCGCCTTGTTCATGCAAAGCGGACAATACCACGCGCCACCGTTCTCGTGCGATTTGCCTTCGATGCGTGAACTCTTCGCAGAGCCAACGTGGCAATGGAATGACGGCCCAGTTCGCGTCGAGCATCCAACCGGGATGCACGAATTGGGCTGCCTACTTCATCGGACCGAAACATGATGAAATTCAAGGATTCAACGATGCAATTGAACGCATGTTTGAGAAAGCTTTTCCGCACTGGTGGTCATCCCGTTTTGATTCATCATCCCGGAGGAAGGTTGAAGTTCGCTATTAAACGGTCGCTCATTTCGGTTGCGGCGTTGCTTCTGATCGTCACAGCAGCGGGCTGCCGCAAAGAGTCGGGACCAATCGCAAGTCAACCGGCGGATTCGACCGAATCAAGCCGCGTGATTGTGGAGGGGCAAACACCTTCCGAGGCGCAGAAGCAAGCCATGCTGGCTGCGAAAGAGGCGTTGTTCACCAGACTTTCCGGTCGGTTGATGAAAGCAATGGGCGGCCAAGGTCCCGCCGCCGCGATCAGCGTCTGTCAGCAGGAAGCTCCGCAAATCGCCGATGAGGTCAGCACTGAACACAACCTGCGGATTGGTCGGACGGGTGTTCGTTTACGAAACCAAAACAACGAGCCACCGGTTTGGGCGAAATCGCTGACCGACAACGAGACTGACACGCCGCAGTTTGTTGTGCTGGACAACGAGGACGCCGCAGCCTTGCTGCCGATCAAACTGCAGGCTCATTGCTTAATGTGCCACGGTCCCAAGGATCAAATCGCTCCGGTCATTCAGGACCAACTTGCAAAACTCTATCCTGCCGACGAAGCGACTGGCTTCAATGAGGGCGACTTGCGAGGTTGGTTTTGGATCGAAATGCCCGGTGGGTAGGACCATTGGAACAATGTCTGGCATACCGGAACGCGGCACCTATCGTTTCCTCGATGCTTACGGAACTTGTCAAGAGTTTCGACTCTTGATGGCCGAACATCTGAACGACTTCCCCTACGCATTCGCTTCTCCCAAATCTGATCGCTTGGAAAACAATGACTGCAAAACTATTCATTCCTATGCTTGTTGCCATCACGATCGTTTTGGCAAGTCCCGACAACGCGTCCGCACAGCTCGGTGGTCTATTCGGCGGCGGTCCGAAGGTTGAAACCATTGAGACGGCGGCACTGGTCAAGATGCTGGGCGATCAACGCAAAGCAGAAGCAAAAGCGAAAGAGTCTGGCTCAAGAGTTCCGCAAGCAGACTTCGTGGTCGTGGATGTTCGCAGTGATGCCGAGGTCAACGTGTCGGTGATTCCGGGTGCGATCACGAAAGCTCAGTTTGAGAAGAACCGCACCCAGTACGCCGGCCGTTTGGTCATCCCCTACTGCACCGTCGGCGGACGCAGCGGCGCGTACGCCAAACAGTTGGCCAAGGATGGATTGAAGGTCAAGAATTACCAAGGCAGCATCCTGAAGTGGGTCGATGCCGGCTTGCCACTGGTCACGATGAAGGGCGAGCCGACCAATCGCGTTCACACCTACAGTGATCGCTATCGCGTTCCATCTAAGTACGAACAGGTGACGAAGTAGTGTCACAAAGAAATCTCGTCTTATTGGGCATCGGCCACACCAATGCTCACATTGTCAAACGATGGGAAACCGATCCGATCGAGGATTGCAGGCTGATTTGCATCAGCAAATTTCCCACTGCAACGTACTCAGGAATGTTGCCGGGGACGCTTGGGCTGCAGTTTGACGATGACGAGATGCGAATCGACTTGGCCGATCTTTGTCAGCGGTCCGGTGCCGAACTTATTTTGGCCGAGACAAGTGGACTCGATCTCGATGCCGGGCAGTTGCATTTCGAGAGTCACGAATCCATTTCGTTTAGCGCTCTGTCAATCGGCGTCGGTTCGATGCCCGCTGGTTGGGACGATCACCAAGATGCGAAGTCGTTGGTCCCGATCAAACCGATGCAGACATTTCTGCAACGTCTGGCAGCGACTCTACAGACGGATCCTGTAGCGGAAGTCGTCGAGACTTTCGGTCACCACACCGACAACTCGAAACCCTTGACGAGTTCCGCTACCAAGAGAATTGTGGTCGTTGGTGGCGGAGTGGCGAGCGTTGAGATTGCGTTGTGTCTGCATCAACAATGCGAGAAACAGAAAATCGTTCGCGATTTTACCATTGAGATTTTCACGAGCAGCGAGACCGTCGCCGAAGGCATGAAGCCCCGAAGCGTGAATCGCATCGAACAAATCCTGAGGTCGCGAAATATCCGCATCACGCCCTGCCGTCGCGTGACCGGAGTCGGTGACGATTTCATCGTGACCGAGGACGGTAGCCACCACGAAGCTGATGTCGTGATCTGGGCAACCGGTGCGGCAGCTCCACCGGTGCTCGGCAAACTTGGGCTGGAAACCGACGACCGCGGTTTCATCGCAACCTCTCCGACACTGCAATCGCTTTCCGATTCGCGAGTGTTCGCTGTCGGTGATTCGGGAACGATTCTTCAGTCACCGTCGCCCAAAGCCGGCGTCTACGCCGTCCGGCAGTGCCCAATCCTATGGCACAATTTGCACGCATTCTTCGACGGTCGTTCGATGAAAACATTCGAGCCTCAATCCGATTTCCTGAAGCTACTTAATACCGGCGACGGTAAAGCTTTTCTGCAATACGGGTTGGTTACCGCACACGCTCGCTGGTGTTGGCACCTCAAGACCTGGATCGACAAACGCTTTATCAGTGAGTTTCAAAGCAACCATCAGCCGTCGAGCCAAGCTACCAAAACATGACTGCGAAACCGATGCCACAACAAACCTTAAGCGAGGATGTCTCAAATCTTCGTGACCGAGTCAATCAATCGCTCTTGAGGCTTGGTTTTTCCAAAGCGAGATTTGTGGATGCAGAGGAGGAAACGATCACTTTGATATGCCCTGTGTCGGATCGGAACGACCAGTGTGTCATGAGCGTCGCCATTCGTCTCTTACCTAGCATCTCGGCGGTCAAATTCGTTTCTGAGACCGAGGCCAACCAATGAGACACTTGTCCAAACTAGTTAAACTCATTTTCGTCGCCGCCTTGGTCGGAGGTGGAATTTATTGGTTTCGATTCAAGCCGGTGCCGGTTGTTAGTCATCAAGTTCGGCTCGGCAGCGTCGTTGCCGAAGTGATGGGGACCGGTACGCTGGAAGCTCGCGTGTCGGCAGCGGTGAGCCCAAAGATTTCTGGCCGCATTGAAGCGTTGTTGACCGACCAGGGAGATGCCGTCGTAGCTGGCGATGAATTGGTCCGGTTGGACAGCAGCGAACTGAATCAACAAGTTGCCATCGCACAAGCAAACGTTGAAGCGGCTCAAGCGGCCATCGAACGATTGAGTGCCGACAAACAACGTGCCGTCGTGGTGTTGACGCAAGCGGAAAAGAATTTCAAGCGAATCGAACAGCTCGCTAGTCGTGATGCAACTAGCCAAGGCGATCTCGACCAAGCTGCCGAAGCACTGGGTGTTGCTGTCGCCGATGTCTCCCGCGCCGAAGCAGGAATCAACGAAGGTCAAAAGGGATTGGTGTCAGCGGAAAAGAATCTGCAATACCAACAAGCCCGACTGAGCGACACGATCATCGTCGCACCATTCGATGGCATGGTCGTCAAGCGGAGCCGCGAATCGGGCGACGTGGTGGTACCCGGAAGTTCAGTGCTGACGCTGATTTCGACCAAGGAGTTATGGATCAGTGCATGGGTGGACGAAACGGAAATGTCCAAGCTGAAAGCTGGTCAGGCAGCTCGCGTGGTTTTTCGCTCCGAACCGGAACGATCGTTTCCCGCGGAAGTTGCTAGGCTCGGTCGGGAAGCGGATCGAGAGACTCGCGAATTCATCGTCGATGTTCGTGTCTTGGAACTGCCGAAGAACTGGGCCGTCGGCCAGCGCGCCGAAGCCTACGTCACGGTCGGAGAACCCGCTGAGGTTCCGTTGATCCCCAAATCGTTCTTGGTTCGCCAGAACGGACAGGATGGCGTCTTTGTTTACCAAGATGGCATCGCGAATTGGCGACCGGTCACGCTCGGAATCGACACGGACGAAGCGATTGGTGCGTCCGACGGTATCGAAGCGGGCGATCGGTTGCTGATGCCGGCTTCGACAGGTGGAGCACTCACGGATCAACGCCGGGTGGTGATGCAATGAGCGTGGTGATTCGATGAATCTGGCATTCAAAGACATCCAACACAACCTTGGCCGCTTCGTGTTGACAGCAATCGGCATTGGAATGCTGCTGATGATCGTGATGGGCATGGGGGGGATCTACCGCGGCATCATCGAAGACGCGACGTTGCTGGTCGAGCGAGTGGACGCGGATCTGTGGGTGGTCCAGCGCGAAACGCGTGGGCCGTTCGCGGAACTATCGCGTGTCCCGCCGACGTTGGTTCATCGAGTGGCCGCGGTGCCCGGTGTGCGGTCTTCCCGAGAATTCATTTATCACACGATTCAGCGTGAACGATTCGGCAAGCCGTTGCGGATCGCCGTTCTAGGGCTGGACTGGCCCACCGATCAAGGTGATTGGTTACCGCTGGTGGCCGGCCGTTCGCTGCGAAAGGCTCACTACGAGATGGTGGCTGACCGGTCGCTTCAGATGAAGCTTGGTGAGAAAGTCAAACTTGGTAAAGAAACGTTCACGGTCGTCGGAATCACCGGCAGCATGATCAGTGCGAGCGGCGATGGCCTGGCATTCTTCACCGCCGCCGACGCTCAGGCGATTCAGTTCGACAGCCCGGGTGAAGCGGTTCGTTTGGAACGTGCAGCCAGAGAGTCACGCGGCGAGGCGAATGACTTGATCGCCCGGCAACCGTCGCTGTTGGAAAATGCCTCCCGACCAACTTCGCAACTTCCCGCCGTCGCAAGCTCTCAAATTAGTGCAGTGATGGTCAAGCTGTCGCCTGGCAGCAATGTCGAAACCGTCAAGTCCATTATCTCCGGCTGGGGCGATGTGTCTGTCTTCACCAGCGAGGGACAAAAAGAACTGCTGCTGCGTGGGACGGTCGAGAAAGCACGTCGCCAGATCGGTATGTTTCGAGTTCTGTTGACGGCGATCGCGGCCATCATCATGGCGTTGATTCTCTACACACTCACGCTCGACAAAATCCACTCCATTGCACTATTGAAATTGATCGGTGCGTCCAACGCCGTCATCCTTGGCTTGATCTTGCAGCAGGCGATCGTGCTCGGCGTGGTCGGATATGCCATCGCGTATTTGCTCGGCAGTCAACTGTTCCCTCACTTTCCCCGCCGGGTGATCCTAGCCAACGCGGACTTAGTCCAGCTCGCGGTGGTCGTCGTCATCATCTCGGTCGGTTCCAGCCTGATGGGGATCTGGAAGGCGTTGCAAGTCTCTCCCAACGAGGCGCTGACATGAGCGAATCAGCACCGCCGCCGCCAGCGATTGTCGCCACAAAACTGAGCAAACGGTACGGCAGCGGGAATACCGAAGTGATGGCGATGCAGGACGCTTCGATGACCGTTGCGTCTGGCGAGATCGTCGCGTTGCTCGGTCCCAGCGGCAGCGGTAAGTCGACGTTTCTGACGGCCATCGGTTTGATCAATCCGCCCAATGCGGGGACGATCGCGATTGGTGGCACCCCCGTTCTCGACGGCGAAACCGCCCGAGTCAATCTGCGATCCTTTCGTCGTCAACACATTGGTTACGTCTTTCAGAAATCGAATCTGATACCGTTTTTGTCTGCGATCGAAAACGTCCAGATCGCGATGCAATTGGGTGGCATGTCGAGGCGTACGTCTCGAACCCGAGCACTCGAACTGATGGACTATCTCGGCGTCGCCGATCGTGCCGACAACCTGCCCTCGATGTTGTCCGGTGGCCAACAACAGCGTGTTGCGGTGGCGCGGGCGCTCGCCAATCGGCCCAGCGTGATTCTGGCGGATGAACCGACTGCTGCGTTGGATGGTCATCGTGGCCGCCAGGTCATGGAGTTGTTTGCCAAGGTTGCTCACGAGCAAGGTTCGGCGGTCATCGTTGTGACCCACGATCATCGCTCACTCGACGTCTTCGACACCACATACGAAATGGAAGACGGAATCATTACGAAGCAACTGGGGAACAGCCTTGACGACTTCCGCGACCTGAACCAAGACGCCAATTTTTAACACGTTACAAAAATCCAGTACTCACCAATGGACGACATCCAATGAAACTCACATTTTCGATTGCCATCGCCTGCCTCACGATCGCATTTGGCCTGCCAGCGATAGGACAAGACTCAACCGCGACTGCAGTCACCGCGCCGCCTGTCCCCGAAGGCATCAACGACAAGTTCAAAGACCCTGACCTGAACGTCGATGAATGGCTGGACCGCTTCGAGGTCGAAAGCCGCGAGGTCTATGCGGCTCGTGACGAGGTGTTGAAAGCGTGTGATATCAAGCCAGGCCAGCGGATCGCCGATGTGGGTGCCGGCACCGGTTTTTATAGCCGCTTGTTTGCCAAGCGAACCGGTTGGGACGGTTGGGTATACAGCGTCGATATTGCACCGAAATTCCTGCAACACATTGCCAAGCGTGCCACGGCCGACGGCATCGAAAA
>NZ_ANMO01000042.1 GCF_000338295.1 Rhodopirellula europaea 6C
CAATGTCCATTTTGTAATTTGCAATCGCCCCGCGTAGGCCATGTTCCACATGGCATCCAAGCCGATGCTTTGGAACAAAGCGAGGCGTCCTTGAATGCCCTTGCGAGTGCGGTGCCTGTCGACGAAGAACGATCGCCAGGTAGAACCTGGCCTACGGTTTGGCGGGCATGCCTCGCATGGTTTTTCGGCGGCAGCAGTGTTTGAACTTATCGCCGCTGCCGCAGGGGCATGGATCATTGCGACGAACTTTCCCGCGACGTTTGCGACGGCCTCGAAACAAACGTTTCGGATCTTGGTGATACATCTTTCGAAGCATTGCATAGAGCTTTGGATTCTTCGCTTGCAGCTGCGCCGGCTTTTCGAAGAAGTACTCCGACAACACGGCAAAGTACTCCGCCTCGTTCGTGTACGCGTAGTCGTCGATCCCTGCCCGCGTTCCTTCCGACTGCAACTCTTGCCCCACCCACTTCACCCAAGGCTCGGTCACTTCCGCGGAAGCCGACGCAGGGATCCCATCGACCTCGCCGTCCGCTTTATCGACCAAGTGAGCGAACTCATGAATGCCGACATTGCGTTTGTCACTCGGATTGGAAAAACCAGCCAGCAACGATGGCTTGGACAAAATCATCACGCCGCTCAGATGATTCACGCCGATCATCCCCAACGTGTTCTTGTCGCCTTCACCTTCGGTTTGATAATCCGCACCAAACGACCCCGGGTAGATCAACACTTCCCCCAACCCGGAATACTCAAAGTCGTCCAGCCCCATGGTTGGGATGACGGCACTGGCACCGACCAGAGCTCGCGTCGTTTCATCGACTTCCGTTCGAATCCCAGTCACCGCAATCTCGTCCAGGAAAATCTTCATGCGGTTGCGGAAACCCTCCCGCTGTTCCTCGTCGAGCATGCGGTAGTACACGACGTGCGTTTGCAAAGCGGCTTCCCAAACGTCAGGGAAGGGCGACGCCATGACTTTTAATCGACGCGTCGTTCCCCGCCGCATCCACCAATGAACGGCCCACGCCAGCGGCAACGCGAAAAGAGCCCATGGTCGAACCGTTGCGAAACCGGCGATCAGCAAGGCCAAGGCGACAGAAATGCCAATGGCCCAGCGGCGGTTGGCTTGATTAGATTCAGGTGTAACGAGCATGGGCGTAGCATAGAGTGCAGAAAGCCGACTGGGGACAGATGCCCGGCCACGATGACTCGACACTTTTCCGCGTGTAGGCGAAATCCGGCTTGGTAGTTATTCTCGTGGCTCCGTCGGCCCAATGTGACGCTGACTCCCTCCCCTCCAAGCAGATTTCGGTTTCCCAGTGCACCGATTCGACTCCATCTCCGTTGCCCCGCCCGACGCCATTTTGGGACTGACCGAAGCGTTCAAAGCCGATGAACGCGAAACCAAAATGAATCTGTCCGTGGGCGTTTACCAAGACGCTTCTGGCACCACTCCCGTGCTTCGCTGCGTCAAAGAAGCCGAAAAACGGCTGTTGGATACCGAATCGACCAAGGGTTACCTCTCGATCGACGGCCTGCCGGACTACCGCGAAGCAGCCTGCCAATTGATTTTTGCTGACCAGATTGCTGCCGAGCGAGTGGCCGCGGTTCAGACGCCGGGCGGAACGGGAGCCCTCCGTGTGGCGGCAGAATTCCTGGCCACCCAGTGCGGACCGCTGCGAATTTTCTTGCCGACGCCAACCTGGGCCAACCACAACGCGATCATGGCGGCGGCCGGACTGCCCGTCGAAACGTATTCCTACCTGGCGTCTGACAAAAAGACTCTGGACTTCGACGCCCTCATCGAAGACCTGAAGACCAAACCCAAGGCCGGCGACGCGGTTCTGCTGCACGCATGTTGCCACAACCCAACCGGAGTCGACCCGACACCGGAGCAGTGGGAGCAAATTGCCAGCGTGGTCTCGGAAAAGAAACTGATCCCATTGCTGGACTTTGCCTACCAAGGGTTCGGCGAAGGCCTGGACGAAGACGCCATCGGTGTGCGCACGATTCTGCGACAAATGGACGAAGCCATCGTCTGCTCGTCATTCAGCAAAAACTTTGGACTGTACAGTGAACGAGTCGGAACGGCTTGCTTGGTGTCCGGATCAGCCGAAACGACCAAGGCCGCTCTCAGCCAACTCAAACGAGTCGTCCGGGCCAACTACAGCAACCCGCCACGGCACGGCGGCGCGATCGTGGCCACCGTGTTGGCCGACGAGGGACTGACCCAAATGTGGCACGAAGAGCTCGCCGAAATGCGAACCCGGATTGCTTCGCTGCGAAAACAATTTGTTGATGGAATGGCCGCGACGGGAGTCGACCAAGACTTCTCGTTCTTGTTGGACCAGAAAGGCATGTTCTCCTTCAGTGGTTTGTCACCGATGCAGGTCGACCAACTGCGAAGCGAACATGGCGTGTACCTGGTCGGCAGCGGCCGAATTAACGTCGCCGGAATGAACGAATCGAAGATGGAATGGTTGTGCAACGCCGTGGCGGCGGTATTGCGATAGAACAGCAAATGCTTGTTCAATAGGTCATCATCCAGTCAGCCCGGCGCCCGCCGGGTGTTTTCCTGATGGATGACCACCACCGGAATCGATTGCAGACGGAACATGATGCGGACGCCCTGTTTCCCTCCTTCCTGATATGCCGCCATGCCTTTGGAACTTCGTCGAGCGTTTTTGATCCTGGCCGCCATCGTGGTGATGGTGTCCCTGATCTGGGCGTCTCGATTTGATGAGATGCCGCCGGCTGAATTCAGCTTTCAGAACGGCACCGACCCCAAAACGCTCGATCCACACCGAGCGACCGGCCAACCCGAGAGCCGGATCCTGTTCAACATCTTCACCGGATTGCTCGAAGAGTTGCCCGAAGGCGACCCCGATCCGGAAACCGGCGTCCAGCCGATGACGCCTCAGCCGGGCATCGCGGAGTCTTACGAAGTCTCGCCCGACAACATGACGTACACGTTCCAATTGCGGGACGATGTCACCTGGAGCGACGGTGTGCCAATCACCTCGGCTGACTTCGTCTGGTCATGGACGCGAATGCTGCATCCGGAAACCGCTTGCGAATACAACTTTCAGCTCTTTGGCGTTCAAAACGCCGAAGCCTACGCGACCGGCGAAGTCAAACCAGGCGACAAGGTCGAAGTCGAATTGTGGGATCGACCTGGCGAGACAATCGACAGCGAGCCGGCACCTCAGACGTTCCCCCGTGGCACGATCGTTCACGGCACGCTGAAGGCTTTGGACAAACCGCCCAAACCCAACGTCCCGGAAGACGCGACCAAAGAGGAAAAATCGAAGGCCACTGCAGATTGGCAATCCGAATGGTTGTACACCGTTGACTTGGCCCGCAGGGACGGCGACGAGATCCTTTGGGACGACGTCACCAAAACGGTCACCTACACAAAGAATCTGCAAACGCCGCTGGCGAAAGAAGACACTCAACGAGCCCACAATGTGCTGGTCGCCTTTGATCAACTTGGCGGCGTCGAAGCCCCTGATCCAACCACGCTGATCGTGCATCTGCGTGATCCTCTTCCGTACTTCCCCTACCTGACCGCTTACTACCCCTTGTTCCCAGTGCCTCGACACTGCATCGAAGAACACGGCAAACCGATGTGGACGCGGCCTGAGAACATCGTCACATGCGGTCCCTACAAAATCGGGTTGCGAAAACTGCGTGATCGAGTTCGTTTGGTCAAAGACGAGCGTTGGTACGACGCCGACACAGTTGAAATCGAATCGATCGATGCTCTTTCCATCGAGAGTCAAAACACTGCTCTCAACATGTACGAAACCGGTGAGCTGGATTGGGTCACCGACCCACCCGTCACCCTAATCGAAGAACTCAAGAAACGAGAAGATTACCACGCCGCTCCGTACCTCTCGGTGTACTACTACGAACTGAACACCAAACGTCCGCCACTGGATGACGTGCGAGTTCGCAAGGCTCTGTCGATGGCGATCAATCGTGAACAGATCGTCCGTGAAGTCACCAAGGCGGGCCAGCAACCCGCCTTTGCTTTGGTGCCGCCTGGGATCGCCGGCTACACGCCGGCGCAAGGCAACCGTGGATCACTCGAAGAAGCCAAACGACTGCTCACCGAAGCAGGCTATCCCGGCGGACGAGGCTTTCCGAAGTTCACGATCCTCTACAACACAAGCGAAAGCCACCGGGCAATCGCGGAAGTGATCCAGCAACAGTGGCAGAACAACCTCAACATCAAAGCGGATCTGCAAAACATGGAATGGGGCAGCTTCCTCGACAAACGCCAACAACAAAAGTACGACATTTCGCGAGCCGCCTGGAACGCTGACTACCCGGACCCAAACACGTTTTTGGACCTGTTCCTCAGCAAGAGCCCGCAGAATAACACCGCCTGGAAAAACCCACGCTACGACGAACTGCTTTCCCAAGCGGCGTCTGAGTCCGACAAAGTCAAACGCATGGAACTGCTGAGGGAAGCCGAAGCGATCTGGGCTGACGAGTTGCCCGCGATTCCCATTTATTACTACGTTGGGTTGAACATCATCAAACCCAACGTCTCCGGCTTGCTACCGACACCGCAAGACACGCACCCGTTTCAAACGATTCGATTGGAACCCACGCCATGAAAGACTTGCTCGGATTCCTCATCCGACGCCTCGGCTGGATGGCCATCACGCTTTGGGCGGTTTACACCGTTTCGTTTGTGCTGATGCGAGCCGCACCGGGCAGCCCCTTCAGCGCCGAGCGTGCGATGCCTCCCGCGATCGAGCAACAGATGCGGGCTCGGTACAACCTCGATGCACCGCCGCTGCAGCAATACTGGGATTACATGTGGGGCATCCTCAGCCGCGGTGATCTTAGCTGGTCGATCAAACTGGAAGACTACAGCGTCAACCAAGTCATCGCGGAAGGCTTTCCGGTCTCCGCATCACTGGCCATCTTTGCCTTGGTCTTCGCAATCATCTTGGGTGTCTCGGCGGGAGTCATCTCGGCCGTTTACAGAGGCACTGTGGCCGATGTCGCGATGATGGCAACAGCGGTGCTGGGCATCGCGATTCCAAACTTTGTCTTGGCATCGATCGCGATCCTTTTGTTTGTGTTCTTGATTCCGTTGTTCCCTGCGGCGGGCTGGGGAACGCTTCGACAAGTCGCGCTGCCGGCGATTTGCTTGGGGCTTCCTGTCGCTGCTTACATCGCTCGTTTGACCCGAGCCGGAATGCTGGAATCACTCAGCCGCGAACATGTTCGCACCGCGTTCGCAAAGGGACTGCCCAAACGCACCGTGATCATCAAACACGTGCTGCCCGGTGCATTGCTTCCCGTCGTCAGCTACCTCGGTCCCGCCACGGCGGGTGTCCTGACCGGGTCGTTGGTCCTCGAAAAAATCTTTGCGTTGCCCGGCATGGGCAGCCACTTCATCTATGCCGCCACCCAGCGCGACACGACGCTGGCAACGGGCATGGTGCTGACCTACACCGTGCTGCTGTTCGTGATGAACACCATCGTTGACTTGGCCTACGCTGTCATTGACCCGCGAGTCGAACTGGAATGAACCTTCCCGATTCACGCAAAAACGAAGAGGCTCTCGCGAAACTGCTGGAGGAATCCCACAAAATTCGTGGTGTCTCACTCTGGAAAGATGCATGGCGGCGACTGCGTCGCAACCGCCCCGCCATGGCCTCACTGATCTTCTTGATCGGCCTTGGCTTGGTTGCCTTTCTCACGCCGATGCTGCCGCTGCAAAGCCCGCTCGACAAGGACCTCAACAACCGGCGTTTTCTATCGCCATCGTTTGAACCGATCACGATGGGTTCACGCGAAGGATTGAAATTCGCCGACGGGAAATTGACCAGCCAATTGGCACTCTTTGAAGCCGAGATCGCCGCAGAAACTGCCGAGGCCTTGGCGATCAATGACCCGCTCAAACAAGCCGAGCAATTCGAGTCGATCCAAGACCGAATCCGAGTCGAGCACCCTTTCAATCAACTTTGGAATCAACTCGGCAGCGTCTCGTTCAAGATGGTTCAAATTCGCGTCGCGATCTTTGGCGACTACGCGATCCCTTCCATCTTCGGAACCGACAAACTCGGTCGCGACCTGCTCGCGCGAGTCTTCTGGGGCGCTCGTGTTTCCTTGGTCGTCGGCTTGGTGGCGACCTTGGTGAGTTTAATGATCGGTGTCAGCTACGGCGCGATCGCCGGCTACTTCGGCGGCTGGATCGACGCGGCAATGATGCGGATCGTCGACATGCTTTACTCGATCCCATTCATTTTCGTGGTGATCTACTTGGTCACGTTCCTGGGCGAAGAGAGCGTGAAGGCTTGGCTGGAAAGCTATGGCATCGATCAAATCATGATCTTCTACATCATCATCGGTGCGATCTATTGGCTGACGATGTCACGCGTCGTTCGCGGACAAGTGCTCTCGCTTCGACAAGAACAGTTTGTTGAATCCGCTCGCACGATTGGTGCATCACCGATGCGAATCGTGTTTCGACACTTGGTGCCCAACGTGCTCGGTATCGTCATTGTCTATCTGACGTTGACCATTCCCGCGGTGATGCTGTTCGAAGCCTTCCTCTCGTTCCTGGGACTGGGCGTTGCTCCACCGGATGTGTCTTGGGGACTGTTGCTCAACGATGGAGTGGAAGCACTCTCCAGCGTCAAACTTTTCTGGTGGGTTGTGATTTTCCCAGGTGCGGCACTGGCCATGACGCTGTTTGCTTTGAACTTCTTAGGCGACGGTTTGCGTGACGCATTGGATCCAAAGATGAAAAACCGATGACCCCAGCTCCCGGATCACAAGCTCACTCCTCAATGACCGCAACTGAAAACGCAACCGACGCCCCTCGCCAGGGCAGCCAACCGCTCCTCCAAGTTTCAAACCTCAAGGTCAGCTTCAAAACTGATGAGGGGCAGGTCCAAGCCGTCCGCGGTATATCTTTTGATGTTCGCGAAGGTGAAACTGTTGCCATCGTTGGAGAATCAGGCAGTGGAAAGAGCGTCACCAACTTGGCGATGATGGGACTGATCCCGCAACCGCCCGGGCGAGTCGATTCCGGAACGGCGCTGTTCCAAGGTCGCGATCTTCTGAAGATGAGTGACCGTGAACTACAAACCATTCGCGGTCGACACGTCTCGATGATCTTTCAAGATCCGATGACAGCGTTGAACCCTTTGATGACCATCGAGCAGCAAATGACCGAAATGACTCGGTTGCACTTGAGCCTCACGAAGAAAGAAGCCGCCGCACGCGCGGTGGACATGTTGGGTTTGGTTGGCATCACATCACCCGAAAAACGTCTTCGCGATTACCCACATCAATTCAGTGGCGGGATGCGACAACGCGTGATGATTGCGATGGCGTTGTCCTGCGAACCGGAACTGTTGATCGCGGATGAACCGACCACCGCACTCGACGTGACCATCCAAGCCCAAATCATGGACCTCCTCGCCGATCTACAAGAACGCAAAGGCACGGCAATTGTCCTGATCACTCACGACTTGGGCGTGGTCGCCGGAGTCGCGGACCGCGTGTTGGTGATGTACGCAGGACGCATCGTCGAAAAGGCAAACGTCAACGACTTGTTCGCCTCCCCCAGACATCCCTACACGCTTGGCTTGCTCGGTTCACTGCCACGGTTCGATACCGATCGCCACGAGAAGCTGCTCGCGATCCCCGGCGGTCCACCCGACATGTCCGAACCCATTCTCGGTTGCTCGTTTTCTCCCCGATGCGACTTTGTTCAACCAGTTTGCCATCGTGAGGATCCTACGCTTCAATTGAAAGCAGAACCAACCGGTGCCGCGAACTTGCCCGTTGTGCAACCTCACCTCGCGGCATGCCACGTGGAGGTCCCAACATGAACGCGGCCCAAACCACCCACACTTCGACGGAAGGATCAGGCAGCACAACCGCGGAGCCACCGCTGTTGCGGGTCAACGACCTGAAGGTTCACTTCCCCTTTCGACGCGGATCGCTGTTCAATCCTGAACAAGGATTGATCCGCGCCGTTGACGGCGTGTCGTTCGACATCGCAAAAGGCGAAACGCTGGGCTTGGTTGGTGAGTCCGGCTGCGGGAAATCGACCACCGCTCGAGCGATCATCAATTTGGTCCATCCAACATCGGGCGACGTCCAGGTCGATGGCAAATCGATCGCGGGACTGTCCGACAAAGAGATGTTGCCATATCGACGCCGCGTTCAAATGGTTTTCCAAGATCCCTTTGCGAGCCTGAATCCACGGATGACAGTCGGCGGCATCATCGGCGAACCCTTGACGGTTCACAAACTCGCCTCCGGCAAAGACCGCCAACTCGAAGTCCTGCGACTGATGGAATTGGTGGGACTGAACCCTCGATTCCTCAATCGCTACCCACACGAATTCAGCGGCGGCCAACGCCAACGCATCGGTATCGCTCGAGCCCTCGCGGTGCAGCCGGACTTGATTCTCTGCGACGAACCTGTGTCCGCCCTCGATGTCTCGATCCAAGCCCAAATCATCAACCTGATGATGGATCTGCAACAACGACTCGGCGTGGCGTACCTGTTCATCGCCCACGACTTGGCCGTCGTTCGTCACATCGCAACGCGAGTCGGCGTGATGTACCTCGGCCGAATCGCCGAGCTTGGCACCGCGGAGGAACTCTATGCGGATCCCAAGCACCCGTACACAGAGGCTCTGCTGTCCGCGGTTCCGGTGCCCGACCCGACCATCGCCGCGAATCGCCGGCGAATCGTTTTGCAGGGCGAAGTCCCCTCGCCGGACAAACATTACCCCGGTTGCTCGTTCGCCGACCGTTGCCCAATTGTGGTCGATCGATGCCGGACCGATCGACCTGGGTTGCCGGATCGATCGCACGCCGCGGCATGTTGGGAGCGTGATGATCCGCCGGAAGTTTGATAAGCTGCGGGATTGATTGAACTCATCCGCCGTTTCGTCTTTTTGCCGCCTTCATCATGCCGTTGTCGATCATTCATTTCCCGCATCCGACACTCCGACACGTCAGCCGCCCCATCGTGCGTGTGGATGCCAAGTTGAAATCGATGGCCGACGAAATGCTCGACCTGATGTACGAGTTCGACGGCGTCGGACTGGCCGCCAACCAAGTCGACCTGCCGATTCGCATGTTCGTGGCCAACCCCACCGGAAAACGCGACGAGGGCGAATCTTGGGTCATCCTCAACCCTGAAATCGATCGCCCCAAGGGCAACGACACCGCTCAAGAAGGCTGTCTGAGCGTGCCGGGTTTGTACGGTCAAGTCAAACGCCCGAAGACTGTTCGGTTGCGTGGGTTCGACCTACAAGGCAACGAGATCAACCAAGTCCTCGATGGTTTCATGGCACGGGTTGTCCAACACGAGGTCGACCACCTCGATGGCATCATGTTCTTTGACCGCATCGGCGAAGAAGGCCTCCGTGACTTGGAAGGACACTTGGAAGAATTCAAAACCGATTACGAATCCAAACAGGGCACCGGCTCAATCGCCGACGAAGCCACCCTGGCTCAGCAACGAGCCGAATGGGAAGCCATGTACACCGGTGGAACCACGTCAAATGGCTGATTCCCTGCGATACGTTTTGATGGGCACCGGCCCATTCGCGGTGCCATCGTTCGAAGCGATCCGGCAACAAATGGATTCCACGGGCGATGAAATCGCTCGCGTGTTCGTGCGTCCTTTGCCTCCCGTCAAAAGCCGCGGTGGGCCACCACCGCAACCGGTCCGGGAATGGGCCGAAACACATGGACTGCCCGTCGATGCCCCCGCCAGCATCAACGACCCAGAAACCATTGCCGGCCTCAACGAGCTGAGCGCGGACCTGCTGGTCGTTTGCGACTACGGCCAAATCCTCAAACCCGATGCCCTGCAATCCGCTCGCCTGGGCGGAATCAATTTGCATGGCTCTTTGCTGCCCGCCTATCGCGGTGCCGCCCCCGTCCAACGGGCTCTCCTATCTGGCGATCGCGAAACGGGAGTATCCGTCATCCACATGACCCCACGCCTCGACGGCGGCCCAATCGTGGCAACACGCACCACACCGATTCGCGACGACGAAACATCCGGAGAATTGGAAGTTCGCTTGTCCGATATCGGCATGGGCGCCACGCTCGAAGCCATCGCGTTGCTGCGAACCATTGAGTCGTTCGATACTCACGGAACGCTTGGCCAACCACAGGACCCAGCCAAAGTTTCCAAGGCTCCGCGATTGTCCAAAGCCGAAGCCCAGATCGATTGGTCCGCAACGGGCCGAGAGATCGATTGCCTGGTTCGAGGCATGCAGCCTTGGCCGGTTGCCTTCACCCACGCGGCCGTCAAAGAAAACAAACCGCCTCTGCGAGTTGCGATTCGCGAAGTCCACACTGAAATCTCTGCTGCCGACCCAGCCAACGTGGGCCGGGTGATGGAACACGAGGGATTGGCCATTGGATGCGGTGACGGACAAGTCATCATCGCGCGGCTGCAGCCTGCTGGCAAAAAAGAGATGTCCGGTCTCGATTTCAAACGCGGCCACCGACTGACCGCCGGCCAACAACTGATCGTCCAAGCGTAGGCCATGCCTCACATGGCAGCCTGGTCATGCAACCGTAGGCCATGTTCCACATGGCAGTCGAGCCGATGCTTGGGAACCAAGCGAGGCGTCCAAGCAACACGCCTTCAAGAGAATGAATTTGCTCGGCGAAGAACGATCGCCAGGTGGAACCTGGCCTACGTCGTGAATCGATTGCAAAGTGCAAATTGATCAATGCAAATTGCAAAGTGCTTTGTCCCGGCAAGCGGCATTACATCACCGCCGGACAATTACCAATTTTCAATGTCCATTTTGCAATTCCCGTAGGCCATGTTCCACATGGCAGTCGAGCCGATGCTTGGGAACCAAGCGAGGCGTCCAAGCAACACGCCTTCGAGAGAATGAATTTGCTCGGCGAAGAACGATCGCCAGGTGGAACCTGGCCTACGACTGGGTTCCTTTCCCGCTTCAACCCAATGAAAAAACCCGACGCGGTGCGCCGGGTTCTCGTATTCCAATCGTTGCGAATGAAACTCAGGCCTTGGCCATTTCGTCGCGAACGCGTTCGAGCAATTTCTTGCTGGCTTTGATGCCTTCGGCTTCGCTGAACCCGCCACCTTCGTACTCGATCCCAACGTAGCCGTTGTAACCAAAGTCGGTGACGATCTTCATCATCTTGAAGTAGTCGGTGTTCTTCTCGTTGCCTTCTTCGTCGAAGTCATGCGTCTTGGCACTGACGGCCTTTGCATAAGGCATCAAAGCTTGCACGCCGTGATAACGGTCAAACTCGTCGGCATTCTTCCCGCGGGAAATAAAGAAGTTGCCAAAGTCAGGCAGCGTGCCGCAGTTGTCCATCCCGACGCGTTCCATCACCACTGCCAACCAAGCACCGTTGCTGCTCAACCCACCGTGGTTTTCGACGATGACATTGATGTCTTGTTTCGCGGCGTACTCACTGAGTTGGCTGAGACCGTCCGCGGCGTACTCGATTTGCTCGAGATACGATCCACCGCTGGCCGCGTTAACGCGAATCGAGTGACAACCGAGGAACTTGGCCGCATCGACCCACTGATGATGGTTCTCGACCGCCTTCGCGCGAGCTTCTTTGTTTGGATCGCCCAAACGACCTTCACCGTCGACCATGATGAGCAAGCTCTTCACGCCGTTGTCGCTGCAACGACCTTTCAGGTCCGTCAGATACTTTTCGTCGCGAGCCTTGTCCTTGAAGAATTGATTGACGTACTCGATCGCATCGATGCCAAACTGTTCCTTCGCAACCTTCGGAAAGTCCAAGTTGGTGATGCCAACCGAGTCATCGCGAAGCGTGCGGTGCAGCGACCATTCCGCCAATGAGATTTTGAACGGAGCGTGATCGTGGTCATGCCCTTCGTGGGCATGAGCCAACATGCGTGAACCAGCGAGTCCGGCGACGGCTGTGGTGGCGGCAAGCGACTGCAAAAAATGACGACGTGGCAACATGGTGGGCTGTTCCTGACGGTTCAGAGGTGGGCGTGGGGTGTGACAAAGGAGACATTCCGAAACACTGGCGTTCCCAATGAAACCGGAAGAGCAAAGCTCTCCCGTGCATCGATGAAGCGGCATCCACAGGAAGTCAAATCCAAGGTGTCCGCAAACGACGGCAGAGCAAATCAACGCGAGCGCAGCAGCCATTGCAAACGGATCGACATTCTAGCTGAAACGCAGAGCAACGCGTAACAAATTCAGTCCGGCAGAGGACCACGATTCCACAAATCATGATGGGTGGGTGGAACCATCCGCACTCGCGTGAGTCTTGAAGCTGCGTTCTTTCCTTCAATGGCCAACGGCCTCGTTCAACATAGCCAAGGGCATCGCCCCTGGAGGGGATGATGTTGGCCGTTGGCCAACCCATTTCCCTTCATTCTCGATTCCTAGGGCGATGCCCCAGGCTACGTTGACGAAGGCCGTTGGCCAACAAAACCGACTGCATTAGCGCAATTTCAAAACGCTTGAGCGAGGGACCTACTGGCTCGTTGCAATGCCACGCGATTCCCTACGACGGCACCACGGGGCGATGACGGCAAACGAGCACGAGCACGAGCACGAGCACGAGCACGAGCTAGAAGCTAGAAGCTAGAAGCTAGAAGCTCACTGTGGTCCTGTGACCCTGAGCCTCTTCCCCACTCCCAACACCTGACCGCGCAGCAAAATGACCGCGAACCCAAAGATATGAATCCGCGATCATTGACTGATTTGACCGATTTCCGAACGAACCAATCCGGCTTCGAACTACTTGAGTTCGACCGAGCCGCCAGCTTCTTCGATTTCGGCTTTGACCTTTTCTGCGTCTTCTTTCGAGACAGCTTCTTTCAGGGTTGCTGGGCAACCTTCGACCATCTTCTTGGCGTCCATCAAAGATGCACCAGTGATGTTCTTGACGACCTTGACGACGTTCAGCTTCTTCTCGCCGAAACCGGTCAAGACGACGTCGAATTCGGTTTGCTCGACCTCAGCAGCGCCACCACCGTCACCGGCAGGACCAGCCATCATCACAGCACCACCGCCGGCGGCTGGCTCGATGCCATGCTCATCCTTGAGGTAGTCGCTCAATTCTTTGGCTTGCTTCAGGGTCATGTTGGCGATCTTGTCGCCCAGTTCTTTTGCTTCGGCGCTGTATTCTGCGACAGCGGTTGCTTCATCGGACATAGTCAAACTACCTCAAAAACGAAAAAGGTGATTCGGAAATGGTTCAGGGAAAATGCCGGGGCAAGGACAAAGGCTCCGGCAGGTTGAGCGGAGACGATTATTCGTCGCCTTCGCCCTTGGACTTGATCTGACTGTTGAGTGTCTTGCCAGGACCAAGCATTGCAGCACTGAGTGTTGCACCTGGGCCGAGGATTTGACCAACCAACATAGAAATCTGTTCTTCACGACTGGGCCATTTACTGACCGCTTTGACGCCTTCTGGATCGAGCTTTTCACCGTCCAGAACGCCGCCCGTGGTGACAAACTGTTCGAACTTCTCTTTGTCCTTGTCCAGCCGGACGGCTTCCTTTACCAGACTGACGAAGTCGCTTGAGCCCCAGAGCACGGCGACTTGCCCATTCGTTCCTTCGAACGCGGGGAAGAGAGACGTGCCTTCAGTGGCGCGTCGGGCGAGTGAGTTTTTGACAACCATCATCTGGATGTCTTTTTGTCCCAGTTCGCCACGCAGCTCGTTGGTCGTGTTTGCATCCATTCCGGTGCAGTTGACCAACACGGCATCCTCCACGCCTTCAAGCCGACGCTTGAGATCGCGAGTCACCAGTTCTTTGACGTATTTACTCATCGGATTTTTTCACTCGAAAGAGCCAAACCTTGGCCGCAGTTGGATGTGATCGTTTGGGGTTGGACCAAAAAACATTGATCCACCAACATCAATTTGAAAACCAACGCTTTCGGCCATGATGCTGGTTGATCGGGACGGCCTGATGATCGAAATCACCTGGCCAACCCGTGCAGCTAGGTAGCAACGCGAACACTAGGGGTCATCGTTGCACAGATCGCCACGCCTTTGATGTACGTGCCTTTAATGGACTGTGGCTTCATCGCCGAAATGAAATCGACGAACGACGCAATGTTTTCTTCCAGCTTGTTTGCTTCGAAGCTCATCTTGCCGACCATCGCGTGGACGTTGCCACCCTTGTCGTTTCGGAACTCAACCTTACCGGCTTTGTACTCGCTGACGACTTTGCCGACGTCAGGTGTCACAGTTCCAGCACGAGGGCTAGGCATCAAACCACGAGGACCGAGAACTCGGCCCAAAGGTCCAACCAATCCCATCATGTCAGGGGCGGCGATACAGACATCGAAGTCTGTCCAGCCATCTTTGATCTTCTTAGCCAAGTCTTCCTGGCCGACTTCATCCGCTCCGGCTTCCTCAGCCGCTTTAGCAGCGTCGCCTTTGGCGAACACAACCACACGCTGGGTTTTGCCAATGCCGTGGGGCAGGACGAGCGAGCCACGAATGATTTGATCAGCCTGGTTTGGATCCACGCCCAAACGCATGTGAACTTCGACCGTTTGGTCAAACTTCGTGGCGTCGTATGTTTTCAATACCTCGACGGCCTTGCCCAATGGAAGCATTTCCTTGGGCTGTTTTTCGAGGGCGGCACGATACCGCTTGGATTTCTTTCCCATTTAGTCACGACTCATTTGTGTCGGGTGGTATGGCGATTCCACGCTGGCCCGAACTCTTTGCAACCAGCCAACTGATACAATCGGCTGAAAGAACGCCCGGCGGCAGAATCTCCCACTTGTTAAACGACCGAACCCAGAAAAAGACTGGGATGCAATCGAAGCGGGGGAGTTTGGCGAAGGCCAGCAGCAGCGTCAACCTCAACTAGCCCAAGCGATTCGGATTTTTTCCTTGGTTTTTTGAAGTGAGGCCTTCACCGGGGCACATCGGTTGCAATCGTGGGACAGTGCAGGAAAAACTGTCACAATCGCGTGCAAATCGAAACGACCTGCCAAGACGGCGGGACAAAGACGCATGTCAATCGACACGCCGTGACCCGTCAACTGGCATGCCACCGACCTCGCGGCGTCTTCCCGGAAGACAATCCTGTCCTGGCGGAAGATGGCAGTCCCGCAACATTTTGAAATGGAAGACTTCGGACGATTGGCCATGGCGATCCGCCATGTGGATGCTTTTCAAACCAATCCCGCAAGCGATCCAAACGCCAACATAAATACGCTGCACCGGCAACTCGCTGGGCACGTGTGAGAATCGAAAGAGAAACGAATCATGAAACCTTGGCTGACCGCACTTCCCGTTTACAACGAAGCCCAATACGTCGACGAAGTCCTCGAGAACGTACTGAAGTTCACCGATCAAGTGCTGGTTGTTGACGACGGCAGCACGGACGGAACCCGCGAACGCTTGGACGCCTGGGCCAGTCGATTGCCAGAATCCGTTGCTGTCGTGCATCACCCACAAAACCGAGGCTACGGCGCCGCTTTGCAAACCGTTTTCTCGTACGCGATCGAGAACAATTTCGAAGGGGTCGTGACCCTGGACTGCGACGGACAGCATCAACCCTGTCGAATCCCAGAATTCATCGACGCCGGCCGGCACGCGGACATTGTTTCCGGAAGCCGCTACCTGAAGGAATTCGAAGGCGACGACGCTCCTCCGCAGGAAAGAATGTTTATCAATCGCCGAATCACGGCGGACATCAATCGTCGGCTTGGCTTTTCGCTCACGGACGCCTTTTGCGGCTTCAAAGCCTACCGGACTGAGGCTCTGCGAGAACTGAAGATCACCGACGATGGCTATGCAATGCCATTGCAGCTGTGGGTCGAAGCCGCCGCTGCAGGACTTCACGTCACCGAATTGCCAGTGCCACTGATCTACCTGGACCTCGAACGATCGTTCGGTGGATCGCTGGATCACGCCGAAACTCGGCTGAACTACTACAACCAAGTCCTGGACGACGCGGTCGACCTGGCTTGCCGCGAAGGACGTTTCCGCAAAGGACGCGGCAAGAACGATCAAACCAATTCGCCGTGCGGAGAAAAAGCCAAGCGAGCCGCCAGCTGAACCCAGCCGGCACCAATGTCGCCCATCGACTCCGCTCGATGGATGCCCTGCATTGCAAAGCATCTATTATCACCCTCCCTTTGAGAGGGCCGTGCAGTTTGTAAGCACTGTGATTGCAATGCCTTAAGAACCACGCCCGTGCAGCGGGAGGGGTCGGAATGCGAGCGTTCCGCGAGATTTCCAGGGGAGGGCAATCCGCGCCGTTTCCCATGCTCGCCCCCCTCCCTCGCGTACGCCTGCACGGCGTCGCTCGACCTCCCCCAAAACTTCGTTTCGGGAGAGGTGCTCAAATGCTGAAACCCGCCAAAAACGCGGCCTCGATAAACTGCAACACTCCCCAAAGGGAGGGTGAAGCAATACGGCATTGCCTAACCCTCTTGGAGAGTCGAATGAAGTGCTGGGACGCTGAGCATTGAAAAAGTTAAATTGACAATTGCAAACTACAAATTGGTTTGCCGCTGCCCGTCGAACTTGCCCAATCATCGAGGCAAACGCTTTGATTCGGCTTCCTTGGATGTGCTGCCAACGGATTTTCCGACCGCAGCGGTCGCGAGCTGACGCATTGGCCGCGACGCCAGCCCGGCGGCCATCATCAATCGTGCTAGGCCGACCATCGTTTGATGCCACTGATGCACCATGTCCGGGGTGCCAAAATGGGCCGCATCGACTCGATCAAAGCCCTGCTCGCTGACTCGAATTTCGGTGGCCATGTGCATCAAAGCTTCCAACATCACGTGGCTGTGCCGGTCCGAATCGGTCAACCCTTCGTCGTCATAGATCCACAAATGCGGCTGCATTGCAAGGTCAACACTGTGCATCGCCGCGGCATCAGCATCCATTGCGTCGACGACCAAAGAGCGGGTACCACACTGAACGTAAAACTTAGCCATGAGATTGATCTTCCGTGAAAAGGCGGTTGCGGGAGTCCGCCGCCGAGTGAACCTCCCGGCGACACACATAGGATCGCAACCGGAGTGACACGTTAGGTCACGAGGAGCTCCTAGCTCCTAGCTCCTAGCTCCTAGCTCCTAGCTCCTAGCTCCTAGCTCCTAGCTCCTAGCTCCTAGCTCCTAGCTCCTAGCTCGTGCTCGTGCTCGTGCTCGTGCTCGTCGTACGATGGCCTTCCAAGGCCGTCGAAAAGGAAACCCGACGCGTCAGCGAGGCACCCACACAACATCCCCACGACGCCCCCATCCGGGGCAAAGTTTTTGAACCGCCCCCTCTCAACGCTCCACGGTTGTTGACTCACCCCAATACGCACGACCATTCGAGGAGCGACGACAGTTGCCCGCCGTCGCGTCGCCGAATGATTCACGACGCATCTCCGTCAGACGAACCCCCAAACCTCCTACGGTCCCTCGAAAACGTTTTCCACGCGGAATTCGGCGTTCTCTCCATTTACAAAACCGCAGCATCCTGGATAAACTGCCGGGCTTTCCTGAAAAAACCGCCAATTCGCCCGCCCCCTCCGCCGCGTGTTCGATTCCCTCTCCGACGGTCTGCAATCCGCTTTCAAAAGTTTGTCTGGCAAAGGCAAACTGACGGAAGGCAATATGCGCGACGGTCTGAAGATCGTGGAGCAATCGCTGCTGGAAGCTGACGTCAGCTACAGCGTCGTCAAAGACTTCATGGGGCATGTTTCCGAAAAAGCCCTCGGAAAACGCGTTCTTTTGTCGCTCCGGCCGCAAGAAGAACTGGTTCGAATTGTCTACGACGAGCTGGTCGAAACGCTCGGCCCAGTCGATTCCGCATTGAATTTGAAGGCCGATGGTCCCACGATCATCATGCTGTGTGGCCTGCAAGGGAGCGGAAAAACGACGACCTGCGGTAAGCTGACCAAGCTGCTGCAAGAACAAGACATCACGCCACTTCTCGTCGCGGCTGACTTGCAACGCCCCGCCGCCATCGAGCAACTCAAGGTGATCGGTTCGCAGCTCGGCGTCCCTGTCCACGCCGAAACCGACCACAAAGACCCCGTCAAAGTTTGCCAAGCCGGCGTCGAAATGGCTCGCCGTGACGGCAATCGCGTCGTGATCCTGGACACCGCCGGACGTTTGGCGATCGACGCTGAGCTGATGGCGGAGCTGAAGAAGATCGATCGCAAAGTCGGCCCCGACCAGGTTTACCTCGTCGTCGACGGCATGACCGGTCAAGACGCGGTCAACAGTGCCGGTGCGTTCAACGACGCCTTGGAACTGGACGGCGTCGTGATGACCAAACTGGACGGCGACGCTCGCGGTGGAGCACTGCTGTCGGTCAAACAAGTCACCGGCGTCCCGATCAAATTCATGGGCACGGGTGAGCACTTTGATGCTCTGGAACCCTTCCGCCCTGAAGGCATGGCCAGCCGCATCCTGCAAATGGGTGACATGGTCGCCGCGGCTCGCGAAGCCCACCGAATCGTCGACGAACAAGAGCGAGAAGAGCTGGAGGCCAAAATGGCCAGCGGCGAATTCTCGCTCGACGATTTCAAAAACATGATGCAAAAAGTCGCCCAGCCTGGGTTGATGGGACGCATGATGGGGCTGATGCCCGGCATGAGCCAATTCAAAGAAGCGATGGAATCGGAAGAGGCCGGCGGTCAACTCCGACAAATCATCGGGGCGATCAACTCGATGACCCCCGCCGAACGCAAAAACCCGAAGCTGATCGATGCGACCCGTCGCACCCGAATTGCTAAGGGAGCCGGCGTCCAATCGCCAGTCATCACGCAATTGATCAAACAATTCGACGTGATGAAGCCGATGATGCAAGCCATGTCCGGAAAGGGCGGCGGCGATCGGATGGCGATGATGCGGCAAATTCAAGCCAACGCGATGTCGGGCGACCCCCGCTTGGGCGGCTTGAAAACAAAACAAAGCACGGGAAAACGACTTTCCCCGGCCGAAAAGGCCCAGCAACGCAAAGAACGCGAAAAGCTAAAACGAAAACTCAAACGTAAAAAACGCTGAGTGAGATGAAGTGGGCCGAGACCAGAGCAGGTACAGCCCTCTGTCTTCAGCCCCCGAAATCAACCTCAATTCCTTGGAGAAACGACCGACATGGCAGTAAGAATTCGCATGAAAAAGATGGGACGTACGCACCGTCCTTTCTTTCGTGTTTGTGCAGTGGATCAACGCAACCCACGTGATGGTCGTGTGATCGAAGAACTCGGCACCTACGATCCAATGTGCCCCGAAACCGATGCTCGCGCCACATTGAAGGCCGATCGCGTCGACTACTGGATTGGCGTTGGCGCTCAACCCAGCGACAAAGTGGCTGTGCTGATCAAAAAGTACGGCACCGATGGTTCGCACCTGGAAGCTCAAAAGGCTGCTGTGGAGCGTCTCGGACGTCGCAAGGACTACACACCACCACCAGAAGCACCCGCTCCCAAGGCACCACCGGCTGCGGAAGCTCCTGCTGAAGAAGCCCCTGCGGAAGAACCAGCCGCCGAAGCTTCGACAGACGACGCTCCTGCTGCAGAAGCCACCACGGAGTGAGATTCGACGTTGTCACCCTGTTCCCAGCGATCTTTGACGGTTATCTGACCCAAAGCTTGCTGGACAAGGCGATTGTTCGAGGTTTGGTTGAGATTCAGCGACACAACCTCCGAGATTGGGCCGAAGACACCCCTCATCGCAAAGTCGATGACCGTCCTTTTGGCGGCGGCCCCGGAATGTTGTTGCAAGTCGAACCGACCGTGAATTGTGTCCGGGACGTGGACGCCATGGCCGATGTCCCGGCTCGAAAGATTTTGTTGACCCCGCAAGGTCGACGGCTCGACCAACGGTTGGCCGAAGACCTCGCCACCAGCGACCGTATCATGTTGATGTGTGGTCGTTACGAAGGATTTGATCAACGCGTGCTGGACATCATCCAGCCCGAAGAGATCAGCATCGGCGACTTTGTCCTCAACGGAGGCGAAGTGGCCGCGATGACCATCATTGACGCTGTCGTCCGGTTGCTGCCCGGCGTGCTCGGCGATGAACAAAGCAGCCTGGATGATTCGTTCAGCCGAGGAAATCGGATGCTCGAGTTCCCCCAGTACACCCGGCCCCGTGAATTCGAAGGCCACACCGTCCCCGATGTTCTGCTCAGCGGCGATCACGCCGCCATCGCCGCTTGGCGAGCCGAACAAAGCCGGGCGAGAACGATTGACCGTCGCCGCGATTTGCTGCCCGAGCATTCAAAAACCAACCCAGAACAAACCAACAAACTCTCCTGAACATCGAAGAGGTTCTCAAATGAACAATGCCATCATGGACATGGTCGACAAGGCCAACCAAAAAGAAGAGGGAAGCGTTCCTCAGTTCGAAATCGGTGACACCGTGGACGTGCACTCCAAGATTTTGGAAGGCAACAAAGAGCGGATCCAAGTTTTCACTGGCGTCGTGATCGGCCGCAGTGGCAAAGGTGCTCAGGAAATGTTCCATGTTCGCCGCATCGTGGCTGGCGAAGGCGTGGAGCGTAAGTTCCCTGTTCACAGCCCACGCATCGAAAAGGTCGAAGTCAAACGCAGCGGTGTCACCCGTCGCGCCAAGCTTTACTTCCTCCGCGATCGCGTCGGCAAGGCAGTTCGTTTGAAAGAACGCCGCCGCGTTTGATCGCCGCCCGCGACCAACTCAAAACACTCGCCAAGCTGCTCCGGTTCACCCGAGCAGCTTGTTTGCTGCGCGTAGCCATCGTCTCGTCGCCTAACTAACCCCGTAGCCCGGCGAGGCCCTCACCGGGCAATTACAGCAACCATCCTGCACCTGGAGGTCGTGCAGTTTTTAACTGCTGTGTTGCCAAGCGTTTTT
>NZ_ANMO01000043.1 GCF_000338295.1 Rhodopirellula europaea 6C
CGGCGTGACCGCCTTGCCAATTCCCGACAGAATCCGAGCCTGCTTGACCGCACGTTGGATCGTCCGCGGAGAAAGATGCCGGCCGACACGCCCGTCTTCGGAAGGAAACAGGTAGCCAATTCCTTGGGTGCGCCGCCACAACTGCCGCATCAGCGGCAACAAATCGTCGGCCAACATGACATAGCGATCCTTCTTGCCTTTGCCAAGTTGAACCCGAATTTGTTGGCGATCGAAATCGAAGTCCGACCACTGCAAACGGGCGACCTCCGAGACTCGCAAACCGGTTGCATACAGCACGGTGAGAAGCAACTTGTCACGCAACGTGCGAGCGGCCTCCATCATTCGCTGAACCTCTTTCTTGGACATCACGACAGGCAATTGCTTTGACTTTCGCGGGGACACCAGTCCAACCGTGCAACGCAACAAACAGAATTTGTCCAGGCCGGTTCGCAGTGCCGACAAAGTGACGCTGACCTCCGACGCCGACGCGCCGCCATTGACCAGCAGTTCCAAGTAGTCCCGAATGTCTTCTTGGTCGATCTGGTCCAGCGGTCCTCGGTACCAGCGAAGGAAGCAGACCCAAGCGGAGCGATAGTTTTTGATGGTGTTGACGGAGTAAAATCGGATCCGCAACTCGCGGACCAGACATTTAACAACCAACGGCTTGGGCGGCTGAGTCGAGAGGTCGACGACGGCATGCTCCGCTTTGAATTCCGTCTCCACAGCGTGTCGCGGGGCGTCTCGGCCGCGAGCGTTTCGCCACGGTTGGCCGTTGGTATAGAGACGGGGTGCATCCGGTGCGACAAGACGAGACATGAGCTGCTCCAGCAAATAAGGCGAAGACACGTTTCGCAAACGTTCAGCAAGTCGAGCGTGACAAACAATGCGAATTCATCTCGATCCGGCCCTGTTTTCGGAACAACGAATGGCCGGACAGTCTTCAAAGGCCAGATCTGTTGCTGAATCGACAACAGAATGCTGATCTGATGCGGCGGCCCCCACGCTGCCACTCTCGATCCCGGGATGAAAACTGCGAAAAACATGGCCGCCACAATCGCAAACATTTCGCAGCCCAGCGTTCGCCCCGATTCCCGCACCCAATCGGGGCGAACGCCCAAACGGCTCACAGGAATCAACTCCATCTTTTTTTCTAGCTCATGTGTCAGGACACACTGGCGAGCTCTTTCCGCAGAACCGCCATCGTTTCGCGTTGGCGTTTTTCGACGAATCGGCGTGCCTCATCCGCCCTGGCTTTGGCGGCGTCCAAGTCATTTGCCATCTGCAAAACCGTCGGGACGATGCGGTTGCGATCGGTATCCGAATCGAGATCGAACAACCAATCCCCCAAGCCGATGTCTTCCCACATGTAGCCTTTGCTGGTTTGTTCCTCGAACCGACAAACGATCGCGGGAATGCCGTGGCCGATGCACATGATCGGTGAATGCATTTCATTGCCAAACAACCCGGCGCTCTTCATGTAAACGCTGACCGCTTCCCCCGTCAGCCAATAATTCGGACGCCAAACGACTCGCGACAACACATCCTTTGGCAAGCGATCGATCAGCATCTCTTTTCCCACCGCCATCTGAGTGCGATCCTCCGGGCAGACCAGTACTTTGTGATCCGTTTCGCGAGCAACCTGCACGATCGCTTCGCGAAGTTGCGCATGGTCGTGTTCCTTCATCGCTTCGTTGCGAGCGTGCTTGATCGGATCAAATTTGACGTTGGGTTTGATCGTCCAATACGGCGTGTAGCGAAGGCGAGGGATGCAACACAGAAACTTCTGCGGCTCCAATCGGTTCTCCGCCAAGAAACGATCCGCCGCGGGTTCGTCTCGCAAGTCACACGCGAAAGCACCGTCGGGACCAAACTCCATCACCGGAGCGGACGCACCAAGACTCTTGGCGAGTTCCAGCGATTTGCTGTCTCGAAAGAAGACGAACCTCGCATGGTTCAACACCTCGACCGACCGAGCCATCGCCTCTTCGTTGCGGGCCGTCGTCGCCGAAGACTTCTTCATCGGGAAAGTGATGCCATAGATGCCGTAAGGCTTTCCCGTTTCCTCTCGCCATCGTTCCAAGTCACGTTCGGCGACGATGGCCGCTCCCGATCCGTGGAGCAGAAAATCACATTCCTGGAAAGCCCGCTTCAACTCCTCTGACCTTGGTTTGGCAATCTTCAGTTTGGGAAATTCCTTTCGCAGCAATTCCTCCACGCCGTTGTCGACGTTCGATGGCCAAAGAGTGACTTCCACCTCGGGCAGGTGCTTGCGAAGAATGCTGAGCACACCCGGCGTGTGGGCGATGTCGCCGATGTTGACGGTTTGCCAAGAAGACCGCAGCAGAACTCGTTTGGGCGTCTTTCCATCGTTGGCAGAAGCCAGCGATGGCCATAGCGAACTGCTCGTTGCGATCGCTCCTGCTGCAAGTCCCGTCCTGGCCGACCCGCTCAAGAAGGCACGTCGGTCAATGGCAGAAAACTGAGTTTCAATTTCAGAATGAGTCATCTAGAAGTGGGGCACATGAGGTAGGGACGGGCACAGAAACGTTTGTTCACGCCGGTCTTTTGAGGTGGGATTGCGGACTCCATCGTACTCCAGCAATGGAGAACAACTGGTCCCATGGAAGATGGCGAAATGACAAATTTCAAAAAAACAGCCGCATTCATGTCATGATTTGAGTTGGGCGGATAAGGAACTGATGCAAACCAATTACCAGGAGTTTTGAGTGGACGATTCAACACGCCATGCGACCCGATTGTGGACCTCGGCTCAGCCGGTGGTGGCCGCTTTCGTTGCGTCGGTGGTTCGAGATCGCCGCGATCGTGAAGACGTGCTGCAAGAGACTGCGCTCGCGGTTTTGAATTCCTTCGAATCCTACGATTCCTCGCAAGCGTTCCAGGGTTGGGCAATCGGCGTCGCTCGCAACCAAATCAGTCTGTATTTGCGACGCAAGCGACGCGACCGTTTGGTGTTCAACGAAGACACGATTGCGAATTTGCAGTCGACGTTCGAGCAATCAACGCCACCGGAGGAACTGGATCATCTGCCGACTTGCATCGATCAACTTCCAGGTCGAGCCCGAAAGATCTGCGAGTTGAGATATCAGAAGGGACTCAAACCGATCACGATTAGCGAACAGATTGGCATGACCGCAAACTCGGTTTCCAAAGCCTTGCAACGAATCCGAGAACAACTGCGTGAATGCATCGAAGACAAGTTCGTATCCGAGGGTGCCAACGGATGAGCACTCACATTCAAACTTTGATCGACGGCTATCTGGATGAAACCCTGACGCCAGATCAATTGTCCGAACTGGAAACTTGGATCAACGCGAATCCGGATCATGCGAAACGATTCGTTGACGCGGTTCACTTCGACGAACGGATGACGGCCGAACTGAGCTGGCAACAATTCACCGAACAAGATCCCGCGAAAACGGAACCGACCGAGCCAACTCCGGTATCACCCGCGAATTCTCCGCTGGGCAAACGGATAGCATGGACGATCGCTGCCATCGCAGCGGCGATCTTGTTGGTTGCCGGATGGGCCATTCGCTCGACCGATGATCCCTCGAAACCCAATCAACCGACCGGGCCATCCGTCGCACAAACTCCTTCTGCTCCGGTGGCTCCTGACAATAGACCGGACACAACGTTCGCAACATTGGTCCAGTCCATTGATGCGACTTGGGACGACGATCACTCTTCACAATCCGGCGACCGTTTGGACGCCCAAACCATTCGACTGCAATCAGGCATTGTGCAGGTTCAATTCGACAGCGGGGTCGAGGTCACGCTCGAAGGCCCGGCATCGTACGAATTGCAATCGATTGATCGAACCAAATTGGCCTACGGGCTTTTGTCGGCCACCGTTCCACCGGGTGCCGAAGGTTTTCGCGTTGACACGCCGTCGGCACAAGTCATCGACTTGGGGACCGCATTTGGAATCGAACTCGACCGCGATGGATTGTCCAAGGTGTCGGTCTTCGACGGGGAAGTCGAAGTGGTCACGGACAAGGACCGTCAAAAGCGTTTGCTGACCGAGGGCCAAAGCGTCGAACTGACATCAGACGGCAGCATGAGCGACATTGCTTTTGAAACTCAGCGTTTTGAAAAACTGTGGCCGTTCAGCTCGGGAATCGTCAAATCAACCGGCGCGTTCCGGTTCGCTCCTCCCTGGCCACGTTCTGTCAACCGAATCCAAAGTGACCGTCGCGTCTTTGTACTGCCCGAAGGCTACGCGACTCGATTGCAAGCCCCTTGTTCGGTCGACATCACCCAGCCCGGCAAATACACGAAGGCGACGCAGTTGTTGCCATCGGACATTCCGACGGATCGCCGCGTGCGTTCGTTCCTATTGATGTTCAATCCCGAGGTGTCGGACGACGCCCCGATAAACCGCCCACGCCCTCTGATTCGCGACTTGGAATTGGTCGAAGGCAGCATCACGTTTCAACAACCGATTCTTGGCGTGATCGTTCAAGACAAAACGTTGTTCGCAACCGATGGCCGGTTCTCGCTTCGCAGTGCCGCTGGCCTTCCATTCGGACAAGGTTTGGAACTGGATGCGAAACGCATCAGCGACACCATCACGCTCAGCGAAGACCGCCGGACGATTGATCTGAGCCTGATGTCGTTTGGCCGGCGAGGCGATCACGTCCGTGTGATTGTTGACGCATCCATCCGCCCGTTTTTTTCACGACGCCCCAAGTGATGAGTAACAACGAAGTGCCAGTTGCAATTTTTGTGAACTGCTCATCGGGCCATTCCGACAAATGCGACCGAACACTTTTCACCGACCGTTCCTTTGGATCAATCCTTTTGCCCCGGTTCCCACACAGGAATTAACCATGAAGAACGCAAACAAAGCTTCGATGCAGCCTGCCAATGAACACCCACAACGACGTCGTTTCCTAATGAAATTGCTGGCCGGCGGAACCGCCCTGCCATTGATCTCGTCGGTCGCGTTCGCTCAAAGACCCAATCGAATGGCCAAAGACGGCGAGCGTGACCCGCAAGCCCGACGACGCATGGGTGCTGGCATGCAACTGGACGCGACCAAGATCGCGGCCAAGCTGATCAAGGACCACGATAAGGATGGCGACGGTGCTCTTAACGAAAAAGAATTGGCCGCGGCACTGACCTCAATTCGCGAAGGGCGTGGGCAAGGCATGCGTGGGCGGCAAGGCCAGGGGCGAGAAGGCATGCGACCGGGAGCCGATGGGCAACGAGGCGCACGCAATCAGGACAAAGGTGTTCAGCCCAAACGCCCTGGTGAATGATCGATGCACCGGTGTGTATGACGCTGTTTGACAAACGATGGGCGGGCTATTGCAAGACGACAGACCGCAAGCCTGGACTGTTCAATCTTTGGGTTTGCAGGTCGAGGACACGGTGCAGCGATTGTCACCGCTCCCTCAACTTCGTTGGGGGAGAGGTCAGACGCGGCGTTCAGCCGTCGTCTGGGTGAGGGGGCGAATTCCCTTAGGTCGAAAACCGCAAGGCCAATTGACCCCGTGAGTTGCGCGAATG
>NZ_ANMO01000044.1 GCF_000338295.1 Rhodopirellula europaea 6C
CAACTTGCCCCCTACCCTTCGACGAGACTTCTGGATGAATCATCGACGCAGCGGCCAGCGTTCACCATTGAACCTCTCCCGTCCTTTTGCCGACACTTTCAGCCACCCTCGCTTTTTTGCGAGCGTCGCGATCGTTTGTCTCTCCGCGTTGGCCGTTCATTCGTTGCAAGCCGCTCCGCAGCAAGCTGGCGAATCCACGCTCGAGCAGCCCCCGGCAACTGAAACCGCTCCAGCGGAAGAAGCCAAGCCGATACCACCGGTCACGCCCGCTTTGCCAGGTGCACCGCCACTGCTGCCTTCGCAAATGAAGCAGTCGGCGGATCCTGGCCAAGCCGACTTGGACGAAGCCGTCCTCAAACGCATCGATGCCGAATCAAACGAGGATCTGGAAGCCGTTGCTTCGTTGATCGAATCCGCCTTGGCCAAGGGCCTCGACGACGAAAACCAATCTTTCGCGAAAAAGATGCTGGGCAGCATCCAACTTCAACGCGGCCAAGGCTTGGCCGGTGCGATGACTCGCATGCGAGGCCGCCGTGCCTTGCAAGTCCGTGACGAAGCTCTGCGAGTTCTCGACCAAGCGATCGAAAACGATCCTGGATTGGCCGAAGCTCACATGTTGATCGCCCGGTTGAACTTGCTTCCCGATGGTGACGAAGAACGAATCGCGAAAGCGACCTCGGCCGCGATCGAATTGCTGCAAGACGATCCGAAGGAACTCAGCACGGCGTATCTGCTGCGGGCGATGACCCAAGATGATACTGACGATCAATTGGCGGACCTTTCCAAAGCAATCGAACTGGATCCGAGCAACGCAGAAGCCGTCCGCCAACGGGCTGGACTTCGGATGCAAAACGGCGACTTCGACGAAGCCGTCGAGGATTTGCAAAAGGTTCTCGAACTCGATCCAACCAACGAACAAATCGCTGCCGCCACCGTCCAGCAACTTGTCGAACTGGACCGCGCCGACGATGCGTTGGAATTGCTCAGCAAAACGATTCAAGCTCGCCCCAGTGAAGGCCTTTATCGTTTGCGAGCCCTGCTGTACACGAACATGGATCGCGAAGATGACGCTCTGGCCGATTTGAACAAAGCCCTCGCGATGCAACCGAAAGATCCAATCGCGTTGTTGCAACGCGCCGAGATCTCACTTCGTCGCGATGATGTCAAAGATGCCAAACGTGATTTGGATGCCGCGATCGATTTGGCACCGCAAGTTGAACAACTTGATCAAGCGATCGTTGTTCGCTGCTTCATCGCCGTCGAAGAAGGCCGCATGGCCGATGCGATCAACGACATGAAAATTCTGATCGACCGTAGTCCTGACGACGTGTATCGCCAACTGCAACTGGCGAACCTGTACTTGCAAGACGACCGACCTCGCCAAGCCATCGACATGCTGAGCGGTGTTCTGGATCGCGATCCCAAGAATGCCTCCGTATTGCGATCACGTGGCGATGCTTACTTGGCCGTTGGCGATCATGCCGAAGCCATCGCGGACTACGAAAAAGCCCTGACCAACCTGGACGAAGACAACGAAACCGACGCGATCATTCTTCCTAGCGTCCTGAACAACTTGGCTTGGGTCCTGGCGACGTCGCCCAAAGACGAAGTTCGTAACGGCGCCCGATCGCTGGAACTGGGTTTGCGGGCAGTCGAAATGACGGAGGAGTCCGAAGGTCACATCCTGAGCACCCTTGCGGCCGGCTACGCCGAATCGGGCGACTTCGAAAACGCGGTGAAGTGGAGCGAAAAAGCGGTCGAAGCGGCCAAGAAGGAACTGGAAGAAGGTGCCAGCGAAGAGTCCGTGCAGCTGAAACAACTGCAAGAAGAGCTGGAATCCTATCGCGTCAAAGAACCTTGGCGTGAAAAACAGGACACCGAAGAGAACCAGATCCCGCTGCTCTCACCCGATGATTTGATCGACACTTGATCGAGGGCCTCTCGGTCAGCCGATCCACAACGGCACACTTGGAAGTGTTGTAGGATGTTGCGAAGTTGTCTTCGCTCATTTCTCGGCGGGTTTCGTCCCGCCACTCTTCCGGGTTCAACGCCATGCCGCTGCCTCGACTCTCGCGACGGACATTCTCACCAAGCGTCGCGAGTCCACACTTCATTCTGCCTGTCGCCTTCCCGCTGCTGCTATCGATGGTGTCGGTGGGCAACATCGCATTGGCGGACCAACCTAGCGACACCACCAACTCCTCGTTGGTGGACGTATTGAACCGCGTCCAAGCGGAAGGCGTTGGACATTCGGCTGCGATGAAGGCGATGTCGGCTCAGCCGAAATCGACGGACGTCTCGCCATCACAGCTGTTCGCGACCTTGAAGTCGATGAGCAGCGCCGAACCGCGAGCAAAGAACTGGCTGCGGCTGCTGGCTTCTCAGCAGATCGAAGCGGCCGAGTCCAACGCGGCGACGGCGAACCAGTTGAGCTCACTGCGAGAGGATCTGCTCGCGTTTTTCAACGATCGATCTCACGATGGTGACGCCCGCTATCTGATCTACCGTCACCTTGTTGACCAAAATCCCGAGCGACGAGAAACGTTGCTTGAACAAGCCGTCGACGACCCGTTCATCCCTCTTCGCTACCTGGCGATTCAGCGAGAGATGAAACTGGCCGAACAGCTCGAGGGTGAAGAAGCGATCGAAGCCTACCTTGAGTTGCTGCCTCTCGCACGTCATCCAGACCACCTCCGAGAGATCACCGCTTCGCTGAAGAAACTCGACCGCCCAGTTCAGTTGGCCAAGCAACTTGCCATGGTCATTCAGTGGCAGGTCATCGCCCCATTCGGCAACAAAGACAGCAAGGGATTCGATCACGTTTATGACGTCGAAACCGAGTACACGAAATCGCCATTTGATCGCGAACTGGTCAAACAATCCTTCGAGGCGGCAACGCCCGGCGGGGACGACAAACAAACCGGCGACGCGTTGATGTGGCAAACAATATCGACCGATGACAACGCGGGATTGGTGGATTTGAATCCAACCTACGACAACGCCAAAGACGCGGTCGCGTACGCGGTTTGTTTCTTCGAATTGCCCGAAGGAGAAACGACCGACGCACAAGCGAGATTGGGTTGCATCAACGCCAACAAAGCTTGGATCAATGGACAGCCCGTTCTCAGCAACGAAGTCTATCACTCCGGATCAAGCATCGATCAGTACGTTTCGAATTGCCAACTTCGCCCTGGACTGAACTCGGTCCTGCTGAAGATCTGCCAGAACAATCAGACTCAGCCTTGGGCCCAAGATTGGCGTTTTCAATTTCGTTTGACAGATTCCACGGGTCGCGGAATTCCGGTGACCGTTGTCAACGACGCTCGCTAAACCAACCCATCTCAACGATATCTTCTGGACCTGACCGTCATGCATTCTTCTCGACGCGCCGTACTGGCTAGACTGATCGCCGCTGGCATCGGCTTGGTTTCTGGGATCGCATCCCAACACGCTTTCGCCTCCGATTGGTTGCAATTTCGCGGATCCGACACGACGTCGTCGTCCAGTGAAATCACGCCTCGCCCCGGTGATGACTCGATGCAGCCGGCCTGGGAAGTCGCCACGTCCGGCCGTGGCATCAGCAGTCCCATCGTGGTTGGTGACAGCGTGGTGGTGACCAGCAGCGGAGGAGAGGACGAACGTGATTTGTACATCGAAGCCTTTTCCGCACTCGACGGAACTCGCCAGTGGCTGCGAACGGCGCACGCACTCGGGCGTCCTTACACGCACCCGACCAGTGCCAACGCATCTCCTTCACCCGCCAGTGACGGTGAAAAGATTGTCGCTCTGTTCAGCTCCTGCGATTTGGTTTGCCTGAAGACTGACGGCACACCACTTTGGTACCGAGCCCTCGCGGTGGATCATCCGCGGACGGGCAACGATGTTTCGATGAGCAGCTCGCCGGTGATCTTGGATGATGTGGTCGCCGTTCAACTCGAAAACCAAGGCGACTCGTTCAGCAGCGGCATCGAACTCGATACGGGCGAAACGCTTTGGACACGTCCTCGTCCGCGTCGTTCCGGATGGGCCACGCCAATCGCGGTCCGTCTGCCCGATCCTGCATTTGTCTTTCAAAATTCCGATGGAGTTGAACTCGTTGCCGCACGCTCGGGCGAACTTCTCGCAACGCTTGACATTTCCGGCAGCACCACCTCATCGCCCACCTGGGCACCGCCACTGTTGCTGGTTCCGGGGGATGGCATCACGGCGTTCAATCTTCGCGAACCTTCGTTCCCGATCGCATGGGAAAACTCTCGGCTGAAATGCAAAAGTGTTTCGCCGGTGGTTCACAACGGGCAAGTCATCGTGAACCAAGGATCCGTCATCGCCGCGGCGGACTTCACGACCGGTGAATCGACTTGGAAGACCCGAATGCGAGAAGTCAAATCTGTTTGGGCAACGCCAATCGCCACCGCTTCGGGGATCTACGTGGTCGATCAATCCGGGACCATCACGGTGGTCGCCGAAGAAACGTCCGGTACAGAAGGCGACGATTCCGCCACCGACAAAGTTGACGTTCTCGGGACCGCGGAATTCACAGGCCCGATGCTGGCTACTCCTGCAGTCTCGGACGGAAGCATCTTTCTTCGTAGCGATCGATCACTGATCAAACTCGCTCCTACGACGGCCAGGGAGTCAAAGCCAGCCGCCAAATGAGTCCGCTCTGAGTTGGTCATTTTAAACTCGGCCGCTCCGGCGACCTGGGTAAAAAACCACAGGTCGCCAGGAGCGGCCTTGCCCCAATAGTCATATCGACGTCACATCGTCGCGACTCCATGAGCGAATTCGCTCAATTGGCACGGCAGTTGCGTTTTGAACCCTCTGAGGCGGCACCGCGAGCGTTCGCGTTTGTCGTTCCCAAAAGTCTGAATTCATCAGAGGGAGCCATGCGCGAAGAATTAAAGAACATCGACTGGTTGAACGTATTCGACCAAGAACCGGACGTTGGCCTGACAGTCGTCGAGGACAACGGGCAGATCATCCATTTCAACCAAGCCGCCCTGCGTCTGTTCGGCGTCGAGGACGACGATCTACTCGGAAAGAACCTCCATGACGTGTTCGCCGAGGAGTACGTGCAAGAACGAATGTCTTGGGTTCGGGAAGTCATCGACACCAGCAAAGCACTTCGAGCGACGCATATTTACTGCGGCCGAATGTTGGTTTCGTCTTTCTATCCTCACCGCGATGGCGACCGAAATTTCGCGATCGTGCTGACCCGTTTGGACGGCATGTTGCCCGACGGTGACATCAAGGACACGCAAAGTCAGTTCATCGACCTGGGGCCTTTGTCGGTCCTCAGTCCTCGAGAGCTAGAAGTGCTCGTCTTGCTGGGGCAGGGCAACAGCGTCCCCGAAGTTTCGCGGTTGCTGTTCCGCAGTCCGCGGACGATTGAGCGTCACAAAACCGAAATCGGTCACAAGCTCGGCGTTTCGTCGATCGCGCAACTCACCCGCTTGGTCGCACAAGCCGGTTTGCGACCTGAGCACCTGCCACTGCAGCGTTTTAATGCCGTCCCGAAGCCGCATCAGTGCACGCCCGATTTGTTGCCCGTCAACATCGAAGCCTCCTCATCATCCGCCTGATCGAATCCGTCGACAGACTTTCGTGTCCCCAAGTACACGGAAGCCAATCCAGGCGATACACTTCTGCCATCACACCGACTGATGCCCAGGTGGTGGAATTGGCAGACACAGGGGACTTAAAATCGGTAACGGTGGGTTTTACCGTGTTTGGCATTCACCGGCACTCGCGCGGCATAGTGATGCGTTTAGCCCGCGAATTGCTGGGCGATTTCGTGTAGCACGTTTGATCAGACTGGCATTCTCCGGCGTCACCGTGGCGTGGTCGTGCCGCAGAGATGGTGCCGAATATGTCACCATTTGAGATCTAATTGAAGACAACTCAATCAATGTGCCATGCGGGACGATTGAGATCACACCACCAGGTGTCCACCTCAACGTTGGATTTCTTATTCGCCTGAAAGGCATAAACCGAGGAAGCCATCAATGGCTCGGTTTTCGAGAACTCAGGCTTCGTCAGCATTCGCTCGGCATCGTCATGAACCTTCAAGCCGCGGATCTACTTGCCGTTGGCGTCTATGGCCTTGTCTGATTCCGCAACACCCTCACCCGCTGTTTAAGTGTGTCGCGTCCACGTGCAAAGGTGCTATTCCGAAACCAGTGCGAAGCTTCGATTGAGATGCATCTGAACAGGTTGATTTGCCAATCCCAAAATTATCAGTCACGAGACACCTTGTTTCTGTTTTTGAGATTGCGCCGACAAAAAGCCAACACAATTGCCGCTGTTTTCACAAGAATCCAACCGTTCGAATGCGTTCAATCACGAGCCTACGCGAACGCCCTACGGCAGAGTAGCAAGTTCACTTGGGTGATCAACGAATTCGCGATGGAGGGCTTCGAGATTGGCTCGATCGCCTTTCTGAGCTGTGCATCCGGCAGCGACCCAACATGTTGAATTCGCCCGAAGGACCCTACAGGTCATGACGAAGCCGTTGGCTGCAGTTCGATGATGCAAAAGAGCGAGCCTTCTCCCCCCTAGAGGCAGCATCAACTGTCGT
>NZ_ANMO01000045.1 GCF_000338295.1 Rhodopirellula europaea 6C
CGTACTCCTTGCAGCAAGTACCCGGTGACGTCTGGCATTCCGGTTCGGCCAGCCAAATCTTTCCAGCTGCTTCGTTTGGCGTCGATGCCGAATGTCGCAGTTCCCGCCGATGCCAATTGCGACGAAGCAGTGTCGGGGCCAGCAGTGTCGGGGCCAGCGGGCTCAGTCGGTCCCTTTTCGGCTCGCCATTCTGCCATCGCGGCCGGGTCCCACCAGATCGCTTCTCGTGCGAGCAACACGTCGCCGAATCCGGCGTAGTCGCTGTAAAGACGAAAGTTGGGGCGTGAGATGACTCGTCCAAGCGTCCGCAATTTGTCGCCTTCGATCAGAATCCCGGAGGATTGGTCGTAGGTCGGCATGACCGCTTGTTCGATGTCGCCGGAGAGGTTTTTCGCTTTCATGGTCAACGAATCGCGAAAACGGGGGATCACCCATTCGCGATTGGCTAGCTGGACCGAGATGATTGCGAGCGAAGCGATGACCATCGGTCGGAGGATCCGCCCGTGGGAAACTCCCGCTGACAAAGTGGCGGTCAATTCTCCCGTTCGCCGCAGCCAACCGGCGGTGAAGAGGAACGCCATCAGCGTGATGATCGTGCCTGTCATGTCGAAAAGCAGCAGCAGGTACGGCCCGTAGAACTTGGCCAGCACCAGCGGCAATGAATCGCCGACCTTGGATTGAGCGATCAGATCGTCCATCGCTGTGAAGGCGTGAAACACGATGAAAATGCCCGCCAACGACAAAAAGCACACGCAAACGGTGCGCAAGAAGAGGATCAGGACATAGCGATCGATCTGGGTCACGATGCGGCGGGCTGGGTCTTGAAGGCGAACCGGGCTGTTGAGAGCCAGGCTTCGAGATATCAGGTGAACGAGAGAAAACGGATTTCTCCCGTCCCGCCTCACCATCGCATCCAACCCACCCACGCCTCAAGATCAATCGTCGGTGGCTGAATTTGTAGCACGGTGGTCACCACCGTGAGATTGCGCTCGGCTGGCTGGGAGGCCCCAGCCAGCTACGGGGTTTTGCTTGCTGAGCTCGGGGCGGTTTGAGTCAACCGTCCCTTGCTGAAATGCGCGGACGTTGGGGAACCAGAATCAGGGCACCTCAGTCTGTGACCAACCTGTAGCACGGTGGTCTCCACCGTGAGATTGCGCTCGGCTGGCTGGGAGGCCCCAGCCAGCTACGATTTGGTTGCGATGGCTGGATCAGTCGACCAGTTGGGCGCCGGGGGGCAGTGGGTCGGCATGGATGATCACGTCGCCTTGCGAGTCAACTCGATTCGATTGGTAGGATCGAGGTGCGAATGAGTCGCTTTGGATGACTCCGCCGTATCCATCAGTGGGATAGCCACTGCCGGGGACGATGGTTTCACCGTAACCGAGCGTGCCGCTGCCGAGATACGGGTCGACCGAGCCTTCGTAGTAACCTGGCATGCTGGCACTGTATTCACTGCCGCATCCGTCGCCGACATAGGCTTGCGGTGCTGGGCAGGTCGAGCAGGTTCCCGCGGAAGCTTGAGGTGCAGCGTAGGGCGCATAAGCAGGTGCGGGCGCATAAACCGGTTGTTGTGGGATCATCGGTGGAGCCGCGACGGCTGGGCCGCGATTGAATAATCCACAGGATCCCGTGTTGCAACCGCCAGAGCTTGGTGCGGGCGGTGGAGCAAACGGGTTGACGGCGCGACCGATCGCGCTGGCTCGATTGCAAAGACCACAGTTTGCACCACGGCCGAAGAAGAAGTTTCTCATTCCTGAGCAGCCGGTCGAGGTAACCGTGACCGTCACGAGCATCAGGAGCGTTAGAGTTCGGATTGTCATCAGAGTTTCCTTGACTGGCAAAGCAGGCGGATCGGGCAAGGTGGACCCAAAGGGAAAACCGAGCCTAAACGTTGGCCTTGGCATCAAGACCACTCAAAAGTAGGACGCTCTGCGTGTTGTGCAAATGCAACACGCTAATTTTGGGCAACAATTTGTTGACAAAACGCCACATCCCACCTTCAGAAGGGCTGTGGTAGCTTGGATGCCCCGCACGATTCATACGACCCGTTTGATTGTTCGCATGATGCAGCTCCCTCACTTTCACGACCACAAGTCGCTGATGAACGACAACGCCATCAGCCGATCATCCGGTTCCTCGATTCGCGTCATCGCGGAACGGGGCACGCCCTCGCGTGCGATCCCGCCTTGGTCGCTCAGCGTCACAGCGCTCAAAATCACAGTGTTCAGCATCACAGCGTTCTGCATCACGCTATGCGGTGCGATCGTGTCACCACCGGCTCCAGCCCACGCGGGCCAGCCGTTGTCGTTTGACACGAGCAGCTTCTCAAAGCCTCTGACTTTGTCCGAGTCCAGCCATTGGACATCAAGCGAAACGATCGCGGCGAAAGATGTCGCCGAGCTCGAGCAGGCAGAAGAGATTGAGCGTCAGGCGGAAATGCAATTGGACGCGTCTGAGTCGCTGACGTCCGTCCGTCCAGCCGCGGACGCCGTGATTCATCCGTCGTCGATGAATCCGCCGGGATCGTTCACCGTTCCAGCACCCTCCAGTTTGCAGCGGTGTTTGTCGAGCGATCGCTATTGGTTGATCAGCACGCGCCACATCACCAGCACGGCTTGTCGAGCTAACCTGCAGAATCCCAACCTGCGTATCTCGCGGCTGAATCGTTGCGGTCGAGTCACCCCGTCCAGTCTGGACGAATACCTCGCGACGTTTGATCCCAGTCGCCCGCGAGTCATCTATGTACACGGCAACCGCCGGTCCGCACCGCTGGCCATCGAACGCGGTTTGGATGTCGCTCGCGAATTGGAATCGAACCGCTGCGGCCAAGTGCCGATGGATTTTGTCATCTGGAGTTGGCAGAGCGATCGTGAAACGTTCGCCATCACGGATGCTCGCATTAAAGCTGAACGCACCGACGCCCAAGGTTTGTATTTGGCGTGGTTGCTGCATCGTCACGTGGACGCCGCTCAGCCGACGGCGTTGATCGGTTTCAGCTTTGGTGGCCGCATCGTGACAGGCAGCTTGCACGCTTTGGCGGGGGGCACGATTGGTCGTCGTCGATTGAGCGAAGAGCCCGTGATGGCCGCCAATCTCGATGTCGGTTTGCTGGCTCCCGCGATCCAGAGCGATTGGTTGATGCCGCACGGGTACCACCGTTTGGCGACTCAAAACATGAATCGACTGGTCCTGCTGTACAACCAACGCGACGCAATCCTTAAGAACTACTGGCTGCTTTCGCGAATCCGTGGCACACGTGCTCTTGGGTACACGGGCCCAACGCGGTTTGCGCCTCGATATGACGGATCGCCGCTGCCGGTTCGTTCGCGGGATTGTTCACCGACGGTCGGAAAGGCTCACTCAGAAGAAGATTACTACAAGCGATCGTGTTTCGCCGGTCGCGAAATGGCGACGTTGCTGACCAGTTGCCAGCAAATTGACTGATTGGCGGTTTTGGTAGGCGGACGGTTGGTCTCATCGGCCGCAACGCGTCAGCGTCCGGTTCGTGGTTTGTTGCCGTGTGGTGACGCTCATCGGCTGGCTGTTGAAATCCCTGCAGCCCGAACAGTTTGACTAAGCCGAGGATTTTGCCTGTTGGTTGCGACGCGCGAAAGTGCGAACGCGTTGTACCGGACCGATCGATCGCGACGATTCGATGGGTGTCGCAAAGGATCTGCGACGTTTACATCGTTCGGTTTCGCAGGATGCAGTGCCACCAGTCTCATGAAAGTCAACTCACTTCACGCGTCGGTTCCCGTATTGTTGGTTGCGATGTTGGCTGGTTGGGCCAGCAACGAGTGCCATGCCGATTGGCCCTTTCCGCTGTTGCGTCCCGACGGAGCTCAGCGGATCGATGTGATCGGACCGGTCGGTAGCCGGATGCCAGAATCGTATCGACGCCAATACAACCGTCCGACTTACCTAGGTGGCAAGACCGCAGCGATCATCGCTCCGTCCAGCCAAGAAGCACGCGCGTGGCAACGAGCCGATGCGTTGGGGTTGTATGACAACAATGGCATCAAAGGAGCACTGAACGGCAAGCATTGCCCGCCCCAGCGAGTCGAGCAACACTACTTCTATCCCAAGCCTTGGGAAGTTCTGACCGTTGGGCCGCGTCGATCGCGATCGGCCGATGCCGACGACGTCGATCGCTATGAAGAACCGGTATTGATGAAAGAGGTCGCCCAGGAATTGGAAGAAGCGGAAACGCTTGATCGCCCCAAACCCGACGAACTGGAATCGATTTTGCCGGAGCCTGAATTGCAACAACCTATTCAAGACCAAGACGCCGACACGCTTGACTTAAACGACCAGTCGTCGCTTCCAAGTCTGATTCGCGATCCCGTCTTTGTGGCTCCCGTCAGCGGACTGATCCACCGCTAGTCTGCGAGCGTTCGAGCGGGTGGCATAGGCTTCCAGCGTTCTGTCCGCGCAATCACGGCCTGGAAGCCAACGCCACTTTTGGCGAGCCTTGCCCTCTTTTCCGGGGAATTCTCGCTCAACCTTTGCTTGACCAACAGGGAAACCGCCACTAACCTGTGCGTAAGCGGGGATTCACCCCGCTCCCGCCTGCCACCTCCCACACGGCTACCGAATCAGTGTCTCCCCGGGATTGATTCGGATCGGCGATGATTTTTCGTCCCCATGCATTTGCTTGGAAGGAAATTCGTCGTGATAGATATTTCGTTGGTCACGCTGTCCAAACAGTCACCGCGATCCCCACTTCCCCACTTAGCCGTTGCGGGACTCTTCTTTTTCTCTGCCCTCGGTTCCCCACCGAGTTCGGCAGCGAATGAGCCCGATGCGGGCAACGTCAGTTTCCACGACGACGTCTTGCCAATCTTGCGAACCAATTGTTTTGGGTGCCATCAAGGTGCCAAGCAATTGGGCGAATACGTCATGACTGACTTTGACGCGTTGATTCGCGGCGGGGAAAGCGGCGACGCAGCGATTGTTCCGGGCGACGCCGATTCGAGCTACTTGGTCTCGTTGATCACGTCGCAAGATGGCGTTGCAGAGATGCCCAAATCGCCTCGGAAACCTTTGCACGAAACCGAGGTCGAAACGATTCGGAAATGGATCGGACAAGGTGCCGCGAACGATTCGCCCGAAACATCCGGTCCACGGTTTGATGCGGATCATCCGCCAGTCTACGCCGGGCCGCCGACCCTGCCATCGATCGATCTTTCGCCCGACGAGCAAACTCTCGCCATCGCGGGCTATCACGAAATCTGTCTGCTAGACGCCATTTCGGGCGAGATGCAAACTCGGTTGGTTGGCATCTCGCCTCGCATCAACTCCGTGCGTTTTTCACCCGATGGATCACGCATCGCGGCTGCCGGCGGCACACCTGGCGAACTCGGTGAGCTTCAAATTTGGAACGCATCGACCGGCGAGCTAGAACTTTCGCGGCAGGTCACCTACGACACGATCACTGGTTTGTCGTGGTCGCCCGATGGATCCAAGATCGCGATCGGAGCGAACGACAACACGGTGCGAGCCTTGGACGCGGCCAGTGGCGAACAAGTCTTGTTCCAAGGGGCTCACGAAGATTGGATTCGCGACACCGTGTTCACGCCGGACGGCAAGCACTTGGTTTCGGTCGCTCGCGACATGACGTGCAAGTTGACCGAAGTCGAGACCGAACGCTTTATCGACAACGTCACGTCCATCACACCGGGAGCTCTCTCTGGCGGCCTGTCCAGCGTCGCAATGCATCCTTCCCGCGATGAAATCGTGGTCGGCGGGGCCGATGGTGTGACCAAGGTCTATCGTGTTTTCCGTCAAACCAAACGACAAATTGGTGACGACGCAAACTTGATCCGCAATCTGCCGCGGTTGAATGGACGCATTCGCCAAGTCGTTGTGAACTCAGCCGGCGCGCATCTCGCCGCCGTCGCAACGATCGACGGTCACTCTGAACTGAGAGTTTGGAAGTATGACTTCACCGGTGAATTGACCGACGAACTTAAAGCCATCCTCGGTAAACGCGTTGCGAATCGTTCGGCCGAAGAAAAGAAGAAGGTCGACGAATCGGTCAATCAGACGACCACGCAAACGGTGCACTTCGAACTGCCCGAAGCGGCCGCCTATTCATTGGAATTAACCAATGACGGCAGTGTTTTTGTTGCCGCAAACGATGGACAAATTCGATACCTCGACGCAACCGGAAAATTGGTTCGAACCTTCCACGCGGTGCCGCAGTCTGGAGCGGAAGGGCGCGAGCCCTCCGGTTCCACTGCACCGGGCGGCTTGCGCCGCTCCGCTAAAGGCGAAGGTCCTCTCGGGACCGATCGCGAGCTGGACTTCTCATCCACCGCCAAAACTGACGATTTACCTTCCGAATCGCCGGTCAATCTGTCGGAACTGGTCGAACTATCCGTTGTTCCTGAATCGATTTCGCTGACTTCGCCGTACGACTACGTTCAACTCGTCGCCATCGGGAAACTGCGAGATGGATCGACGGTCGACGTGACGCGTCAAATCACCGTGTCAAAATCTGATGCCTTCGCCAGTCTTCCTGGTGGGCTGATTCGTCCTCGAAGCAATTCCGTTGGCGAAGTCACCGTCAGCTTTGGATCGCACCAACACACGCTGCCGATCGAGATCACCGGTCAAGGCGATGCCTCCGTCGACTTTATCCGCGATGTTAATCCGGTGTTGTCTCGTTTGGGATGCAACCAAGGCACCTGCCACGGAGCACAAAAAGGCAAGAACGGATTTCGATTGTCGCTGCGAGGTTACGATCCCATCTTCGACATCCGAGCCCTGACGGATGACTTGGCCGCGCGACGTATCAATCCATCGGCTCCCGACGATTCGATGATGCTTCGCAAACCGCTGGGCACCACGCCTCACGAAGGCGGCACGCTGATGATGAAGGGCGATCCCTATCACGCGGTTTTGCATCGCTGGATCGCTGACGGTTCCAAACTAGATTTGCAAACGCCACGCGTCGCCTCGCTAGAGATTTCGCCACGCAACCCCGTCGTTCAGTCCACTGACGCTCGACAACAGGTCCGCATCGTTGCGACTTATGCCAACGGCGACATTCGAGACGTCACGCGGGAAGCGTTCATCAGTTCAGGCAACACCGAAATCGCGACCGCGAAAACTGGCGGGTTGCTTCAGGCCGTTCGGCGTGGTGAAGCACCCGTGCTGGCTCGTTTCGAAGGTGCCTACGCCGCCACGACGTTGACCGTGATGGGTGACCGTTCGGGATACGAACAAGCCGAAGTGGATACTTGGGGGCGGATCGATGAGTTGGTCGCTCAAAAGTGGGATCGAATGAAGATCATTCCCAGCGACGTTGCCAACGACGCCACCTTCCTCCGCCGAGTGCACTTGGACCTGACTGGATTGCCTCCGACCAGCCAAGCGGTTCGCGAATTTTTGGCGGATGAGACGCCTAGCAAATTGAAACGCCAAGCCGTGATCGATCGCTTGATCGGCAACGAGGACTTCGTCGAATATTGGACGAACAAGTGGGCGGATCTGTTGCAGGTCAACCGCAAGTTCCTCGGCGTCGAAGGCACGAAACTCTATCGCGATTGGATCCGCAAAGCGGTCGAGGAAAATCGTCCGTACGATGAGTTTGCCTATCAAATCCTGACGGCGTCTGGTTCCAATCAAACCAACCCCGCCGCGTCGTACTACAAAGTCCTCCGGACTCCCGAGGACACAATGGAAAATACGACGCACCTGTTCCTTGGCATTCGATTCAATTGCAACAAGTGCCACGATCACCCATTCGAACGCTGGACCCAAGACCAGTATTACGAACTGGCGGCCTACTTCGCCAAAGTCGATCGAAAGAAGGATCCAGATTCCGGCAATCGAAAGATCGGTGGCACGGCGGTCGAAGGTGCCACGCCGCTGTTCGAGATCATCGCCGACTCGGCTGATTCCGAAGTCCAACACGCTCGGACGGGCGAAGACGTTGTGCCGTCGTTCCCTTACGAATTGGCCGGCAACACCGACACTGAAGCTGATCAGCAGACTCGAAGTGCGTCATCGGACGGACAAACATTGGTCTCAAAATCCGACGACGCACCGACACGACGTGAGGAACTGGCGAACTGGATGACGGATCCAACGAATCCGTACTTCGCACGTTCTTACGTCAACCGCATCTGGGGCTACATGACCGGTGTTGGTTTGATCGAACCAATCGATGACATCCGGGCGGGCAACCCGCCGACCAACCCACAATTGCTGGACTACCTGACCGACGAGTTTATTGGTTCGAACTTTGACACCCGACACTTGATGCGTTTGATCGTCAGTTCACGAACATATCAGTTGTCGGTTGAGTCCAACCAATGGAACGAAGACGATCACCTGAACTACTCTCACGCGACGCCGCGACGTTTGCCCGCCGAAGTGATTTTCGACGCGGTCCATTCGCTGACGGGTGCCACCAGCCAAATCCCTGGCATGCCAGCTGGGACACGGGCCGCCGCTGCGACGGATTCGGGTGTGGCGTTGACCGACGGATTCCTCGCGAATCTTGGTCGTCCTGTCCGAGAGACCGCGTGCGAATGTGAACGAGGCACGGATCTGCAACTCGGTCCAGTGATGGCGTTGATCAGTGGTCCGACGATCGGTACCGCAATCAGTGACCCAAAGAACGAACTTGAAAAGATCGTCGCTGAAAACTCCACCGACGAAGCTGTCACGGAAGAAATTTTCTTGCGAGCTTTGGGACGCTACCCGAGCGACAAAGAGCGAGCCGCTTTCGCGACGATTCATTCGCAGATCGCTGGCGACCACGAAACGCTGGTTCAACGATTGGCCGATGCCGAGGCGGCTTGGGCGGAGCGTTTCCCCAAGTTAGAAACGTCTCGCAAGGAGATGTTGGCGAAGCTCGCCAAGGACATCGAAGATCGACGTGCGGAAATCGCTGATGAACGAGCCAAGATGGAAGCCGAGCGGCAAAAGAAGATCGATGAGGCTACTCAGAAGCTTGCGGATCAAGAAGCGAAATTGCCCGAGTTGGTCAACGCGTTTCTGAAGGAGAAGAAGGCCGACACGGAATGGCATCCTTTGACACCGACCGCACTGTCCGCGACCAACCAAGCGACGTTGGCGGTCCAGCCCGACCGCAGCGTTCTGGCGAGCGGGAAGCAGGGCAAAGGTTCCTACATTGTTGATTTTGAAACCAACCTGACCGGCATCACTGGTTTCCGTGTGGAAGCATTGACCGACCCAAGCCTGCCGCAAAACGGTCCCGGCCGCGCGGGCAATTTCGTGGTCACGGAAATCACCGTTCGTGCTGGCTCGGCTGCGGCTGGCTCGGATGAGGCTGATACCAAACCCAAAGATTTGCCTGCGGTCAAAATTGCCCGCGCGTCAGCGGACTTCTTGCAGAACGGTTTCAAGATCGAAAGCACGTTCGATGGAAATGCGGGCAACCAATCTGCCTGGGCGGTTTCCGGAGCCAATGGACACGAGCACTGGGCAACGTTCCAGTTCGCCAAGCCGATCGACAGCGAAGGCAAAACACGTCTGCGATTTGAATTGGCGCAAAACCACAACGCAAAGGATCACCAACTCGGTCGGTTCCGCATCAGCGTGACCACCGACTCAGGCGAAATCCCATTGGGATTGTCAGAGACTTTCGCGGCCGCGGAACGCACTCCGGCCGACCAGCGTGGCGAAGCATTGTCCAAGGCGATCGATCAGTACGTTTCCACGCTCAACCCCGTTTTGAAGTCGGCTCGTGACGGACTGAACCAAGCCAAACGTCCGCTGCCGGAAGACGAGCAAATCGTCGCTCTGCAAAAGCGACTGAAACGCTTCGAGGCCGAAACACCGATCGACCCGTCATTGGTCGAACTGCGAGCCAACGTGGAACGGTCCAAGACTCAACTGGGCAGCATTCGCCTGACTGCCGCGGAAGACCTGGTCTGGGCTCTCGTCAACTCGCCCGCCTTTTTGTTCAACCACTGATTCGTCGCCACCAATCTTCGAGAAAACAATGTTGTCTTTCAAAGGCCCGCGTGCCAAAGATCTTTGCGACCCTCATTTGGGCGAAACCCGGCGTGCGTTTTTGCGAGTCGGTGGTGCGTCGCTGTTTGGATTGTCGCTGCCACAAATCATGCAGTTGCAATCGAACCAAGCTCAGGCTGCTGAGGCGACCGGCAAAGCGGACGCTCACCACAGCGGTGGACCGGGGTGGGGCAAGGCCAAGTCGATCATCATGGTCTATCTTCAAGGTGGCCCGAGTCACTTGGATTTGTGGGACCCCAAGGAAAACGTTCCGGACAACGTCAAAAGCCAGTTCAAACCAATCTCGACCAAGATTCCCGGCGTCAAATTCACAGAGAATCTGCCGCGATTGTCTCAGGTGAACGACAAGTTCACGATGATTCGGTCGATGTCGTACACGCCCAACGGTTTGTTCAATCATACCGCGGCGATCTATCAAATGATGACGGGATACACGACCGACAAGGTCAGCCCATCGGGACAGCTTGAACCGCCATCGCCAAAGGACTTTCCGAACTTTGGCAGCAACATCGTCAAGATGAAGCCGCTCGACGAACCGATGTTGCCGTTCGTCATGCTGCCGCGTCCGTTGCAAGAGTCCAACGTGGTCGGCAAAGGTGGCACGGCTGGTTTTCTAGGTAAAGCGTTTGATCCATACACGCTGTATCCACCCGGCGATGACATGGACATGGACAAGCTGCAAAAGATTCGCACGGATGATCTGTCGCTTCGCGACGAGGTCTTTGATGTTCGTCTGCAGCGGCGAGCCAATCTGCGTCAGGCTTTGAACGAGCAAATGCCCGTTATCAACGAAGCGGTTGAAAAGTTCGAGCTGGACCAAAACTACGACCGAGCACTCTCGTTGATTTTGTCCGGTCGTGCTCGCGACGCGTTCCAGTTGTCCGCCGAAGACGATGTGCTTCGCGACGCTTATGGTCGCAACTCATTCGGTCAAAGCTGCTTGCTCGCTCGTCGTCTGGTCGAGGCTGGCACGCGAGTCGTCGAAGTCATCTGGCCCAAGGTCGCCAACAGTGACAATCATTCCTGGGACCATCACTCGGGGCTTTCCAAACGGATGAAGGATCAATCGGCTCCGATGCTGGACAACGGGTTGACGACCTTGATCGAGGATTTGGACCAACGTGGCATGTTGGAAGAGACCTTGGTCGTCGCTGTTGGCGAATTCGGGCGCAGCCCACAGCGTGGTGTCAGCACGTCGGGCAACAACAACTCCGACGACGGTCGCGATCACTGGCCCTATTGCTACACCGCCGTGGTTGCGGGTGCGGGCATGAAACGAGGTTTTGTCTACGGAAAGAGCGACAAGACCGCATCGGCACCTGTTGATAATCCGGTGCATCCCGCCGAGCTCCTCGCAACGATCTACCACAGCTTCGGCATCGATCCTGAAACGATCGTTTACAACCACCTCAACCAACCCCGCGAGTTGGTCAAAGCACAGGCAGTGACGTCGCTGATGACTTGATCGGTTGGTAACCGGAATTCGCCAGAATTCGGACGCGTCACTAGAAAGAGAACGTTAACCGTCTGCTTGCGCCACCGAATTCTTGGCGAATCCGGCTACGGTTGGCGATTGCCGTAGTGGATGAGGTCACGAATCCTCGAGCGTGGGACTTGAGCATTGGACTCGTTGCCTCGTCCAGTACCGAAGTTGATTTGATGAAGTTGGTGGCAAGAATCAGTTCAACTGGCACAATCAGTTCAACCAGGCCGGACGTGGGGCGACTGCAAGGGATTCCGTTTTTCATGACGTGCTCGCTCGTTCGGCGGAGCAACAACTTCAATGGTCAACCTGTTGAATTTGATTGCTTCCACTTTTCCGAGTGTTTGAGCCGTGTCTCCATCGTTGTTTTTCGCTGCCATCTTCTGTGGAAGCTGCTTCCTTCTGTTCGTGGGTAGCGCCGACGCGATCGAAGAATGGGAATGGAAACGACTGACGCGAAAACGGCTTCCGAAACTCCGCAGCGGCAAAGCGTTTGATGCTGCTTCCGCGAGGTCGGTCGATCAGTCCGCCGCGGCGTCGAAGACCGATGTGACCAAACACCCGAACCGATGGAAAGGTTGGCGATCGGCGAGCGTGCAATCGGTCAAAGATGAATCCCCGGATTGTCGCTCTTTCGTTTTCGTTCCGACCGACGGCGAACCGTTTCCACCATTCTTGGGCGGCCAGTATTTGACCGTGCGATTGAACGATCCTTCGACGGGCAAGAACGTTTCGCGTTGCTACAGCCTTTCGAGCGGACCCGATGAACCGCACTACCGAATCACGGTGAAACGGGTTCCGGGCGGGACGATGAGCAACTTGCTGCACGACACAATCGATGTGGGCGATCGGATCGAGATCCAAGCCCCCAAGGGCAAGTTCCATTACTCGGTGGAAGCGAGCCAAAGCCAGAGTCCGGAACCACTGAACTTGATCGCGGCGGGCATCGGGATCACGCCCATGCTTTCGATGCTGTTTCAGAGTCTGAATGAGCGGATGGACCGCGAAGTCAATTTGTTCTACCAAGTCCGAAATGCAGTCGACGCACCCTTCCTGGCACCCATTCGCGAGATTGCGAAAATGCTGGAGGCCACGACCGGCGTTCGTGTGCATCTTTGGTTCAGCAAACCTGAAGATGATGATCTACGACCTGGGGATTCGATCGGACGATTGTCAGCGGAGCAGATCGTGGATCGTCTCGGTCATCACCGCGGCGAATATTTGATCTGCGGACCGGACGTGTTCATGAATGCGATTGCCGAGGGATTGATCGATTGTGGAGCGTCCGCGAATCACGTGATGTTCGAATCATTTGGCGTGAAGTCCAAGTCGGCGGGAGCGTTGGCGGTCCCGGCCTGCGACTCTTGTGTTGATGAGTCAGACGCCAATGAGACTGGATCAGACGATTCGATTGGCTGTAACGTGACGTTTCAAACCAGCGAGAAGTCCGCCTCGTTTGAGGCTGGGATGGACGGACTGCTGGACGTGGCTGAATCGCTGGACGTGGATGTCGACTCAGGGTGCCGCTCGGGTGATTGTGGTGCTTGCGTCCGTCGTTTGCTCTCGGGCGAAGTGAAGTATGCCGAGCCGCCGGAATGCGACGTGGACGAAGGCGAAGCGGTCCTGTGCGTTGCCAAGCCGGTCAGCGAAGTCGTCGTCGACGCGTGATCTCATCCCGTAGGCCAGGTTCCACCTGGCGATGGTTGCAGGCCGGTTGAGTTTGCATCTCAATCGAACGATCGTTCGCGAGGACGCCTCGCTTGGTTCCCAAGCATCGGCGTGGTTGCCATGTGGAACATAGCCTACGGGGTGGGCGAGCATCGGCGGGGAAGAAAACGGTTTGCCGATTTAGGCGGTGCTTTTGCTTAGCAGCCAATCGGCCAGTCTTGGTGAGATCGCGTTGATTGCCATCAAGGCTCGGACCTTTGGTGGCAACACGATTTCAATCTTGCGTTTTTGGATGCATCGCAAGACAGCATCCGCGACGTCTTCGGGTGGCAATCCCTTCAGCTTGGCACCGCCGCCGGGTTGAGCTGCCGTGGCGGGAACGCCGGCTTTCTTGTCGGTTTGGTAGCGGTCGATCGGTTGATCATCATCGCGGCGAATGGGTCCCGGACACACCACGCCGACATGGATCCCGTCCGCTTCCAACTCCATTCGAAGTTGTCGCGAAAATCCGACTAGAGCGTGTTTCGCGATGACGTAGCCACCGAGGTAGCGCGGTGCGACTCGGGAGGCAAGCGAGCCAAGGTTGACGATCGTGCCTCGCGATTTCTTCAGTTCTTCGTAGGCGGCATGGCAACATGTCCATGCAGAGACAACATTGTCGCGAAACATTGATTCGAGTTCCGCGGCACCGCTATTGATCAGCAGCCCACGGTCGCTGCGTCCGACAACGTTGATCAAAACGTCCAGCGATCCAAATTTCGCAACGTGATGTTCGACCAATAAGTTCATCGCGTCCGAATCGCAAGCGTCACCGGCGAAGGTGTTGACATTCTCGCCACTGAATTCGCTCGCCAGAGTCGTTGCCGCTTGGTCCAGCCGTTCTGGATTGCGTCCCAGCATCGTGATCGAATAGCCCTCGCCGAGCAGACGACGACAGACGTGCAGACCCAGGCCCGCGGAAGCTCCCGTGACGATGGCCGATGCTGTCTTCGTCGGCGAAGTCACACCCATTCTTGCGTGGTGGGTTTGATCACGATTTCGGGCACACAAGCTCGCGGTGGCAGCTGGCAAATCGACAGCACGACCGACGCGATGTCTTCCGGCTGCAGGATCGATTCCTTGTGCTCTTGGCTGACCGGTACGGGACGGTTGTCCAAGATCGGCGTGTTGACTTCGCCCGGATAAACGTTGGTGATTCGAACGCCTTCGTGACGGACTTCGTTGGCGACAGCGGTGCCCATCGCGGTCATCGCGAACTTGCTGGCACAGTAAACGACTCCGCCCAGCGTGATGGCTCGTTTGCCGGCCACGGAGGAAATGTTGATGATCAGGCCATCGTGCCGGTCTCGCATCGCACCGATGACTTGGTGGATGCAGCGGTAGGCACCGGTGGCATTGATTCGAAGAACGCGGTCCCACTCATCTGGATCCATTTCCGCCATGGTCCGTTTGGCGATGTTGATCCCGGCGCTGTTGACCAAGATGTCCACGTCACCGACGTTCGTTCGGACGTCTTGGAAGAAAGCTTCGATGCTTTCGTTTTCGGCAACATCGATGGTGTGCGTTCGAACAGGGTTGGGCGAATCGATCGACCCGGCGAGTTCTTTCAGGGGTGCCTCACGACGGCCACCGATCGTGACTTTCGCACCCGCCATCGCCAATTCGCGAGCGATCCCTGCACCGATTCCGGTGCCTCCACCGGTGATGGCAACGACTTTGTCTTTCAAATTCATGGTGGAATGCAAGTTGGGGGGATGATGCGTGGGGGAAGTTTGATTTTCGATTTGCGGCGGGCATTTCGCAATCCCCCCTTGGCGACACGGTTATAGTGAGGATGCTTGTTTTGCTCCCCCCTCACTCTTGTTTTCCCACAGGAAAATCGATGTCACGTTTTTTGCTTCTCACGCTCGCCCTGGGTTGTCTGATGAATGCTCCTCAACCTGTTTCCGCCGCTGACTCCACCGCGGATCACGAATGCGTGTTGGCTCACGAGGCCAAAACCATCGAAGGCAAGGAAGTGGATCTGCACGACTACGAGGGCAAAGTCGTCCTGATCGTCAACGTCGCCAGCAAGTGCGGCTACACCAAGCAGTACGCTGGATTGCAATCGCTGTACGAAGCCCACAAAGACGACGGGTTGGTCATCCTCGGATTCCCTTGCAATCAATTCGGTTCGCAGGAACCAGGTACGAACGCGGATATCCTGGAATTCTGCAGCGCTCGGTACAACGTCACGTTCCCAATGATGGGCAAGGTCGACGTCAATGGCGATGACGCGTCGCCTTTGTACAAGCAGTTGACCAGCGTCGAAGCCAAACCGGCTGGCAAGGGTCCGATCAGTTGGAACTTTGAAAAGTTCTTGATCGGTCGCGATGGTCAAGTTGTTGGACGCTACAAATCAAGGGTTGCGCCATCGGACGAAGAATTGGTCTCGGCGATCAAGTCCGCTTTGAAGGGCTGATAGCGAGACGTCAGCGCAAAAAAAACGGGGCGAACTTGTCATGCAAGTTCGTCCCCATTTTTGTTTGATCGCGTAGATTCCACAGGAGCACCCCGGTGACTTCGTGGCCGGTGATCCGTTGTTCGGTCGGATGTCCGGATCAACACGGCCGACGAAGTCGGTTGAGGTCGCTTTGTGGAGAGCGTTACGTCAGTGGTTCTCTGGGTAGCCCCGTCGTAGGGGGCCCCCGGAGATCCGAATTCAATTAGCAACCGCAAGCTGGTGCAACATCGCATCCAGCGTCGCAACCGCAGTCGTTTCCGCAGCCACATCCGTGTCCGCCGAGGATGCCCTTGAGCAAGCTACGGATAGGACCAGCCGAAGCAGGTGCACATGCTGGAGCACAAGCGTCTGCACAAGGATCTGCACATTCGCAAGCTGGAGCTGGGCAGCAAACAGTCACTGGGACTTGCTTGCAGACAACTCGTGGCACGCAACGAGTCACGGTGTAAGGCTCGCAAACTTTGCGGCACTTCTTGACCTTGATCGTTTCTTGGTAGCACTCTTTGCGGCAAGTCGTGTGGCACACGGTCTTGGTACGGCATTCTGGGACCATCTTGCAAACTTTGTACTCGCAAACTTTGGTGCGGCACTCAGGAACCATCTTGCAGACGGTGTACTTGCAAACTTTGGTGCGAGGCTCGCAAACCATCTTGCAAACGGTGTAGTTGCAAGTCTTGGTGCGGCACTCAGGAACCATTTTGCAGGTCGTGTAGTTCACAGTCTTTTGACGGTTTTCGCAAACCATCTTGCAGACTTTGTACTCAACGGTCTTGGTACGGCACTCAGGAACCATCTTGCACACGGTGTAGTTGCAAGTCTTGGTACGGCACTCAGGAACCATCTTGCACACTTTGTACTCAACGGTCTTGGTGCGGCACTCAGGAACTCGACGGCACACGGTGTAAGGGATTTCACGAGTACGGCATTCTGAGACATACTTGGTGCAAGTCACTTCTTTTTGCTCGCAAGTTGGGACCCAGACTTTCTTGCAGATCGTCTTGGGGCAACCTTGAACGCATTCCACTCGGCATTTGCCGGGGCAGTACACGGTTCGGCAAGTTGCTGCATCGAAGTACGAAGTACCGGGCTCACGCACGGTGCGACGAATCATCGGTCCAGGAACGGTTTCCGTGACAGTTTCCCAGTGTCCACCTTTGACCGTGATGGTCTTGGTGTACGTTTGAGGAACGCTGACGCGGTAGGTTTCCGTGCGAACTTTTTGTTCTTGCACGGTGTTGTAAACCGTGTAGTTGATGTTTCGCGTACGAGTTTCGTACGTTGGCACCATCACGGTGTAGTTGGTCACTTTTTGACGAGTTTCGTACACAGGTTTGTTGACCGTGTAGTTGATCGTCTTCGTACGAGTTTCGTACACAGGTTTCTTGACTGTGTAGTTGATCACCCGTTGGTGCTGTTCGTAAACAGGCTTGTTAACGGTGTAGTTGATCGTTTTCGTACGTGTTTCGTACACAGGTTTCTTGACTGTGTAGTTGATGACCTTTTCACGAGTCTCGTACACAGGCTTGTTGACTGTGTAGTTGATCGTGCGTTGGCGTGTTTCGTACGACGGCACCATGACCGTGTACTGAACTTCTTTTTGGTGAGTCTCTGGAACCATTCGCGTACGGTTGACCACTTGGTCTTCGAAGTACACTTCGTTCCGTGTGCGGTAGCGAGTCTCTTCGACTTGCTCCATCACAGTTTCGCGAACGGTTCGCATCACGGTGTATGAGCCACCGGCGACGGCGGAACCGTCAGCGACAACCGAACCACCAGCGACAGCTGAGCCTTCTGCCATTACCGATCCATCGGCAACAACGGAACCACCACAGCTGCTACAACCTTCGTAGCTGATCGCGCCGCTGTAAGCAGCGTGAGCAGCATTAGCGCCCGAGACGATCGAGATGATCATCAATGCAGGCAACAACCACAAACGTTTCATCGTAAGTTTCTCCACAGGTAACAACGGGACGTTGTATGAACGCAGCTTCCTTTGGCCTGCCGGATACCCCCCGGCTTGACCTCTAAACCAATCAAAACCCAGACTGCTAAACCGATCCGCTGCCTGATTCACTGTCACGGTCGTGCAGATTGCCCGTCGACTGAACGAAGGCCGAGGCTGCGGGAGTGAGAGCGGGACGGCCCACACGTGGGCCAGGGAGGGTCGGTAAGGCTTCACTTACCAGCCGGTCAGAGATAAGCTGTGCCCAATGCGTGTGAGGCACAGGCGAGAACTCTGCGGACTAGTAAAACTGATCTTGATGCACAAACTTCATCGTCTGCGGAACACTCGTTGAACAAGCAAACAGGGCAGTCCTGGCAAAACGGAACGATTGGGTCGTCAAGTCCTACCGACCTTGCAGGTTGTTCCAATCGCAACGACTGTGCGGCTGGATCATGAATATGAACACCGATCACGAAACGAGCGATTCAGGTGGTTCCGATGAGGGCGATCGTAGGGCCGAATTGTCGACTCCCGCGGTCGGTCGATTGTCTCTTTACTACCGCGAATTGCACCGGTTGCTGGCTTCGGGAGAGACCTCCACGAACAGCCGCGACCTGGGTGCGATGGTCAACGTTTCGCCCGCCGTCGTTCGTCGCGACCTCAGTTCGATTGGGTCAATTGGCCGCCGAGGTGTCGGATACGACGTGGCAATTCTGGCTGAACGGATTGGCGCGGTATTGGGGTCGGGCGTTCAGTGGAAAGCGGTGCTGATTGGCGTCGGTTCCCTGGGCAACGCGCTGTTGCGTTACCGCGGTTTTGAACGCCTGGGGTTCTCACTTGCGGCGGCGTTTGATACCGACCCAGCGAAGTATGGACACGAGGTCGGGGGCACGACCGTTCGTTCGCTGGACGATTTGGAAGAAGTGCTGGCGACCGCGAAACCGGAACTCGCCATCTTGGCGGTCCCGAGCGAACAGGCCAGCCAAGTGGCAACGCGAGTTCTGGCCGGCGGAATTCAAGGCATCTTGAATTTCGCACCGACGACGCTTCGCGTGCCACCGGGAACAGCCATCATCAATGTCGATCTGGCCAGTGAGCTGCAGCAACTGGCATTTCGAATTCAGAACCGCTGACGGGTTGAGCACGAGCACGAGCACGAGCACGAGCACGAGCTAGAAGTAGAAGCTAGAAGTAGAAGCTAGAAGCTAGAAGCTAGAAGCCGGCGACCCCGTCGCCTCTACTCAGTCGTCGACGCGGAGCATTGGGTTCCAGTTGCCGACTTTGTATTCCGTCCGTTTTCCGGAGGCGGGCATTCCTTTGGCCATCTCAGCTTTCAGCTTCTGAGTCAGCTCGCGAATGACCTTGGCGTTGTTGGGATCGTTCTTTCTTTCGCCGTGTGCCAGGTTGGTGAACTCGTCGGGATCGTTTTGATGATCGTAGAGTTCGGTTCCTCGTTTGCCGTCGTCCCAAAGTGTCAATCGATAACGCTCCGTTCGAATGGAATAGCCGTAATACCGTTGTTTGGCTTGGCGATCATTTCGCGCGACCATCGACATGGAATAGCCGCGACCCGTTTCTGATGGATCACGCAACATCGGCACGAGCGATTGTCCTTGCATCAATTCTTGCGTGGGGACGTCGCACAGCTCAGCGAGTGTCGGATACAAGTCGACCAGGCCAACAGGTGACTTGGCGATCGCACCTTCCGTGCGTCCTGGTTCCGCGATGATGAGCGGCACGCCAGCGACTTTGTCGAACAAAGCCTGCTTTTGCCACAATCCTTTTTCGCCAAGGAAGTAACCGTGGTCGCTGGTGAAGACCACGATCGTGTTCTTGTCCAAACCGGTGCGTTTTAGCGTGTCGAGCACCTTGCCGACTTGCGCGTCCATGAACGTTGTGCTGGCGTAATAAGCCTGAATCGCTTGCCGTCGCAGTTCATCGTTGAGTTGATCTTGTTCCTTCTTCTTGCTCAACAGAGCCGCGGCGGGGACGTCCGCGTTGTCTTCTTCCACGTTGTCGAACAAAGGCATGTCTTCCAACTTGTATGGCTCGAAGTATTCCTTCGGCGCGACATAGGGTGTGTGAGGTCGATAGAAGCCGACGGCCAAGAAGAACGGTCGGTCGTTGCGTTTGGCACATCGTTCCAAGACCCACGATGCATCATCGGCGAGCATTCCGTCGGTGTGAGCTTCATCGGGGCGAGGGGATGCGTACCAAGAGAGTGTTCCGCCGAACGCACCTTTTCGAAGCGTGAAGATGTCTGGTTCTTCGATCAGTCGATCGCAACCGGCAGGGTTCAGTTCCAATTCCCACGACGCGGGATCGTCGTGGCCGTTGGTTCCGACCGACTTGGGAACGTTGTAGTGGTACAGTTTGCCGACTCGTCCGGCGAAGTACCCATCCAAGCGAAATGCTTGCGGAAGCGACCAACGCTGGGGGATGGAATCACGGAAGATTTGGGCGTTGCCGTGAATGCCTGTCGTGTCGGGATAGAGACCGCACAGCATTGAATTGCGTGATGGGCCGCAGAGCGGGTATTGGCAGGCGGCGTTCTCGAACAAGACACCTCGAGCGGCCAGGCGATCGATGTTGGGTGTTTGAACGATCGGATCGCCATAACAACCGATGCGCGTGTTCAGGTCATCGGAGATAAGAAAGAGAACGTTCTTACGCTGGCTGCCTTGTTTAGCATCCGGCTCTTGCCCAAATGCAGTTGGGGAACTGAAGGCAAAGCCGAGTAAGAGTCCGAGACAAAGGATCCGTTTGATGAACATCAATGCAACTTCCGCACGAGGATTGAGACTGGTGCAGCAAGTATAAACGAGCGAAACCCACGACGTTGGGATTCAACATCGTGGGTTTCAGCTTCGAAGCGATGATGTCGATTCGCGATTGGCGGCGAATCGTTTTGGCGCCTTCTAGCGTTGAACGCTCTTGTCTTCGGGACGCGTGGCCAATTGAGTTTCAGCATCCATCGCGGCCGGATCCAATCCAGGATTCATCTTTGGATAAGCCGATTCAGGGACCACATCGACGGCGACAATCGATTCGATTCCGGTGGCCGTGTCCAAGCTCACGAGCCCATTGGGAATTCCATCCGGCGTGGGTGCCGGGATCGCGTCGCCATCGACCAACATAGTCGGAATGGCTGGTGCCGACTCAGGTGCATCCGGTGCGGTGTCGGGCGTGGGTGCGGGAACCAAATCGCCATCGACCAACATGATTTCGATGATCGCCGAGTTGGGCAACTCATCGGGAACCGCGTCCGGAATCGGAGCCGGAATGACTTCGCCGTCGACGACCATCGTGTCGATCGAGTGGACGGCGTCCGGCTCCGCATCGGCGACCGGTTTCGGCACCGGTTCGCCATCGACCAACATCATCGGGACTGGTGTCGCAACGATCGACGCCAAGTCGTGGGCGACGACATCCAACACGTCCGCTTCGATGCTCGCCCGCCGACGCGAGACATCTGCCAACAATCCACCCAATTCACGCGGCGTGAAGCATTCCGCCTGATCCGCCAACTTGCTGATTTGCCAAACCGCTTCATCGAGCAAGCAGTCCGGTGACGACTTCACCACCTGGGCTTGGTGAACGTCGCCTTCATTCAAATCGTATGGCAGATACGCTTCTTCCAACGTCACGATGACGGGCGAGCTTCCCGCCAAGCGATCGATGTCTTCCTCGACAACTTCGGGTTCAGTCGCGGACTCAGCCGATGTCTCGATCGCGGGGGGCGAGTCGATCGCCGGGGCCAAGAAGTCATGCTTGGCGATGAAGGGCAAGATCACCGAGGGCTGAGTGACATCGAAAGGTTCTTCCGCTGCGAGAGCAGCCAACTCTTCGCGAACGTCGATCGTGAATTTGTGAGGCGTCGGGGTTGGCTTCGATACTTTTTCAACGACTTGGCTTTGCAGCACGTTCTCGTCGGAGTCGACTTCCGGTTTGGATTCATCCAACCACCAACGGTTCAGAGCGACCGCTTGAGCCAAGGCTTCGTCGTCGGCGACGGCTGCTCCGACCGAAGGATCCAGTTCGCCGGCAACCGGTGGCAACTTTGCTTTGGTGCGAATCATCGCGAACGGTTCAAGGAACTGTTCCAGAGGAATGCCGATTTTGGCTGCGGTCGAAGCAGCGACGGCGGCCAGCATTTCGTTGAAGTCAGATGACGTGCGTCGAACGCTGGTGGTTTGAGCGGGAGCAACGTCAGTGTCGGCTGCGGCGAGTTGCAGTTCAGCGTTTGTTTCGGCGTCGTCCGTGGCGGGCAGGTCGGCTTCTGCGGGAGCGGCTTCAGGGGAAAGGTCGACGGTGACGGTTGGGATCGAATCGTGCGTGCCAGGAATCGCGACGATCTTTTGCTGGGCTTGGTCGGTGGCGGCTGCTTCGGTTGGCTTGGCGGATTCGTCGGTCTTCTTTTCGGTTTCGTCTTTGGCTTCTTCAACGACGACAGGTGTCGGATCGATGGGGGCGGCTTCTTCGTCAAAGCGATGGACGAGAATCGAGATGCCGCCGGTCAGAGCCGTGTCCACTCGCTTGGCGTGGGCGAGTGAGGGGGCCAGTCCCGCAGCGAAGACTGAACCGGCGATTGCGACCGACAAAGCGAGGCGTTTGGCGGTACTGGAACAATGACGAATGGGGGAAAGAGTTTTCATGATTCTATTTGGGCCGGAGGTCAGCGAACGACGTCTTGGAATAATAAGTTCACTGCGAAACCGGAGTTTGTATAAATGTGATGGTGGGCTGTGAGGTGGGACAGAGCGGCAAGGCATTGCCGAAGTTGGCGCCGCCAAAATCGTCTGATGGAGATCCCGCTCCAACGCACGCTATCGGCGACTTGGAGGGCTGGGGAATTGAAATCGCCTGGGAAAGCATTTCGTTTTCACCGCGACCGTTCAGGTTGTTCCGGTTGGGTAAAGTCCAGCCGGTTTCACGCCCGGTTTGGTGAAGATTTCTCCGCAATTCGCCTGCTGAAACGGTGTTCACGATTTGCTTCGGGATGAAGTCAGCGATAGACGATTGGGTTGACGTTGAGCGGTGGTGCGAGTTTCCCACCATTCCCAAGCGGAACGAAGCCGGTACGCTTTTGGTTGCTGCGGCGATGTCACCGCGGCTGGTTGGTCCCGAAGAATTTCACGAGCAGGTTTGTAGTCTTGAGTTCTGCCAAAGGTCCCCTTCTCGATCCCACGATGTTGTTCCGATTCGAAGTTCGGCTGCAACAACACGCGTTGGATTGGACCTCGCGAGGGTTGTCTCTTCCGACGTCGTGCCGGGTGCCATCCTTTGCCGCGCTGTCAGGTGGGCCGATTTACGCGGATGTTCGCATTGCCTGGGACGTGTCCGGCATCGGATTTCATTTGCTCGTCAATGGAAAACGTCAGCTGCCATGGTGCCGCGAGACCCGGTTGGACGAGAGCGATGGTCTGCATTTGTGGATGGACACGCGGAACAGTCCCAACATTCACCGAGCCACACAGCATTGCCACCGGTTTCTTTGGTTGCCCGCCGGTGGTGGCCCAAAGCGGGAACGACCCGTCGCAGCGATGGTGCCCATCAATCGGGCTCGGACGAATCCAAAGCCGATCCGGCCGGACTCTTTGAAGATCCACGCGATTCCGCGTCATGATGGTTATGAGTTATCGGGTTTGATACCCGCCGAGGCTTTGACGGGCTACGACCCGAAGGATCAATCTCAGATCGGTTTCTACTATCTCGTCGCAGACCGAGAACTGGGCAACCAAGCGTTGACGCTCAGCACCGATTTCCCTGTCGCGGAAGATCCATCGTTGTGGTCCGAAGCCGCGTTAATCTCGAACTCTTAGACCGTCGCGATGTTTGCGGCTACGTCCATGAAGAGTTGCGAATTCGACAGAGTCACGATGGGTGAGCTATGTAGGCGTTCGCCTGGGCTGCTAACAGTTTGAGGTCGTGCAGTTTGCTGATGCAGATATTAATGCTGCTTTCACGCACCGTACCTCTCCCGAAACGAAGTTTGGGGAGAGGTACAGCGACGCCGTTCAGGCGTACGCGAGGGTGAGGGTCGAGCATGGGAAATGGCGCGGACAGCCCTCCCCGGAATTCTCGCTGAACGCTCGCGTTCCGACCCCTCCCGCTGCTCGGGCGGGGTTCTTAAGGCAGTGCAAGCACAGTACTTAAAAACTGTACGACCTCTGCGTTCAGGAGGGTGATTTCAACCTTGCGAGCACGACACATAAGAACTGCACGACTTCCGAAATGGAGAGGGGAAGCTAATTTTCTTGTCCGTGCTATCGGGGCATCAACACAAAACACTTATCAGACCTAGGCTAGCCTTGGTTCCACCACCACAGAATCGAGACAAGTATCCAAACGGTTTGTTCCAACATGCCCAGCGAAGCATCGGGGATCAATTCGTCGCATGCCCGACGGCGTCATCGTAGAACTCGACCAGGTCCTTGCGGAGTTGTTTGAGCGACGGTTCGTGGATGTACATCATGTGTCCACCTTCATAATGCTTGATCGTCAGGTTCTTACTTCGTTCCGGCGACAGCCCCATGTGATCGATGGTGTATTCCATTGCGAAGTGTGGCGTTGCCAAATCGAAGTAGCCGCAGGCGACGAACAATTTCAAGGACGGGTTGGCGGCCATCGCGCCGCGAAGGGTTTCCGATGCGTCGACGTAGCGTCCTTCAAACGGTTTGTAGCTCCACGGGTGCACATTGCCTGTGAGGATCTCGTAGACACGGCGATCCTTGTAGTTCAATTCGCGATGCATGTAGTCGTTCAGGCATGCCGTGAAGGGGCCGAAGATCGCAGCACCGCTGGCATCGAACTCAGGAGTTTCGCCGGCAGAGTCACGATCGATGCTGGTGTAGCGACCGTCGAATCGGCCGACCGTCAAACCTTCGTCGCGAAGCAGTTCTTTGCCGAACCGTTGCATCGAAAGCTTCAAGTTGGATGACAACAGGTAGTCTTCTGAAAGGCCAGTCAAACGAGCCAGTTCCTTGGCGACGCGTTGGCGTTCTTTCTTGCCAATGCTGGTTCCTTTTAGCAGTGCGGGAGCGTATTGCCGGTAGGCGAACTTCTCTGACTGCGCGACCACCTCGGCCAATGGCAGCGACTGCAGTTCGTCGTCCAGTTGTTTGTGGTAGTAAGCGGTCGCGGTGTAGGTTGGCAAGAAACAAACGTCTGGGACGTCGTTGCTAGGCGAGAATCGCAGCGTTTGAAAGTTGATCGCGCCGGAGATCACGACGGCGCCATTGAGTTCCATCTTGTAGTGATCACGCAGGTAACCGCTCAGTCCAGCGACGCGGAGGCCACCGTAGCTTTCACCCAGGATCACCTTTGGTGAAAGCCAACGTTCGAAGATCGTGGTGTAGTCGTGGATGAATTGGCCAACGCTACGAACGTCTTCGTTGTAACCATGAAATTCACTCTTGTTGACGTCCTTTGCCGGACGGCTGTAGCCGGTGCTGACCGGATCAATGAAGACTAAGTCTGTGATGTCGAGCAGGCTTTGGTGATTTTCATCCAAGTGATAGGGCGGTCGCAGAAACGACGCGTCATCGGGAAACCGGATGATCTTTGGTCCGAGCATCCCAAGGTGCAACCAAACCGATGACGAACCCGGGCCGCCGTTGAAGCAGAAGGTGATCGGACGCTTGGTGACGTCGTCTGTTTTGCGTGTGTAAGAAACGAAAAAGACTTCCGCCTTGGGATCGAGATCGTCCGTTTGCATGACGAGTCGACCGGCAGTGGCGGTGTAGTCGATCGTCTCGCCGGCGACGCTGAAAGAATGCTCGGTCGAGACGAACTTGTCCGTCAGCTCATCGTTTGTCTTTTCGGCGGCAGCTTTGTCTTTCGATGCAGATGTGTCATCGGCGTTCACCTGAGTACTCAGGAAAAACAACACCAACAAGCTCGCGAAACATTTCCAATTCATCGGGTCCATCTCAGTTGTGACATTCGGGAAGCATTCAAGACGCGGTCCGCCAGATCGCCAGTGTACTTGCTGGTTGGCTGTGTGATTTCACCACCGGGATGACGATCCACGAGCGGGTCGCTTCCGGAAGCCTCACTGCCGATACGCTAGCGGAATGGAAGATGGCTCACCTCTGTAGACGGCCGTTCTGTCGCGGTTTTGACTATTCAAACGCAGTGTCAATCGAACGTTGACGTAAATGCAAATTGAAGCCAATGGCTTGGTAGACAGGTGTCACTCGCCTAGTCTGTCCGCATTCATCGCAAGCATTGCGTTTGCGTTTTGTCGGAAGTGGTGCATAGCAAAAAGAGCGAGGCGACATTATGGGGTTGGTTCAAGAGTTTAAAGAGTTTGCACTCAAGGGCAGTGTCATTGATTTGGCGGTCGGTGTTGTGATCGGCGGTGCGTTCAGTGGCATCGTGAAATCGTTGGTTGACAACATCATCATGCCACCGATCAATTTGTTGACAGCTCGTTCGGGGGTCAACTTCAAAGAGGCTGCTCTGACAATTGAAACGGAGTCGCCCAAGTTGGATGATGCGGGGAAGATTATCGAAGGCGACGGTGCCGGGTTGGTCGTTCAGGATTATCCGATTTTGAACTACGGCCCATTCACTCAAACCATTTTTGAGTTCCTGTTGATCGCCCTTGCCTTGTTCGTAGCGATTAAGCTGATCAACGCTGCTCGGTCGCGAATGGAAGATGAGCCAGAAGAGGAAGAAGTCGCCAAGCCGAGTGAGGACATTCAACTATTGCGAGAAATTCGCGACGCCCTTCAAAAGAGCTGAGGACAAGATGAGCCACCGACATTCGTTTGCATTTGTTTTTGCCGCCGCACTCATTTGCCAATCGATTGGAAGTGGCGATCGCGTTTCTGCCCAAGACGCCACGCTCGACACATCATCGAGCGATGTGGTTGAAGACCGATTCATTTACAAGACGGTCGAGGATGAATCTTCGGGGAAGTCCACGGAACTGCACGTCGACTGGACGCGACCGGCGGATTGGTCGGCTGACGATTCACGTCCCGCCGCGGTGTTTTTCCATGGCGGAGGTTGGACGGGCGGGAAGCCGGGCCAGTTTGCGATGCATAGCAAGGAGCTGGCCGGCCGCGGAATGGTTTGCTTCCGAGTGAAGTATCGTTTGCTGGACAGGAAGTCAAAAACTCCGCCGGACAACTGCGTCGAAGATGCCTCGGATGCGTTTCGCTATATCCGAGAAAACGCCAATAAGTTTGGCATCGATCCAAATCGGATGGCATCCGGTGGTGGCTCCGCAGGCGGTCATTTGGCGGCCTACCTGGGCACGATGGATGACCAGGTTGTTGATGGTGTTTCGCGAAAACCCGCGGCGATGTTGCTGTTCAATCCGGTTTACGACAACGGTCCCGGCGGATGGGGAACGGCACGCGTCGGCGACGAATTTGCAAAGTATTCGCCCGCCCACAACATCACGAAGGATGACCCACCATCGATCGTGTTCTTGGGAACCAAAGACAACTTGATCCCAGTTGCAACCGCAGAGCGTTTTCGCGACGACTGCAAAGAAGTTGGCGTTCGCAGTGAGTTGCATCTTTACGAAGGCCAGCCCCATGGTTTCTTCAATGCGAAGAAGACCGATGGGGGAGGGAAGATCTATCGCGACACGATGGAAAAGACGGTCGCGTTCCTAAAATTACTTGATTGGATCGAGTGAAGGTCTTTCGGTCGAGTGAAGTTTACTCGGCAGCGGTCTCTTTCTTGGCGGCTTTGGGCTCGGTCGCCTTCTCATCTTTTTTCACGTCACGAGCTTTGATCGGTTTCGGCATCTCTTTGCCTTCCGGGATGAACTTCATCGAAATCGAGTTCACGCAGTGACGCTCGTTCTTGGGCGTCAGGCGTTCGCCGTGAAAAACGTGACCGAGGTGGCCGTCGCAATTGGCACAGACGATTTCGATTCGGCGCCCATCGGCATCACGTTGACGCTTGACCGCGCCTTCGATTTCATCATCAAAGCTGGGCCACCCACAATGACTGATGAATTTATCTTTCGCGTGATACAGCGGGGTGTTGCAGCGTTTGCAGATGTACGTGCCTGGATCCTTGGTCAGTGTGTAGCCGCCATCCCCAGGTGGTTCGGTGCCTTTGTGCAAAATCACGTAGGCTTCCGCTGGGCTTAGCTTGTTGAAAGGGCTCGAATCCATCTTCAGCTCATATCGGTTGTGGGTGAAAAGTGGCGTGGTCTTCTTGGTGGTCGACGCCTTTTCAGTCTTGGCGGTTTTCTCGGCGTCGCCTGCTTCGGTGTCAGAAGACTTCACCACCGGAGCGTCGTTGGCCTGGGTCGATGCCATTGGATCACCGCATCCGGCGACCGCGAAAACGAAGCCGCCCGCAACTGCGAGTCCAAAAAAGTGTTTCCAAAGAGGCTTTGAGAGCAGTGGCATCGTTCGGCCTTGTGGTTCAGGGCAAGGAAGGGGCGATTGAGGTGGGCAGAAGCAGCGTAGCGGCGAGTACAGGACTCGCTCGCTTAATCGCTCGAATAGTGTTCATTCACAATGACGAGATGCAAACGCATAGTGAATGCTCAAGCGTGCTCCGTGTCCGCATCTATTTTACCGCAACGTACTACGCAGCAAACCGGCAATTTGGTTGCTGTGGTGGCTAGATTTTGACTCGATTTACAATCCTAACCGCAAAGTCGGAACGGTTAGGTGGTGGTGGAATCAAACGCTTCCGCATCGTGACGCGCTTCCATCGCCCCGCTGTAGATCTCGTGAGCAACCAAAACGACCATTCCAACCAGTAACGGCAAAATGTAATAGATGACGCGAAAGATGAGAACGGATGCGATGACGGGTTTTCCGACCGTGTCCGCCAGAAGCGTCCAAAGAATCAGCTCGAGGACTCCCAGTCCGCCAGGAACCTGCGTGATCAGCGACACTGTGATTCCAACCAAATACGCTGCCAAAACGGTCGGAAATGGGACAACCGCGTCACCGGGCATCACCAAGTAGAGCGCCGTGGCTGAGATTGTCAGGTCCACGATCGCGACGGAGGCTTGCGCGGTCGCAAGTCCCAGGCTTGGCGGACGCAGATGCAATTTTCCGATCGGCCATGGTTTGTGCCAAACCAAGCAAATGATCGCGTAAAAGACGGCAATCGAAAGCAGAATCGCGCCCAGCGTTCGCACTCCAAACGGCAGGTCAAACTTGGCGGGTAGTTCGATCGGGTGAAGAACCAGGACGACTCCGCCCAGCACGCAGACACCTGACCAGAACGTCAATGCCAGAACGCTCATCAGGGCAACGATTTGCCGGTGAGTCAGTCCCCAACGGTGATAGAACCGATAGCGGATCGGGGCGGCGGCGAGCAAAGTTCCCAGGTTGTTTCCCAAGGCATAGCCAAGAAACGCGACCAACGAGACTCGCCGGAGTGGAAGCGGGCGACAGACATATCGGAGTGCCAATATGTCGTAGCAAATCAGCAGGCCGTAGTTCAGGGCCACCAGGAATGTCGCGATGATCAGGTAGGCGGTGGGAACGCCGGTCAATCCAGCGACGAAGTCATCCCACGACACTTTTTGGGCTTCGCCGATCAGCAGCCGGACGGCCAAGCCGAACAGCAGCAACGCCATGAACGGGCCGACGAGCTTGCGGGGATCGAATTTCACGCACAGGGGCTTTGTTTTAGGAGCCGCCGAAGCTTGCTAGTTCCAATCCGATTGGTTTTCGCGTGGTTCGACGTAGCGGATGTCTTGCAGATTCAGGCCCTCCAGACGTTTTTCCAGTTCTTCGAGGTCTGCCTTCTCTTGTTCCGGCGTTTTGTCGTTGCCGCGAGTCTCTTCGTCAAGCTTCCGTTGCTCGTCGTCGGACTTCTTTTGACGATCTTCACCCGAATCGGATGAGCCATCGTTGTCGTACCGCGATTGGGCGCGGATTCGCCGATCGGCGGCTTCCGGATCGGTCCGGGCCTCGATATCAGCCGCTCGCACGCCACCGGGATCGAAGACACTGCCGACCCGCCCCGTTTCGCGAAGCGTTCTTTCCCAAGCTCCGCCATAAGCTGGATAGGCATCCATATCGCAATCACCGCACAAGCGGCAGCCGGTTGATGGGACCACCAGCGTGACCAGCAAGATCAGCGAAAAAACGGCAGAGGCGGTTCTTCGAGCGGACATGTGGGTTCGGAGAGGTGAAAGGGGGGAGGTTGTGACGGGTGGGAAGGCGGGCGAACGGAAACAATTGCTTCCGGCATCCATTTCCCGGGGCTTGAGCTCGACGATTGGCAAGCGGTTTGCGAAAACGTCTGGGCACAAAACCCTCCACCATCCCTATCGGAATCGGGCAGATTTCGGGTGAGGTAATTTGGGGAGTTTTTGTCGATTATTTCGGTCGGTCCAAATTTTCCGGCAAAAATTTTGAAGTTCCGCTCAAGTTCGCTCTTCCACGAACCGGGGCAAACATGTGACAAGAGCGTTCCCGGCGAGCAAGGAACGCTCTTAACCGGTCTCTTCTTTTTGTTCCGCTTCACGCAGGATGCCAGTGATGCCTCAGTTGATATTTTTGGCGACCGCCACCAGTGCCATCGGATTGCCTTTGATCGCATTGATCATGTTGATGGTCAGTAAATTGTCCGTGGGAGCTGCGGCCCGTCGTGCTGAACGGCGTTTTTTGGCATTATTGGTTATGATGAGCGTGATCACGGCCCATACCGTGACCACCAGCGAACCGACTTGGTTGATCCACACGGTGACCTTGGCGGTCATGATTGTTGGATCCCTTTGGATTCCTGGGCAGCATCCACCCCGGACTTCGTCCTCACCTGAACACCCGACTCTAGCCGGTTCATGAACTCGACCACCGAATCACCGTCCGACGCAATCGCCACCGTCCGAGTCATTCCCGGTGGTCCAGTCTGCGGTTCCATTCGGCCTCCCGGAAGCAAGAGTCTGACCAATCGAGCCCTGTTGATGGCAGCGTTTGGTCGCGGCACCAGTCAACTGGAAGGTGCCTTGGTCAGCGAAGACACCCACGTCATGACGGATTCGCTCCGTAAGATTGGCGTCGATATCGAGTCGCAAGATGCCGGACGAACCCTCGTGGTCACCGGCGTCCAGTCCGCACCGAAATCAGATTCGCCGTTTGACCTTTACATTGCCAACAGCGGAACGACGGTTCGATTCTTGACCGCCGCCCTGTCAGCTCTGGGCGGCAACTACATTCTGTCGGGTGTCCCCCGAATGCACGAGCGTCCGATCGGAGACTTGGTCGATGCTCTTTCGCCAGTCGTTGAAGGTCGCATCGAAGCGGTCTCCGAAGGCGGTTGTCCTCCCGTTCACATTCAAACCTCGGGTTGGGCCAAACACGAGCTGAGCGTTGCCGGCAGCGTCAGCAGTCAATATCTCAGCGGATTGATGATGGCTGCACCACTGGCGAGTCGTCGATCAAATCAGCCCGTCACGATCCGAGTCGTCGGTGAATTGGTCTCACGTCCCTACGTTGAGATGACCGCCGATGCGATGCAGGTCTTTGGTGCGTCGGTCGAATTGCAATGGCCAATGGCTGCCCAGAGCGATGTAGCTGGCCAGGGCGATGTTCTGGTTCAGATTTCGGGCGACTACGACGCGATTGGTTGGTCGATTGAGCCAGATGCTTCGGCGGCCAGTTATTTCTGGGCGGCCGCGGCAATCTCCGGCGGTGACGTTACGGTGAAGGGGCTTAGCCGAGCCGCGACTCAGGGCGACGTCGCGTTTGTTGATGTCCTGGAGATGATGGGCTGCCAGATCGAAGAAGGTGATGATTCCATCCGAGTCATCGCGACGGATTTGCCCGGCGGCCAGCTTGGCGGCGTTGATGTCGACATGAATGCGATCAGCGACACGGTGCAGACTCTGGCGATGGTGGCGTTGTTCGCGAATTCGCCAACGCGTGTCCGCGGCGTCGCTCACAATCGATTCAAAGAGACCGATCGCATTGGTGATTTGGCCTGCGAGCTTCGAAAGCTTGGGGCGACGATCCAAGAACATGACGACGGGATGACGATTCATCCGCTGAGCGAGCCCGCCGTCAGCGAAGGCAATCCAGTACGCCTGGATACGTACCACGACCACCGGATGGCGATGAGCTTTTCTTTGGCCGGGTTGCGACTGGGGGGAATCGAGATCGAAAACCCCGCCTGCACCGGCAAGACGTATCCGAACTATTGGTCGGATCTGGAACAGCTAATCGGCCGGGCGCACCACTGGACGGCGGAATAAAACGGGAGAACAGAGATGGCTCTCTTAGTGACCTGCGACTCCGGAGGCGACCGGATCCCAGAATCACTGCGCGAGCCTTTGGCACTCGCCGGTTGGAAAGACACGTCCGCCGGCGTCGATGCGGTCGTCTCGTCACCGGCATCGCGATTGTCGCTGCCGTTGGTTGATCGAGACGCCCATTTCGCCGCTCGAATCATTGCCGAGCACGCGGAGTGTGATTTGATAGCAAACCCGTTCCGGGCTGACTTGGTGGATGTCGGCCGGTCGGTCCACCACCGCAATCTTTTTCCGCCCGCGGTTCGGAAGCTGCCTGCGAAGGTACGCAAATCAGTTTTGTCGGAGATTCGCACACCGTACCGGGATGCGGTGCGACGCCGGGTGAGCGGCATGCTGCTGGAATTCCCCTACGTCGTTCATCTGTCCATTCGCACTTTCGCCGCTCGTTCCGTCTCGGGGCAATGGCAGCGCGGCGACGTCGGTTTGCTTTACGATCCCGGACGTGCGGACGAACTCGATTGGTGCCTGGATTTGTCCGACGAGCTGTATTTCGCGATGCCCGATCTTCGCGTCCGCCGCAACCATCCCGGCCGCGGAACCAACGATTCGCTCACCAAAGCGATGCGAAAGCACTTTTACGACGTGCATTACCTGGGCGTGGAGGTTGTTCTCAATCGAGCCTGGGCCGCTCGCCCGGTCCGTCGTCGACGCGAGGTCCTGCGAGTCTTGGCCAACGCGATTCGAGAAGTGACGCCGGAAGCCACTCCTCAAGCCGCCTGAGTCGACTATCAACCTGTCCACAATCAACCTGCAGCTCGGTGGTCCCCCACCGAGACGAGCACTGAACAAAACAGGTAAATCTCGGTGGAGGACCACCGAGCTACGGAACTTGTTTCCGTTTGTTCCGGTCGTTGAAGCTATTCACCCGAGACCTTTTCGTTTGCAGCGGTCGTGCGTCGGCGAACAAATTCTTGCGTGATGGGTGACTTCCGTTGCCGATCAACTCGATAGGCACCCGCATGAAGCGATCGACGGTGCCATTTCATGGACGAAGCTGGAATGTTCTTTTCCCCCCAGCCTTCGAGTCCTCCACATGCGAAATCTCACCCTCGGCACGATCATCGTTGTCGGCGGCTTACTCGCCGCGATTCCTTTTCGTCGCGACGCGGTTCACCCTGAGTCTTCTGATCCCAACGCGTTGGCAACCGGCCCCACGTCGGCTCCGTTCGCGATCGCTACGTCTGCTCCTCTCAATCCGCCCTGGGACACGGAGCCTTCGCTGGCCGGCCAACCGGAATCTGCTTCCGGTCGTTCGCAATCGAACGGTTGGCCCAACCAGTATCTGCCGGACCCGCCCAGCCAAGGTTTTGCCGCTCCGGCGAGGTCTGAAGCCTTTGCCGCAACTGGACCGGACGCCATCCCGTCGCATCAGCCCGCACGTCCACGTCGAGACGGTCGTTTGCCGCTGACTTACAACGATTTGGCGGTACCTCTGAGCAATCCCCACTTCCCGGACCAGCGATTCAATGCGTTGTCGGGATCTCCTTCGAACCCGTTGCCGCGTCAGTCAATGCCGCCGATCGGGAAGGCCGAAGCTCGCGTTCACGGGGCGTCGCCGCCGAGCGAGGCACAAGTCGCTGCACAATCCCCGGCAACCGCCTCAGCAAATCTGGCGTCCAGCCCGGCTGTTCGCGAAGAGTCGACGCCAGCTCAGTTGGCCAGTTCCGCTCCTGAATCTCGGATGAGGCCGGATACGCGGCAGCAAGTTCTGCGTCCGCCAACGATGGATTTGCGAAGTTCGCCGTCGCCTCAGGAGCCGTCTCGGACGCGTTCCTTCCGAATCCCGGAAGTCGAAATGCCCGCGATGCCGCCCGCACCCAGCGTGATGGAACGGCAACGACACTGGATCCGCCAGCCCGACTGAATTGGTTTTTCCGGTCGCTTGGTAGCCCGAGGTGTGACAGCCTGTTGGCTTAGTCAGATACCGAATGACAACAATTAGCCGATGGGCGTTGGCCCTGGTTGGCGTTTGACTAACCGCCGCTAACGCGGTACGGCTCATTAAATCAACAGCCCGGTGAGCGAGGATCGAGTGGGGCGTTGCTCGCGTGAATGGCCAATGGCCTCTTTCAACCTAGCCTGGGGCAACGCCCCAGGACGAGGAAAGCACACCCTCGCTTTGGCCAACGGCCAAACTCAGCGTCCCTGAGGCTATGTCGCTCGCCCAATTTCACACGAAACTCGCGCAGGCACAAACACGCATGGCAAGTCAAGGCCGGTTTCTTATGAAACCAGTCTTGTTTCGCGAGCTTTGTTTCACCTAGTTTCCCGCTTGTCCAAGGAGTTCCTTGGTCGGTCGGCAAACGGAATTGCCGGCAATGTGATTCATCCATCTCGGACGCATTCAACGTGGCGAAGATCTTGTCAGTCGTGAACCAGAAAGGAGGCGTTGGGAAGACCACCACATCGGTCAACCTCTCCGCCGCCCTGGCCATGTCTGGCAAGAAAACCTTGTTGGTCGACATCGACCCACAATGCAACGCCACGTCGGCTTTGGGCCAATCGCCCGCCGCACATCACGGATTGACGGGAACCGAATCGCTTCCTGATTCGATCGTCGAAACCGATGTGCAGCATCTTGGGTTGTTGCCCGGTAGTCGTTCTTTCCATGACGCTGACTTGCTTGCAGAAACCGGCGATCGTTCGACCGCTCGGGTTCGCAAACATCTCGACAGTGTGATGAGCGAGTACGAATACATCTTGATCGATTGCCCGCCCAGTGCGGGTGCCATGACGGAAACGGCTTTGACCGCCAGCACCGAAGTGTTGATTCCGATTCAGTGCGAGTACTTCGCGATGGTCGGCGTCACACAACTGATTGGAACGATCAAGAAAGTCATCACCGCCACCGATGGTCGTCTGACCTTTGGCGGCATCCTGCTGACGATGTACGACGAATCACTTGAATTGACCCGTGAAGTCGACGAAGAGGTCCGTGACTTCTTTGGCGACATCGTTTTCGAAAGTGTTGTGCCTCGGGACGTCGCACTGTGCGAAGCCCCCAGCCACGGCCAAACCGTTTTCCAGTACGCCCCGCGAAGTCGCGGCGCGTTCGCTTATACCCAACTGTGCATGGAGGTACTGCAACGTGACTAACGCGACAACCAATCCAACGAACACCAGTAAAGCACCCGCTGGCAAAGACCGCCGCCTTGGAAAAGGCTTGGCAGCATTGTTGGGTGAGCCAATGGACGACATCGTTCCTCCTGGCGAAACCAACGACGCTCCTAAACCTGGCATCCAATCGCTCGAGTTGCCAATCGACTCGGTCGAAGCCAACCCGTTCCAGCCACGCCGGGAATTCAATCCCGACGAGATCGCTTCGCTGGCCGAATCGATCAAGAACCATCAGCAGTTGCAACCGATCTTGGTTCGCATCGTCGACGGTCGCTACCAACTGATCAGCGGCGAACGTCGCTTGCGTGCGACTATCCACGCCGGTTTGAAAACGATCCGCGCCGAAGTTCGCGAAGCCGACGATCGCTTGGTCGCTGAGCTGGCCATCATCGAGAACTTGCAACGCAAGGACTTGAACGCGATCGAAAAAGCGATGTCGTTCAAACGCTACATCGATGAGCACAAGTGCAAACAAGACGACCTGGCTCGCCGCTTGAGCATCGACCGAAGCACGATCGCCAACCTGATGCGTTTGCTGGAACTGCCACAGCCAATCGTTGAGATGGTGACCAGTGGCGAATTGACCGCGGGACACGCTCGGGCACTCTTGCCAATCGGCGAAGTGGAAGTCCAAGTCGCAACGGCCAAGAAGATCCTGGAAGAAGGCTGGAGCGTTCGCAAGACTGAGACCGGCGTTGCTGAATTGCTGCGTGCAGAAGAAGACAGCGACACCGGATTGAAAGTCACCAACGTCTCGCGTCAAAAACGCAAACCTGTTCCTCCGCACATCGAAGCGATGCAGCAAGAGATGCGGATGGTGTTCGGCACCAAGGTTGAAATCAAAGCCTCGGCTCGCAGCCGCGGGAAGATCACGATCCACTTCAGCGACGCGGAAGAGTTCGAGCGAATTCGCGGCTTGCTCGGCGGCGTCAATCGCCCACAGCTTCGCGTTGCGGGCTGATCAAAATCGGCTGAGCGGAGATCGCTGAGCCATCGAAGATTCACCTGGCCGGCGTGGTGTCGCAGATCCAATCTGTCACCACGTCGGTTTTTTCATGCGCCCGTCGAGTTCTCGTTTGGGTTGGCGCCTCGGTTCCGTAGGTTGGGCTTCCAAGCCCGACGAGCACTAGCAAAACAACCAGTCTTCACGCTCCGCGAAGGAAGCCGTGCAGTCTTACTTTACCCTCCCCTTGGGAGGGTCGAGCGAGGCGAGGGGAGGGTTCAGCACTGAATCCAGTCCGTAACCCTCCCGAGCCCGAAGCGGACCGACCCTCCCAAAGGGAGTGTGGAGCAAAACGGCGCGACCTCGAAGCGGGGCGAGGGGAGGCAGGGCAATTTGAATGAATGCGGTTGCTTCGTCGGGCTTGCAAGCCCAGCGTATCGGGTGGACGAATGTGGCGTGGAATTGCACTCCCCCGAGCGGTCGGACCGTCCAGGCAAGCTGATCTGGCCTATCCGGCTGTATTCTGAACCATGCCAAGGTGATTTCTGCTCTTAGGCCTACGTGGGCGGTACCCCGCCGTCTAAAATCCAATGCGCGACTAATCGGCGACGTTGCCGTGCATTTTTCGCGGGTGATGCCCCCTTCGGACGTGTTGATGTCCAGCCTGATTGAGACGATTGAAGTTGACGCCGCTCTGGCAAACCGTTTGGCAGAGATGCCTGCCGACTCGCAGACACTCACGCTTTCGCTCGATGCGATCGCTAGTGGTGGATCGGCCGCGGGTGTGTTGCAGCATCCC
>NZ_ANMO01000046.1 GCF_000338295.1 Rhodopirellula europaea 6C
AGGTTTTTGTTCTGCGGGTTCTTCAACGAGTGCGGGTTAGCTTCGTTGGCAGGTGCGGCGCATGTGTTCGGCGGCCGATTCGATGTGGTGACGCTGGTGGACGGATTGGCGACCGGTTTCGCCCAAGGCCGCTCTTCGATCGGGATCGTTTTTCAATCCGATCAATTCGTGAATCAACGCGTCGGTGTTTTCAGGATGAAACAGAATGCCGCCGCCGGTCGATTGGACGACTTCGGTGAAGGCCCCATGATCGGGCTGAACCACAGGAATACCGCACGCCATTGCTTCCAGCAAAAACAGCCCCTTGGGGTCTTCGTAGGGAGCCGGAACGCTGAGCACATCCATTTGCCGCAACAGTTCGATTTTGGTGGACTGATCGGGGCTCTCGTGCACCACAAAACGATCATTCAGCCCGGCTTTTGCGATGCGCGAACGCAATTCGTCGAGGTACGGGATGTTGTGTTCGCCGAGCCATCCAGCGGCGTGCAGCGTGACGTTGGAGTGCTCCGGCATCGCACCAATTTGCAGAAAGGCATCGACCAAATGATGCAATCCTTTCTCGGGTGCGAGTCGTGCCAGGTAACCGATCCGAAATTCGCCGTCCGCTTTGTGCATCGCTATTGGTGGTTGCTCACCGGCTGAATCGTTCGAAGGCGGACTTGCAAACGGAGCAAGGTCGATCGAAAGCGGATGGATGTCAAAACGCTCGTGCGGGATGCCAAGCATCGCTCCCATTTTGTCGCGATAGAATTCGCTGTGCGACACAAACACGTCGACTTGGTTGGATAGGTCCGAGCACAACGCGATTGCTTTTGAACGAGCGTCGGCGGGCAAGTGATCCAGGAAGATGTCATCGCCCTGCAGCGTGACCACCAAACGCGTGTTCGGCAGTCGACGGCGGATGGTCGGGATCGCACCACCGATCAACAGATTGCTGAAGATGATCGCGTCGGGTTGGATGTCTTTGGCTAACCAATCAACCAACCGGCCGACTTCTTCGGATTGACGTCCGTGTTCGCCACGAAGCATCGATAGCGTGAGTTCACCCAGTTTGGCTGGATCCGTTTTGACTGCCCTTCGCGTCAGCATTCGGATCAGGCTGGGACGGTCCATCCAAGAACGTGTCCATCGTGGCAGCCAACGCAGCCAAGGCATTTGCTGCAGCAGGTAAACATGGATGCCGCCGAAGAAAACCCGTTCGGATGCGATGGTGGATTCATCGGTCCGGATCGGTGTGTAGACCGGTTGAAGGAGAACGTCATCTCCACCCGCACGCAACGCTTTGGCGATCGCGTTGTCGTGCATACAACTGCCGCAGTACATCCCTGCGGCACCGGCGGTCAGGAAGACGATTTTCAATCGACGGACTCAAAGTCTTCGAAGTCATCCAGGTCGTCGTCCAATTCTTCTTCGTCGTCATCGCCGGCGGTGTTCAATCCGAACTCGGCGCTGATCTCATCGTCGATTTCGATTTCGTAATCGTCTTCGAGTTCTTCTTCGAAGTCGTCATCGAAATCGTCGTCGAAGTCATCTTCGTCGATGTCATCGAACTCATCCACGTCGTCATCGAGATCGTCCAGGTCATCGCCAACGCCGGGGCTGTCATCGCTGTCCGCGTCGTCGTCCGTGTCGCTGGTGTCGTCGTCATCATCGTCGTCAGCCATCGTGGGGCTGTCGGCGGGGATTGCGATCGAGGTGTTGTGACCAGGAGTGGGCACCATGCCTGGGATCACCGAAGTGCCTGGCGAAAGGGTGCCGGGCATGAGAAGCGGATCGGTTGCATCGATTCCCAAATTCGTGGGAGCAACAGAATCAGCAACGGGGGCGGTCAGGGTGGCAGGCATGAACAGATTGTGAATGCGGGTGTGGAGGATGGAATTAGAGAAACTGGGGGATTCTCGCAGTCCGCAACGGTTTGGTGAACCGTGGGGGTTTCAAGGATTCCATCGAGGATCGGGTCGACGTGGGGTCGATCATTTTGCTAACTGGCACAGCATTCACAAGCCGACAAGCCGGAATTGTTTTCGGAAATTCGCTGACAGAACCCGTTCTGAATCAGGTTTTCCGGTCAATGACGTTGTTTCGGCCCACTCAACACCGGGTGATCGACCGCCATGGATGGCACTTTTCAAAACGAATCCGCACAAAACTTGTCGAATTCCGACGAGCAAAAATCTTTGAGCGAACCGATTTCCCGCCGGGGGATGCTCGCAGCCGCAATGCTGCGAATGACCGCGGGCGTCGCGATCGTCGGTTCCGGAACCACCGGGTGCGCGTCTCGCCGGTACGGGCATTTGCTCGCCAGCGATGACAAAGACATGGTCGGCAGCCACGAAGCGGGCGCCGCGACTTGGAACCCGCTGGTCGATGAAGCGGTCGCAAAAATATTGAGTCGGTGCCCTCCACCCAACGAGTCGGTGATCTTTCCGGGGCAATTTGCTGCCAATGGAACACCCGCTCAAATGGCGAGCCATTCGCAAAGTGGAACGGAATCGATGGTGGACCCCGCCACCGGCGAAGCCATCATCGGATCGCAAGTCACGATGCCCGGGGCGTCGCCATTGGTGCAAGGTCCCGCCAAGGTTTGCTTCATCGGGATCGAAAACAAATCGGCCGAAGAACTGGTCGATTTCAAAGATCAGCTTTACGAACGCATCGATTCGCAAATCAATTCGGGCGGATCCTTCCGTAGCATCAGCCGCCGAATGGTCGATGCGGCGTTGATCGAAACTCGGATGCGTCCCGATTCTTTGTTCTTGCCACAAAACCGAGGTGCTTTCGCGGCGGCTTTGGGACGACAAGGGACTCCGGTCGACTATTTGCTTTACGCAACGATCACGACGGGAACGACAGATCGAAACAAATCGACTCAGCGGGATTACTTGCTGACGTTGGAAATGGTCAATCTGGAATCGGGCGACTACATCAAAGAGTCGTCGAAGATTCGCAAGGGCTATCACAACACGCGAGCGGGTAAGTGGTGGAACTTTGGCATGTTCGACCAAGCCGACGGATGATCTTCGCGATCGCTCCCCGAACGCTTTTATTGATTGCCGCGTTGTGCTCCACAACGCTGGCCGGTTGCGCTGCAAAGCTTGCGCACATCGATACCGCCCGCGACGCCTTTGCCGCGGGTGATCCAACGACCGCCCGCGAAGTCTTGTCAAAGGTCGCTGACGGCGGCGGGCGTTTCGCGACGCCGGCGAAGCTTGATTTGGCAATGGTCGATTTGGCGGTCGGAGACGCGACTTCCGCCGAGAAGACGCTTCGAGAATTACGCGACGAATTTGATTCGTCTTTGAAGGTCGCACCGCTGCACGAAGCGGCGGCGATGGTGACCGACGACACCGCACGGAAGTTTCGTCCGGCGGGCTACGAGCAAGTCATGATCCGCACGATGTTGGCGATGTGTTCGCTGGTTCGTGACGGCGACGATGCAGAAAGCTACATCAACCAAGCCGCGATATTGCAGGCCAAGCTGCAGCAAGAACATGACGAACGTCGCAGCAGTGTTTTTGGTGAAGCCGCCGCAGACAAGTTGACCGCCAATCCGCACCAGGAGTTGGCGTTGGCTCCTTATCTGCGTGGCGTTTTACGAGAAGAGAACTTGCACGACTTGGATGACGCCCGTCGCAACTACCAATTGGTCAGTGCGATCCGTCCCAGTTTTCTTCCCGCCGCGGACGACTTGAAACGCGCCACCGAAGGCGTGCATAGCAAGCCGGGCCATGGTGCGTTGTATGTCTTCTCATTGGTTGGCCGTGGGCCGGTACTCAAAGCGGTTGAGGCCCCAGCAACCACCGCGGCGATGACCGTTGCCAATGCGTTGATGTTGAATCAAGAAAATAAAGAGGACGACGTCGATACGCTGCCGAAGATCACGTCGGTCAAAGTTCCCAGTGTGGTGATTCCGCCCAGCGATGTTGCTGCCGTGACCGTGGCCAGCTACATCCCAACCGGGCTTGATACGTTGCCGTTGTACGAGTTGCACGGTGCGACTCAGCCGCTGACCGATGTGGCCGGAATGGTTCAGCAACAGGTGGACGCCGAGATGCCGTGGACAATCGCTCGCGGCATCATCCGCCAAGGCGGCAAAGAATTGGCCGTCGCATCGGCACGAAAAAATCTTGGTTTGACCGGGCCAGCCGGAACGATGTTCCAATTCGCGACCTCCACGGCGTGGACCGCAACAGAAACCGCGGACACTCGATGCTGGGGGTTGTTGCCGCGTGAGATTCAGGTCTTGCGAGCCGAATTGCCCGCGGGCGATCACACGGTCGAATTTGCTCCGGTTCGCTACGACGGCCAACCCATTGCTTCGCCCAGCCGCATGCCGCTGCGAATCCACAACGCGAAGAACACGTATGTTTTGGTCGTTGCGCCGACCCAGCAGATTTACGTGGTGACCGCGAATCCGTGAGCTGATACTCGGCAGCCTTTTCGCGATCAATCAGAGCGGCCATTTCTGGCATCCACATCTGGGGGCCATCTCGGGCGTTGAAACTCGCCGCTTTTCCAGGGCTGCGACGATGCGGGTTCTTTCGCTAAGTTGTGGGGCAAATTGAGATGTCCATTTTCCCGCACCCCACTGACCACGATGCTCGATCGCAAATTCATTCTGCAAAATGCCCAGCTTGTCGCTGAAAATTCCGCCAAGCGTGGCGTTTCTGTCGACGTCGACGCGATTTGCCGTCTGGAAGCCGAACGGATGGACGCGCTGAAGCAAGCCGAGGAGCTGAATCGGCAAGCCAACGAAGTCAGCAAGCAGATCAAATCCGCCAAAGACAACGACGAGCGTCAGGAATTGATCGCCAAAGGCCGCAGCCTTCGCGAGCAAAAAGATGCGGCTGGTGCGGCGCAAGATCGTTTGGAAGCCGAAATCCTCGAGCTGCAGACCATCCTGCCAAACATGACCCACCCGGATGTGCCCGAGGGTGGTGAGCACGATGCGAACGAAATCGGTCGTGGAAAAACGCCCGTGCCGGAAATGGACTTTCAGCCGCTGGACCATCTTCAGCTCGGCGAGAAGCACGACTTGTTCGACTTCGAAGGCGGAGCTCGCGTTGCCGGTTCCGGTTTTTACTTTTTGCGAAACGCCGCCGTGCGTTTGGACTTGGCTTTACAACAATTCGCGATTTCTCACTTGGCCGGTAAAGGCTTCACGCCGGTTTCAACACCTGACCTGGCGCTGACCAGCGTGCTGCAAGGCACCGGGTTCAACCCGCGTGGTCCCGAGACGCAGATCTACAGCATTGAAAACACGGAATTGAACTTGGTCGCGACGGCGGAGATCCCTTTGGGCGGAATGCTCAGTGGTCAGATTTTGGCCAGCGAAGAATTGCCGCTTCGTTTTTGCGGGCTGAGCCACTGTTTTCGAACCGAAGCCGGTGCGGCGGGGCGAGCCAGCAAAGGTCTGTACCGAGTCCACCAATTCACCAAAGTCGAAATGTTCGCGTTTACGTTGCCCGATCAAAGCACGGCGATGCACGAAGAGATGCGTGAACTGGAATGCGAAATCTTTGACGCCTTGGAAGTGCCCTACCGAGTGATCGACACCGCAACGGGTGACTTGGGCGGACCGGCTTACCGCAAGTACGACTTGGAAGCTTGGATGCCAGGACGCGGCGAATCGGGCGACTGGGGCGAAGTCACCAGCACCAGCAATTGCACCGACTACCAAGCTCGTCGATTGAATGTGCGATCGAAGTCCAACACCCAGAAGGGCACCGACTTTGTTCACACGCTCAACGGCACCGCCATCGCGACCGGACGAGCCATGATTGCAATTTTGGAAAACCACCAACGTGCTGACGGAACGATCAACGTTCCTCAAATTTTGCGGCCATGGGTTGGCTGTGACGTTTTGGAATGTGAGTGATCACTGACCACCTGAGTTCGAATCCATGTCCGCTCATCGCGATGCGAAACGGAACCTTCCGACGAAGATCTGCCCGGTCTGTCGGAGGGAGTTCGCTTGGCGAAAAAAGTGGGCTCGCGATTGGGACCAAGTCCGCTATTGCAGCAATGCGTGCCGGAAAAAGGCATCCACGCCAAGAACCAATCCATGAGTTGTCGGGTACAATTGAGTTGGCCGGCCTCCGTTGAATTGACCCGCCTTCCAATGAATTGACCGGGCTCCGTGATGGATGGCCCGATTGCAATTCCATCACGAACCATTTCCTCCACATCGAATTTGCCCCATGAGCCAACAGACCGCTGACGAAATCTTGGACGCGTCGTACCTGGAAGTTCGAGCCAAAGTCTTGGAACTGGCAGCGGTGCTGGATCGGTTGGACCGTGCCCCAGGCGGGACCGAACGCTCACCACGTCGCGATCAACTCACACAAGCGATTGAGATGTTGTTGGCCGATGATCCTGATCGCGCCGCAAAAGTTCAGCATTGGTTCTCGCGCCAGTACGATCCAGATTGGAAGACCAAACTCGGTGTGGAAACGCCGAGCACGAAATGAGCCCCGCGGCCATCGGCTGATATCGTTCCATTGCCCACCTACAAACACTCCGACTGACTGACCAGCAACATGGATTTCATCGACCCGCACATTCACATGGTCAGCCGCGTGACGGATGACTACGAAACGCTCGCTCGAATGGGATGCGTCGCCGTCAGCGAACCAGCGTTCTGGGCCGGTTTTGACCGCGGCACGGTCGACGGTTTTCGCGACTACTTTGAACAACTCACTGCGGTCGAACCGAAACGAGCGGCTCAGTTTGGCATCCAGCATTACTGTTGGTTGTGCATCAACGCCAAAGAAGCCGAGAACGTCTCGCTGTCTCGCGAAGTCATCTCGATGATCCCTGAGTTCCTCGATCGTCCCGGCGTGCTGGGGATCGGTGAGATCGGATTGAACAAAAACACGAAGAACGAAGCGACGGTGTTCCTGGAACACTTGGAGCTGGCAATCAAGTACGACCAGCCGATCTTGATTCATACGCCGCACCTGGAAGACAAATACCAAGGGACGCGAATGATCTTGGATATGCTGTGCGACGATTCACGCGTCAATCCTGATCGCGTGTTGGTGGATCACGTGGAAGAGCACACCGTCAGCGAAGTGCTCGATCGTGGTTTCTGGGCCGGGATGACGCTTTATCCAGTCACCAAGTGCACGCCCGATCGTGCTGCCGATATGATTGAACGCCATGCCGGTGAGCGATTGCTGGCGAACTCGGCGGGCGATTGGGGCATCAGCAAACCGACCGCCGTGCCCGACTTGATTTTCACGATGCGACGTCGTGGAATGGACGAAGCGTTGATTCGCAAAGTCGTGCACGACAACCCGGTTGAGTTCTTTTCAAAGAGCAAACAGTTTCACTACACGCCTCGGTGATTGAATTTCGTGAGCGAGCCAAGCAGCAGCGAATCCACGCTCACGCTGACCACACCGATTCAGTATTTGCTAGGCGTTGGGCCGGCGCGAGCCACCAAGCTTCGTAAGCTGGGATTGCGGATCGCTCGCGACATCCTGTTTCTGTTCCCGCGGAATCACACCTTCCCGCCTCCACCCACCAAGGTCGCGGATCTATCCGAAGGCGAACCAGCGACTTTCATTGGCACGATCACGGACGCCGAGTTGATGTCTCGCACGCCGGGCAAATCAATCTTTGCCGCGATTGTTGAAAATGATTCGGGCGCGGTTCGAATCGTGTTCTTCAACCAACCGTTTCGGGCCGAGCAACTGACGTTCGAAACTCAGGTTCGAATCAGCGGCACCCCCAAGCTCGCTGGACTGCGGTGGGAGTTCACTCATCCTCAGTACGAGATCGTTCAGGAAGGCGAGCTGCCGGACGAGGACGCTCCCGGCGGATTGATTCTGGCGAACTACCCGCTGACCGAAGGGATCAAGCAATCGGATCTGCGGCGGTTGGCTCGTCCGTTGGTGAACGAGTTGGCCGGGCAATTGACCGAGGTGTTGCCGGAACGTTTGCGATCCGAAGCGGCCCAGCGTTTGAATGCAGCCGGAATGGAGTTGCCCGATGTGTTGCCGGGAATTTCCGATGCGCTGCGTGGAATTCACTTGCCGGAAAGCGAAGCGGACCTGACGGCGGCGCAAACACGATTGGTGTTTCAAGAGTTGTTGGTGATGCAGTTGGCACTGGCGATGAGACGCCGTTCGCTGACCAGTGAATTGCGAGCCCCGTCGCTGGAATGTTCCGCCACGGTTCGCAATCGAATCTTGCGGCGATTCCCATTCGAATTGACCGGCGATCAACGTCGTGTGATGGATGTGATCGCTTGCGACATGGCTCGGCAATTCCCGATGAACCGATTGCTGCAAGGCGATGTCGGCAGCGGCAAAACCGTCGTCGCCATTTTCGCGATGTTGGTCGCTGTGGCGGGAGAACACCAAGCCACCTTGATGGCCCCAACGGAAGTGCTGGCGAGACAACACTACGCGACGCTCAAGCGGATGTTGGCGGACAGTCGTGTGCGAATCGGATTGCTGTGCGGCTCGCTGGGTGCGGCCGAGCGGCGTGACACGGTTGAGAAAATTCGCACTGGTGAATTGGACATCGTGATCGGCACACAAGCGTTGCTGTACGGTGTCGAGTTCCATCGCTTGGGGCTGTGCGTGATCGATGAGCAGCACAAATTCGGTGTCAAGCAACGCGTGACGCTTCGCGATGGCGGTGTTGATCCGCATTACCTCGTCATGTCTGCCACGCCCATCCCACGCAGCGTCGCGATGACCCAGTTCGGCGACGTGGACCTGAGCACATTGCGAGAAAAACCGGCTGGTCGTGGTGCCGTGCACACGTATCTGGCCGGAGACAGTTGGCGGGATCGATGGTGGTCGTTTGTCAAAGAACGAGTGGCGGAAGGTCGGCAGGCGTTTGTGGTGGCTCCACGCGTCGGACCGGAAGTCGAATCCGCGGACGAAGAACTTTCGGAGCTCATCGATCCAGCCGAACCGCCCGCCGAAGACATTACGTCGGTGCATTCGACATATGAACAGCTTCGCACCGGACCACTCAAAGGTTTGCGAGTCGGATTGTTGCATGGCCGAATGGCATCGGATGAGAAGCAGCAGGTAATGGAATCATTCGCGGAAGGCGAGCTGGATGTATTGGTCAGCACCACGGTGATCGAGGTTGGAATCGATGTTCCCAACGCGACCGTGATGGCGATCTTGGGCGGCAATCGGTTTGGGTTGGCTCAATTGCACCAACTTCGCGGCCGCGTCAGTCGTGGCACTCACGCGGGACATGTGTGC
>NZ_ANMO01000047.1 GCF_000338295.1 Rhodopirellula europaea 6C
GCATTCGCGCGACTCGCGTCGCTAGTTGGCGGTGCAGTTTTCAATCTGAGGGAATTTGCCCCCTCACCCAGACGACGGCTGAACGCCGCGTCTGACCTCTCCCCCAACGAAGTTGAGGGAGAGGTGGCAAAAGCTGCATCGTGTCCTCGACCTGCAACCCCAAAGATTCAACATCCCAGCGTTAGTCTCGGTTGGCGTTTGACTAGCCGCCGCCAACGCGGTACGGGTCATTAAATCAACAGCTCGTTAAGAAGTGCCGCTGTCCCGATTGGCGTTTGCAATTTTGCCGAGTTCAATTTTGTTGAGCAACGCTTCGACATCCAGTGGTTTGAAGCAAACGTCATCGAGTCCGTTGGCTTTGCAACGTTCTAGAACCTGTCCCGCTACTTCTCGGTGTCCGGTGATCAAGATCGTTCGGATGGCTGGATTGACCTCGGCGACTCTCTGCAGAACATCGCAACCATCGGTTTGCCCGCTGCACAGACTCAGGTCGATCACCGCGACTTGGTAGTTGGCGTCCAATGCCTTGCGAACGCCGTCTTCTCGGTTGTGAGCTAGGCTGACGCGATACGAGCGTTCTCGCAGGATGTGCCAGAGCGTTTTGCAAAAGTCAGGATCGTCATCGACAACCAATACGATCGGCGAATTGGATAGCTGTTCGACCAAGGGAAGTAACTCGCCCAGGTCAACGGGTTTGCGAAGCACTTGTTGGATACCGCTGTCACGTGCTCGTTGAGCCCCGTCGCCTTGGGCGTAGGCCGTGACCATGATCGCCGCGATCTCCGGTTGAAGCAGCACCATTTGTTGGTGAAGCGTTGCGCCGTCCATCCCGGGCATGGAGTAGTCCAGCAACACGACGTCGTAGCGATTCGTGTCAACGAGATCCAGCGCGGAATGACCGTCGTGGGCGATGTCGGTTTGGTAGCCAAGGTCATCCAGGATGTCTTTGATGTTCGAACAAATGTCCCGGTCATCGTCCACGATCAACACGCGTTTTGACTTCATCGGTTTTGCCCAGCGATCGGGATTGAGATGTCAAACGTCGTGCCTCGACCAGGTTCGGATTCCAACCGCATTTGGCATTGGTTCTTTTCGAGGATGGCGGTGGTGATTGCCATTCCCAAGCCCATTCCTCTGGCCTTGGTTGAAAAGAATGGTTCAGCGACGCGTTGTGCTATCTCAGGTGGCATGCCGATGCCGCTGTCCTGGACCGTTACAACGACGAAGGGGGCGTCAATGCGAACTGACAAGTGCAGTGAGCCTCCGTCTGGCATTGCGTCGCGAGCGTTCCGTATCAGGTTTTTGAAGACGATGGGAAGTTGTTTCTCATCCGCCCAGGTTTTTGGCAGCTCTTCAGGGAAATTTTGTTGGACGGCGATGTTGCCGGGCAGTTTGGTTTCGCGAAGGATTCCGGTGATCATTGCTGCGAGATCAATTTCGGACGCCTGTGGTTCGGGAAGTCGAGCCAAGTCTGATAAAGCCGTCACGGCACTGTCGATGACTGTGACTTGCCGATCAATTCGCGTTAAGTGTTCTTGTGTCTTGGTGGGCGAAGGTGACTGAGCGTTGAGGAGGTAGTAGGCGGATGTCTTGATCGCGTTGAGCGGATTTCGGATCTCGTGAGCGATCCCGCCGGAGATTCGACCAAGCGTCGCGAACTTTTCTTTCTCAACCAATTCGAGTTGAGCTTGTTGCAACTCAGCCGCCTGGGCTTTGACCCGTTGATCCAGTGTCGCGTTGAGTTGCTTGAGTTCCGCTTCGGCGGCCTTCAGTTCGCTGATGTCTCGTAGGATTCCAGTGAATAGTTTTCGTTGGTCGGTTTGAACTTCGCTGACGCCTAGGTGCAATGGAAACAGGCTTCCGTCTTTGCGTTTCCCGGTGACCTCGCGACCGATGCCGATGATGTGTCGTTCACCGGTCTCTTGGTATCGTGCCAGATATCCATCGTGTTGTTCGTGATCAGGCGATGGCATCAGCATCTTGACGTTTTGGCCGATCATTTCACCGGGACTGAACCCGAACATTCGCTCCGTTGCGATGTTGGCGGATTCAATGGTGCCTCGTTGATCGATGATGATGATCGCGTCCACTGCGGTTCGTAGAACCGATGCCAGGATGGCGAGTTGTTCGTCGTCATGCATGGAGCGTTTCGCAATCCCCGGAACAATTGTCTTGGACAGCCCCGTCGTGCTTGCTCAGCTGAATGAGAAAGCGTGCTCCGGGATGTGTTGGCTCAGCGACGCGAATTTCGCCGCCATGGGCATCAAGGATGCGCTGAACGATTGACATTCCCAAGCCGGTGCCTTTGACCTTGGTCGTAAAAAAAGGATCGAACAGCTTTCGTTGTTCTTCGGCAGTGAGCCCCGGTCCATTGTCGGAGTAGTCGAGCAGAATGTTTTCAGCACCATCGCAACGACACTGAATTTCGATGCGAACCGGATCATCACACGCGGCGAGCGAGTTTTCAAAAAGGTTGCGAAAGACCTGCTGCATACGCAATTTGTCGACTTCGACGGGGCAGCCGCAATTGCATTGTGTTTCGCACAATTCGACATTGCGATCCGGGTGCGATTTTGCCAAGTAGGTCCACACCGGTCGCCACACTTCGTGAAGCATCACCAATTCACGCTGCAACCGTATTGGCGCCGCATACTCGCGAACTTCCTCCAGGGCATTGCCCAGCTCATCGGCTGCTCGAGCGATCGAATCGACTTCTACACGTGTGTCGGTTTCTGGAGGAAGATCCAGTCGAAGCAGCTCGACACTGGCGTTGATTCGTTGCAGCGCGTTGCGACTTTCGTGAGCCAAGCCCGCGACGGTTTGTCCAATCGCGGCGAGCCGATGGTCTCGCGCGGCGGATTCTTGCGCGTCGATGATGGCGGTCACATCAATGCCGATTGCGAGCACCGATTCGATGTTGCCGTGGGCGTCTCGGAGGACGGAGTCGGACCAGCGAATCTGGCGAACTCGACCTGATTTGGTCAGCAATCCATTGCGGATACCGGAGGACGTGTTGCCTTTCAGGGTCTGCTCGAAGATTTCGCGAACGTTTTCGCGATCGGATTCTGGTATGCAGTGATCGATGTAGTCTTGATCGATCAAGTCATCGAGCTGCCAGCCCGTGATGTCCGAGAAATGTTTGTTGACATGAACGGCATGCCCCAGCAGGTTGAGAACGACGATGTATGTTTCGCTGGTCTCGAGCAACTGGTTTGCAAATCTTTGCTGCCGTTGGAGGTCGGCTTCCATTCGCTTGTGTTTGGCGATCCTGGCGACGCTTTGCCGGATCACGTCAGGATGGACTGGTTTAAGTAGGTAGTCTGTCACACCATACCTGAAGGACGCGATCGTTCCTTCCATGTTGGCAAAGCCCGTGACGATGATGAACTCAGCGTTCGGCAATCGATCGGAGAGAGTGTCTAGGTGGTCTTCGACTTCGCCATCTGGCAGACGTCGGTCCAGAATAGCGAGCTCGATGTCTGGTTGAATTTCGGCTTTCAAAACATCGGCGAAGCTCCGCGCGACGCGAACCACGTGACCGTCGAGTTCCAAAATGTCGACCATGTTCGCGAGCGAATCGGGATCGTCCTCGACGAGCAAGATGGTCAACACTTCCTTCATGGTGCTGATTCCGAGATGAATGCACATTCGATCACGGCACATGCGACGTGATCTGTCGTCGCAATGATACCCTGCGGCCTTCTGTCTCGGTAGCTCCCGGGGCTGGGCGGTGGTGGAGAGCCCTTAAATGCCCATTTGTGAAAGCATGTCAGCGACTTGCCCAGCTGCTTGAGTCACGTGCGGGTGATTGTGCGCGACTTGTTGTGTCGTCTCGTGAAGACGCTTGGCCAGTTCTGATGAACGGATGTCGAATCGGTCCAAGCTTTCTTCAATTTCGCGAATGGCATTCTTGAGGCGTTGGCGATCGGCATCATCGATCGAATCGAGTTGACTCAATTGGTCATGTAGTTGCCGCAGGGTGTGGTTGAGCGAATCTTGCATGATAATGTTTTGAAGCTGAAGGTGTTGAATAGTGATCCGCCTGATTGGATGCCTGTTCTCGTCGGTCTGAAGATCAGCCAGCCATCCGTGGAAGTCGCTGATTCCGTTGGGTTCACGAAAGCGTGTGTCGAAGTCGATGAAACCCCTGAATGATTTCGTCGCCGACGAATTCACCAAGCGGCCACAACGTCGTCGCTTGGTTCAACGCTAGAGTTGTTGAGTGATTGATACCTCCTCGTTCAGTTGTGCGAGCGTGTGTTCCAATCTCGCCGAAACGCCGTTGAGTGTTCCTTTTCCCGCAGTGAATCAGTATCGCAAGTGATGCATCGTTCTGTCTGCGTCCTGCTGCTTTGACCACGCAATCGGAGCGAGACTTGTAGGAGTCGATTGGCAACACAATGGAATTGGCAACGGGCGTGCCGAGCGAGAAGTTGCAACGGTTGAGCGCAAAATGATCCGAGTAGCTCACCGCGATGGGACTCTTTGGCACAGCAGTGTGCACCAGGGAGCGCCGGCGAAGACGTTTAGGCGGGGTATGTCGTTTGCCTGATTGGTAGGTCCCCATTCCCTACTCATTAGGAGTTCTCACGATGTCCGGCGAACTGACTACAAACTATTTGGGGATGCAGCTGGAATCTCCCGTGGTGATGGGGGCTTGTCCATTGACGATTCAATCGGAGGCTGTTCGTCAAATCGTTGCGGCGGGCGCTGGAGCAATTGTGCTGCCGTCGATTCTGCAAGAACAAGTGATGCACAGGCTGATCAAGTCGACGGATCCCTTCGGTGCCATTGAACGCAGTGGATACCAGCCTCAGCAGGACAAATACAACGGGGGAACGGAAGCGTACCTGCAGACGATTAGCAGATTGAAGGAAATGTGTTCGGTTCCCGTGATTGCCAGTTTGAATGGATCCTCGTCAGGGGGGTGGCTGCAATATGCAAAGGAGATGGAATCAGCCGGCGCGGATGCGTTGGAATTCAACTTGCAGCAGGCTGTCTTTAATTCCGTGGAAACGTCGAACGACATCGAAGCTCGATTGTGTGATCTCATTCGGCAGGTGCGCGAACTCGTTGTGATTCCGGTAGCAGCAAAGATTAGCCAGCGGTACACCAGTTTGTCGTCCATGGCTGCTCAACTTCGGCAGGTGGGTGCAGCTGGATTGGTATTGTTCACTCACATGCCACAGTGGGACGTCAGCACTGACCGGATGCACTGGACAATCAATTGGGAATTGTCACCCGTCAACTCGGTCGGTTGCATCTTGGAAGGGATTGTGCGTGCGCGAGCCGGCGATCAGGCGATGTCAATTGCCGCCAGCGGCAGCGTGTCCAACTCAGAAGACGCTATCAAGGCGATGATTGCAGGTGCGGATGTTGTCATGGTTACATCGGCTGTTTATCGACGAGGTCCCGATGCGATCCGGGATATCGTGGACGGCATCGAGCGGCATGTGGAATCGAGCCGCTTTCGAACGTTGCAAGACTTTCGGGCTGCGTGTCCACGCGACCATGCGGGCGACGAAAAATCGGTGCGATTGGAATACATCGATCCGTTGACGCGAAAACAAGCTTACTTCGACCCCACCCCGGTGGTCTCTCAGCAGACCGGCGATTCCTTCGGTCATCAAACTTAGCGAGCTCTTTGTCATGGTTGTGATTGATGCCAACTCACCCGTCCAAGCGGGTGTGCAGATCGATGGTCTGCAAGAGAATCGAAAAATCGCCGACCAATTGGCGGAGATTGCAAGTTTGCTGAGTGAGCAACACGCGAACGAGTTCCGTGTCAATGCGTACCGTTCGGCGGCGAAGACGATTGCGGAACTGCGGTCCCCCATTCGTGAACTTTTGGAACGCGATGGCGTGGAAGCATTGGTTGCACTTCCGACGATCGGCGTGTCGATTTCGGGACTGATCGAGTCTGCGATTCGAGTCGGAAGAATCCCGTTGCTTGATCGGTTAAGAGGACAATCCAACGCGGAGCACTTCTTCGCAACCGTTCCTGGAATTGGTCCGCAGCTATCGCATCGCATCTATGATCACTTGCACATCGAAACGTTGCCTGAGTTGCTTCGCGCCGCCATCGACGGTCGTCTCAATCGCGTGCCAGGGATCGGGCAGAAACGATGCGAAGCCATCCAGGCGTGTCTGTCCCAGCGAGGTGTGGTCAAGGAAGCTGAAGCAAAGCCAAAGTTGGAACCGGTGGTACCGATCGACGAGCTACTCGACATCGATCGCGACTATCTCAAACGTGCCAGAGAAGGGACGCTTCCAAAGATCCGGTTGAGCGATCGGGGATCCAACGAACACGACTGGGTGCCGGTCTTGCACACGGAAAGAGAGGGGCGTCACTACACTGCGATGTTCTCACACACCAAGCGGGCTCAGCAGCAAGAGAAAACTCACGACTGGGTGATCCTCTTTCGAGATGACGAGCATGCGCATGGGCGCTGGACGATCATCACTGCACAGTATGGCGAACTGAAAGGTTTTCGAATCGTTCGTGGTCGCGAAAAGGACTGTGAGCGTTACTATCACCGACACAACGCCTACCATCAACGCGAAGCCGGGCATGCTCCCTACCCAGAGGTGCCGGTCCAATGGGAACGCGATGCGGGGCGATTCGGAGTCCACGGTTGAGCGTTTGGTGAACCCCTTCGACGCTCGCAAAATTTTTGCTTCGCTGCAGGTCTCATTTGTCTGCGTTTTCGTACCGGCGCCACCCTGCGGGCTGCTGTGAAAAGCGTGGCAGGGTGGATGGGCAATCGTCGCGCATCAATTGACTTCGATCTGATGCCGCATGGCAGCGATGGTTTGTTCGATGGTCGCCTTTTCTTTGGCTGAGAGTCTGCCAAAACCCAGGTGACCACCGGATGCTTTCGCAACCCGTGTCATTTGTTGCTCGGTCACGAGAATCAGCCGTTGTTGAGCGACACGGGACATGTCATGGAACATCTCGTGGATGTATCGCTTCCAGGCGTCCACTGCCAATCCGGGCGGACGTTTCTGAAGCCATTGGTCGAGTAGCACCCACGCACTGGAATCTTCGTGGATTCCCATCTTCAGTGCTTCCGCCATCACTGCCTCTCGTTCCTGCTCGTCGGCTCGCTTTTCCGCCCATGCAACCATGACCAGCGGAAACAAACGTAAAGAGACCAACTCATCGGCGGTGATTCCAAGCTTGCCCAGTTCCTCGACAAGTTCCGGGTCACGGATTCCGGTGCTGCGAATGAGTTCCTCTCTCCCAGAATCACTGCTCGCTTCTTCCCGCAGTCGTTGGACGATTTGCCCTTCCAGTTGCGAAAAATAGCGGTGAGCTTCGTTGGCCTCGTGCAGAGGGTTTTTGTTCTTGAGGTTGGACACGATCATAGGTTCGTTCGAGTGTGATTGAGTAACGAATGGTCCTTTGAGCAAAGCAGGGACCGAGTTCGCGTTTCCGAAAGTTGGTCACCATGCTCACATTTCGGTTGTGCTCATCCGCCCACCTGTGCACTGCGGCACGTGCTGCGCGGCGGAAAGACATCGATTTGCGAAAATTGTGCTTTGGCATCCCGAGTGCGTTGGAATGGTTTCCAACGAAAGGGAAGTTCAATGAAAAAGATCTTGCTCACGATTGATGGTTCAGATGCTTCGCTAGAAGCCGCTCGGTTTTTGGTTCGCTTAGGCTTTCACGAAGAAGTTGGAATTGATGTCGTGACGGCGATATTTGAACCGCCGTCGCAAAAGGGATTTCTGGTCGATGGTTGGAGCGAAGCGTGGTTGGAGCGGAAACGCGAAAAAGCCGCTCGTAGCTTCAAAGATGTCCAAGAGATTTTTCACGATTCAAAGGTTGAGCTTCGCCACCTCATTCGCGACGGGCATCCCGGGGAAGCAATTGTAAAGCTTGCGAACGAGCTTCAACCTGATTTGGTGGTCGTCGGAGCCAAGGGGCATTCGGCGGTTGGGCGAATCCTGTTGGGCAGTACCAGCGACTATGTCGCGACACACGTTCTTGGCAGTGTCCTGGTGGTTCGTCCCAACGAAGATTCCGGCCGTCGTCAACATCTTCGAGTCGCAATTGGTTGCGAACCCAGTCCGCCCGCTGAGATGGCTTTTGAAGAGTTCATGCAATTGGGATGGGCCAGCGAAAACGATGTACAAGTTGTGGAGGTGACGGATCGAGCAAGCTTCGAAGAGTCATCGGTCGACCAAGCCGCCAAGGAATATCTCGACAGGTTGCGGGATAGGTTGGTGGATGTCTCACGGTCCGCGCAAGCACAGGTGATTCATAGCGACCACATCGGTGACGGTTTGGTGAATTACATCGAATCGAATCAAGTTGACATGGTCGTTGTTGGGGAAACGTCACGCGGCGGGTTCGAACGGCTGGTGTTGGGAAGCACCACGCGTTTTGTGCTTCGTCATGCTCCATCGAGTGTTTTAATTGCCAGGGGGCGGTCGATGGAGGACTTCCAGACGGGGCAAATGGTCCATCAAAGCGCAGCGACTTGAAAGGTGAATCAGCGATGAATGATTTCGAAAACATTCTTGTCTACGCGGGAACGGAGCAACCGGAAACCTCGGTTTCCAAAGCAACCGAGTTGGCTTTGGCAAACCGAGCTCGGCTGACGTTAATGGATGTCGTCAAGCCCATTCCGCGGGCGCTTGGGATGTTGACGGATGTTGCCGAGCCAAAGGAACTGGAGAAGCTGGTCGCGGCAGATCGCCGAAGACGTTTGCTCAATCTCGCAGCGGACTATTCCGACACGGGGCTGTCGATGGACGTTGTGGTTGCAATCGGCGACCCGGCCACCGAAATCACTCGACAAGTCATTCAGGACGAGCATGACCTGGTGGTTAAAACGGCGGATGGATTTTCCACCGCTGGACGGTTGTTTGGAAGCGTCGCGAAGTCGTTGCTTCGGTTGTGTCCTTGCCCGTTATGGTTGTTGAAACCGGACATCCATGGCGAATTCGATCGTGTGTTGGTGGCGATCGACGTTGATTCACATGACGCAGCTCATGACCAATTGAATCGCAGAATGCTCGAACTGGCGTATTCCATCGCTCAACGAGACAAAGCTCACCTGCACGTGGTCTCCGCATGGCAATTGTGGATGGAAGAATCAGTGCGTCGCCATGCGGGCAGCGATGCGGTCGACGATGTCCGACGTGAACACGAAGCCAGGGTTCACCAAGCGTTGGATGAGTTATTGCAAACGCCCTTTGCCGAGGCCAACGACGTTCACCTGCATCTGCGCCACGGGGCACCGGCCAATGCAATTCGAGATGTTGCCGATGAAGTCGAAGCGGACTTGATCGTGATGGGTACAGTTTGTCGAACGGGTGTGGCTGGGTTTTTAATTGGCAATACCGCCGAGGCCGTTGTTCCTGATGTGACTTGTTCCCTGCTGGCCCTCAAACCAGAAGGATTTCTTTCACCGGTGGAGATGTCCCAAACAGTGATCGTTGAGGATGAACAGCCTCTTCCCCTAATATGAAATTGTTTGACGACGAGCCGATCGGTGGGATCACCATCGGATTCACCTTTGCCTGGGCGAGTGCCGAGGTCTGACCAACGATTTGAGTGAATTGACACGCCAATGTTCTTTCGGATTGAAATGTGATGAAACGCTTGTTTGCAATCATGCTCTCGTCGGTCGTCGTGATCGGTTTGTTATCTTCATTGAACCTACGAGCGGATCCTCCGTCGCCGGAGGATCATCGAGACGATGGCAGTTTGCTCACTCCGTTGATGCGAATGAAGTTAGAAAAGTCCAAAGCGATTCTCGAAGGACTCACATTGGAGGACTATGACAAGGTCGCATCCAACGCTCGATCTTTAAGATTGCTTAGTACCGAGTCGGGATGGAATGTCATCCAGACACGCGAATACGCGGATCAAAGCCGTGACTTTCAACGTGCTGCGGATCTGGTTGTGGAAGCAGCGGAAGAGAAGGACATTCATCGCGCCACCATGGGGTACGTTGCCATGACAGTCCGGTGTGTTGAGTGTCATTCCTACATGCGGAAGCACCGAAAGGAGTTGATCAAATTACCCAGCGAATAGCAGACGAAGCGGGTGTGGGAAATTCACTCGTTGAAATACATATGCCGTTTGAAATTTCCCTCGGTTCCATGGGAGAAACCATGGCGAGTGAAGTTCGGCCGCATCACTCAGTAGCACTCACACTCCCACTTAGGAGGGTCGCCCCGCGTCAGCGGGCTGGTCGATGGTTTCAGTACGCCCCACTGGCTTCGAGTTTGCCCGCTGACGCTTTTGTTGATTTGGAAAAGGGGCTAACGACCATCGGCTGATGGTTGTCATTCGGTATGCGACGCAATCAACTGCCCGCTAACGCCCAGATGGCGAAGGGGCTGGTAGTTGGCCCTGTTTTCTTGGAATCTTTGCCCTGTAGTGACACCGATGACGACCATGAACTCGACCGCAAACAACGAGGTTTCGACGGAACGCTTGGTCGCGGGTTTGATGCGACCGGAGGCATATCCTGATCCTGTTGACGGTCCCGTGGTCGTGCACGAAACACACATCTCGTTTGTGTTTTTGGCTGGTGATTTCGCCTACAAAATCAAGAAGCCGATCAAGACGGAATTTTTGGACTACACCACGCGAGAAAAACGTCGGCACTTCTGCGAAGAAGAGTTGCGTTTGGATCGACGCTTTTCAGACGATCTCTATGTTGCTGTTGTACCGGTCACGCTCGCGGATGAAGGCATCAAGGTGCAAGGCGAGGGGGAGGCGATCGAGTTTGCGGTGCAAATGAATCGGTTCCCTGAAACAGCACTGCTGAGTCAACAGATCGAGCAGGGAAAGTTGACTCGCGGCAAAGTTCTTCAGCTCGCTGAAACGATTGCAGAGTTTCACCAGGACGCAATTGCTTGCTATTCAGGAATTGCGCAGAAATGGCCGACGTTTCTGACCCAAAACATCCGCCAGATCTTCGAGACATTGGACGAAGAATTGGACGACGATTCATCGCGGGCAGTGAATGTCTTGCGTGATTGGACGAACAAGTTCTTCGCTGAGAATCTTCAAAGGCTGACCAATCGAATCAACGGTGGATTCATTCGGGCGTGTCATGGTGACCTCCATGCCGAAAACATCATCGATTGGCAGGGCAAACTGCGTCCGTTCGACGGCATTGAATTCAATGACCATTTGCGATGGATTGACGTCCTGAGTGATGCTGCGTTCTTGGCGATGGATTTGTCCGCTCGAGGACACCTCGATCTGTCTCGATTGTTTCTCAACGCATACCTGGAACGCACGGGAGACTATCGGTCTCTGAGTTTACTGCGTTTCTTCCTGGTTTATCGTGCACTGGTTCGTGCGTTGACGGCTTCGATGAGTGACGACAACGAAGGCGTGCAGAAGCAACTTGATCTGGCATGCCGATTCACGCTTCGAGAATCCCCGCGACTATGGATCACCCATGGCGTCAGCGGTAGTGGCAAGTCCACCGTGAGTGAAGCAATCGTTCAACGACATGACGCGATTCGGTTGAGAAGCGATGTCGAACGAAAGCGAATGTTCGGTTTGTCCGTCACCGATCGTCCCGGACCCAATGAGGTTTTGGAGGTGTACGGCGATGACGCGAGCGACGAGACCTACCGACGACTGGCTGATCAAGCCGCAGCAATCCTGTCGAACGGATACAGCGTGATTGTTGACGCAACATTTCTCAAACGAGCTCAACGCAACCAGTTTGTTGATCTCGCAACTCGATCGGGCGTTCCCTTTGCGATTTTGAATTGTCACAGCGATCCACAAACCTTGCGGCAACGAGTCATCGATCGTTGTGAGGGAAACCAAGATGCATCGGATGCGGACCCAACTGTTTTGGAACACCAACTCGCTTGTCACGAACCACTTTCGGACAGCGAACGAGCCTGGGTGGTCGATGTCCCTGACGTGGTCCAACTGGTTGAAATGCTTTGAGCCGTTCTTTTCTCTTTCAATGGAAGCGAAGCCATGACATCTCGTTTGAATACCCAATTTGGCGGACTTTCGTTGAGGTCGCCCGTGATTGTTGGAGCATCGCCGTTGTCGATGAACGAGCGGACTCGATTGGCAATGGAAGAGGCGGGGGCTGGGGCGATCGTTTTGCCCTCGTTGTTTGAGGAGCAAGTGATCGACTGGAGCTGGAATCACGGTCGCCAACTCACGCCGAAAGAACGAAGCATTCTGGGCCAATCCGACCGAACGAAACATCATTGGGTTTGCCCGGATGGCGATTCGTATTTGGCCCTCGTCAATCGGGCCAGTTCGTTGCAAGACATTCCGATCATCGCCAGTTTGAACGGCTACACCGCCGGCGGCTGGATGGATTTCGCTGGTGAACTGGAGGAGGCTGGTGCTTCGGCGATTGAGCTGAACGTTCATCACTCAGGTGCTCGGGAGGATGGCAGTTCCACCGAGATCGAGACGATGATTCTGGATTCGATTCGGGACGTTAATTCCGCAATCACGGTGCCGTTGTTTGTGAAGCTGAGCAGCAACTTCACCAGTCTGCCGCATCTCGCACGACAATTGCTATCGGGTGCCCAGGGGATGGTGCTTCATGGTCGCGCACCCAAAGTCGATATCTGCTTGGACACGCTGAGGTTGGCGAGTCGTTGGCGAATTTCATCGGCGGAAGAGGGAATCGATTCGCTCGATACGTTGATGCAGGTTCACAGTTGCTGCCCGGCCATGCCCTTGGCAGCCTGTGGCGGCGTCGGCACCGCGGATCATTTGATCAAAGTGCTGCTGGCTGGAGCGGACGCCGCCATGGTGACTTCGGCCATCTATCGTGAGGGTGCGTCCGTGATTCAAACGATGCTGCAAGGGCTGGTTTCATTCATGGAGAAACGAGACATGCAATCGCTGCAGGATTTGAAGCTACGCCGACCTCTCGAATTCAGCAGCGATGAAGAAAGGACCGCGTACATCGCCGCGCTGACCGCCCACCTTCGCAAAGAAGACCCGAGCTCAACGGAGACCGAAGCAGTTCGGCGAGAGGCTTTCGGCATTTAAGCTGTTTTGGCGAACGCAACTGCTCCCACGTAAAACCGCGGCTAACGGGTTGTTGCACTAAGCACGTGAGCGGGAGTCCTTGGGCTTGATCACGTAGCGGCGTCTCTCCGAGACGCTGTCATTTGCGAGTCTCAGAGAGACTCGACTACGTGAGGTTCTACCCGATCATTCCTGCCGACCTGCTTAGTCGTATACCAAATGGCAACCATTCGCCGATGGGCGTTGGCCCCGGTTGGCGTCTGAGCAACCGCCGCGAACGCGGTACGGCTCATTCAATCAATAGCACGCTAACGCCCGAATGGCTCACATGATTCTGCCAGATCATTCTTGACTACTTGTTTAGAACGTGGCGAAGTAGGCGGAAGGTTTACGATCGTCCGAATCGCCAAGCACTCTCGGGAAGACGGATGTCAGGATTGGCTTTGGCCAAAGCGGCGTAGAGTTCTGTCAATTTATAATGGTAGTTTTGAGTGATCTGGAACCACTCACCCGAATGGAGTTTTATCTTGATGGCGTCGTGTTTGGCTCGTTGAGTTTGCTTGATTTCTGCGATTTCCTTTGCGGGAATTGAGAACGTGAAGGTTCGCGAGAGTGGATCGAAGACTTCGAAGGTGTCTTCCGTCACGACCATCCGGAAGGTTTCGTTTTTGACCCAGAGGTAAATGGCGGCGAGCAACAGGCAGAGTTCGACCAGCGGTGTGGCGATGTTCAGCCAAAAGATCAGTTGCTCGCTCTCTTCCGACGCTGGAAGGAAGCTCCGTGCGGCAAGGTACATCGCCAGCAAGACGATCATGTTCAGTAGCAAGATCATCGAGGTTCGACGCTGCCGACTCTCGTATCGATAGAGTTCATTCATGCTGAGAGTCCTTCACGAAAGAGTTTGGCGTTTCAGATCCGAGATCTGGTTTACAGAAAAAACGATAGTGATGGTCGTCGTACCTGCTCAAGCGAGTTCTTTGCTCGTAGCTGCTTTGCCGATATCTTGTTGTGTGCCGATTGAGGTTGCCGTATTTGTCGAACACGGTTTACGTTGGCGACTGCCGAATGAATTCGGCGGGAAAACAATGTGACGGATCCAATTCATCGGGCCCCATGACGAACACTGAACTTCACATCGTTGCAGGAGCCGCCGGTGTTGGTAAGTCCACCTTTGGAAAGGATTTGGCACGCAAGTTGGCTGGCGTTTTGTTGGACAGCGACACCGTCACTGAACCGGTTGTTCGAGCGGGTTTGGCCGCAGCGGGTTTGGATCCAGCTGACCGCGACAGTCCGGAGTACAAGCGGTTGTTTCGTGACGCGGTCTATGAATGTTTGTTTCAAACCGCGGCTGACAATATGCAACACATCCACGTCGTGATCGTGGGACCATTCACTCGCGAACTTGGGGATCCAAGTTGGCCAAATCAACTTGCCGAGCGTTTTGGCGTAACACCGACCGTTTGGTATTTGAGTTGCGATGACGAAATCCGACGTCAACGGATCGAACAACGAGCCAATCCGAGAGACCAAGCCAAGTTGATTGATTGGCAACGGCATGTCATCGAAGCACCGGTGGCAAAGCCCGCGTTCGCTGTTCAATCCGTCGATACGAGCGATTGAGAATGCGGTGGTCGCTCGACTCTCTGCGTGGTGAGCTGTTGATTTAGTCGTCTACCGAATGACAAGAATTAGCCGTTGGGCGGAAGCCCCGGTTGGCGCTTGATGAACCTTCGCGAACGCGGTACGGCTCATTGAATCAACAGCCCAATGAGGCTCGATCCACAGTGACTCAAGGTGCGGTGGCCATCGGCCCAATGTACTTTTTCGCGATCACCACGTTGTCTATGAAAATGTGCTGGTCGTGTGGCGATGCGGTTATCCCGCCGTGGTAGAGGTTCATCCAGATCTGCTCGATTTTGAGTTCGTCTGTCATTCGAAACCGCATGTCCGTTTTCTCAAACGCCAAATGCCCATCGACCCAGGCGCGCAAGATTCCATCTTTTTCGCCGGGAGTGTTCAGGCGGCAGTGTTGTTCGATGGTGTACCAGCGATTGGTTGTCAGGTACCCGCGGTAACCTTGGCTCCAAACCCAGTGGGATCCATAGGTTCCCTTCATGTCGGCGTGGTAGCAGTAGAAACCAACCGGCGTTGTTCCTGCTAACGGATTGCAGGCGGGGATGGTCTTTTGAAACAATCCGCGAGCTGACCAGCCGTCAGTGCCATCGCTCTTTCGTCCGCCCCAGCCTGCTCGCCCGTACGTTCCACTGATCCCTGGCAGTTTGCCGCCTTGAACGGTTTGGTTCCAATCGTCTGCCAAACGCAAGTGATAGCGAAAGTAGATTTCCTCGGGCTCGCTGCCGATCTGTTCATCGAACTTGTACAGCGTGTTCAGTGCCGTGAAGCCACCCTTTGGAATCCGAGAACGCAACGCTCTGCCTTGCAATGGAATGAATCCTTTGAAGCCAGTGTCAGGATCGACCGTGTCCACTTTGCCGTCGGGGCCGGCCTGAGTCCATTCGCTTTCCCAGTCCGCTTGTTCGAAACCCGTCGCGAAAATCACGTCAGGGTCTTTCGCGATTCCGCGATCATTTTCGTACTTGGCCGCGATTCCTAGGACTGGCGAAGTGGATACGTCGGTGTCGCCTTGATTGCAGCGGAACACTCCGATGCTGGCCGAACCAAACTGCTCGGGCGAATGCAGCAACAGCGTGGCGTTGGTGATCGTTCCGATGTCGGAGGCTTGTTCGAAATCGAATCGGACCAGCAGGTTTTCCGCCTCGGCGGAGACTCGCAGTTCGGGGGATTGCCCCTGGCAACGGAAAGTCGACTTGGTCAGGAATGTATCCGCGACCGCATTGAGGATGACCGTTCCGTTCTCGCCAGTCAGTTCGAGTTTGGGAGAAAGGTTCTTGTCGGTGTTTTCTCGGCTGGCGAATGAAGTCCTGCCGGCTCCTTCGACGACACGTAAAAACATGCCTTGATTCGGATGCGTTCCCTTGTCCCACTCGTTTGCTAGCGTCGTCACGTCCCAACGAACGGGTTTGAGAGTGTCCGTGTCGGAGACTTCGGCGATTGCATAGGCAGCCTCGCCTTGCTCGATTCCTTCTTCATCGCACCAATCGCCCATGAAGTGTGCCCATCGCAAGGAAGCCGCTTGGTTGTAATGCTCGCGATTGGCACCATCGTTGTGCTCCTTTGTGCCCTCTGCCCAATCGGATGGATCCGCCATCACCGAGCCACATCCGAACGAAACGACCACCCCGAAGAAAAAGAAAACTTGGCTCACTGTGGAATGCTGCATTGGAAATCGGTAAGGTCACGAGGGTGCGAAGCGAACAACAAACAATGTACCCACTTGAATGCAACATGGCTGGACTCTTCCTATCACCTCAGCGGATCGATCGCGTTGGCCTCTGCCGTTGGGCATGGCGAATCGCGATGTTACTGAAGGCGATGCTCCTGACGTTGGTCTGCCTGCAAGTGAGTGCGTTTGCGGAAACTCCTCGCACGGTTGATGCTCAACGCTGGCAATCGCAAACGCTGGTGTCGATTGAAACGAAACTCGAGAATGCCGCGTCGGACGACGATCGCTTGGAATATTCCGCTCGGCGATCGTGGCTTCGTCGCTGGAAGCCAGGGCAAATGCCAACTGCTCCAGCCGATGCACCGGATGAATCGGAATTGATGGAAGAGCCCGTGTTGGCAGATCTGCTGCGACCTGAGTCCGTCGATGCGGGTGCTTGGAAGGCGATGGTTGATTGGCAGAAACAGTTGATCGCGTCTGACACCGACGACGAGCGGAAAGACAACTTGCGGACCACGATTGAATTGGCCAGCCAACTGGAGAAATCGCTGGCGGATCATCTTCCGGCTGATTTGCAATCGCTGGCAACACCCACAGGTTGGTCACTTGCGTACACGCGATATCGGCTGGGGAGGGCACTGGCGTATCGCGAGTTGCCGGAGGTCCGAGAGCGATGGCCGATTGCTAACCCGGACGAATATGAGTCGCGGTTGGTGGCAGCTTTTCAGCGGCTGACGGAGCAAACGAAGAGTGGTCGTCGGGAATTCATTCTTTTGCAGGACCGAATGTTTCGGCGTGCCGGGAAGAAGGGGCGAGCACTCGAATTGTTGGAAGCCAACCGGCATTCCATTGAACCGAAATGGTATCTCAAGAAGCGGCGTGATTTGCTGCAGGAACTCGGTTGGGATCCACCATACCGAGAAGCGGCCCGACTGTACCTTCAAGCAGGCTACGTTGACGAATGATGCTTTCAATTTCCAGCACTGACATTCAGCTTCCATCGCCACGTCCGCATGGGCTGGCTAAGTACCGCGATCTCACCGAAATGGCTCGAGGCGGCAACGGGGTGCTGTATGCCGCCTACGACCAAATCGTGGGACGCACCGTGGTGCTCAAGATGCTGTTGCCGGAACACCGCTTGGACCGCGGGTACCGGCGCCGTCTGCTTCGCGAAGCACGGGTGACAGCTCAACTGGAACACCCGGGAACCGTGCCTGTGCACGAGATCGGCGAGGATGATGAATACGGAATCTACTATGCGATGAAGCGGATTTCGGGCGAGAATTTTTTCTCCGTGCTACGTCAGCTTGCCAAGGGCGATGAGAAGGTGGCTAATGCGTTCCCGCTGCACCGACGGATCGAGATCATTCGAGACACCTGCCAGACGCTTGTGTTTGCGCACGCTGCTGGTGTGATTCATCGCGATGTCAAACCGGAAAACATTTGGGTGGGTAACTTCGGTGAAGTCACGCTGTTGGACTGGGGATCCGCCAAGGTATGGGGTGCGCCGACTCTGGATGAAGGTCGCTACGCCGTCGATACAACACCACCCGGCGAATTCAGTCCCGCGCCGCCGAGCGAGACCGTTCCGACGTCAAAGGTCAAACACGAAGAACGTACTTATGAGCTACCAACTTTGACGCCGGCGAATTTGTTGATCGGTACACCGACATACATGTCACCGGAACAGATTGCCAATCGAGACATCGACGAACGCAGCGACGTGTTCTCCGCGGGAGTCTGCTTGTACGAAGCGATGGCAATCGCGGAACCCTTCCGCGGGAAAGATCGCAATGAAACGTTCGAGAACATCTGCATGCGTCAGCCAACGCCACCGAGCGAACGGTCTCCCCAGCATCACATTCCTAAGGAAGCGGACCGGATCGTCTCGAAAGCGATCGCCAAACAAACCGCGAGTCGGTATCAAACGATGCGAGAGCTAATCACTGACCTGGACGAGCTGATGTTGCTCGTCCGTCATGAAGCGAACGAATGATATTTAAGGAGGGCATGCGAGTTATTGGTCAAGTCGACTCGACGGATCAGGCACTGGGAAAAGAATGGGTGATGAAGTTAGAGAGCAGAAAGGG
>NZ_ANMO01000048.1 GCF_000338295.1 Rhodopirellula europaea 6C
CCTTCCACTGCACCAGTCGATACCGTTCGGTTCGAATGGATCGCCCCAGCTTTCGCTTCGGGTAAGCGTGATAGGCATGGTCGCGAACTCGCGCCGATGGATCTTGGAGGACGGGGACCAAGCTGACTCCGTCGATTGGTTGAGGGCCGCTCGGTGCGGGCAGCCCAGCCAACTCTGACAAGGTCGGGAAGATATCGACGCTCTCGGCCAATTGTTTCGTCGAGCTGCCTGGCTGAGTGACACCCGGCGCGGTGATCAAGATCGGGATCCGGTTGGCTTGTTCGTAGTTGGTATGTTTCGTCCAAATGCCGAGATCGCCAAGGTGAAAACCATGATCGCCCCAAAGCACAACGATTGTGTTGTCAGAAAGTTCTAGACGGTCGAGTTCCTCGATTACTTTTCCGATCTGGGCGTCGACGTAGCTGACGCTGGCGTAGTAGCCATGAATCAGATTGCGTTTCAGTTCATCGTCAAAGTCGGCGTTGGGTTCGGTGGGAACTGGTTTGTAATTTGAAATTTCTCCGCCACGTTTTCCGGCCACCTTGGGGGCGTTTGCTGGCAGGTCTTCGTGCTGGGGCATGGGAAGCGAAGCTGGGTCGTACAGATCCCAATATTTCTGTGGTGCACTGAATGGCAAGTGAGGCCGGGCAAATCCTGAAGCGATGAAAAATGGCGTTCCATCGGATTGTCGACGTTGCTTTGCCGCTTGCAGTCGCTCGATCGTTTCGGCGGCGACGCGACCGTCGGCGTAGTCTTCATCGTTGGCATCGGGCGATTCATACGCGGCCCCTCGAGGAAGCGATTTGATCTGGCCCAGCATCTGATTGGTGAAGTAGGCCTCTTCGCGAGTCAGTTGCCCGCCATCGGTGCTGGCCGGTTCCAGGTACTCGATGACCTTTTCTTTGAAGTGTGGAACCGAGAACGATTCTGGGTCGCCATGATTGCCGTGGCCGATGTGAAAGATCTTGCCCAGCGACTCGGTTCGATAGCCACCATGTTTGGCAAAGTGTTGAGGCATCGTGACCGCGTCGGGAATGATCTGGCGCAGTTGGCTGTCCAGCCCGTAGAGGCCCGTCGATGTTGAGTGTGAACCCAGCATCAACGTGAAACGCGATGGCGCGCAGACGGCTTGGTTGCAGTACGCCATTTCGAACCGCATGCCGCGATTGGCCAGCGAATCGATGTGCGGCGTTTTCGCGATCGAGTCTCCATAACATCCAAGAGCAGGTTTCAGGTCATCGACCAAGATCAGCAAGACGTTGGGGTGTTCTTTCGCTTGAAGATTGGAACTTAATGAAAGCAAAGAACAGATGACGAGCGTCAGCAACGCGACGATCGTTTGGAGTTTGGTCGACATTGGGATGAGGGAATTCGCGTGGGGATGGGGATGGGCGAAACGCGTGATTGCACGGATCGGAGGAAAGAATCGTCGATGGATGGCCTGTGGTTGTCTTTCGATTGGTTGTCACTTTTGGAAAGCGACATGAATCTTGATTGTGATCCGTTGTTTCACAGCATTTCGAGAAGTCGTTGACGCCATCGGCCGCGTTATTTTGCACCAGACAGCAGTGAATGGCAAATCGTAGAGTTGGTTTCGGTCCTGACGCAGCTTCTTCTGAAAGATCGAACAGGCGTAGCGAAGGCCTCCGGGAGATTCCAGCCACCAACTGGCGAGACAATTTGGGAATTGATTCTGTTTAGAAATTTTGTCGATAATTCGCGGCGTTTCGTGCACCAAATGGGTGGGGAAGTCTCAGTTGGATTACGATTGGGATGTTTCGCCTCTCACCCTCGCTTTGAGTTTTCTCACAGCAACCTTCATCGTCGGCTTGCGTTTCGCCGATGGAAGCGTTGTCTCGGTTGTCATCGCCAACGTTGTTGCACACCTAATGTTGTTCCGGTCGAAGCGTACGATGAACCATCCTGGTCGCAAGCGACGCCCATTGCGAAGCGAACAATTGGAAGCTCGGCAGTTGCTGGCAGCCGATTTCGGTGGGTATCGACACAACATCTATGATGCCGAAGACGTCAACGATGACGGTCGTGTTTCAGCCATCGACGCGTTGTTGATCATCAATGCGATGACCAACGAGACCGCTCGCGATGAAAGCATGTTCACCGATGTCAACGATGATGGTCGACGCAGTGCTTTGGACGCTCTGCGGGTGATCAATCGAATTGAACGCGGCGATGTGTTTCCGATTGATACCAGTGCCGACGAAGAGCTGAACCTGTTGCTTCCGGAGATGTCGTCTGAAGTTCGTTCGATCGATGGCACCGGAAACAATCCCAACGATCACTTTTGGGGTAGCGTTGGGCAACGTTTGATTCGCATGGCGCCAGCGGCCTATGGCGATGGCATTTCAACGCTGGCGGGAGCCGACCGACCCAGCGCACGCGAAGTCAGCAATGTGTTGTCGGAAATGAACACAAGTCAGGCGCTCAATGATCGTGGGCTGTCTGCATTCGTTTATGTGTGGGGGCAATTCATCGATCATGACTTGGGATTGAGCGAAAGCGACGAGCACGGCGAGGCCATCGATATCGCGGTGCCAGAAGGAGATCTCTGGTTCGATCCGACTGGTTCTGGTGAAGCGGTGATCCCGATGACGCGAACGCCGATCGCGGAAGGAACCGGGACATCGGTTGATAACCCGGCTCAACAGTTCAATCAAATCACGGCCTTCATCGATGGCTCGATGGTTTACGGGAGCGATGCGGCAACCGCCGAAAGGCTAAGGACGTTTGTGGGCGGCCGAATGGCGATCTCCGAAGACGGACTGCTTCCGATGGACGAAAGCGGAATGGTGATTGCCGGCGATGTTCGCGCCAGTGAGAACGTTGGCTTGACGGCAATCCAGACGCTGTTTGTCCGAGAGCACAATCGTTTGGCCGATGAAATATCGGGCTCTGACCCCGAAGCAACCGACGAAGAAATTTACCAACGAGCTCGTTTGGTCGTCGCCGGGTTGATTCAATCCATCACCTACAACGAGTTTCTGCCGGCACTGTTGGGTGAGCACGCGATGGAACCGTATCGCGGCTACGACGCATCCGTGAATCCTGGCATCGCAAATGAGTTTTCAACCGCCGCGTTTCGGTTGGGGCACAGCGTGCTTCGAGACGAAGTTGGGTTCATGTCCAATGATGGACGTGAGAGCCAAAACGAGATGGAATTGAAAGACGCGTTCTTTCATGCGTCGATGTTGGAAGAGACGGGGATCGATTCGTTATTGAAATACGACGCATCGGTTTGGGCTCAAGAGGTGGATTTGGGCGTGGTCGATTCGTTGCGGAACTTCTTGTTCGGGCCTCCGGGTGCGGGCGGGTTGGATCTGGTTGCCATGAACATCCAGCGTGGCCGCGATCATGGCTTGAGCGACTACAACTCGACGCGAGCAGCGTACGGCCTGAATCGAGTGGAATCGTTTGACCAAATCACCGGTGACGTTTCGTTGCAGCAGAAGTTGACATCGTTGTATGGAAGCGTCGACAACATTGATCTTTGGGTCGGCTTGATGGCCGAAAATCACCAAGACGATGCATCAGTTGGCGAGCTGACAGGCAAAATCATTGCCGACCAATTTCAGAGGACTCGCGATGGCGATCGGTTCTTCTACAGGAATGTGCTGAACGATCTGGAGATTGAATCGCTGGAACGATCCACGCTGGCGGACGTGATCGAACGCAACACGAGCATCGAAGGTTTGCAAGAAAACGTTTTTTCGATGCAAGTCGAAATTCGCGGCCGGGTCATCCTGGCCAGCTCGGTTCCGCCCACGACGATGCCCAGCAACCTTCGCGAGGACGAAATGCGTGGTGTGGAGGGAATGACGATCGAGTTGATCGACGGAGCTGGGACGCTGGTCGATTCCACAGCGTCTGATCAGCACGGGAATTACCGGTTTCGATCGCTCAGTGAGACCGGAGACTACCAAGTCCGACTTTCGCAATCTGGTGAGACGATCGATGTCCTCATCGCTCACGGTGAAGAGCGAATCCGCGGGCTGGATTTTTACGTCGCGTAACTGCCGCGTGAGGGAATGGGCCACCCGAGGACGGGGCCGCTATTTGGTGCAAACGTTGCGAAACGCGGCGTGAAGTGAGACTGCGGGGATTGGTGTGACATTGCCGTCTGAAAGGTGCCCCTTATCAGCGGCCCATCAGGTGAACGCGAGGTCGGATCCCCGTTCGTGATGGGAAGGGCTGGCGATTGGTGCAATCGCGGATGCCTGCTTTTCCCCTCGTCTCATTGCAGTGTCTGCCCAATATGAATCAACGGAAGAAACGAACGCGTCGCCTTGCGATCCAATCTCTCGAAACTCGCCGTGTGCTCGCCGCCAGTCTGGGGTGGGACGGCCCCGGTTTGGGCAGTGCCGCTCTGACCTACACGATTACGGGGTCACCGAGCACGCTGACTCAGGAGGAGACCGATGCGGCGATCGAAACCGCTTTCGATGCTTGGGCCAGCGTCGCGGACATTGAGTTCACAGAAGTCGACCAAGTCGGACTGAATGATTCCATTGATATCTCGTTTGAGAATTTGGATGGAAGAGCGGGCACGCTCGCTCAGGCGTATTTTCCGGACGACGTGAACCCGGCGCGGTTGGCCGGTGACATCCAATTTGATCTTTCGGAAAGCTGGGAAGTTGGCAATTCGCTGGGCAGTGCGGCGTTCGATTTGGTGTGGGTCGCGGTGCATGAAATCGGCCACTCGTTGGGACTGGATCACGCCGATGCCTCCGGAAGTGTTTTGGCTCCGTTCGTTTCCGCCAATCAATCGTTCACCGAACTGGATGAAGATGACGCCATTGCGATCACACAGTTGTACGCGGCGGCGGAAACTGCGGCGGACGAGCCTGTTGATGAGATGGATTCGACCAACGATTCCGAGGGCTCAGCCGATGATGAGACCACCGATGCCGAAGACGACCCGGTGCTGGAAGATCCTTCGGTGGACGATTCCGGCGATAAAGATGAGCAGGATTCGGATTCCGGAAACAATGATTTCCGGAACCGTTGGTTCGTCTGGAACCGCTGGTTTCGAAACCGTTTCCAACAACGGTTTAGCGGCCGTTTGGACGCGGATCTGAATGCGTACAACTACGTCAATCCAACGGATGTCAACGAAGACGATCGCACGACGGCATTGGACGCGTTGATGATTATTAATCGTCTCAATCAAACGTCGGAGGCTGATTCGGATGACGCCGAGATGGATGGATTGTGCGACGTCAACGGTGACGGAACGGTGACATCCTTGGATGCGTTGATGGTCATCAATGCAATGAACGATGCGGATGTTGACGACGTTGCTCCCGAGTCAACCGAGACGGAAGTCGACATGGAATCGGATGAGGAGGAAGAGAGTTCGGAAACGGACTCCTTGGACGACACCGATGTTGTTTTCGATGAGGAGGACGAATCAACGATCGATGACGGCGGCTTGGTCGACGATCCGACTGCAGTGGACGACGAAACGATCGACGAGAAACCTGATTCCAGTGAAGACACGGAATCCGACGAGGAATCTGATTCCGGCGAAGAGACTGGCGACGAATCAGCCGACGACGATGTCATCGATGATGAGATGGTCGATGACGGGGAGACCGAAGACGATGAAGAAACAATGTCCGAGGAAGACTGTGATCATCGTGCGGAGGGATTTCATCGACAGAACTATGGTTTGTTCCGTGCTGGTTTGTTCAGCGGCGACGTTGCGACCTTGATCGAGCGATTGGATGCGGATGGCGATTCGGCGCTTTCGGAAGAAGAGGTGTCCGGGCGGTTGTGGGAAAAACTTACGGGGCTCGAGGCCGACGGTGACGCCGATGGATTGTTGACCGCGGAAGAATTGGAAGCCGCGTTCTTGGCCGCTCGTGAGGAACGTTTCTTATCGAAAGATACCGACGAAGACGGTTTGATCACGGAGACCGAAGTTCGCGATCGGCTTTGGGCGAAGTTGGCCGAGGCGGATGCAGACGCCGATGGCGGTGTTTCTTTCGCGGAATGGGAGGCTTTCCGGGAAGAAACTGAGGCGGATGAATCGGAGGCTTTCTCACCGGGATCGTCGCGATTCGACCGAGTCGACGCGGCATTCAGCGTGGCGGGCCGGGATGCCCCTCGGGAGCGTTTCGCGAGGTTCCGTCGTTAGATGTTCCGTCGCTAATTCGATGAGTTTCGAAAAATTCCGAAAAAGAAGTGACGGTTTGTGGTTTGCCTCGCAACTAGTTCCTTGCGAATGATGATGCGAGCTCAGACTACTCTTCGGAAGGCAAAGCGATGGTCGCCACAGACTCCTCTTGGACGGCACGCGAAAACGATTCCAGCGACCGAGAAGGTTGGGGCAACGATCTCGGGTTCATGGAGTTGTTGGACCACGCACGCGCTGGCGACAGGGAGGCCCTCGGACGCTTGCTGCAGTGGTACACGAACTATCTGACGATTCTCGCCACCACGCAGTTGGATCGTCGGCTTCGCAGAAGAGTCAATCCATCGGACATCGTTCAAGAGGCGATGTTGGAAGCTCATCAGGACTTCGGCGATTTTCGCGGCACCAGCCAAGGTGAGCTGCTTTGCTGGTTGCGGACAATTTTAATTCACACGTTGCATCGCAGTTTTAAACGCCACGTTCAGGTTCAAAAGCGAGACATTCGTCGCGAAGTTTCTTTGGAAGCGGTTAGCAATCGATTGGAAGAATCGGCTTGCAACTGGGCGGGGATCTTGGCTGGCAATGAGCCTTCGCCGAGTGCGCCGATGCGTGCTCGTGAGGGTGCCGTGGAATTGTCCAATCAGCTCAGCAAACTGAAGCCGCACTACCGCGAAGTGATCGTTCTTCGCGTGCTGCAAGGACTTTCGTTTGATGAGATCGCGGAACGAATGGATCGCAAGTGCGGTGCTGTTCGGATGCTTTGGTTGCGAGCGTTGGAGAGTTTCAAAGCGTCCGAGGAACAGCGTTGATGGTCGCATTTGAATTGTCGACAGACGAATCGCAATCGACCGATCCATCGCTGCTGCGCGGTCTGAATGAAGAGCAACAATCTCGGCTGACGAAATTGTTGGACGAGTACTTGGTCGGTTTGGAAAACGGCGAGTCGTTAGACGCGGATGAGATCGTTCGGCAGAACCCCGATCTGGGACCCGTCTTTCATTCCTACCTTGAGAAGTTAAGAGCTCTCTACGGCGTCGCCGCGGGGATGCAACCCACTCTCGATGCACCTTCGGTTCCCCTGCCGGCGGACAAACAGCTCGGTGACTTCCTTTTGCATCACGAGATTGGTCGTGGTGGGATGGGAGTCGTCTACGAAGCCAGCCAGCAGTCGCTTGATCGACGCGTCGCGATCAAGTTGCTGCCGCTGGCTTCCATGTTGGATTCGACCCAGATCGCTCGTTTCAAAAACGAAGCTCATGCGGCCGGTTTGCTGCAGCACCCACATATCGTTCCGATTCACAGCGTCGGCAGCCATCAAGGCGTTCACTACTACGCAATGCAGTTCATCGATGGGATTGCTTTGGATGCTTGGGTGCGCGAACGTCGTGAGGAAAAGATAGCCGGGCAGTCCGCGGATGGATCGAAAGAACGGTCCAGCGATTCCCGCTCGGAATCAGCGGAACAACGACGCGAGACTTGGAAGCAAGTGATTCAGTGGGGGATCGACATCGCCGACGCTTTGCACGTTGCCCATGAAAATGGTGTGGTCCATCGCGACGTGAAGCCATCGAACTTGATGCTTGACCGGTCCGGCAAAATTTGGGTGACCGATTTTGGTTTGGCACGCTGTCAGACGGAGATGTCATTGACGCGGTCGGGCGACGTCATCGGAACGATGCGGTACATGAGTCCCGAGCAATCTCGCGGGCAGTCAGCTTTGATTGATGGACGGGCCGATGAGTATTCGCTGGCCGCAACCTTATACGAATGCTTGACGCTGCGATACGCCCACGAAGGCGAAGACGCGGCAACGATTCTGAAGAAGATCGACAATGAGGAAGTGATCCCGCTGCATTTGTTGCGACCTGATTTGCCTCGTGATTTGGGGACCGTGATCTCGAAAGCGATGTCGAAGAACCGCGAAGATCGGTACGAGACCGCGAAGGAGTTTGCCGAGGACATGAAGCGGGTGCTGCTAGGCGAACCCACCATTGCTCGACCACCATCGGTCGCGGATCGGTTGGTTCGGCTGGCGTCGAAGCATCGTCGTGTTGCGTTCGTGGCAGCCTTGATTGTGACGCTGGGTTTGGTCGGTTCCGCCATCGCGAATGCCAAGTTAGCGGCTGCGAAACTTGTGTCGGACGAAAACGCCATGCGGGCCACTCGGGGAGAGTCGTTGGCGCGAGAGGCTTTAGATCGGATGGGGACGCGCATCGCCGAGCTGTTGGTCGATGTTCCCGGGGCAGACCCGGTTCGCCGTTTGTTGCTGTTGGAAATGTTGGATTACTACGAACGGTTCGCTGCGGAAATCAAAAATGATCCAACGCTTAGCGAGGATTTCGCGATGACGCTCGCGCATGCGGGCAGGTTGCAGTCGGAGCTTGGTGACAGTGAGCAGGCGATCGCGGCGCTTAAGCGTAGCGAATCAATCTATGCGGAATTGGCCGGCAGTGTTGCTGCCAATGACCCGGTCCGATTGCACTGGGCAACGTGTCAGAACAATTTGGCACAGGCGTTGGTGCGGGCAGGGAAATTCGAAGATGCAGCTCGATACTTTGTGCGAGCGATGGCGATCCAGCGGGCACTGGCGGACCAAGGTCACTCGTTTCCTCTGCACCGGGACGCTGAAGTTTCGTTGGCAGCCACGCTGAACAACATGGGTTTGTTGCTAATGCGAACAAATGCAACCTCCGAGGCAGAATCATATTTCGTAAAATCGATCGAGCGACTTCAGACACTGTTGATCGAACCGGTGTCGGATGCCAAGCGACTGAACGGCATGACGAACGATCCGGCTTCCTTGAAGCTTGTTGCGGTGCAGTCGAACTTGGCGGGGCTGTTGATGGAATCAGAACCCGAACGAGCGATTCATCATGCTGGCCAGGCACTTGAATCGCAATTGAGTCTTTTGCAGTCGAATCCAAGCGACGCGAAGATTGCTGGGCAGACGATTGTGACGCTCAACACGCTCGGTGCGGCGCAATCTGCGATGGGTAGGAATGCCAAAGCAATCGAGACATTCGAACAAGCCATTGAGCTGGGCAGCCAAGTCGTGCTTCGCTGGCCCGATCACCCGAACTATCGAAGGGATTTGGCGCTGAGTTTCAATCAATTGGGTTTGGTTCGATCAAAGATGAAGTCCCTGGGGAAGGCACGCACGGCGTTTGAAAAGGCGTTGGAAATTGGGCAGCCGCTAGCGACTCAATTTCCAGAAGATGCAGAGACGCAAAGCATGCTGGGTGGGGTTTGGAACAACTACGGATTCCTTCAGCAGCAACTGGGAGATGCGGGGGCGGCTGCGGAGGCGTATTCCCAAGCAATTCGGCTGCAATCGGTCGCGGTTTCGGTTGCACCCGAAGTGGTTCGTTACAATGAATTCCTGCGAAAGCACCGGGCGAACTATCAAAGCGTGATGGAATCCACCGGCAATTCGCTGCCTCGAGAAGAGCTACAAGGATCGATTCATGAAGCCAACTAACGACTCAAGAATCTTATTGCTCGAACAACTTGAATCACGTTCATTGTTGGCCGGTGGGATCTTCACGCATTCTGATATGGGTGCGAACAAAGGAATCGACCGATCGCAAATTGATCGAGCCGTTCCGACGTTGCAACGAACTGCGGCTCAAATCAATTCCGGTGGCGGACGCGATGGTGCCGGGGCTCAGAATCTTGGGGCTCAGAATCTTTCTGAACGTGCGCACGATCCCGGTGCTGCACGCCCGATGCGAGACTTTGCCGCAATCGCAAGACCGTCGCAACAACATGGTCAACACGGCCAACGCGATGGAGGACAGCATGATCGGAGACAACAACTCTCGGGGCGTGAACCACGCAGCAGTGAATTGCGAGCAAGCGATCTGACCAGCCAATCATCGCAGTCAAGTTCGCAAATGTCGGTTGGTGGATCATCCAACAATCAGAGCGTTCGGTCGTCTGAGTCCAGTTCTGTGTTGTGGGTGGTTCAATTTGTCATTGATTCGCCGCGACCATCCAACAGTGTGAGTGTTGGTGATGTGCTGAATGGTTTGAGCGGAGGCAATGATCGTTCATCGACAGGCGAAGGAACCGTGCTGGCTCGAGCGAACTCCGCCGCCGGTTCATCGGAGTCTGGTTCGCCGGGTCGGAGCAGCGATGCAAAAGCAACCGTTTCGAATGCTGCAACGAACAACAACGGATCCGTTCAAGGCAATGGATCAGCGGTTGCCTCCGTCGATGATTCACCCGCCAAAGTCGCAAACGCGAACGCAGCCGAACGGACGAGTGATTCGGTTGCTAGCTCGCAAGTCGCGACGGTTGAATCCTCATCGCGTATCGCCGGCGAAGTGGATGGGGGAACGATCGATTGGTTGCCGCGTGTGTCCAGCAGCGACGTGTCGTTGGATGCTTCTCAATCGGACGATGATGCGTGGGAGTTGGACGAACGCACTCTCGAACAATTGCGCAAGGTGGCTCGAGATGCGACGGATGATCTGACGGAGGACGTTGAATCGGGACGCGTTCTTGACACCAGCGAAACGCCGGTGTTGCAAGGGAATTCTGTCGACGATGCTCTGGCAAGTTGGTTTGGATCACCCACCGGCTTGATCGATGGGATCCGATTCCAAGACGCATTGCCAACGGTTGTCCCGACGTTCTCACCTGGAATGGTGGACATTGCTTTGGATGCGACCGTGGGAGTCCACCGGACGATTGGCTTGATGGCTTCGTCGGAATCGGTTCCGACACCGGTCGTTGTGAACGAAGTCCGCGACGCTGTTTTGGCTGCGATCGCGTTTGAGACCGATGCACTGGCACAGCCGGCATTGGACACTCGGCCGCTGCGGTTGTCTGGATTCGCTTATCCGGGCGTCGCAATTGTTGCGGGGACGTTGGCACTGAACGCACGTCGACGTCGTTCGGGAGTTCTGCTGACCAGCCGCTGAAAAATCGGTGTGCGCTGAGAATGCCGTGGATCGCAAAGGCGAAAACGGAACCTGGGGGGACTTTGCGGGTTCAATGCTTCATCGGGGGCGTTCTGGACGTTCCTAGTCATTCCCCACCGGCATTCTCGGAGCTGGAATCTTGCGACACACAACCTTTTTCTTTGGTATGGCGTTCTTTGCGTGCTGTGCCACTCACACCGTATCGCCCGCCAACGGCAACGATATCAATCGCGATTGGCCGCGGTGGCGTGGTCCGGATGCGTCGGGAACGGCGTTGGAATCCAGTCCGCCGGTGACCTGGAGCGAGTCCGAAAACATCCTTTGGAAGATCGATGTGCCCGGCATCGGGAGCAGCACCCCGATCATCCTTGGCGATCGCGTGTACGTCAGTACCGCGGTGAAGACGGACCAAGTTGCCGAAGGTGCTGGTTCGGGCGAAGCGTCAAACCAAACTCCGCCGGAATCGGGCCCACCACGGGGAGAACGCCAAGACGGAGAACGCCGTGCTGAGGGAGGCCGTCCGGACGGTGGGCGAGGCGGATCGGATCGCGGAGGCCGTGGTCGTGGACGAGGCGGTCGCGGTGGTGCCAAGCCGACGAACGTCTACGACTTCGTGGTGATCGCTTACGATCGCAACAACGGCAAAGAGATTTGGCGGACCTCGGTGACCCAAGAAGTGCCTCACGAAGCTGGTCACAACACCAACACCTTTGCGTCATCTTCACCGGTGACCGATGGCGAGAAGTTGTACATGTCATTTGGATCGCGAGGCGTTTATTGTCTTGATCTGGATGGCAAGCAACTGTGGAGTGTGGATCTGGGACAGATGCAGACTCGAAACCAATTCGGTGAAGGAAGCTCACCCGCGGTTCACAATGGCGTCTTGGTTGTGCCGTGGGATCACGAAGGGGAATCGTTCATCGTGGCTCTGGACGCCGCGACCGGCGAAGAAAAGTGGCGGCAAAGCCGTGATGAGCAAACGACTTGGTCGACGCCTTTGATCACCGAGTACGAAGGTCGAACGCAAGTCATCACGAACGGTTCCAAACGAGTTCGGAGCTATGATTTGACGACTGGCGAATTGATTTGGGAATGCGGTGGACAAGCCGGCAATCCAATCCCCTCGCCGGTTCGGTTCGAGGACAACGTCATCGTGATGACTGGCTATCGAGGCTACGCGATCTATTCCATTCCACTGAGTGCAAAGGGTGATGTCACCAACAGCGACGTGATCACTTGGATCGAAGAAGACGCGGCTCCCTACGTGCCGTCGCCGGTTCTTTACAAAGGCCAGCTCTACTTTGTGAAGTCCAACAATGGTGTGTTGGTTTCTCGGAAGGCCAAGACCGGTGAGTTAGTCATCGATCAAACACGCCTGCCAGATATCTCGTCCGTTTATGCCTCACCGGTGGCAGCGGCTGATCACATCTACTTCACCGGACGCGATGGAACCACGTTGGTTTTGAGTCACGGCGACGAAATGGAAGTGGTCTCGGTGAACAAGCTGGACGATGAAATCGATGCTTCGGCGGCCATCGTCGGGGACCAAATTTTCCTGCGAAGCAAGTCGCATTTGTACTGCATCGGTAAGGAATGAATTTGGTTCTGGCCAGCATCCATCGCTTAGATGAATGCTGGTAGCATGAACGATTCCAATCGGGCGACTGACAGATGGATGCCAGTCGCTCGATCGTTTGTTTCAACAGTTTTTCATCGCCCCATTGAACAGTTGAGCCCAGCATGTGTGATCAGGACCATTTCGAAGAAGATCTGAAGAAGTATTCGCGTCGTGATATCGGTACGCTTGCCGCAGCCGGACTCGGTGCGGCGATGATGCTTCCTCGAGTCGCCAATGCCGCTGAAGTCAGCGAGCAGGATGTTGAAATCGAAACACCTGACGGCAAGTGTGACGCCTACTTCGTATCGCCATCGACGGGCTCGCATGCTGCGGTTTTGATTTGGCCCGACATCTTTGGTTTGCGACCCGCGTTCCGGCAAATGGGGAAACGTTTGGCGGAGTCTGGGTACAGCGTGTTGGTGGTCAATCCCTTTTATCGCCAGCAGAAAGCACCGACCGCCGCCAACGGAGCGAACACGTCGATCTCGGATGTTCGGCCCTTGGCTCGCTCATTAACTCCCGAGACACACACGACGGATGCAAAAGCATTTGTCGCTTGGTTGGACAAGCAATCGCAAGTGGACACGGACAAGCCAATTGGAACGACCGGTTATTGCATGGGAGGACCAATCGTCTTCCGTACCGCCGCTGCCGTTCCCGATCGCGTAGGTGCGGCGGCCACTTTTCATGGTGGCGGATTGGTGTCCGACGGAGAGGATAGCCCGCATCGTTTGATCCCAAAAATGAAAGCGGACTTCCTGATCGCCATCGCCGAGAACGATGACCAACGCGATCCCGAAGCGAAGTCGGTGTTGAAGGAGTCGTTTGCAGAAGCGAACTTGGATGCTGAGATCGAGGTGTATCCCGCCGGGCATGGTTGGTGTCCGCCTGACACTCGTGTCCACAATCCCGAACAAGCCGAGAAAGCTTGGAGTCGGATGCTCGCCTTGTTCGAATCCGCTCTGGTTTGACGTTGCCCACTCGCCGAACGTGAGCCGGTTGACGACGTAATCTCGCCAGAATATCGTTGATCGTCGCTGGGCGATATGTGTGCTTGATTAGCGACGTTGCGACCGGCGTTTGAACTAGCGATGGTATCCGTCAATCCTTGAAAGTGATCATGAGTGAGTTGAACACCATTGGTTTGTTCCCATCCTTGAGATCCTTTGTGGACCAGCGGCGAGCCGAGTCAGGTTCGATCTCCGAGGAACGCCTTGATGATCTAAAGCAATTGGCAGGCTACGTTCGCGGTGAGATACAGAAATCTCACCCGGTGCAGCTGACCTTTATCTGCACACACAATTCGCGTCGCAGTCACTTGGCGCAAATTTGGGCAAAGGTGGCTGCAGATTTGTTCGGGTTGCAGAGCGTGCAAACTTTCTCCGGCGGGACTGAAGCGACGGCAATGAATTCGCGAATCGTTGCTTCGTTGAAAAGGATTGGGTTTGAAGTCGACGTGAAGACGGAAGACAAGAGCAACCCGACCTATGCGGTTCGCTACGCCGAGCAATCGGAGCCTTTGTTGTGCTTCTCAAAGATTTACAGCAAGTCGCCCAATCCGACGAGGCATTTCGCGGCGGTGATGACTTGTTCGAGCGCCGATCAGGCTTGTCCAATTGTTCCCGGATGCGATCTACGCTTGCCGATACGTTACGAGGATCCCAAGGTCTCTGATGACACGCCTGGGGAAGCCGAGATCTACGACGAGCGATGTCGGCAAATCGCCAGAGAAATGATCTACGCGATGGCTTTGGTGTAGGACTTCGGCGTCAGTCTTCGAATCGATCTCTTGCGGGGGTTGGATCGTTGGGTGAACAAGCGACGAAGTTTACTAACCGCCGGTGCCAGCAACTTTTGTCTGCAAGAGAAGCCTACCACGACCAAATCCATCGGGCGGATGGTTAACCCCTTGCGGAGCGGTGTGTGGCAGCCCGCGTCTGAAAACGTTGTGCCATCGGGACTTACGTTCAATGCAGGCACGCGTTTTGCGGAGCATTGCCGTAGCCGGACATCTACAGTGCGACGCCAGCCGAAAATGGCTACCGCCTAAATGAACCGTAGAGACTGACCCAAAGCAACCCAAATGGCTTCCAATAAGATGAACGCTTCCACATCAAACGCTCCCAAGTCCGCATTGTTCCAGCCGCTGGAGATCGGCGGACTGACGCTACCCAACCGCATCGTGATGGCTCCGCTGACACGAGCACGCGCCGGGGTGGAACGCATGGCTAACGAAATGATGGCCGAGTACTACACGCAACGAGCTTCCGCTGGTTTGATCATCAGCGAAGCCACCGTGGTGTCCGAACAAGGCATCGGGTGGCCTCAATCACCGGGGATCTACAACGACGAGATGGCAGAACGATGGAAGATCGTTGTGGATTCGGTTCACGAAGCCGGCGGCCGAATCTTTCTGCAGTTGTGGCATACCGGGCGTGCGTCGCACAGTGATTTTCACGATGGCGATCTGCCGGTGGCGCCATCGGCAATTGCGATTGAAGGCGACGGCGTGCACACCCCGTCAGGAAAGAAGCCTTACGAAGTTCCACGCGCTCTCGAAACCAACGAACTGCCGGGCATCGTGGAGGACTATCGCAAAGCGGCCGAACGTGCCAAGTCGGCGGGCTTTGACGGTGTAGAAATTCACTCCGCCAACGGCTATCTGTTGGACGAGTTCTTGCAGTCCAAATCCAATCACCGCGAAGATCAATACGGTGGCAGCATCGAGAATCGTTACCGACTATTGGGCGAAGTTGTAGATGCGGTCACGAGCGTTTGGCCAAACGATCGTGTTGGTGTCCGGTTGGCTCCCAATGGCTCGTTCAACGACATGGGATCACCCGACTATATCGAGCAATTCACCTACGTCGCACGGCAACTTGATCAGTATGGGCTCGCGTATCTGCACGTGATGGATGGCACCGGTTTCGGTTTTCACGAACTCGGACCCGCGATGACGCTCGCGGATTTCCGGAAAGTATTCAGCGGTACTCTGATGGGCAACGTTGGCTACACGCGAGAGTCCGCGGAAGAGGAAATCGTGGACGGAGCGGCGGATCTGATTGCTTTCGGCCGTCCATACATCAGCAACCCGGATCTCGTGGAGCGTTTTGAGAATGGGTGGCCTCTCGCTGATGCGGCCGACATGTCCGTTTGGTACTCGCACGACGCGGAAGGCTACACCGATTTTCCAACTTACCAAGCGGAATCGAAACAGCACGAGTCCTGCGGCGCCAAATAGGAAGCGTTGAAGTTTCTGCCAAACGTCGACGATCAGCTGGTCGCACTCCCAATTCACTTTTGAAGAGAGATCTCAATGAAGACCGTTCATGCCTACGCCGTCAAAGAATCCAAAGGAACCTTTGAAGAGTTCGAGTATGAACTCGATGACATCGGTTCCGACGAGGTCGACATCGACGTCGAATCGTGCGGGATTTGTCACAGTGACATCAGTATGGTCGACAACGATTGGGAGATGAGCGAATACCCGCTCGTTCCCGGACACGAGGTGATTGGCAAGGTTTCGTCGGTGGGCGATCACGTCACTCATCTATCGGTGGGCGACCGTGTCGGTCTGGGATGGCATGCGGGTTATTGCATGGTGTGCGACCAATGCATGAGCGGTGATCACAATTTGTGCAGCGATGCTCAGGCAACGATTGGTGGCCGCCACGGAGGATTCGCCGACACCGTCCGGGCTCAATCAGCCAGCGTCGTGAAGATTCCTGATTCGCTGAATGCGAAGGAAGCGGGGCCACTGCTGTGCGGAGGAATCACCGTATTCAATCCTTTTGTTCAATTGGATCTATCACCAACCTCTTCCGTCGGTGTCATCGGGATCGGCGGGCTCGGGCACCTCGCCCTCAAGTTCGCAAACGCCTGGGGATGCGAAGTTACCGCGTTCACCTCCGAATCCAAGGAGGAAGAGGCCTTGGAAATGGGCGCTCATCACACGATCAACTCGCGAGACATGGATGCGATCAAGAACACGGACCTGCGTTTTGACCTAGTGATTTCAACCATCAATGTGCCGCTGGATTGGAACGCCGTTCTTGGAACGCTGAAGACTCACGGTCGTTTGCATATGGTCGGTGCGCTCACCGAACCAATGGAAATTGGATTGCTGCCGCACATGCTTTTTAACCAACTGACGCTGGGTGCATCCCCCGTGGGACCGCCGGTCATCATTCGACGAATGCTGGACTTTGCCGCTCGCCACCAGATCGCTCCCGTGACCGAGCACTATCCGATGAGCAAAGTCAATGATGCGTTTGAACGGCTTCGCAGCGGTGACGCTCGTTACCGGATTATCTTGGATCGCGACTGAAGCGACGAGTCGTGATTCCACGTCGGTGCTCAATCAAAGAGTGATTGTCACCATCACTCTGTTTCTGGTGCGAACATCTTTTGGATGTCTTCCAGAATCAGATACAGACATGGCACCAAAACGAGAATGATCGCTGTGGCGAAGAGAATGCCAAAACCGAGCGAGATCGCCATTGGAATGATGTATTGAGCTTGTAGCGAGTCTTCGAAGATAAGCGGCGTCAAACCGCCAAACGTCGTCAGGGTGGTCAACATGATGGGACGAAATCGACGGAGTCCGGCCTGTGAGATGGCATCGAATGCGGATTGATCTTTTCGATGGCGGTTTGCATAGTCGATCATGATCAGTGAGTCATTGATGACAACGCCCGACAGGGCAATCACTCCCATCAGACTGACCAGTGACAGGTCATAACCAAGCATGATGTGTCCGATGATCGCGCCAACGACGCCGAAGGGGATTGCAACCAAAACAATCAGCGGTTGTACGTAGCCTTTGAATGCGATCGCGAGCAGCGAATAGATCACAGCGAGCGCCAAGCCGAACGATCCCCAGAGTGACGCGGTAGCCTGTCGCATCTCCGCATCGCTGCCTTCAAAGCTCCAGGTGATTCCGGGGAAGTCTTCACGAAGCTTGGGAAGTTCCGAGTTTCGTAAAGCTTCGATGACCTGAGTAACGGCACGTTTGGGTTCCACATCCATCGAGACACTGATCGTTCGTCTGCCGTCGCGGCGATTGATGGATCGAAACGCCAGCGTTTCTTCCACTTCGGCGACGTCCATTAGCGGAACCTCCGCTCCGCTCGGTGTGCGAATGATCAAATCTTCCAGGTTGTGAATGTCCTCACGCTGTTCTTCGGGAAGCTTGACTCTGACTTCGGTTTCGTTGGTTCCACGAATCAGTCGCAACGCCAATGATCCAAAGAAGGCACCTCGCAATTGTTCGCCCAGTTCTTCATCGGTCAGGCCAAGTGAACGCCCCTCCGGACGAAGCCGGAAATCGTATTGCGTTTTTCCTTTGTTGTAGTTGTCGTTGACATCCCGAGCGTTGGAATACAGTTCGACTCGTTCAACGAATGCGGTGGCGGCTTGCTCCAACACCTCAATGTCGCTGTGACTGAGGTCAATGCTGATGTCGCGTCGGTAACCGCCCGGTCCTCGTTCGGCTTCAAAAGTGACTTGATTGACACCTGGCAAGTCGCCGATCTGCTCACGCCACAAATCGATGACCTCGTTGGCAGTCATGTCTCGTTGGTCCGGTGGTTTCATCACGATTTCGACGTCGATGAAACTCTGGCCGCGGACGTTGGTTTTGATGCCTTCGGCAACCTCGTACAGGTTGTGTTCTTCGAACATCTTGATGCTCGCTTGCGTCACCGTGTCCGCAATTTTCGCGGCTTGATCCTGCGTCGTACCAACTGGCATTCGTACGCCGGCTTCGATTTCATCAGCGGACACTTCTGGCATCAGGATCAATCCCATGTGAGCACTGGTCGCATAGCCGCCGATCACAACGAACAACGCGAGAGCCAATGAGGCGGTGACGTATCGATGCCGAAGGCTGAGGATCAGGATGGGACGATAAAAGAATTCCACCAAACGATTGAACGCTTGGCTGAATCGTTGCTGCAAATGGTGCAGCCGCGCACCGATGCTGTTGGGATTTCGTCCCGCGTCGCGCGCGTGGGCCAAGTGAGCCGGAAGGATGAACAGAGATTCAACCAGCGACAACGCCAGGACGATGATCACAACGACCGGCAAGGGACCCCAGAATTTGCCGGTTTCGCCAGGAATGAACAGCAGCGGAACGAACGCGACGATGTTCGTCAGGATGCTGAACGTGACCGGTCCAGAGACTTCTTGGGTACCTTCGACAGCGGCGGCTTCGTGATCCTTGAGTGTCTGTCGTTTCTCGTAAACGTTTTCTCCCACGACCACCGCGTCATCGACGACGATGCCCAGCACAACAAGAAAGCCGAACAACGAAATCATGTTGATGCTGACACCGGCGGCAGGTAGCAACAACACACCGCCGATGAAAGAAACCGCCATTCCCATCATCACCCAGAACGCCAAACGGAATTCAAGGAACAAAGAGAGAATCACCAGCACGATGACGACGGCCATCGCAGCGTTCTCGGCGACCAACATCAAACGTCGGCGGAATTCTTCGGCGTTGTTGCTGTCGATTCGCCACTTCACGCCTGGTGGAAGAGCCGTTTCGAATTCTTCCATTGTCTCTTGGACTGCTTCGGCCACATCCATCGGCGACTGTGATCCGACACGATAGATGTCGAGTTCGACCGATGGCGTTTGGCTGAATTGTGAGTGGAATCCGACTTCTTCAAATCCGTCGCGAATTGTGGCGATATCACCGAGCGTCACCATCGGACCGTCTCGCCCGGCCACGATTTCGATGCCAGCGAACTCTTCCGCCCATTGTTTGCGAGCTTTCACACGGAGCAAGATTTCGCCGGCGGTCGTTTGCACGGAACCGGCCGCGACATCTTGGCTGGACGTGCGAATGATTTGAGCGACGTCGGGAAGAGTCAGCCCGTACTCACGCAAACGTTGACGTGGGATTTCGACATGCGTCACATACGCTGGAACGCGACGCAATTCGACTTGTGTGATCTGTTCTTTGGATTGCAGTTGATCGCGAAGTTGTTCAGCCAACTTGCGCAGTGCCCAGACGTCGATCGGACCGTAAATCGCGACCTGCATCACTTCTTGCTGACGAGACTGCAGTCGCACTTCGGGTTGTTCGATTTGATCCGGAAAGGTGCGGATCCGGCTGACTGCTTGGTCGACGTCCTGCAAGACTTTCATGCGGTCTTCGCCGCCGACCAATTCGATCAGAACTTCACCACGGCCTTCGCGAGCTTCGCTGGTGACTTCTCGAATGCCTTCGACACCCCGAACGGCTTCTTCGATCGGACGCAAAATTCCCTGTTCAACTTCTTCCGGGGCGGCGCCCGGGTATCCAACGGCGACTTCGACAATGTCGAGCTGAAACTGAGGGAAGACTTCTTTTTGAATCGCATACGCTGACCAGATGCCACCACCGAGCAGCAGCAACATCAACAGGTTGGCCGCAATGGAATTGCGTGCCATCCATGCGATGGGGCCACCCTCGGGAACCATCTTGCTCAACGACGTCACTCGGTTGTCTCCTCAGTTTCGTCGGAGTCCACCGTCTCTTCACTCTCTACTTCATCGTCCGTGATCTTGCGCAAACCAACTCCGTCGGCCACGGTCGCCAGCGTGGTCGTCACGATGTCTTCGCCTTCTTCAATCCCTTCACGAATGTAGGCGTACTCTGCGTCACGAAAGACCACCTGAGTCTCGCGAATTTCGAGTTGTTCTTCTTTCATCACCCAGACCGTGTCCTGATCGCGGACATAATCGCGAGGCATGCGGATCACATCGTTGATCTCTTTGCCTTCGATTTGCGTTTCGATCAACGTGTCCAAGATCAATGGTGGTGCATCCGATTCTCGTCCGAGCGGATCGGCGACTGTGATCAAGACACGAGCCAGTCGAGTTTGTTGGTCGAGGGTTCCGATCAACCGGGCGACCCGGCCTTCGCGTTGCGCGTCGGGCCCCCAAGCGTCCGTGTTGCGCAGGATGACCTTGGATCCTTCGGTCGATGTTCCGTCATCGTTAATTTTAGGGAATTGAATCCATCGCAATGTTCGAATGGGAACCGCCGCCATGATCCAATACTCGTCCACACCGATCAGACGCGCGAGCTCGTCGCCCGGTCTGACTTGAGAACCGATGTTGACCGATTGCGTCAGGATTTGAGCATCGAATGGAGCGGTGACTTCCGTTCGATCGAGGTCCAGCTGCGCTCGTTCCAGCGATGCTTTCGCCGCTGCCATCTCCGCTTTGATCGATGCGATTTGAGGTTCCCGCAACACAAGGCCGCGGTTGGTGTCGTCGATGGTGTCTTCGAGCATTTCCAGCTCTTTCACCGCCAGACGCTGGCGAGCTTGTTCGATTTCCCACAACGCTTCTTTCTGCAGCAATTCACTGTTGCTGATCGAGACCGCGTTTTCGAAGTCCGACGGATCGATCCGCAGCAACAGGTCGCCTTTGCTGACCATGCCGCCGGGGATGAATTCAGGCGAGAGCTCAACCACTTGGCCGCTGATTCGCGGGCCAAGCGTGATGTCCTGGGCTGGTTCGACGGTTCCGAGCACCACTAACTGAGGCGAGTAGGTGCCTCGTTCCGCAGTGATGGTGTCCACCAAAGCCGACGATTTTCGCGTCGCGTTGATCTGCTGGGCGGTGGGTTCGGTCTTGTTGATCACGACCACCGCGGCGGCGGACGCACCTAGAATTGCCAAGCAGGTGATGGTGGTACCAAGGATGCGAAGCCAGCGCCATTTGGGTCGCTGTTTCGACGCATCACTCATCGACAACGGTCTCCGGGATGATTTCCACGGTGGATTCCAATAATTCAAAGTCTTGTGGACGGGTGTCAAAATCGCCTGCCAACGCCAAGTACAGCGAGACGCGAATGAGCACCAAGTCTAGTTGAGCCGAAAGCGTTTCGCGCTGCAATCTTTGCTGTGCCGTGATTGCACTGAGCACGTCCAGATAAGTCGCATCACTGATCAGATATTGCTCTCTCAACTGCTCGGAGGACTGTCGAGCCAGTTCGACTTGATTTTCCAGGTGTTCGATCCGTTCGAGCTGGTAGCGTTCTTGGGCCAATGCGTCTTCGACTTCGCTGAATGCGTTCAGCATCGTCTGCCCATAAACATTGAACAATTCGCGTTTGACGGCCGCGTTTCGGTCGACTTCAGCCCGGCGCTGCCCACCGTCAAACAGCGGGGCAATCATTTGTGCACCGATGGATACGAACCAATCGCGGAACAGCGTTTCGGGGGATTCCGACACGTTCAGCAGCGATCCCGTGAGATTGATCCGAGGATATTGGGCACTGATCGCGGAAGCCAGGTCTCGGTCAGCAGCACGGAAGGCCAAGTAATCACGCCGAACGTCTGGCCGGCGTTTTAGCAATTCCGAAGGCAGGCCAGTCGATGGCAGAGGCGGCAACGGTGGCAGAATCGAACCGGGCTCGTATTCTGCGGCTTGAGGCATCTCGCCAAGCAGCACCGCGAGTTGATGTTCCAGGACTTCGATGCGGACTTTCTCGACGACGATTTGCTCCAGCGTCGCTTCGACCAGTTGTCGCTGTCGAAGCACGTCGGGGCTGCGGATCAAACCTGAGGCAAAGCGTGCTTCCTGTAGCGCCAGCCCCATCTGGTTGTTGTCGAGTTGTTCGTTGAGCAACTTGATTTGGGCGTGCCCTTCGATCAGCGAGAACCACGTTCGAGCGATCTCTGCGGTCAGGGTCAATGCAATCGCGTGGTAGTCTTCTCGCGTGGCGGATGTTCGCAAGCGTTCGGCATCCACGCGGGATTCAATTTCGCCCCACAAGTCGACTTGGTATCCGGCATCCAATCCCCAAATGAAACTGGAACGATCTCTGCCCGGACCCATCGTGCTGCCATAGTCAGCAACTCCATTCAGATCCGGCCACAGATCGGATGCTTCGCGACGTGTCACGGCTCGGGCCGCATACAAACGTTGTAGAGCCGCGGCGAGAGTGAAGTTGCCTTGCAGTGCAACTTCAATCTCTGCGTTGAGTGTCGGATCGTTGAAGCTGGTCCACCAACGATCCGGCGGAACCACTTCACCCGGAGTCGAAAACGGTGGCGGGGTTTGTGTGCGGAAGGTCCAAGTGCTGTCTGGATTGGCGCAGCCGACACCGATCAGTAGCAATGCAATGAGCCACCGGGCGGGGAGCAACCTCGCGAATCGAACCATAGACATGAAGGCCGAATTACGAGATTCGGCGGTCCGAAATCCAGTCCAATTCAGGACTTGTTACATATCGCGGTGGTTATTCGTCGTGTTTCACGCTCGCTGACTGTTTCGCGTTTGTTGACAAAGCGATGACCGCCCAAGCACTGCCCCAGTCATTCGCGGTTGGAGTCGCATGACCTTTCGCGGATGCTTTGGTGCCGGGGACTTTCCAGCGCCCATTGGGTTCTTGAGTCGCGAGGAGGTACTTCACCGCAAGATTCAAAACACTCGAGTCCGTGCCTGTCATCGCCAGAGCGTGCAGGGCGTATCCGGTGCCCAGCGCGTCGCTCCCGTCCGCCAATTTCCACCCCCAGCCACCATCTTCGTTTTGGTGATCCAACAACGCGGATCGCCATTGTTGAGTCGATGCGTGGGGCAGCGATTGTTCGGATAAACGGCGATCCATCTCACGAGCTAGCAACAACCGAGCGGCCAAGAACTCCGTTGATTCGGGCTGGTCGATGGAGTCGACGAACTGGATCGCGGTGGAGGGATCAAACTCAACGTGCTCTCTCATCAAGGCGAGCGCCGTCCAAGCCGTCGTTGTGGCGGTGGTCTCTTTTGTTGGTCGACGTTGAGCGGGAAGTTGTCCGCACGCACGCCAGGATCCGTCAGCGGATTGTTCTTCGAGCAGCTTCTCTGCAAAACGCGATCGCCAGTCAGTGCCGCCCGGAACAGAGGAGGCATTCGTACGAGGGATCGCCAGCAAGAGTTGCGTCATCGTGTCGATGTTCGCTGCCATCGTCGCGGACTTGTCCAGATCCTCCTTTTGCTCTGGTTTGACGAAGTTGGCGACATCGGTGGACCAACTTTCCCAATCATCGAGCTGGTCGGAAACGGCGATCGATTCGGTTCGCCGAGCGGCTTCGTGACTCCAAATTAGAGTCGGGATCTGATGGCATGAAACACACCCGCGTTTTTCAATCCACCGTCCACCGGCCTGCTGAACATATTGCAATCCACTTTGGATCGAACGCGTGGCGTCCTGCGACCACGCAGGTTGGCCAGCCAACGCCACTCCGCCGATCCAAATCAAAGCACTCGTTGCGGCAACGCGAGATCGGAAAGTCATGGAAAGTGCCTTCGGGGAGAAACGATCGCGGATACCACTATCCTATCCTGATCGCATCAGTCGATCTCGATCAGGCTTCGAGAATCTCAGCGATCTTTTCCGTTGGACGGCCAATCGCGGCTTTTCCGTTGTGGATCACGATCGGACGTTCGATCAACTTGGGGTTCTCCACCATGGTGGCGATCCACTGTTGGTCGGTCAGCGTTTGCTCACCCAAGTTCAATTCTTTGAACAACGCTTCTTTCTTACGGACCAAGTCCTTCGCGGGGATGCCCAGTAACTTCACGATCTCGGCGAGTTCTTTTTTCGTTGGCGGCGTGTCCAGGTACTTGATGACCTCTGCTTCGACGCCGCGTTCATCCAGCAGTTGCAAAGCCTGACGTGACTTTGTGCATCGAGGGTTGTGATAGATCTTGGTCATACTGAGGTCGAGTTGAGAATGGAGTACGAGGGCGGTCGAGTTGGAGCAAGCTGTGTGAATATCTGAAACGTCGGGACGAGATCATTCAATCCCGGTTGTAGAGCACCGGCGTTTTGCCTTTCCAACGGTTCCATGTTTCGTCGTCGGAGATCAACTCGGCCATCAGGTGAGCGACATTGATGCGGCTTGATTTTCCAGAGTTAAAAAGCGGGCTGCGAATCGGCGAAGGTTCAAGGTCGTACTTGGTGACCTCGTCCGCATCGTGCAGCGAGTCCGGACGAATGATGGACCATTCAATGTCGGGGTCACCTTCATCGCTTTGAGTTTGCAGGAATTCAGCCGCTTGTTCGTTGTCGACGTGAGGTGGAACCAATGTTCGCAGCAATGCGAACGCGCATCGTTCCGCGATCGAATGGGTTTCGTTCAAGCGATGATTTCTGACTCCCGACGAGCTCATCAGCACGAAGCGAACCGGCTTGGGGGCGGAGGATTTCCGGGCCGCTTTGCACAACCGTTCGGCCGCATTCGTGACCAACCGGCGCGGTTGGCCGTACATGCCTTTCAGTGTCAGGTTGTGACCCAAGCACGATGCAATGGCATGGCAACCTTCGACCTGAGCGATCAGTTGCTGGTCGGTAAGATCGAGCAGACTTCCCTCGGTGACCGTGAAGGCGGCTTCGTCGAATTCGCCCAGCAGTTCACGAAGGCGCGAGATGGATCGAATCACAGTCACCACATGGTGCCCGCGTTTGAGCAGTTGCTGAATCAACAAGTGACCTGTTTGACCGGTTGCTCCGGCCACGAAAACCTTCGACATCACAATTTCCAAAAAGACATGTTGGCCAAGCAAAGTGCCAATGCGAATCGGCGGATGGGAATCATCGCGTGAGCAATGGTTCGACCCAGATTCCCCAATCGCCACCGCGACCGTTGCCGCCATCGGTCACCTTCAGAGTCAGGGTTTGCACCTTGCTGACATCAATGTCGAACGCACTGCCCTGGCCGGCGGTCACGCGAGTTGCTTTCCACAGCGATTTGCCATCACCAACAATCTCAAAATCGACTTGCCCAAACAAGTTGCCTTGAATCCCACTGCGTCCGCGAAGACGTTTCCAGTTCCCATCAAGTTTGTAAATGTGTTTGGCTGGTGCGTGAGCGTAGATTCCATGAGCAAAGTAATCGCCACCCAGAGACAGCAATCGCTTTCTATCTGGTACGGAGTTGTAGGTGGGCCGCAGCCATCCCACTTCGGCCGACTGTGGGCGAATCGTCGAGAGCCAAATTGATTTGGTGGTCGTTGGGATCTGGTCAGAGTCAATCGAAATTGCTTGTTCGAGGTTTTGAAAACGCTCCAACACCCTTTGGCCGATGCTGGCGAGCTCATCGTCTGAGCCCGCGATTTCGCGAAGCAATTGGGTGGCGTTTTCGACCGAGCCAGCTTGCAGTTGATCGATCACCGGTTTCAGTTCCAGCTCCAGTTTCGCGATCGAAAGGTCGGGTGTTCCATCCGCATTGATGCTGTACCGCAGCGAACGCGTGCTCGTCGTGCCGTTGACGTGACAGGACACGATTCTCAGTTCACCGGATGTCTTCGGGCGAAGCGGACCGCTGCGCATGGAGAATTTGCCGTCAGTGCCCGGAACGGATGTTGCCGTTGTCGCGTCGTAGTCGCCACCTCCATCCGGATCGCAATAGGCAACTACCGCGTGCGATGGAATCGTACTGTTGACACGCCCGTCAATCTGGATCGATTGCTCTGGGCCAACCGACAGACGCAAGGCATGGAAGTCGGTGGCGGGGCGATCGTAGATCGATCGGGCGACTTGCCGGTTGAAGACCGGATGAGCCGCCAATCGAAACGCATGAGTTTGAGTGATGAAAGTTCCTTTGCCTTCGCCACGCAATTGTTGGGCATAGGTTCGATTGCCCGATCCCATCAAAGCTGTGCCACGTTCGGCTTCGTCGACACGTTGGCGACAATGTGGCAACGAAAGAGCATGGCCGAGTTCATGGATCACGCCGCCAATGAAGATTGAGTTGTGACGGCCAATCGTGATGCGTCCGTATTCGCCGTCTCGGATCGGCGTTGGGTCACGAAAGCGACGGGTGTCCAGGATCTCGGAATCGCATTGCCAAGCGGTTCCCGATAGATGACTGCCGCCACCGTAGTAAGGACTGTGATGTGAGATCTTGCTGGCAACGGGATCGTAGTCCATCAAGTTGCAAAACAGCAGCAACACGGATGCGTCGGCGTCGATGCCGCGTTGCCGCAAAACCGGGATCACTTCGTCACTGATTTTCTGTCCATCGGGTTTGTCGTAGTCCGTTTGTTCACCGACCACGTCAATAATGTCGATTTGTCCTCGTTCGTTTCGCAATGTGTGCATGGAACGATTCGGGAAACCATGTCGCTTGAGTTCGCTCTCATAGAACTTCGCGGTTTCCTCGACGATCCTACGGATTCGTGCGGTGTGGTTGGCCGCCGGTTGACGATCGCGAGGCGTGAAGTACACCACGACAACACGACCGGGGGATTCGATCGGATCCACCTTGATCGCTTGAGCGATTCGCTTGCGAGCCGTGGCAACGGACGAAGCAGACGCCTGCATTCGAACGGCAGGGGGCCCGTCGGCGAGACAAGTCCTGGTGCTTGGAGCGAACACCAACGAGATCGCCAGAACGGCAAGCATCGAGAATGATTTCATCGGTGGGCGAATCGTCTGCGTCAAAAGGAAACGTGCATGGCCGTGGGCATCTCGGATGCTCATGATCGGCCATGCGGTGCAGACTCATCAAGGGGAAGAGACCGGCGCGAAGGCCAGGCGTCTTCCAATTAATTGATCGCAGGTTATTCGTCCGTCGAAGCTTCGGAGTCTTCCGGACTCGCGTCTTCGGAAGCCGCTGGTTCCACATCAATCCGGTACGCTTTCGCGATCGCTTGTCGGCTGTAGTCGATCGATTCACCCAGGATTCGTGCGGATTCTTGGCTGGCATGGAATCCCTTGCTGTTTTCGCTGGCAATGTAGTCCAGACGCCACATCGCTTTGCGTTGCAAGTCACGAATCGGTTTGAGTTGTTCTTCGGTTGCACCGGCCTCTTGGACTTCGATGATCGCGTCCAGCATTTCGGTCATCGCATTGGCAGCGCGATCGATCAGAGCTCTTGTTCGGTCTTGGATCACGTCCACGCGAGCTTTGATTTCGGCCTCGGGAACCTTGTGGCAGGTTTGGCAGGCCTTGTTGATGTTCATCATCGGGCTGCGAACCCAGTGACTGCTGACCTTGGTCGCACCGACCTTTTCGAACGGCATGTGGCAATCGCTGCAACTGACGCCGGCTCGGGCGTGAATGCCTTGGCTCCAAAGTTCGAACTCAGGGTGTTGAGCTTTGTAGACTTTGGTGCCGGTGGTTTTGTGAACGTAGTCGTAGAACTCTCCGCCATCGGGGAACGTGGTGGCGTCCCATTCGGCCTCGAGGTTTTCCATCTTCAATCCGTTGCTCCAGGGGTAGGTCAACGTCATCTTGTTCGCACAGTAGTACTCGACGTGGCACTGGCCGCAGACAAACGATCGCATCTCTTGGCGAGTCGCCATCGTGTTCGGATCGTAGTCGCCCTTTTTGCCGCTATCACGCCAGGACTGAATGCTGGGCAAGTGTGGAACTTCAGCGTCGCTCTTGGCAAGTTTGTCGATGCCCAAGATGAATCCGGGACGAGTGACTCGAATCGACATCGTCTCGGGGTCGTGGCAATCCACGCATGAAACCGGATGGGCACCGCCGACATGGGGATCGCCGCTCGCGGCGTCAAATCCATCGGGAGTCTTTTCGAGTTCCGCATGGATCTCTTCGTACTTCTTGGTGCTGACCGATCGGAAGCCCGCCAAGACCGCCTCCTGTTGAAACCCATCGGCCAGTGATTTCGCGTCGGCCGGTTTGCCTTGTTCTTCCAATCCGATGCGTCGGTACGTCGCGGCGATGGACGCGTGGCAGTGCAAGCAAGCACCGGATTGTTGAACGTCGGTCACTCGCTTGGTGACTTCTTGGTCGGCCAACATGTGAGCGTGACCACGTGCTTCGCGATAATCAATGCTGAAGGCATAGCCAGCAAACAATCGTTTCAGCCAAGGCGATTCTTCCAGCTTGCTGGGTGGCAGAGCGTGGTTGCCGCCGAAGTCGGTGTAATCGTCGTTGACCGTTTTCAGGTAGTCCTCGTATTGCTGCGGGAAGTTCAGACCCCAGGGTTCTGGGTCGGTGCTGATTTCAGTGACGTCGACCACCTTGGTGAACGGAGCCCTGGCCTCTTGCTTGCGTTCAAAGATGTTGACCAGCAACGCGACAACGCCGAAGGTTGCGAAAGCGGTCAGTGCGGTCAATAGAATCAGCCATCCGAAGCTGCGTGGTTGCTGATCGGACATGACAAACCTTTGCGAACGAAGATTGAAAGAAGAGGACGAATAGGAAAAACGTCAAAGAACGAGGTCGACACCAAAAACGGTGTCAACGCGGATGCATCCAGTCCACTTTGCCGTGACCCGCATGGCCGACGTCGGCATGGCAATGGACGCAGTTCTGCATGTCACCTTGCGAGGTCGCGGGCAACAACGCATGCACAAAATCTCGATGGCAGTCCACGCAAGTGCTCTGAGTGACTCGGCGGTTGCGTGGTTTGATTTCGATCGGATCGGAATAGCCACCCAAGGTGAATGCCAAGGAGTGGAAGAATCCATTGTCGCCTTTGACGACCCACTTGCCGATTTTGTCGTGCGGCAGGTGGCAATCATTGCAAACGGCAACATGGTGGTGAGAACTCTGCTGCCAAGAATCAAAGTGCGATTGCATCACGTGACAATTGACGCACGTCTCGGGTTGGTTGCTCAGGTAGCTGGCGCCTTTGCCGTAACCGAAAGTGAACGTGCCGATACCGGCGAGCAGTCCGAGTACCAAACAAAAGGCAAACGTTGCTTTTGAATTCCGGGTTTTCGCGGAGTTCTTGGTCGGCATCGGTTCCGACGGATCGCCGGTGGCAGATCGCATGATGATCCATTCCTTTCGCGTGACCCAAGACAAGTCAGAGATGACTCGCTTGGTGAAATGGAATGTAGCAACTTGCTTGTGCACGTGCACGTTTTGAACAACGGAATTCTGCTCTGATGTCAGAACTTCATCGGCCCCTATTCACTGCGGTCGGACTTTTGCAATCTTGGTGTGCTAGTTTGCCCAGTTGTAGTGTTCGCTTGTGACCCTATGGCACGCTCTCGTAACCATCCGGTGCGCGGAGAAGCTTGTTATGCGTGTGGACTCGTCGTGTGGGCTGCCCATGTGGATTGACGAGCTCGCCACCGGCTTCACACCACCCCAGTATTCCCGGTCGATAGTTACGAGCTTGGATTCCGTTTTGCAGGCAACGTTGAGCGAAAAGCAAGCTGCGACCGCCGACCGTGCAGGACGCAATCACCGTTCGGTTTTGGAGATCGTCCCGCTGCAACCAAAATTCGTCCATCGAAATGGCACCGGGGATTTGCGAAACATCTCGCTCGGATTGTGAACGGACATCCACCAGGACGAATGACTCGTCATCCTGTTCTAGCAAGGCGCGTAGTTCCTCGGTCGAGATATCTTCGACTCGGCTTCGCCTGACGAACGGGGCGATCCAATTGAGCCAGCGAACAAATTGCTCGGAAAGCCAAATCATCTGCATCCCCTAAACGACAATTGAAATGCGAAGTAGGTCGTCGATCACCTGAAAAGCATCGGTGAAAAAGTAAACAATGCGACCACGATCTACGATTGAATTTACCGGCGAAGGTGCCTGTGACGTTACTGAGATTCGTTTCGAAGGTCTGAGTATGATCATCGGTGACAATTCATAGACCCATGGTACCGAAATGTTGTCATCACAACGGGGGATGCATCGATACGTTCAGTTGACGAACCAACACATTCCTCGATTCCGGATCATGTGAGATGCCATTTCTAAGCATTTGTTCGCTTCGACCGATGCCGTCGCGGGAGCGTCTGTTCGCCAGAGAAAGTTTGGCGACCAAGCGTATGGTGCGTTAATCGAATCGGGACGCAGGATTTGTCCGCTGGTCCCCATACCCGAAAACATCGAAGGCCATCAAGCTTACCCGCGGATCCCAGATCTATCGGAGGTGCCGAAATCGGTTTCCTTCACTACCCCGCCCGAGGTGACCGTGATCGACGATGGCAGTTACATCTTGGTGTTGCTTGCTTGTGAATGCGAGCAACTTGGCGTTCGAGACCTGGAAGATTGAGGGCCTGGAAGACGGAATGTGACCGTCGCCGGCTATTTTTCGACGCAGTAGCCCGCGTTTTTCCAGGCACTCATGCTGCCGGGCACGTTGTGAACCTGCTGGAAACCGTTTCGTTGCAACACGCTCGCAGCGATGCTCGCTCGATACCCACTGCCGCAATAAACCGCGACGGGTTCGTCTCGGTTCAGGTCCAACTCGCCGTTGACGCCGTTTCTCATCTCAGCGACGTAGTGGTGTTTCGCTCCTGAAATTCGATTGGATTCGAACTCGGAAGGGGCACGGACGTCGAGGATCTGAAACTCACTCTGGTGTTCGTTCAGATCGTGAACGGTGAGTTGTGGAGTGGTCGACAACGGCAGTCCGGCATTGTCCCAAGCTTTCATACCGCCGACGAGATAGCCTTCGAAGCGATGCAATCCGACGACCGCAAAATGCCACGCGATCCAATCCAATTGGGTCTCATCATCCGCGACGAGCAAGATCGGCCGATCGTAGTCGAGCATGTCGCCGGCCCAGACAGATAGTTCAGGTCGGTCACCCAAGTTGATTGCACCCTCAATGTGGCCTCCACCAAACGCGAGCATTTGACGTGTGTCGACGAGCTGTGCTTGGCCAGTCTGAATGGCTTCTTGGAACCGTTTCGGAGGCAGGCCCGGAACGACGGGAGCGTGACCAATCAGATCGGGACCCTTGGCATTGATCTTCTTCAGAATCGGATAGTGTTGGGGCACCGGCGGGGCACCCTCGCTGACGAACTTTGCGAATTCGTCAAAGTCTTCGTGCTGCAAGAACGCATTGTTTTTCCGTTCCTGGCCAATGGTCGTCATCGGTCGTTCACCGATGCTGGCTCCACACGCCGAACCCGCACCATGACATGGGTAAACGATGACGTCATCGGCGAGTTTCAGGTAGTAATCACGAAGCGTTGAGAACAGTTGCTTGGTGAGCTCTTCGGTTTCTTCCTCCCCCAGCAAATCCGGGCGACCAGCGGATCCGACGAAGAGCGAGTCACCACTGAGCACACCCCAAGGTTCGTTTGGCGAATCGGAATCAGCCAGCTCGTACGACAAATGTTCGGGCGTGTGACCAGGCGTGTGTCGGGCGGTAATTGTTGTGGATCCGAATTCAAACGAATCTCCATCCTTGATTCTTTGAACGTCGAATCCGTAGCTGGCATCGCCTTCACCGCTCGCGAAAATCTTTGCGTTGCCGACTCTGGACTGCAGTTCGCGCGAACCGCTCATGAAGTCCGCGTGGATGTGAGTCTCAAAGATGTGCGTGATTGCGACGCCGTGTTGACGGCTGAGCTGGACGTAGGTCTCGACGTTTGGTTGTGGGTCGATGATCGCCGCGGTTCCGGTGCTGTCATCGCCGATCAAGTAGGACAGTTGCGAGATTCCTTCCGTTTGAATGCTCTCAAAAATCATGGTCATCGGACTCACCTGGATGTCTGGAAAAAAATGTCAGTGGAATCGGTCCAGCGAGGTTCGTCGTGGAACCTCGCTGGGTTCCGTTGCCGCAAATGAGCGACCGCGGTTCGAGTTCCCAAAAGATCAATTCGCGGCAGCTTGCGTGCGGTTGTCGACGTATTGCTTCACGAATTGTTCCAGCTCGGGTTTGTCGCATTCGAAGCCCATCTCTTTGGCTTTCTCGAGTGCTTGTTCGCCCGAGATGCCTTGTTCCACCGCGGTGTGCATCATCATCATCGCTCCGGCCCGCTTGCCACTTTTGCAGTGAGCGAAAACCGGTTTGGGAAGCGATTGATATTGCTCCCGAAATTGATCCACTTTCGTTTCGTCCATACCGTCCATTGAGACTGGGACGTGGAGATACTTCAGGCCGGTTCCCTGCACGACCTCGCCTTCTTCTTCTGGAGACAAGGGCTGTTCGTCCTCTCCCGCCGTTCGAAAGTTGATCACAGAACGAAAGCCGTCGTCTGGCAACGCTTTCAGTTCTTCCTGGCTGGGTTGTGGGCCGACGGTCAATTGATCGTTGAATTTCATTCGATTTGACATAAGGAACTCCGTGTCCGATGGGGATGTTTTGGTTGGAAAGTGTCGTCTGTCGAAGATCTACCAATGAGCAACTGATGTTCCAGATGCTTGTGCCCACCAGCACGGCGGTGCTGAATTCGATTGCCTTTGTGAGCTGATGCCGTGTTCTCGCCGGGACATCCTCAGGTGGAAACGCAATGTGTGCAAACGCCGGACATCGGTGTGACGGATCGCACACTTCCAGGCGTTTGAGTGCCGGAAAACCGGCTTGGACGGTTTGGCACCAAGATTGCAATTTTGTGAAAAGGACCACCGCTGCGAGCGATCAGGCGTTGCTATCTAGGTTCGGGATCGCATTTCAAAACCAGGAGTCAGAGTCATGCACAACGTTCTGTTGGCCATTGATGGGTCGAAAGCTTCAGAAGAAGCCGCCAAGTTTTTTGCTCGCATTCCCCACTTTGATCCAGTCGAATTGACCCTGGTGTCGGTTGTTCATCGACGCTTTGTGCATGCCAGCTATGCGACCAATGAACTGGTCGAAAAAGCGTTTGAACAGGATCGCGTGGACGCTCTGCGAAGCTTGGATCGCATCGCCGAGCTGTTCGATGGTGCGAACGTTCGCGTGCGATCGGAACTGATCGAGGGCGTCGTTGGTGAATCCATCGTGCAAAAGGCGAGAGACATTCGGGCTGATCTGGTGGTGGTGGGAGCGACCGGGCACTCCCAAGTCAGCCGCATGTTGCTTGGAAGTATTAGCGACTTCGTGGCAACTCATTCGCCGTGCAGTGTTTTGGTCGTGCGTCCCCAATCCATTCCCAAAGCTTCTGCTCCACTAAAAGTCTGCTTGGGTTACGAGGGCACCGGCCCGTGCCAAGCCGCCTTGGAAGAGTTGAAAGAGAGTCCTTGGCGTGGAGAAACGGAACTGCATGTTGTGACGGTTGCCGCTTGCCTGAACGAGATGTACGCCGATTCGGACTGTGTCCAGCACTACAAGGATCAACTCGTCCAAGCAAAAGAACAGCTTGAAGAAGTGTCGGATTCTGTAACAACCCACTTCATCGAGGACGTTCACTACGGCGAAGGCATCACGCGTTTTGTGGAAAGCCACGACATCAACTTGGTTGTCTTGGGCGAAACGCCTCGATCGCAGTTCAGTCGTTTCCTCTTGGGAAGCACTTCCCAGTACGTGCTGAGACACGTTCCTTGCAGTGTGTGGATCACTCGTAACCGAATGATCGAAGGCTTGAAGGGGAAACAGTCCAAGTCGGATGCACGCTCGGCGTTGAGCTGAAGGCGATTGCTTGAATGAGCAACGAAGCGACGGTCGATATCAATCGATCGTTGGCTCGGCAGTCAGGACGTAGCGTGGAAACGCTACGTTGTACTGGCCGTTTCGGCGTTGGAGGGCTGTTGATTAAGTCGTGTACCGAATAGAAACAGTTAGCCGATGGGCGTTAGCCACGGTAGGCATCTGATCAACCGCCGCTAACGCTGTAAGGCGTATTAAATCAACAGCCCGTTAGCCAAGGTGCTTACCACGAAAACCGCGGCTAACGCCCAATCGGCAAATTTAGTATGAGGCCGTCCAGGTAATCACTCTCAACGAAAACCAATTTGGTTGAGAGGCCGGACGTTTCAGGTTGCTGCGAGGCTCGGCTTCCTAAGCACCAGGGGCCAATATCCGAAGGCTCTGTGCCCGCCGAAGGCTCTGTGTCGGCCGAAGGTGCTGGGCCAGCGAACGTCAGGTGCCGGCCAAAGATTGCTCGGCGATCTGTCGATGTGCTTTAGCCCGGTCTTCTCGATCGCGAATGATCAGGACGCTGCAATCCGCATGGCGGAGGACGTAGCGTGAGGTGCTGCCCAGGAACACGCGGGTGAGCAAGCCACTGTCGCTGTCGCCCGTCACGGCCAAGTCACATCCGTGTCGACGTCCGTATTCGACCAATGCTTCGCCCACATGGTCCGACTCGACGAGGTGACTCTCGGTGTTCAGGCCAAATTCTTGAAGCTTCGTTTCGAAGTCGAGGATCTGGGCTTGAGCCTGTTCGTACTGTGCCTGCCATGCCACAGACGCTTGCTGACGAAGGTCTTGTCGATAGAACGAGAACCGGTCCAGGACGCGAACCAAATGAACTTCCACGTTGGGACGCAACTTCAATTCACGTAGCCATGCCAGCATTCGTTCGTCTTCCGGGCGTCCCGACAACGCCAGCATGATCTTTTGCAAGTCCGGTTCCACATCGGCTTCGCTGGTGGGACGCACAACGAGAGTACTCGTGTCCGCGTGCGTGGCCACATAGTCGGACACGCTGCCCAGCAGCACGCGTTCGATCGCGGAGTGTCCGATCGCACCGAGAACGATCAGGTCCGCGCCGGATTCCTCGGCCACATCTAACAAGGATGATGTCGGTGGTCCAATGGGCACATGGGTGTGAACCGAGTGAACATGGTCCTGAGACGTCAAATCGCTCGCTACTGCCTCAATCGCTTCGCGATTTCGGTCGGTTTCGATTTCTAGGAAACTGCCGAAATCCATCGGCATGCTCATCCCACCTGTGTCGACCAACATTGGCGGTGCAACCACAGAAACCAAGTCAAAATCAATGGGCTTTCGAAGCGGTAAGCGTGTCGCAAACTCAACCGCTTGTTGCGAGTAAGAAGACGAATCGACAGCCAGTAGAATTCGCATTGTTCAATTTCCAAGTCGAGGTTCTGAACATGATTGTTTCGAAAAGTTGAAGTTTCCAACCCCATGCGAAAGGAAGCATTTGCAAGGTTCAGGCCAACTGACATTTTGTTAGGAATGGCAACACGAGTGTGACGCGATGTCACACATTGGCCTTGCCGCGAGACAGATCGCACGGATCCGAGTTCCGTGGCTAGCGAACGATCAACACGGATTGGGTGGCGTGCCGGACGACAAAGCGACTGACGCTTCCCAGCATAACTTGCTCCAGCAACGAGTCATCTTGGTCGCCGACGGCAATCAAATCACACGCATGCTCGTTCGCGTATTCGAGGACCGCCCGTCCGACATTCGGCGACTCCAGTAAGTTTGATTTAACGTTCATTCCTAGAGCTTCCAAACGCGGTCGGGTGGACTCCATCAGCTTCCAGGCCGCGGATCGGACTTCTTCCATGTAGGCGGCGACTTTTTTGAGCAAATGCAGCTCGTACTCGGGGTGTGTTTCCATCACGTGAACCAAGTGCACTTCGCAATTCGGTACCAGTCGCAACGCTGCGATCCAGTCCGGCAATGCGTTGTCCGATTCGGCATTGCTGATGGCGATCACCACACGCGAAAATAATCCTTGAGACGGTTCGTCATCTGTTTTGACAGGTCGATGCACCAAGCAGGTACGCGTGGAGCGATTGGCGACATAATCAGAGGTGCTGCCCAAGAGGATTCGCGAAAAGGCCGAATGACCGACGGAGCCGATCACAATCCAGTCCGCGTCGAACCGTTCGGACATTTCTATCAAGCCGCGACCGGCATGTCCTTTCGAAACGGAGATCTCACACGAGCTGAACGTTTCACCGAACTTCTGCTGCAGTTGTCGTAGTTGAGTGTTTTCAGTCTCAACTCGCGAGTCAAACACATCCTGCGGGATCCACGGCATGGATGTGTCATCGATGGTGTATAGCGGCGGTTCTGGGACAACCGTTGCCAAACAAACTTCGCAGGCCGCAGCCAATGCGGATTCGGATAACGCCTGCAATGCTTCGTGCGAGGGGGCGGAGGAGTCAATGCCGACAAGTGTGCGAAGCTTGGGGTTGTTGCATGCAATCATAGCGTTTCTTCCGCTGGCATGCCTTGTTCGAAACGTTCGAGCAGTCGATACAGTTTGCGTCGATGTATACCCAAGTGGCGAGCTGTTTTGGCCTTGTTTCCTCCGAGCTGTTCCAGCACCTTCAATACATGTGTCTTGATCAAATCGTCCACTTTCAAGCTGCTGTCCCCGAGCATCAGGGGAGGTGTCGATTCGGCTGGGGATTCTTCGTCGATAGGATCCGCGCAGGTGGTTTCTTCACCAATGCATGATCCGTCCGAATTCGCAGACGAATCCGGTGTCGAACCGGAATTGGATGTCAGATTGGACAATTCGCGGGGTAGATCATCCATTGTGATCACTTGGTGATCCGCCAGGATTGTGGCTCGCTCGACGACGTTGATAAGCTGTCGAACGTTGCCGGGCCAATGGTACTGAACCATCGTGTCGAGAGCTTCTTTATCGAAAGACCAACCGCGCGGGAGGAAATGATGAAGCAGCAGTTCAATGTCGCCTTCACGTTGTCGAAGGGGTGGCAGATTAAGCGTGAGAACATTGATGCGGTAAAGCAGGTCCTCTCGAAATCTGCCTGCTTGGACTTCTTCCAAGAGATCGCGGTTGGTGGCGGCGATCAGTCGCACTTTCACTTTGCGTTCTCGATGGCAACCGATCCGGCGAAGCGATCCATCTTCTAAGACACGAAGCAATTTGGGTTGCAAAGCGGGAGGCAGTTCGCCGACTTCATCGATAAAGAGTGTGCCTCCGTCTGCGACTTCAAACAGTCCCGGTTGATCGGCCGTGGCTCCTGTGAACGATCCCTTTTGATGTCCAAAGAGTTCGCTCTCGACCAACTGGGGCGGCAAGGCGGCGCAGTTGATCGTCACGAATGGTCGATCTGCCAAATCGCTCTGTTGCTGGACCGATCTCGCGACGACTTCCTTGCCTGTCCCGCTTTCTCCTTCGATCAGAACCGGTTTTCGAGTTGGAGCAACTTTCGTGATCATCCGCGAGAGTTCTTTCATCGTGAGCGAATTGCCGATGAGTTTGGGAGTCGGGCGGTTTCGATGCACGATCGCTTTGAGCTGTTGGTTTTCTTTCTTGAGGTGGCCACGCTGCTGAGCCAGTTGGACGCGGTGTTCGAGATCAGCGAGTGAACATGGCTTGGTCAGAAAGTCGCAAGCACCCATCTGCATCGCTTGCACGCACGCCTCGATGGTTCCTTTGCCAGTCAGAAAAACAACTTCGACGTCGTGGGATTCCTCGTGGACGCGTTGCATCAACTCCAGTCCACTCATGCCGGGCATGTCGATGTCGAACACGGCCACGTCGAATGCCTCTCGGTCGAGGAACGACAGGGCTTCGGCTCCACTGGCTGCCAACCGGACCGTGTGTCCCATCCGCTCCATGAACTTGCCACAACTGCGACGGTAGTCATCTTCGTCATCAACGAGAAGCATTTTGATGGCGGTTTGGCTCATGGTGATACCGATCAAGAAGAAGACGTGTCAGCGATCTGTGTTCGCTCAGATCGAACTGCGATCCCTGTTCCAGCACGCCAAAACCTGGCAGGAAGCCTTTTGGCCCTCTATTTCGTGCGTCAGGGATCACTGGGTGTGCATTATGGCACAGTTGACGCAGGCGATGACAGCAAACTCCAAAACGAGCTGCGGTGAAACCATTTCTCGTAGCATCGGCAGAGCCGGCTGTTCGATAGGCGTTAGCGGGCAGGTTCGTTGAGCGGTGGTGTCACAAACCACCGCATGGCATGACGTTCGCGATGCGAGCGAGTGATAGAAGTGTCGATTTCAGAAATGCAAGAAGAATCGTTTTGTCGCCATCCATTTGTCGTCTGACCCCATGACTTATCTCAACCACATTCTCATCATCGAGGACGAGCTTGATGCTGCCGAATCATTGTCGGACATGTTGTCCATCGATGGGTTTGAAATCACAATTGCTGCGAGTGTGCAAGACGCGATGAAGCTGTTGGAGGAGCAGCGGTTTGGCGTGATCTTGACGGATCGACATTTGCCCGATGGTTTGATCGAGCATCGACTGCAGGAAATCTTGGAAGTCAGTTCCAGGACACCCGTCATCGTTGTGACGGGGTACAGCGATCTGCAAGCTGTTATCCTTGCGTTTCGCCAAGGGATCTCGGACTACGTGATCAAGCCGATCATCCCGGAAGATTTGATCCATACCGTTCGTCGGATTCTTGACCGACGTGTTTTGGAGCAGCATCTCAAGGTCGAGCATGCCTTTGCCGAACGCATCCAGTCAACGGCCGAAGCGATCATCTTGGTGATTGATTTCGATGGCCGAGTGATCCACTTCAATCGGTTCTTTACGGAGCTGACGGGCTGGGCTCAGGACGACCTGATCGGAGAGAATTGGTTCGAGCGATGTATCTATCCGGAAGACAGGGATCTATTGATCAATGTTTGCGACACGATGTCTCGAACCGATCGCTATCGTGGGTGCACGAATCGGATTCGTTGTAAGAACGGCGAGGCTCGCGAAATTCGATGGTCGAATTCCAAGTGGAGTGAATCCGATGGCGGTCAGCAGTTCATTCTCGCCATTGGAATCGATGTTTCCGACTTGGAAGAAGCGACTCAGCGTGCCGTTCGTGCGGAGCGTTTGGCTGCGATCGGAGAAACCGTCGCGGCCTTGGCGCACGAAAGCCGTAATGCGATTCAGCGAATCAATGCAGCGTCAGAAGTCCTTGCGATCAATGTTCGCGGCAATGTGGATTCGGAAGAGGAATTGTCCGTTGTCCAGCGAGCTGCATCCGATTTGTCGACGCTGCTAGAAAGCGTGCGAGCATTCGCGGCACCGATTCAAGCGAAGATGGAGTGTGCGGACCTTCGTGAGATATGGCGACGGTCTTGGGATGATCTGAAGTGCAAACGTTCGGGCCGCGATGTTCTGCTGGTTGAGAATGTGACCAGCTGTTTGCGAGAAGTGAAAGTTGACGTTTGCCGGATGGAGCAACTTTTTCGCAACCTGTTTTTAAATGCGCTCGAGGCCAGTGACGGTCCCGTTCGCATTGAGATTGACTGCGAATGCAACGAAGAAATGGTGTGTTTGAAAGTGATCGATGACGGACCGGGGCTCAGTGCGGAGCAATCCGCTCATCTGTTCGAGCCCTTCTACACGACCAAGCCAACCGGAACCGGTTTGGGGATGCCCATTTGCCAACGCATTGCGGAAGCTCATGGCGGCACGATCGCCGCCGGGAATCATTCGAATGGAACGGAGGTGGCGATTTGCGTTCCACGAGTGAAGGCAGCAGTTTTGGTGAGCTGATTCAAAGATTCAAACAGATACTCAGGTATCATCGGGTATGTGAGCCATTCGGCGTTGGCCACGGTTCCCACGCTTAACCGGGGCCAACGCCCAAACGGCTCACGGGATTCAATCCAATCATTCCTGCTCGTCCTGTCGATCGCAGGCATTCCACGACGCCGAGCGATCAGGCCTTGCGCACAAACTCGGACTTCAATCCCATCGCTCCGATTCCATCGATCTTGCAGTCGATGTCGTGGTCGCCATCGACCAAGCGGATGTTCTTGACTTTGGTGCCCACTTTGACCGTCTGGCCGGCACCTTTGACTTTCAAGTCCTTGATAACAACCACCGTGTCGCCATCTTCGAGTGCGTTCCCGTTGGCGTCGCGAATGACGTCTGCTTCCGTCGCGGCCTCGGCCTCAGCTGGCGACCATTCATGCCCGCAGCTGGGACAAACCAATAGGATGCCATCTTCATAGGTGAATTCGCCGGCACACTCGGGGCAATTTGGCAGGTCACTCATTCGAAAAAGTTCGTTTGATGGGATCGGATAGGATGAAACGTCATTGTCGCAGGTTGAGCGGATGCGCGTAGTGGACGTTGCCTTTTGAATGCATTCTATCGTCTGCCCTCTCCATTTCTTATGAGGGAGCACG
>NZ_ANMO01000049.1 GCF_000338295.1 Rhodopirellula europaea 6C
CGGCATAGGTGACACGTTTGTCCAAAGCGGTCAGAGCGTTGACGATTTCTCTGGATTGAGCAGGCGGGAACAACCAATCGCTGCTGAAGCTGATAAGCAGGAAATCGCAAGTTGCTTCGTCAAACGTTTCCATCAACTTCAGCCGCGTGCCGCCTAGGTCGAACAGATCCATCGCCATCGACAGAGTCACGTAGCTGTTTGCATCAAAGCGTGTTGTGAACTTTTGACCTTGATGGGCCAAGTAAGAACCAATGCTGAATCGTTGTTCGAATTGCGATGCAATCTGCCGCGGATCGTGACGATCGGGATCGAACTTGGCCTCCATCGCTTCGACGGAAAGATAGGTGATGTGGCCCAGCATCCGCGCGATCGCCAGTCCCGTGTCCGGGCGTTGGTCTTTGTCGTAGTACTGGCCCCCGGCGTAGTGTGGGTCGGTTTGGATCGCATTGCGAGCGATGACATCGAACCCGAGTGCTTGGCTGTTGAGTCGTGGAGAGGTCGCGATGGCGATGCAGGTTTTCGCCGCATCGGGATAGCGATTGATCCACTGCAAGACTTGATGACCGCCCAGTGAACCGCCGACCACGGCCCGCCACTGGCGGATTCCCAAATGGTCAGCCAACAGTTTTTGAGCTTCGACGATGTCGCCGATGGTGATCCGTGGAAAGTTGGCACCGTAGGGCGTGCCGTCGGGCGAGGTCGGATCCGCATCGCCCGGGCCGGTGCTGCCGCGACAACCGCCCAAAACGTTGGGGCAGACCACAAACAACCGGTCCGTGTCGATCGGCAGTCCGGGGCCGATCAAGCCGTCCCACCAACCCGGTTGGTCGTCTTCATCGTGGCGAGCCGCGTGCGAGTCACCCGACACGGCATGGCAGACCAGCACGGCATTGGATGCATCATCGTTCAGCGTGCCCCACGTCTCGTAGCAGCATCGCACTTCCGGCAGTTCGCCACCGCGTTCAAGCGGCAGCGGCTGGTCAAACGTCACGTACTTCGCGTACGCCAATGGCGCGTCGGTCCGCACGTCATCGGTGCTGGACAGATCTTCGTTGGAAGGCTCACCCATGGAAGCTTGGCTTTCGAACATCGTTACCCGAGTGGATCTCCCGGAAGTTTTCTCGCGGGAGGATCAGTTGTTCGGAAGCAACGTTTCGATTGCTTTTGGGGTCACGCGGTCGCAACAGCAAGAGCCTGTTTCAGGTCATCGAGGATATCGTCGATGTCTTCGATCCCAACCGAAACACGAATGTACTCGGGGCTGACGCCGGCACGACGTTGTTCGTCTTCGGCGAGCTGTTGGTGCGTGGTGCTGGCGGGATGAATGACCAACGTTTTGGCGTCGCCGATGTTGGCCAAGTGAGAGCACAGTTGGCAGGCGTTGATGAATTTCTTGCCCGCTTCCATGCCACCCTTGATACCAAAGCCAAGGATCGCGCCTTTGCCATTGGTGAGGTACTGCTCAGCCAATTTGTTATGAGAGTGCGATTTCAATCCGGGGTAATTGACCCACTCGACTGCGTCGTGAGCTTCCAGGAACTCAGCAACCTTCATCGCGTTTTCGCAGTGGCGAGGCATGCGAAGGTGAAGAGTCTCGATGCCTTGCAGGAACAGGAACGCCGCAAACGGGCTCATCGCTGCACCTGTATCACGCAACCAGTGGGTGCGGATGTGAACATTGTAAGCGATGTTGCCCATGCCACGCAGATGCTCTTCGAAAACGGCACCATGGTAGGAAGGGCTGGGGCCACAGAACTCTGGCCACTTTTCAGGTTGGTCGGCCCATTTGAAGTTTCCGCTGTCGACGATGCAGCCACCGATGTGAGTGCCGTGCCCGCCCAAGAACTTCGTTGTGCTGTAGATCACGATGTCGATTCCGTGATCGATCGGACGCAACAAGTAAGGCGTCATCACGGTGTTGTCGCACAACACTGGGATCGCCCCGTGTGGTGCAGAGTGAGCGGCGTCGGCGATCGCCTTGAAGTCAGGCACATCGTTTCGTGGGTTGCCGATGCTCTCCATGTAGACCAGGCGAGTGTTTTCATCGACCAAGCCGTGGATTTGTTCCGGGTGATCCGGATCGAAGAAGCGAACTTCGATGCCGAGGTTCTTCAGAGTTTGCGTGAACAGCGTCCATGTTCCGCCATACAGCGAAGTGCTGCTGACAATGTTTTGACCGCTGTGTGCGATCGCCAAAACTGCCGCCGTGATCGCCGCTTGTCCGGATGCGAAGCACAGTCCCGTTGCACCGCCGTCCAGTGCCGCGATGCGTTTTTCCAGCACGTCGACCGTCGGGTTCATCAACCGGCTGTAGATGTTGCCAAATTCAGCCAGGCCAAACAGGGCCGCCGCGTGTTCCGTGCTATCGAACTGGTAGCTGGTGGTGGCGTAGATCGGCACCGCGCGGCTTTTGGTCGTTGGGTCAGCGACTTGTCCGGCATGGAGAGCACGGGTAGCCAGACGATGATTTTGGGTCGGATCGGCGGACATGCAAAAACTCGATCAGGGATGTTTGAAAGTAGGAAATTTCTGCGTTGGGAACGAAGCAGGCTAACAAATCGGTCAGCGATTGTCGCCAGCCAGCTTGATCAGGCGTTCGGCACCGCGACGCAGCGTGTCATCGCTGGCCGCGAAGCTGACGCGGAAGTGAGAATCGCGGTCGCTGAAAATTTTGCCGGGGATGATCAGCAGACCATCGGCGATCGCTCGTTCGACGAACGCCGTCCCGCCTTCGGTGCCGGGGGCTTTCGGGAACAGATAAAACGCACCGCCGGGGCTGGTTAGTTCAAAGTGCGGCGACAGCTGTTCCACCATGAAGTCGCGTTTTCGGCGGTAATCGTCGATGTGGCCGTCCAGCGAAACCTCCATCGCTCGGAGGGCTCCCCATTGAGCGGGCTGAGGCGAGCAGACGAACGAATATTGCTGGATCTTCAGCATGGTCGCAATGATTTCGGGCGGTCCGTGGACGTAGCCCACTCGCCATCCGGTCATCGCGTGCGACTTGCTGAAACCATCGATCACGATGGTGTCGGGGTTGGTCGCCGCGGGAGAGGCGAAGTCGCCGTCGTAGAAGAACCGGCTGTAAATCTCGTCCGACAGCAAAGCGATGTTGTGCTTGGCCGCCAATTCACCGACGTCGCGCAAGTCCTGCTCCGACGCGGTCACACCGGTCGGATTGGCGGGACTGTTGACCAGGATCATCTTGGTCTTGGGAGTGATTGCGGCTTCGATCTTGGCTGGATCCAAGCGGAAGTCCGGGTAGGAATCGACCGTCACGGGGATGCCACCGCACAGGCTGACGAGTGCCGGGTACATGACAAAATAGGGGTCCAGGAAGATGACTTCGTCGCCCGGGTTGATCATCGACAGCAGCGAAAGGACCAGACCGCCTGAGGTGCCGCTGCTGACAAAGACGTCGCGGTTTTGGCCGGGATACTTGGCGTTGATCTCCGCCAGCAACCTCTCACGCAGCGGCGCGATACCCTGGGTTGGCGAGTAAGCGTTTTTTCCGGATCGAATCGCATCGACGGTCGCGTCCTGGATTTCCTCGGGGACATCAAAGTCCGGTTGCCCGATGGACAAGTTGATCGGGTCTTTCAGTTTCGCAGCGAGATCGAAAACTTTTCGAATTCCGCTGCTATCAAAGGAGGCCGTTCGATCCGCGATCCAAGGATGCATGTTGACTCGTCGCCTGTTGGATGAAGGTGGAAAGCGATGGTTGCGTGTGGAGGAAACCCTAGGCAAATCATGCTTGTTTCGCGGATCAGGATATCATTCGCTTCGGCTTGCGGTAGTCCGTGTTTGGGGCCGGGCTCGATCGATTGACACCCCTGCCCTGTCTCGCTCAATATCCGAGGGCCCACCCAAGATCGACCGCCCGCCCGAGATCGGATGGTTGGTCGGGAGTTTGTTGGCAATGCAAGTGAAGACACCAGGCAAGTGAAGACACCGGGTTGCGAAGGATAACAGTGACGGAATGAGTGAAATTCGATTGATCGAACCGGTGGTCCGTTTCTGCGCCGTGATCTCACGGCACCAGGAGGCTCGTCAGTGGGCAAAGCAACGATTGGCAGAACGTTGGGGCGAGCTGGGCGAAAAAGGTGAGTCCAGTCCGTTCGAAGCCGGCGGGTTTTACCAGCCTGAGATGGGCGATGGGCTGACTAAAGAGCTTATCGGAATTGCACAATTCGCGGATCCAGCCGGATTGGCAGACTGGAAAAACGTCACCAACGAATGGGAATCCGAGTACGCATCATTGTCGGATCATCCCGAGCCGCGGCCGTTGAATTTGGATCCGGGGTACGTCAGCCAAGCCAAATTGGTGTTGGCGACAATCAAGGACCGCGACCACCGAATCTATTTGCGAGATGGGATCTTTGCGGAGGTCACCCTGAACTATGTTGGTGGGCGTTGGATTCATCACCGATGGAGCTACCCTGATTACCGCACCGAAACGGTTGCGAGGTTTGCGGCGAATTGCCGTGCCCGACTGCGTCAGCATTTAAAAGCGACCGGCGGTTTTCGGGTTGGGGTCAAGAAAACCCCCGGGGTGAAGCCCAGCCCGAAGGTTTGATTCTCCGTTTCTGATTCACCGTTTCATGGCTCGTTCGATCAAGTTGATCACGCCGGCCAACAAATCCGTTGAATCCGAGCCTCGATGGCAAACCAAATGAGTTGGTCTCACGTAGCAGCCTGACCGAAGGTTCATTTCGTACTTTTCTCGACACGAGTCGCCAAGCATGATTGCTGGGTCCGCTATTTCACTGTTCTCCGATTTTGCTGGTGTTGAATCGGGTTTGCTCCCTCTGGCCCAGGTCGGCAAGTGGTTGCCCGTATTCGTCACGCCCATTTGGGTGCTATCGATGGGTTTGCTGCTGGGGGCGTTGGTGACCGCAGTGATCCATGGCATCTTGAGTGCATTGTCTTTCATTCCCGGTCTCGGGAATTTAGCCGACGATCCCAAACGCGGCGTGACTTTGTCGCTGATTGCCGGAGCGATCTTCTCCGCGTTGCTGTGCTATTTCTACGTGCCACAAGGCGGCGAGAACGGGCAATTGCTCTTCCTGCCCTTGGTGACTTTGGGAATGATTCTGGGCTTCGGCCTGATCTACGGAATGTGGCACCGGACTCGATCCGAGTGGATGTCGATTCTGGGCGAAGGTGTTATCCCGTACATCTTGGGCACGCTGGGTCTCTTTGCCGTGATCGGCTTGGGCTCGACGCCGTTTGTTGAAAAGCCCATGGCGATCCTCGAAAGCGTCCCCGCGGTCAACTTGGTCGGTGACGGCACGGTGGTGGAAGTCGCGACAATCGCACCTTCGGCTGACCCAGACATCCCCGAGTTCTTGCCAGCCGGAATCACCTACAACTTCCGCAACGTCGCCGAACTGCGGATTGAGAGTGACAAGAAAGTCTTCCTGGCTGACTCCGATAAAGCGGAAGCCTTCAGCCGTGCTCCCATCGAATTGAACCCAGGCAGCACCGAAGCGGTCACCTACAAATATCAAGACCGTGAGCAGCCACCGATTCCAGGTGATCCGGCCAAGCTGCACATCTACAACCAAGAGATCGACCCGGCTGAAGTGACGTTCACGTTCAAGAACCTGCCGCAGATCCCTCAGGCTTCGTCAATTGTCTTCTCCGCTGTCGCGCTGTTCCTGACATTGACGGGCTTCATGGCGATGCGACAAGCGGCACCGCGTGTCTGGGCATTGGCTTTGTCGACCGCGAAAAACGAAATGGCTCAGCCGCTTTATCTGTTGCTGTTGGCGATCGGCATCTTTGCCGTGCTGCTCTTTGGGATTTTCCCGTTCAACACATTGGGTGATGACATTCGCCTGCTGAAGGACAGCGGCGTGACGATGATCATGGTGCTGGGCATGTTGCTCGCCGTTTGGAGTGCGGGAACATCGGTCAGCGACGAAATTGATGGCCGGACTGCTTTGACCGTACTGAGCAAACCAGTTAGTCGACGTTCGTTCATCTTGGGCAAGTACACCGGAATCATGTTGGCCGTGTTGGTGCTGTTCGTGATTCTGGCGGCTGTTCTGTTGGTGGTGATGTCGTACAAGCCAATCTATGACGCTCGCGAAACGAGCCAGCAGCAACCGCCATGGCAAGTCGGTCACGAAGAGATCATCACGACGCTTCCGATCTTGGGGCTGTACTTCATGGAAACGATGGCGATCGGAGGAATCGCGGTGGCCTTGGCGACTCGTTTGCCGCTGCTGGCGAACTTCATCACCTGTTTCGCGATCTATGTTGTCGGCAACCTGCTCAGTCCGCTGGTCGCTTCTGCGAGGGAAAACACCGAGCTGGTCGGATTTGTTGGTAAATTGATAGCGGTCGTGGTCCCCAACCTGAACTCATTCAACGTCCAGGCGGCGGTGGATGCGGGAAATGCCATCCCGCTGATCTACTTGGCCGCCGCGTTCAACTATCTTGTGGTCTTTGTCATTGCCATTTGGATGGTTGCGATGTTGTTGTTTGAAGATCGCGATTTGGCTTGATCGCCATATCTGTTGCATTGGAAACTCGTTTGAGGATAACGGTGACCGGTCGTGACGGATCGTCGGTCGCAACGATTGCGGTCGGGATGACAAACGAACGGTGGCTAAATATCCAACGAGGCTCGCAACGGTGAATCGCTTTTCCAGTCTGAAACAACCACGTCGCGAACCAGAAGCGGCGGGCGCGCCCCTGCATTTGGTTTGGGCCGCTATCGCGGGTTTGATCATTCCAATCTTGGTGCTGGTCTTTGGCATCATCGCGGCATTGGTCGATGAAGGCGATGGGCTGACGCAGTCGCCTGTTCGCCTGGGGACACATCTAGCGGTCCCGGTGCCGGAGTTCTTTCTGGCGCAAAGCAAAGTCACGCAACTGTTTGGATTGGTTGGATTGTCGTTGGCAATCGCGGCGGTCTTTTGTTTGGCCGTTTGGTTGCACCGGCGATCAGCAGATGCTCGCTCGCGGCGAGTGATCAAGATGTTGCATTCGCGAACGCTGAAGCAAAGCTTGCGTCGCGCAGAAGTCGAAGGTGCCGCGGCTCAGCGTGAACGAGCTCGTATCATCATCGGTCGCCACCTGCCCGAAGTCGGCCGTGGTCTGTCGCTGTGGTATCGATCTATACCAAGAAGCGTGCTGATGTTGATCGGGTGTGTGACACTTGCACTGCTGGTGAATGTTTGGCTGGCGATTCTCGCGGTTATCAGTGGCGTGGCGTTGTGGCGTTTGTATGCCAAGCTTCGCAATCCAGATTGGCTGGAATTATCCCGATTCGAAATCCCGCAAATTCGTGATCGCTTGATCGGTTTGATCGGCGACGCACCTATGATGGCTCGATTACAGGCCGGTGGTTTGGCCGATCAAGCCTACGAAGCAGAGTTAGAAGCTTTGGATCGTCGGATTGCGGGCGATGACGCGCGTCGAGGTCGATTGTGGCCAGTGATGATGATGGCCGGTGGCGTTGCCATTGCTGTCATGTTGTTGGGGCTGGGCCTGAACACGTTGCAAGGCGAACAAGGCTTGAGCCTTCCGTCCGCGTTGGTACTTGGTCTTTCGTTGACCGGTGCAGCCTTGGCGGCCGCTCGATTGAGCGAACTGAATCGTCAACTTCGCCGCAGCAGCAAAGCTTGTGAATCGGCGTATTTGTATCTGCAGCCCAACAGCGAAGCGTCGCCGAGCGAGCAACGTGTTGGGCTGGGCGGTCTTCGCGATTGCGTGAGGATGGAAGATGTGTCGCTTCAAGATTCTTCGGGCAAGGCCATCTTGCGCGATCTGAGTTTGTCGCTGCAGCCCAAGTCTCTGGTGGCTTTCTTGGGTACTGAAGACGTCTCGACGCGAGCTCTGTTGGAATTGTTGATGGGCTTTGGTCGTCCGCATCGCGGCAAGGTTCAGATCGATGGTATCTCATTGCTCGACGTTCACCCGCAAGCCCTTGCCAAAAATGTGATGTGGATCGGTCCCGATGGGCCTCTCTGGGAAGGTACGTTGCGCGAGAACTTGATGGCGGGAGTCGACCGGAGTGTCGACAATCGCGACATGGTCGAAACGCTCGAGCGACTTGGGATCTACGAGCGAATCACTCGCTTGCCTGACGGCCTGGAGACGATCATCGAACCGGGGTCCAATTTAGGAGCGACCGAAGATTCGGATTCGCTCGGGACCGATGTTCGCTACGCGGTCGGGATCGCACGGGCGATGTTGCACCGGCCGCCGATCGTGCTCGCGAAAGAGCCCCCTGCCCCGACCGAGCATGTCAATGAAGACCCCTGTTTGAACGCACTGCGAGAACTGGCGGATGCTGGTTCGTTGGTGGTCATGTTGCCTCACCGGCTGAAGACGTTACGTTCATGTGATCGGGTGATGTTGCTCAATGGCCCCAATTTGGTCGGCGAAGGACGTCACACCGAGTTGCTGAATTCCAGTGATCTGTATCGCCACTTGAACTACTTGTTGTTCAATCCCTACCGACACCGAAGCCCATCCTGAGAGAGGCGTGTGACGCAAACCAACGCGGACGACGAACAAACCCCGGACGATGTCTTTCGGACTGCTGTCGCGGTCGAAGCCGGCTTGGGTGCCCTGGCGTTGATTCTCGGATACCTGCTCGGTCCCAGTGCTCGTGAATTGGTTCCGCCGCTGAACGAAGTCGCTTCGTCCGCGGTCATTGGCGGAATTGGGCTAGGCATCGTTGCGACCATTCCATTGGTATTGTTCGTTGCCGTGTTGCGACGAATCAAACACCCAGCCATCGAAGAGCTCGACAAGCTCAGCGATCACCCCATGATCGGCTTGATGCTGCGACTGAACGCGTGGGAATTGTTCGCGATTAGCTTGTGTGCTGGCGTCGGCGAAGAACTCTTGTTTCGTGGTTGGTTGTTGCCGTGGCTGG
>NZ_ANMO01000050.1 GCF_000338295.1 Rhodopirellula europaea 6C
AAAGACGGCAATGTTTGCCTCCAGGCGGCTGGCCCGAATCGTCATCCACGAATGGTCACGCAATGACTACATTCCAAACTAGCGGGCAACTTTAAACTTTAAACGCGGAGAAACGGAGGAGCGGAGGGTCGCGGAGGGTCGCGGAGAGAGGTGAGCGTCAGCTTGGCTTGGGGCCGCCGTACCGGTTGACGATGCGATGCAGACCGTCGATCAACTTTGCTTCGTGAAAATTGATCAGCAGTCCAGTGCCATCGGAAGGTCCCAGTCATCCGCCCAAGTCACCGCTCACCAAATCCAGCGAGTTCCAACCATTCCGCTTTGGAACGTGGAGTCACTGTTCAGGTTGCCTTGGTAAGCCAGCGTGAACTGACCGCCGAGCACAAAGCCCCAATCCAGTTGCGTGCCGATCGACAACCAATCGCGTCCCGTATTGGCACTTTGCACCAAGAACTCGGAACCTCCCCCCGGCTGCACCGCATGGATCCCCGATTGCTGGTCATCCAAGAACTCGTGCAACCATCCAAACCTAAGCTGGGTCGTGGCGGGGCCCAAACCAGTTTCATTGGTTCCCGCTAAAGACACTCCCACCATGCTCCGCAGCGATTCTCCATCGACATCGCTGGACGCCAGAACGAACTCAGAGTCCCCCGTTTCCGTTTGGCCGTCCAAGTCCGCTTGGACACCCTGCAGCGAAACAAACGACAACCACAACCAATCTTGACCTCGGTGAACCGTTCCAATCTCAACCGACGCGAACTGAGCCGTGCCGTCTGAATCGCTGTCCGCGAAAGTCCCGGGCTCCAGAGACGACATCCCACGATGGATCGAATGGTCTTGAATCCCGTACCCGCCGGAACCAAAACCGTACAACCATTCGCCGACGTATTGCACCGTTCCACCAAAGCGATACGAATCCGTGTCCGCACCTTGGCCGAGCATATTCATGTCGGTGTTGGCGGCCCCCAGTTGTGCAAAGCCGTGCACTCCAAGCCCCGACGCGGCCACGTAACCCGTCCCCAGTTCGATTCCGCCCACCTTTCGGCGATAGCCTTCCGCCATGCAACCATCGACGTCGGTGTCCAGCGTCATTCCATAGCCACGAACCCACGGTGACCAATGACCGCTGGTGTAGAGATCCGTCTGCTGCAACAGCACGCGGTCGCGGATGCCATACAAACTGTTGTGAACCTCGTTGATCTCCGCATCCACCAAAGATGGATAGATCGCACCTGCCAATTGCCCAACCGCTTGGCTGACGCCCAACGTCGAACCATTCCGCAAGTTACTGATCGCTGCCATCTGACCTGCGGTGCCTAATGTCCGCAGCCGATCGATCTCGGTCACGGCCCCCATCTGTCCGCAGCCGTCCAGCACCGATGTGAAGGACTCGCCATTGTCTCGAATCGACAACGTCAAATCATTAGGATTCGAGTTAATGAACGCTTCCAAAAACGGATTCGACGGCAATTGAAACTCGTCGGTGGAATTGGCCAGCGTTCCAGCCAAACCGCCCGTGGCACTGAACACCGTGAACGTGTCGCCGATGGAATAGTTGGATCCCATGAAATTGGGCGTCAACGTGGCGTCGGTGACGGTCCCGTTTCCAATGACTCGCACCAAATCGTTAGGCGATCCGGCACCGTTCACATCCACTTGAATGCCTGCATCGGTTGCATCCAAGTCTCCATTGATGATCAGCTCACCGACGCTGCCCGCGGCACTGCTGTCGCCCGGGGCGATCGTCCCAGCCGCTTGGATGTTGGCCGTGATTTGATCTGCGTTTCCGATCAAGGTGGCCGCCGCGGACATCTCGATGTCAGGCGACAATCCGTCGCCGTTGATTTGCAACTCACCAAAGTCGATGGTCCCGCCAGTCACTGAGATGGGGCCTTGGCCATTCCGATCGATGATCACTGCGGCCACGTTCTGATTGGTGAACGAGACGTTGTCCGTAATCTCGGGC
>NZ_ANMO01000051.1 GCF_000338295.1 Rhodopirellula europaea 6C
CATCACGGTTGCTGGATCGCTGTCACCCTCAAAAGTTAGACCATCGGTGGCGACGTAAGTGAAGTCGGCTACGCCGTTGAAATTAGCGTCAGGCGTGAACGTCACACTGCCGTCACCGTTGAGCACGACCGAGCCGTTTGATCCGTCGGCGACGGACTTGATGCTCAGCATATTGCCGTCAGGGTCAGTGTCGTTTCCCAACATTTCCGATGCAGCAAATGTTACAGGAGTGTCCTCGGTGCCCGCGGCGCTATCATTGACGGCCACCGGTGCCGTGTTGGTTTGCAATTCAATGCGGCTTGCCACGAGCGGCGAACCGGTTTGAGGATCTTCCGCGGTGATAGAGATCGAGTAAACCGCCGAGTCCGACGGATCAAAATCCGTTGGGAACAAGCCTTCGAAGTTCAAGCTGCCCTGATAGATCGATCCAGCGTTGGTGTTCGCGAAATCTGTCGGAGTAAAATCTGGACCGATCGAAGCCAACAACAATTGTTGCAGCGTCGATTCCCCAAGCACTTCACCCGTCGTCTCGTTTCGAACCGAAAGGCTGAAACGACTGTCGCCGATCTTCTGCGACCCGCCATCGGTTGCTGTATTGATGGCAACGATCACGTTCCAACGGGCCCAGTTGTCATCAAAGTCGCCTGAAGTTCCGTTGCTGTTTGGCCCATTACCGGCCTCGCCAGCTCCAACAATAAATCGAGTCGGGTCGGAGGGATCACGCGGAGCCGGGGCCGGACCGACGAACCGCATGTCGGCTCGCAGGGCGATCTCAAGACCAGGAGCATCCACCGCGTCCGTCGCAATGACCAAACCGTCGCCGGGAATGCCGGTTCCGATTAGTAGGTTACCGCCAGGGGCTCCTCCCGTCAGACCGCTCGGATCAATCTCTCCATTGGGGTCAATGTTGTCCGAATCACTGGCGGGTGTGATCACAAGCGTCGCCGTGGCCGATACCACTCCGGCGGTCGGCGTCGCCGAATCAGTCACATCGTAGGAGAACGAAACCTCACCATTGAAGTTCGGGTTGGGAACGAATGTCCACGGACCTGTTCCCAGCAGCACACCGGCCCCAGCGGTATCAAGCGTCAAGCTAGAGACAGAGAGTGTTTGTGCAGGCAAATCAATATCGCTGGCGTTGGCCAACAACTGAGCGGCAGTGATCGTGCGGCCCGCACTGTCTTCGGGGATCGAGCCCAAGTCAACAGGACCGCTAACCTCCGGAGCGTCGTTGGTGTTGACCACCGTGATGTCAAACATCGTACTGACGATTTCGCCCGACGGATCGGTTGCCGTTACCGTGATGGTCGCCGGTGTGCTCGTCACATCATCGTTGCCCGGTGTGCCGGTAAAAGTTGTACCATCAAAGGATAACCATCCCGGCAGACCGGTGGCCGTGAGCGTCAATGGATCGCCGTCAACATCGACAAAAACATCGCCGGCAACGGCCAAACTAAATGCCGAATCTTCGGTCGCGGTCTGGTCATCAATGCCGATGGGTTGATTGCTGCCGTCAAGTCCCAACGTTGGGGCCTCGTTCACACCGATCACCTTGAACTTGATGTTCCCGGTTTCGTTCAGAGACTCGTCATCAAAGACATCAAACTTGACGTTGACGATCGCGATCTCGCCGGCGGCGAGACCCTGCATGACCGAGGATCCCGTGGGGTTGATCGTCAGGATGCCCTCGACACTGTTTCCAACGTAGGTGATTCCTAAATCACTGAGCAGCACATCCGGGTTCACGGGGACGCCGCCGATGGTCACCGTAGCACGAGGTGCCGTTGGATTGGAGAATCCGAAGTCAAAGGAAGCCGGGGTCAGCGTGCTGTCGACATCGAAACCAAGTTCCGATACCAAGATCTCGTCACCGGGGGCAGGCATCGCTGAGTAAACATTGACAATCTTCAGCTCCAGATCACCCGGCAGCGTCGCGGGGATCGGATCATCAAAGTTGGTCGCCAAGTCCAAGTCAGCTGCAACCGGTGCATCGTTCACAGGCGTGACCGTGAGGTT
>NZ_ANMO01000052.1 GCF_000338295.1 Rhodopirellula europaea 6C
GCGGTGCGAGAAAGCAGCATAGACACCTGCATCAACAAACTGCACGACATCAATGTATCAGGGGGATGCGTTGGGAGTTCGAGGATTCGCGATGACGGCGGTGCCGCTGCTGCAGATCATCAGCATCGATCTGCCCACGGTTGAATAGTCGAATCGTATTCCGATCACGGCGTTCGCACCCAGTTGTTTGGCTCGCTCGGACATTTCCTTGAGGGCCGCATTGCGACCGCGAATCAGTACTTTTTCATAGTCGCCAGCGCGACCGCCAACCACGTCTGTGAACGCTGCCGAGATATCTCGCAGAACGTTCGCACCATAAATGGTCTCGCCGAAGACTGGGCCTCGATAGGCTTCGATCGTGTTCCTGAAAGGTGTGGTGGCGACGGCCTGCGTCTGAGTCAGCGTGAGGAACGACGGAATATAACACGCCGGCCCACCGGGCGGGGTGTCGGGCCACTCGAGTGCCGGCGTGATGCTAAATGTGATTGGAACGCTTTTGGGCGATTGTTGTTTGTGATCACG
>NZ_ANMO01000053.1 GCF_000338295.1 Rhodopirellula europaea 6C
CTTGGCAACACAGCAGTTAAAAACTGCACGACCTCTGCGTTCAGGAGGGTGATTTTAATTTTGCGAACACGGCACTTCAAAAACTGCACGACCTCGTAGTTGGCGTTGTCTTAAGAAACAATTTTTCGCCGTGGTTTTGGGGACCAGGCACGTGCCGTTTGAGTTGGCACGAATTCTGGTGAACCGATCGGGTGAGTCCGGTGTCGCCGCAGGAGCAGGGTGACGCCTTGCGACATCTTTCTCGCATTGCGACTCTGATGTCATCTCCATCGCCCCGCTCCATCGAATCGAGTCGTTCCGTGACCACGGAAACCACCGCTGTCGAATCTGTCGCTGAGACTGGTCCAATCCCCGTCCAGTTTTCTTGGGGATTGACGCTGGCGATCGTGGGGACGTTCCTGTTTGCCCTGAAGTCGATCTTTATCAAGCTCGCCTTTGCGGCCGGAGCTGACGCAACATTGTTGCTGGCCATTCGGATGGGGATGGCGTTCCCGTTCTACGTGGTTGTGTTCGCGGTGTTGCTTCGCCGTCGGCGGGCATTGGTCGCTGGCTCGGACACGCCAGCTTTCCCCATGCCGATCGTGATCCGTTCCCTGTTGCTCGGATTCCTCGGGTACTACCTCGCCTCTTATTTGGATTTGTCAGGGCTCGAGTATGTGTCTGCACAACTCGAGAGGCTGACGTTGTTCACTTATCCGGCGATGGTCGCTGCGCTCGCGTGGATGTTTCTCGGCGAACAAGTCAACGCGAGAATCTTGGTCGCGATTGGTTTGTCCTACGCTGGCGTTTGGTTGATGTACGGACAAGAGAAGGCGTTCACGCCCGACGCCAACACCGGTTGGGGAGTCTTTTTGGTGTTTCTGGCCGCGCTCAGCTATTCGCTGTACGTGTTATTCGCCAAACCGGTGATGCAAAAAATCGGAAGCCGCGAATTCACCAGTCTGGCGATGATCGGATCGACCTTCTTCGTCGCCGTCCACTTTCTGACCACGCATTCGGTCGATGACTTCTTTGAAGTTCAACCGATCGTCTATGTGTACGGGGTGGTGCTCGCGTTCGTGTGCACGGTGATTCCGAGTTTTATGATCAACGAAGCCATCTTGAAGATTGGAGCGACACGAACAACCGTGATCGGTTCGGTCGGGCCAGTGTTGACGATGTTGCTCGCTGTCATGATTCTCGGCGAGCCTTCGTCATGGAAGCACTTTGCCGGAATGGCGATCGCCATCGTCGGCGTCAGCTTGGTCGCAAAGAAGTGAAGCGGCCTCGGTCATTTGCACTTGCTCAATATCAACCGAGTGCAACCGCAGCGAATACCAATGCCATGATTGGGACGAAGACAACGGCTCCCGCGAGGAGCAGGTTAAAGAATCCCCGCCAAGCGGATCCGAACGACTGGACTTCGGCGATGGTATTGCACATCAGCACGAACGACCATATCGCCAAAACAATCTCGACCAGCGACAGAGCAAGCACGGGGACGATCAATCCTGGATTCGATTCCAAGCGAGGTGTTTCGCTCGTGAACAATTCCTCTCTCAGGAGCAACAGTTGAGGAATCCAAAGTATCGACGCAACGATGCTGGGGATAGATGCCCATGTCAAAGCGGTTCGCACCGTTTCGCTGGTTCCCCTGCCGCCCATCCACTTGCCGGTAATGGCAACCAACCAAGCGCCAATCCAAACCCCAATCAGCCCACCGATCGGTCCGAGGATGACGGCGACGGTGATGATCGCAGGCAATGGCAATCGATCGCCAAGGTCACGCATCGAAGCGCGGTCCAGCGTCTCGCCAATCCCTGACAGACATGCGAACAGCACCACGTGCAACGTGGGGTCGACCGAGACGATTTGACGAACAGTCCTTCGCGGTGAAAGCCAGATTGTTTTGAAAGGTTTGAACTCACCTGGAGGTTCATATTGGGTGGGCGGCCCAGCAGGGTCACTCGTTGTGAATTGCGGAGTTGAATATGGATTATCGTGGTGGCTCAAGGCGCCCTTCTCCGGCTCAGGTGGATGTTTTCAAATAACCTACGTTGCAACGAAGGATTGTGTCCATGACAGCGACTTCCTTCATTGAAACTTCAACGACCGAACCAAAAATCGAGTTCGCACCCCCGTGCATGCAGCATGAATGCTGCATTTGTGACCTTGCGTTGCATTGCCCGAACCGAACAAGGGAATGTTAAGTGCGATGTGCGTTGTCGAAAGCAGTTGTTTGCCGAGATGGTTTGATGGAACCAGGATCAATAGTCCATGACTTTGTCGGCTTCGATCAACATCTTGCCGAGCATGGGTAGCGTGGCAATTTGGGCATTGCGTTTGAGGCCAGGGTCGGTGACGTGAGCCGACTTGGCACAATGGGGGCACACCAAGACTTTTCCACCGCCGGCTGCAAACTTCTCGTAGAGTTCTGCCAGTGATGGTGAGTCAGGTCCCCAATTGAATTTGAGTTCCTGTTTACGTTCGGCGATGCGGACACCTTCCAAATCCACAAACAACGTTACTTCGGCGCCATAGTCCTGCATCAAGTTGGCAACCTTCACCGCCATGAAACAACGATGTAAATCTTCGGTGAAGTGGGACAAATGCACCACCACCTTTTGACCGCTTCCATCAACCTTCGATGTCTCCTCCGCGTTTGCTGATGAACCAATCGATGCGATGGCGACTGAAACGCCTAAAAGACCAACGCGAAAAATTTGTTTTGCATAAGACATGACTGAACTCCTGATGTGAGCTGAAACGGGACCAATCGGTTCAGTCCAGGTTTGGCAAACGACATACCGTCAACAGAAATCCGTGTGGCTTGGTTCTGACGCCTGTGAACCTGTGCGTCGGTGGACCTTGCGTGTGTTCGACGCACACTTGGTTGTGTCAGCATGACCCGACATCCGCGTTCGTTTGCGTGGTTGTAACATCTTGGCGCAGGTGAATCGCGTCGCCCGTTCGTCGACTAGCAGAGCGGCTTTGATTGGCGTTGCTGACTTGATTGCTCGGATGAATTTCTGCCGGTCATTGCTGGCCATCCGTCAACGCTTCGAAACCGACAACAACGTCCAGCAATTCTTCTGTGATCGCGGTTTGCCGTCGTGTTTTGAACGCCGTGTTCAGTTCGTCGAGCGTTTCTTCGATGTTCTTCTCCGCGGCCTGCATCGCTGCGATTCGACTGGCGTTTTCACTGGCCAACGATTCCGCGCAGGCTTGGTACAGCGAAACGTAAAGGCTTTGTCTCATGAGCAGCGAAAACAGTTCCTTGCGCTCGCCGCCAAAAGTAGGCAAGCAGGGTGACTCCCATCGCTTGACTGAAAGTTGTCTCAGCCATGCCAGGTCGATTGGCAGCAATTGCTTTGTGTGAGGCCGATACGCTCCCGCCGAGGACCTTGTGTTTGAGTGGATTCTCAGCGACGTCAAATTTCTTCGCTTTCGCACCGCTTCCACCGCGGTCAGCAAATCACTGACGCAGTCCGCGATTTCGGGCACGGAAGTCGGAATCCGAAACGCCTTGTCGATTGACCATCCGCTGTCGGTCAACAAAAACGCGACTCGCGAGCCGACGATCCACAATGCCTCAGGTGGCCGTCGACAGTGGCGGGCGTGATGTTCCAATGCAAGTGTCGCGATCTGTTCATTGAATTGACCGCACATGCCTTGGTCGCTGCCAAAGACAATTACTCCGTGGTGCGAACTGTCCTCACAGAAACTCGATTCCCGGTTTTCACCACTCCATTCATTGGTGGTCAGTTGGCGGAGTTTCTGCTCACGCAGAATCACTTGAAGTCCCAATTCAATGGTCCGGTTGTAATCCATCAAAGCGTCGGCGGCGCGTTGGTACTGATGGATGCGAACGGAAGCCAACGTCTTCATGGTGGTCACGACCGACTGTAAGTCCGACGCCGTTTCAATCTTCCGCCGCAACAGTTCAAGTGTTGGCATGAACCGCTCCCGCAGCGATGTCGGCAATCTGTTCCACTTGCCGCTGATCGAGTTTTTCACCGGCTTGCATTTGCTCGCACAATTCAGCTGCCTGCGACGTCACGGCGTCTTGGATAGCACGCTCAAGCCCGGGAAGTTGGTCCAGCGGAGATCCATCCAATACACCACTGGTTACCGCAACCAACGACGCGATTTGCTGTGGTAGCGTCAGCGGTTGAAACTGAGTTTGCTTCAAGATTTCTCGAATCAGACGCCCTCGATCGAGCGTTGCACGAGTTTCTTCATCGAGTTGGCTGCTGAAGCGAGCGAAACGTTCTAGTTCTTCGAATTGCGAGTACGTCAGTCGCAAGTCACCGGCCACGACGCGGTAGGCGGGCAACTGGGTTTTGCCTCCCACTCGAGAGACGCTGCGACCAACATCGATCGCGGGCAACACGCCTTTTCGAAACAATATCGGTGACAAGTAGATCTGACCGTCAGTGATCGAAATCAAATTCGTCGGAATGTACGCCGACACGTTTTGGGCTTCTGTTTCGATGATCGGAAGAGCCGTCAATGAGCCTCCTCCGGCGCTCTTGCTCAAATGCGTGGAACGTTCCAGCAAACGTGAGTGGACATAAAAGATGTCGCCTGGAAACGCCTCTCGACCTGGCGGTCGGCGCAGCAACAAAGAGAGGTGGCGGTACGCTCTCGCATGGGATGTCAAATCATCGTAGACGATCAGGACGTCGCGGCCCTGCCGCATGAAGTGTTCGCTCATCGTCGTTGCCGCGTAGGGTGCAAGGAACTGCAATCCCGGCGGGGCGTCATCGGCGCCGATCACAACAATGGTGTGGTCCAAGGCGTCGTGACGACGCAGGTTTTCGATCACGCGAGCCACGCCGGTGCTGCGTTGGCCGATACTGCAATAGATGCAAATCACATCGCGGCCGCCTTGGTTGATGATTGTGTCGATCGCAATCGCAGTCTTGCCTGTTTGACGATCGCCCAGCAACAACTGCCGTTGACCACGGCCGATCGGGATCATGGCGTCAACGACTTTCAGGCCGGATTGCAGCGGGACCGTCACCGGAGCACGTTGCATGATTGGCGGCGCATCGCGTTCGCAAGGTTCGCGGGGCAGATCGTCAAGCGACCGACCACCATCCAATGGCCGACCAACGGGATCCACCACCCGGCCAAGAAGTTGATCGCCGACGGGGGTGTCCAGCACGGTGTGCATTCGCTCCACCCGCGATCCTGCGGTGATTCGATCGCTGGAATCCAACAACACACAACCGACTTGGTCGGGATCCAAGTTGAACGCGTAGCCAAGATGACCACCAGCGAACCGAAGCACTTCGTCGACTTGGACGTGTGGCAATCCGTGCACGCGTGCGATCCCGCGTTGGACTTCTTCGACGGTACCGATTTCGGTGACCGTCAATTGCCCGGCCTGAGACTTCACCGCTTGGCCAAATTGGTGAGCAGCGGATTCGAGCGTTTCCAAGTAAGTGGTCATGATCGAGGGTGACTTTCACAGCGGCGAGGCTTGAAAGAGGGATTTGGGCCAGGTTCAAAGACCAACCACCTCATTTATCGTTCGCACCGATGTTTACGCCACGTTGGCCTCCATCTTTTTCAGAGCACGTTCCGCATTCCAAGGCAGGCTGTAACCGCCCGCGTCCATTTCGATTCCCGCGATCAGCGCGGGCTCTGATTCAAATCGAACTTCCGCATTGTTTTGAAACACTTGATGAATGGCTTCACGAATCAGACTTCGGTCGGTGTCATCCAGTTCATCGGTAGATCGAACCAAGACCGGGTTTCCCGAATCCGCCAGTTGCGTGGCAATCGAGGCACGCTGGATTTCGTTCAGCATCTGCAACTGCTTCACAAACGTTTGGCAAACCCGTTTCTGCAAGTCCTCGTCCGCCAGTTGCTGAATCGTTTCTCTTGCGGCCTGGAACCCCATTCGTTGAATGTCACGACGAGTTTGATTGGCGAGTTCCTTTTGGTCTCGTTCAAAGGTGGACGTCCAGTGTGCTCGTCGCGTGTCCGCTTCTTTCCTCGCTTCAGCGATCAATCGCTGACGTTCGCTGTCTGCTTCTGCTTTGGCCTTCGTGAACAGGTCATCTCGTTGTTCCTGCAGCAATTGCGATTGTTTTTCCAGTTCCACACGCTGCTGGTTCGCTTCGGCTTTCGCGGCTTCGGCATCGGTTAGACGCTGCGTCACCTTTTGTTCCCTTGCCTGCATCGCGCGGACGACGGGGCCGTAAAGGAAATGTCGCAACAACCCAACCAGGACCAGGAAGTTGATGACTTGTGCGGTGAAGGTGAACCAATCAATGCTCATCGTTTCGTCTCCCTTCCTATTGCGTCAGCTGGTTCCAGAAGGGATTCGCGAACAATAGGATCATTGAAACGACAAAGCAGTAAATGGCCGTCGACTCGATCATGGCCAAACCCACGAACAGGGTACGAGTGATCGTGTTGGATGAATCCGGTTGCTGTGCGATGGAACTGAGAGCTTGGGCCACGGCACGCCCTTCGGCAAACGCTGGCCCGATGGAACCAATGGCGGTGGTCAGTCCCGCCATGATGATGCTGGCGACGGCGATCGAAGTGGTGCTATCCATGATGTCTTCCTTTTGGATTGAAATGTGAATTCACTGTTCGGCGGACGAACGAGAAGGATCACGAAAAGTGTTCACCGCACAATCACTTCGCGACTTTGGTTGCCGATGCGATGTAGACCATCGCCAAAACGGCAAAGATGTAAGCCTGGATCATTCCTGTCAGCAGCCCCATCACTTGCATCACAATTGGAATGAAGAGTGGGACGAAACTGATCAGAATCGCGGCGATCACGGCGCCGCTCATCATGTTCCCGTACAAACGCACAGCCAGTGCCAAAGTCCTTGAAAGTTCGCCGATCAAATTGAAAGGCAGCATCAAAGGAGTTGGTTGCAGGTATCGCTTCAAGTACTCCCCTACCCCGTGTGAGGCGATCCCAAACACGGGGACCGCCACGAACACGCAAGTCGCCAGTGCGGCTGTTGTTGACAATGATCCCGTTGGTGCGACGTAGCCAGGCACGATGCTGAGTAAGTTCGCTACTGCGATGAAAAGGAATAGAGTTCCGACAAATGGCAGGTATGGTCCCGGGTCGTGCCGGCTGACATCTCGAATTTGATCTCGAATGCCGGTGACAAGCACTTCCAACAGATTTTGCCAACGCGGAATCTTGGTGTCGCTGGTCAATCGTCGCGTGATCCACCACGAACCGATGACCAACAACGCCATCACCAACCAAGTGAACGCAAGCGTGGCGTTGATCTTCACAACTGGCCAAACTTCGGATTGCCACAGGATCGATTCGTCCGGTGAGATTTGCACACCATTCATGGTTCGCTCCCGGGACGCAAAGTTTTCGCTGGCGGATTTTGTGCTGGTGCGAGTTGGAAGCTCTTGTCACGCTGGGCGATAGTGCACACACCGACTGTGCGTATAAGCGCGAAGCCCGCGGCCGCTGCGACCAGGATCCGCCAATCCCCACTTCGTGCCAGTGCGGCCAGAATGCCCAGTACCACCGTCATCCGTAGCAACGCACCGCCTCCAAGCAGCAACCACGGCTGATGAGACGCGGGCAAGCGAACCGTGGTCCACCACAACGACGCCACGAAGAACACTGCAGCTGCGGCTCCCGCGAGAAACCCGCTCGTCATCGCCATCCATTCATTCATCTTCATTCTCCCGGTTGATCCACCACCAAGCGTTCAGACATCCGATTCCGACACCGCCGATCAATAACATCAACGTCCACGAAAACCGACTCGGCCAACGTTCATCAATCCAGATTCCCAAGGCGATTCCGAGTAGTGTTGGAATTGCGATCGACCAACCAACCAAACCGAACATGCCGAGTCCAAACCATGCCGATCGATCGCCTTGCTGACGTGCATCGAGTTTGCGAGATTGCTTCGCATCGACGTTTTTCTGTAGCGTTTGACGCTCGTTCATGGATGGAATCGCTCCTTACACCACATGGTCTTCAGTCAGTGCCATTGTTCGGCGAAGGAAGTCCGCTTCCAGTTTTGCGATTGCCGAATGAGCAGCATGTTGCTGTTCGTCCATCTGCGAAAACTCCTCGAGAACCAAACGTCGCAATGTCTCCAATTCAGTTCCATGGGATGCGGCTTCGGCAGAGACGTAAACATTATCCGCTCGTTTGATGAGAATTCCGGTGCCGACGGCCGCAAAGGATTCTTTCCCCGCCTCATCGACCCAACTCAGCAAACCGGGAACCAAAGCGGCCAAGAAATCGACATGTCGCGGCAGTAAACAAAAACTTCCATGCGTGCCTTCGGCAACCACTTTGTTGACTGTCAGATCCAACACGATCTCGTTGGGTGTGTTCAACTTCAGGTGCATGACGGGGAGCTCGGAAGTTTGCCGACCATGTACAAGTCTCGCTCCGGCCGATTCTGAAACTCGTCATTCAAGATGCGTTCGCATCCGTCCAACGTGTCGTCGATGCTGACCATGTGTCCTTCGTGACCCGTGAATTGCTGCGTCGTGAAGAATGGTTGAGTCAAGAATCGCTCCAAACGTCTGGCCCGGTTCACCGTCAAGCGATCCTGACGAGACAGTTCTTCCATGCCCAGCATCGCGATGATGTCTTTCAATTCTTCGTATCCGGCCAGCGTTTGACGTACCTCGCTGGCGGTTTGGTAGTGCCGATCACCGACCACGCCGGGCAACATCATTTCCGAAGTTGACTTCAATGGATCGATCGCGGGATACAAACCCTCGCTGGCTCGTTTTCGCGACAATACGACGGTTGCGGATAGGTGTGCAAAGGTGTGCACCGCCGACGGGTCGGTGAAATCATCGGCCGGGACATAGACGGCTTGCACCGACGTGATCGCGGCATCCGAGGTGGTGCAAATGCGTTCTTCCAACTCTGCCAAGTCGCTCGCAAGCGAAGGCTGGTATCCCACACGGGATGGCAGTTGGCCGAGTAGACCTGAGACTTCCATCCCGGCCTGCACAAACCGAAAGATGTTGTCAATCAACAGCAGCACGTCTTGTTTCGCATCGTCGCGAAAGGACTCTGCCATCGTCATCGCGGCGTGGCCGACACGAAATCGGGCACCTGGTGGTTCGTTCATTTGTCCGAAGACCATGACGGTGTTGTCACGAACACCGGCGGTTCCCATCTCGCGGTACAGTTCTTCGGCTTCTCGGCATCGCTCACCGATTCCGCAGAACAAGCTGATTCCATCGTGACCGCCGACGATGTTGTGGATCAACTCAGTGATCAAAACGGTTTTGCCAACGCCTGCGCCACCGAATAAGCCTGCTTTGCCGCCGCGTTCGAGCGGCGACAACAAGTCGATCGCCTTGATGCCGGTCGTGAACACTTCCGATTTCGCGATGCGACGGTTGATCGTGGGCGGCGCCTGGTGAATGCTTCGATGCTCGACGGAGCTCAAGCTTTCACCATCGTCAAGCGTGTTGCCAAACACATCGAGCACCCTGCCCAACAGAGGTTTGCCAACGGGAACCTGCATCGGTCGTTCAAGACTCTGCACAGCAGTCCCCCGCGACAATCCTCGTGGCGATGTGATCGCGATGGCTCGCACGGTATGCGGGTCGAGTTGGCTGGCGACTTCTGCTACCACTTCACCACAGTCGCCAATCCGCAGTTCACAATTCATGGACGGTGGTTCACCGGGAAAGTAAACGTCAATCACGCTGCCGCGAACGGCCACGACGTGTCCTCTCGCGGAATCCTTCGGAGAGGGCGGAGCGTTCTCCATCCCATCAGATCCGGCTTTCACGGTGAAATCAGGCGATGGAGGCGATGGCTGGGTGTGCATATTGGGTACATCGTTGGAGTGCTCTCACGAACAAATCGCTAAGATGCATTCGCTGTGCCGCGAAAGAACGCACGGCAAGAGAACGCGGTTCGGCCTTGCCGGATTGCGTTCCATTCAGTCCGTTTTTTCATTCAGTCGGTGAGGTAACTGCGATCGTTCCACAACCGGATGACTGGGTCTCGTCGAGAATGGTGATAGCCGACAATGCTCAACGCAGCCGTGCCGAGAAAAAAATGGCGACCGGTATCCGGAGGCAAGCCTAGCCAACAGGCGGCAAAGACTTGCAGGAAGTGCTTGTGGGCGAACAATAAGCAGGCATCGTCCAGCTGGCGAATACGCTCGACAACGCGAGTGACACGCGTCGCCACATCGGTTAATGATTCGCCATTGGGGCAACCATCTTGGAAGAGATTCCAACCCGGATTCTTCTCTTGGATTTCGCTTCGCGTGAGCCCTTCGTAGTCGCCGCAATCCCACTCCGTCAGTTCCGCAACTGTGTTTGCCCGTTTGCCGTAGCCGGCGAGTTGGCAGGTTCGCTTCGCTCGCTGCAAAGGGCTGGTCCAGACTTCCGCAAACCGAAGTCCTTCCAGTCGACTTTGAAGTTGAGCCGCATTTTGTTCGCCCTTGGGCGTCAGTGGCATATCAGTTGAACCGGTGTGCTGCCCCGTGATTGTCCATGGCGTTTCGCCGTGCCGAGCAAGATAGACTTGAGGGAATTGATCGCTCATGACCCGGCACTCCATTGCCAATTCCGGACTTCGGGCATGTCTTGTCCGTTCCGATTGATGTAGCGTCGATGCTCGACCAACTTTTGTTGCATCAAAGTTTTTAAGAGTTGGCCTGGTTCACCGGTTTCGGGCAAACGATCAATCACGTCCATCACCAAATGGAACCGGTCGAGATCGTTCAGCACCGTCATGTCGAATGGTGTGGTGATCGTGCCTTCTTCCTTGTATCCACGGACGTGAATATTCGCGTGGTTGGTACGACGGTACGTCAACCGATGGACCAACCATGGGTACGCGTGAAAGGCAAAAATCACATGCTTGTTCTCTGTGAACAGGGCATCAAACTCAGGGTCGCTGAGACCATGAGGGTGTTCTGAATTGGGTTGCAATCGCATCAGATCGACCACGTTGACGACTCGGATTTTCAGCTCGGGCAAGTGCTCGCGTAAGATCGATACCGCTGCCAACGTTTCCAAGGTCGGGACGTCGCCACAACAAGCCATCACAACGTCAGGAGAATCTGATGACTCGTTGCCTGCCCACTCCCAAATTCCAATTCCTTTTGCGCAGTGCTCCACCGCTTCGTCCATCGTCAGCCACTGCGGCGACGGGTGCTTGCCCGCGACGATGACGTTGACATAGTGCTTGCTTTGCAAACAGTGATCCATCACGGAGAGCAAGCAGTTGGCGTCCGGCGGTAAGTAGACGCGAACGATTTCGGCTTTCTTGTTCGCAACCACATCGATAAAGCCCGGGTCTTGATGGGTAAAACCGTTGTGATCTTGCCGCCAAACGTGCGAAGCGAGCAAATAATTCAACGATGCGATTTTGTGACGCCAGGGCAACTCCGACGTGACCTTCAACCACTTTGCATGTTGGTTGAACATCGAATCGACGATGTGCACAAACGCTTCGTAGCAATTGAAAAGCCCGTGCCGGCCTGTCAGCAAATATCCTTCCAGCCAGCCTTCGCATTGATGCTCGCTGAGCATCTCCAGGACACGGCCGGTTGGTGCAAGTGATTCATCGTCCTCGACCGTCGCCGCGTTCCACTGCCGCTGAGTGACATCGAAGACAGCTTCCAAGCCGTTCGAAATGGTTTCGTCGGGACCGAAGATTCGAAAGTTCTTGTGTTCGTCGTTCAATTGAACGATATCGCGAATGAATTTGCCCATGACGTGCGTGTCACCGATTCCACGGCAACCTCGTTGGGTGATTGTGACGGCGTAGTCTTGGAAGTCGGGCATCTTCAATGGTCGTAGCAAACGTCCGCCGTTAGCATGCGGGTTCGCTCCCATCCGACGATCACCCCTGGGTGCGAGATCGGCTATCTCGGGCCGCAACCGCCCGTCTTCATCAAACAGTTCTTCTGGGCGATAGCTGCGGAGCCAATCCTGGATTTGTTGCAAGTGTTCGGGGCATTTGGCGGGATCTGACAATGGCACTTGATGCGAATGAAAGGTCCCTTCGTTGCGGACACCATCAACGGCTTTGGGCCCCGTCCATCCCTTGGGGGACCTGAGCACGATCATGGGCCAGCGAGGGCGAGTTGTGTCGCCACTTTCGCGTGCTTTTTGTTGAGCTGATCGAATTTGTTCGATGGCGACGTCGAGGGCTTCCGCCATCGCTGCATGCATTTTCATCGGATCATCGCCTTCCACGAAGATGGGCGTCCAACCGTATCCTCGCATCAGCTGATCCAGTTCCGCGTGGTCGATGCGAGCGAGGATGGCGGGGTTCGCGATTTTGAATCCGTTTAGATGCAAAATTGGAAGCACTGCGCCGTCAGTCGCTGGATTCAGGAATTTGTTTGAGTGCCACGCGGTCGCCAGTGGACCGGTTTCTGCTTCGCCATCACCCACCACACAAGCGACAATCAAATCGGGATTGTCAAACACTGCACCAAAGGAATGACTCAGCGAATACCCAAGTTCACCGCCTTCGTGAATTGAACCAGGACACTCCGGCGACGCGTGACTGGGAATCCCTCCGGGAAACGAAAACTGAATGAACAGCTTCCTCATTCCAGCTTCGTCTTGGCTGATATGCGGGTAGATCTCGCTGTAAGAACCTTCCAAATACGTGTTGGCGACAACCGCGGGGCCGCCATGTCCCGGACCCGAGACATAGATCATGTCGAGATCGTATTGTTGGATGACTCGGTTCAAATGGGCGTAGATGAAGTTTTGGCCTGGCGTCGTTCCCCAGTGCCCAAGCAGCATCTTCTTAACGTCCTCAATCCGAAGCGGGCGTTTCAGCAGCGGATTGTCATAAAGATAGATCTGCCCAACGGACAAATAATTCGCGGCCCGCCAATAGGCGTCGATCTTTTGTAGTGTCTCGGCAGCAACATGAGTGGATTCGAGTGTTTCAATCACGGCATTGGCTTTCACGGTTGGATGGGCGATGTCATGAACGATTGGCAATCTCTGTACCACTGTCTTCGTGAATTGGTCTGCTTGGAGAAAACGTCTTGTTTTCGACGCCACAGCAACCGGATGGCACGAGGAGAGATCTGATCTCAAACCATACTGTGCCAGGATGTCATTCGACGCACAGAGAATGTGCGTGCTGGAGCACTCTCATGTGGTCAGACTTCGACAAAACGGCAGGGCACGTGAATCGTTTGTGAATTGCCGCTATCCGACGGCCACTTTTTCAGATTTGGCCATTCTCTCACACGGAAAATGAAATGAGTACTCCAGCCACCAGCCAACGACTGCCCGCAGAACCCGACGCCCACGTTCTCTCTCGCCACTTTCGAACCGGATCCGCGTTCTCCTAGCGGCCAGTTTGATCGGAACGTGTTTGTCTTTGCTTTTCTTTCGCGAAGTTGCCTACCTCGCTGCGATTCCAATCCCCTTCCTGTATGCGGTATTGGCGCTGACGAACAACTTGGAAGTGCGATCTCGGGCAACCTCGTTGCGAGGGCATGCGACGCATCGACTTGCGGGCGGTTGATCTAATGAGGCGTACCGCGTCAGCGGCGGTCAACAAGACGCCAACCGGGGCTGATGCCCATCGGCTAATTGTTGTCATTCGGTATACGTGACCACGCAAGTTGCTAATTCAAGCGTGCGTGGATGTGAACGCAGGTGGATCACTGGCGGGAAAGCTCTCGTCGCTTGCCTCGTCGATCCAATGGTCTTCGATGTCATGGACCATATCCGATTGCCACTTCACGGCCAAGTGAGCCGCCTCCGCTACTTTCGTGAGCAGCTCCGAATATCGATGAGGTGGTTCGCTGGACGCAAAAGCGTGAGCCTGCGATTCAAAAATCTTTTCCTCGGATTTGTCATTGGCAAGCGTGCACGCACAACCATGAACACGTTTGCAAAGGGACCGCCATTCGGACTGAATAAATGGATCGTTCATTGGATACCTCGCAATTGAAGTGCAGATTCTCGGCTGATACGCAAAGCTTGAGCCATTCGTCGAATCATGCGCCAATGACTCAAATGTGGCTTTTGAGTCAAGGTTGCGATGGCGACTGAGCGTATGCGGACAGTGAATGTGCGATGGCGCACGGGATGTGACAGTGTCGACGCTCAATCATGTCAACCTTCCCTCAAGAAACCGATCGTTCGGGGTTGGTCCCTGGTTTGCGTTTTGGACTCCAGGCTTTCACTCTGTTTCTCCAACCGGATTCCAAGCATGTCGATGGCACGTTCCCATACTTGGATTCCAAGATGAATGCCTGGCAAAGAGCCGAAGGTTCGCCGTTCCCACTCGGTGCAAGTTGGATTGCGGAGGAGTCTTCCTTTAATTTCTCGCTCTATTCGCGACATGCCACCACGGTGCATTTGTTGCTGTACCGGAAGGATGATTTAGTTCATCCAGCTCGTGAAGTGAAGCTGAACTACCTATTCAATAAGTCGGGACCCATTTGGCATTGCCGCATTCATTGTGAATCATCCGATGACTGGGCTTACTATGCCTATCGAGTTGACGGGCCGGCGCCGCAGGGAGGTTACGACTTCCATGATTTTGACTTTCAAAAAGTTCTTTTGGACCCCTTTGCAAAAAGAGTCTTTTTTCCGGAGTCATTCTCTCGAGAAGCTGCCCGGCGGCCCGGTTCCAACGAAGGTCAAGCCCCGCTTGGGATACTCCCCAATCAATTCTGTGAATTTGATTGGCAGGACGATCGGATTTCGCGTCATGGAAGCGATCTTGTGATCTACGAGATGCATGTGCGGGGATTCACCAAGAACCCAAACTCTGGAGTGCCTGAAACGCGTCAAGGCACATTTCTCGGTGTCGTCGACAAAATTCCCTACCTCGTGGAATTGGGCGTGACCGCGGTCGAGTTGATGCCGGTGTTTCAGTTCGATCCAGACGACGGAAACTACTGGGGGTATATGCCTCTGAATTTTTTCTCGCCGCACCACGCATATTCAACGAATCCATCGGCTTGCAATCAAAGAGACGAGTTTCGAATGATGGTGAGGGAGCTGCATGCGGTGGGCATCGAGGTCATCTTGGATGTCGTCTACAACCACACTTGCGAAGGCGATCACCGCGGGCCAACGTACAGCTGGAAAGGGATCGACAGCAGCACCGCGTACATGATGACGGGCAATGCGAACACTCCGTACGCCAATCACAGTGGTACGGGGAACACGATGCACACGGCCAACCGAGCGATTCGTCGGATGATCGTCGACAGCTTGCGATTCTGGGATTCGCACATGCATGTCGACGGATTTCGTTTTGATTTGGCATCCGTCTTTACCCGAAACAGTGATGGTTCCATCAACTTGGATGATCCACCCATCGTCAGTGAAATTGGCACCGATTCAGACCTTTGTGACGATCGGTTGATTGCTGAACCCTGGGACGCTGATGGCCAGTTTCAGCTGGGGAAGAAATTTCCCGGGCAGCGATGGATGCAGTGGAATGCTCACTACCGAGACACTATGCAGCGTTTTGTCCGCGGTGATCGTGGCATGGTTCCCGACTTGATGACGCGTTTGTACGGCAGTTGCGATTTGTTTCCCGATGATCTGCGTCATGCGTTGCAGCCCTCGTTGAGCGTCAACTACATCACATCACACGACGGCAGCACCATGTACGACTTGACGGCCTACAACGAAAAACGAAACTGGGCGAACGGGCACAATAATACCGACGGAGCGAAGGAATACAGTTGGGATTGTGGTTGGGAAGGAGACGAAGAAACGCCATCCGAGATCTTGCAGATTCGCAAACAACAAGTCCGCAACTTTTTCTGTTTGCTGATGCTGTCCAATGGAACTCCGATGTTCCGGATGGGGGACGAGTTTCTTCAAACCCAACGTGGGAACAACAACCCGTACAACCAAGACAACGCGACGAGTTGGTTGGACTGGGATCGACGTGTTGAGCATGCGGATATCTTCGAATTCGTCCGCGAAATGATTGCCTTTCGTAAGTCCCATCCGTCGATCAGCCGTTCGCGTTTTTGGCGAGGTGATGTGCGATGGTACGGAACGGGGCACTTGGTCGATATGTCCTCCGAATCGAGACAACTTGCATACTGTTTGCATGGCGAATCGCAAAGCGACAAGGATATCTATGTCATGATCAATGCGGGATCCGAGTCGATCGAATTCGGGATCCAAGAGTGGGCGTTTGAAAAGTGGCGGTTGGCTGTCGACACGTCGTGCACGTCACTCAGTGAGCTTGCCAGCAGGCCTGAGAGCCAATGCGTTGTTACTCCCGCATGGAATTCACCCGCTCGATCCGTTTGTGTTTTGGTTGAACGTTAAACTTTTACATGCCTCGCTCTCGCTTGCCTGCTTCTTGATAGAGTCCCCTGGCGGGCTGTTGATTTAGTTGTATACCGAATGACAACAATTCGCCGATTGGCGACAGCCCCGGTTGACGTCTGATTAACCGCCGCTAACGCGGTACGGCTGGCTAAAATAGCAGTACCGCTAGGTGCTCGTCTCTCGAGTCAGTCATTTTGGACAGCATTACGCCGGGAGGATCTATCGTGGCGTCACGAAGGTTCACCTGCATCGGACGACGCACAACAACCGCCAGGCAAAAAATATGAACAATCGTTTGCAACTGGGAATCGCCGGGCTTGCTGTTTTTGCAATCGCCGTTCACCTGTGGCTGCGTTTTGGGTTGGCGTTGGACGGGCATGTCGCCGGCGTCGCGATGCGTGACTGGCCGTTGGTGCTCGCTCTCCTTTTTGGCGGCGTTCCGTTGGTATGGGAATTGTTGGTCAAGCTATTTCGAGCCGAGTTTGGATCGGATTTGTTGGCCGGCATCTCGATCGTAACTGGTGTGTTGCTCGGCGAATATTTGGCAGCCACGATCGTTGTCTTGATGCTTTCCGGTGGGGAGGCATTGGAGTCCTATGCCGTTCGCAGTGCATCGTCGGTGCTTCGTGCGTTGGCCAATCGAATGCCATCCATCGCGATTCGACAGGTTGGGGACACGACAGAAGAAATTTCTTTGGATGAGATCGCTATCGGCGACATCGTGTTGATTTTGCCACACAAGGTTTGTCCGGTGGATGCAACGGTGGTGTCTGGTCACGGTGCCATGGACGAGTCGTATCTGACTGGTGAACCGTATCGGATGTCCAAGACGCCGGGTTCGCTGGTGCTCTCCGGCGCAATCAATGGCGACTCGGCACTGACGGTCCGCGCGGACAAGCGCGCGGTGGATTCGCGTTACGCCAAGATCATGGAAGTGATGGAGGCGTCGCAGCAGAACCGTCCTAAAATTCGACGGCTCGGGGATCAACTCGGTGCCTTCTACACACCACTTGCGGTATTGATTGGCGTGGCGGCGTGGGTGGTCAGCGGCGACCCGTTGCGATTCCTTTCTGTGATGGTGGTGGCAACGCCGTGCCCTTTGTTGATTGCGATCCCCGTTGCGATTCTCGGTGCCATTTCTTTGTCGGCTCGACGCTCGATCATCATTCGTGATCCGTCCGTTTTGGAGCAAGTCGATCGATGCAAGACGATGATCTTCGACAAAACGGGAACGCTGACATACGGGCGTCCCAAATTGGTCGAGCAAGTGGTCGATCCCGATCAGGACGCGTCCCGCGTGTTGACTTTGGTCGCCAGCCTCGAACGCTACTCGAAGCATCCGTTGGCGGAAGCAATCGTTTCCGCAGCAACCCAAGACGGAAGTTCGTCTTCTGGTGCTTTGCTCAGCGTATCCGAAATCAGCGAACCTCCAGGCGCTGGACTGCGCGGCATCGTCGATGGTCACGAGATGCAGATCACCAGTCGCAAGAAGTTGCTTGCCAAAGGCGATGAGTGGGCGGAACGATTGCCCGAACAATCCGGCGGTTTGGAATGCGTCATTCTGATCGACGGGAAGTACGCGGCCACCTATCGGCTGCGAGATTCACCGCGAAAGGAAGGCCATTCGTTTGTCGATCACTTGGATGATCGCCATGGTGTCAATCGAGTTGTCTTGCTGTCGGGGGATCGCACCTCGGAAGTCGAATATCTTGGCAAGCAAGTCGGCATCACCGAGTGCATGGGCGATCAAAGTCCCGAAGACAAACTGCGTTTTGTTACCGAGCAAACCAAGACTTCCAAAACCGTCTTCGTCGGTGATGGAATCAATGATGCTCCCGCATTGATGGCGGCAACGGTCGGAATCGCGTTTGGGCAAAACAGTGACGTAACAACCGAAGCAGCCGGCGTGGTGATTTTGGATTCGTCCCTCGCACGTGTCGATGAGTTGATGCACATCAGCCGACGGATGCGACGAATCGCTCTTCAAAGTGCCGTCGGCGGCATGACGCTTAGCGTGATTGGTATGTTGATCGCCTTTGCCGGCTATTTGCCGCCTGTTGCGGGCGCGATTACGCAAGAAGCGATCGACGTGGTGGCGGTGCTGAACGCGCTGCGAGTTGCTTGGGCACCAAAGTCTTTGACTGACTTTTGACGTCTCTGGATCGGCAATCGATCTGCCAACTCCGTAGCCGATGGAGGCCCTCCGTCGGCAAAACCATTTTTGCAATGCAGGAGATTACTGAGTCAATTCATGGGCTCGTGTTTGATGGTGAGTCCGACCGCTTGTTGGGATTGTTTGCGCTCGAGCCGACGGAGAGCCTCCATCGGCTACATGTTTGCTAGCGGGTGATTGCGGCGGTTTGGAGACGAACACTGAGAATCGCTTGGTGGGTGACACAGTGTGAAAAGAAAACTGTGGTCTCAGCTTCAACGAAAAAGCGGCGGGCTCTTGGGGAGAGCCGCCGCTTAGAGTGTTCACTTTGCTTGATGAATCAAACGCTTTGCTTTAGTTCGCGTTGCGGTTGATTGGCTCTTCAACGACGAAGGCCTTTGGGAAGTCGGCGGCATCGGAACCACCTTGTTCTGACCAACGTTTGTTGTTGGATCCGCCGCGAGGTTGATTCATGGGGATGTCCATTCCTCCCTCGTCACCGAGCATTGCGTAGAGCTGGTCTTCCATCTCTTTGGCAACCGATTTGTAGTCCGGGTCGTGAATTAAATTGTTCAGCTCGTCAGGATCAGTCTGCAAGTCATAAAGTTCGTCGGTGTCCCAAAGCCCGTAGTAGGTGATGTATTTGAAACGGTCACCACGCAAGGCAAACTGGGTCGGAGTTTGTGGGAAGTTCTTTTCCCAGTAGTACACGTACAAGAAGTACTTGCGCCAGTCGGCGTCGCGATCGTTGGGCAAGTCGAGGAAGCTTTGGCCGTCCATGTATTCCGGTGCTTGCAAACCGGCAGCGTGCAAGATTGTCGGGCCGACGTCGATGTTTCCAACCACGTTCTCGATCGGTTTGCCACCGTCGAATAGGTTGGGGCACTGCATCAGCATCGGAACGCGAATCGAGGCTTCGTAAGAAACACGTTTGTCGATCAATCCGTGCTCGCCCCACATGAATCCGTTGTCACCCATGTAGATGATAAGCGTGTCATCGTGGATGCCCATATCTTTGAGTTGTTGCAGCACGCGACCAACGCTGTCGTCAACGGCCAGCACCGATTCGCAATAACGACGGTACAGATAGTCCAGGCCCTTGTCGCTGTGGTACGAGAAATCGATCCCGTGCCAGCTGTTCTTTTGATCGCGAACCCAGCGAGGTGTGTTCTTGTCAGCGGACAGTTCTTTGCCGGTTGGCAAAAAACTGAGGTCTTCATCCGCATAACGACCTTGGTGTCGTTCGGCGGGAGTGAAGTTGGAGTGGACCGCTTTGTGAGACAGGTAGAGGAAGAATGGTTTGTCGTCGTCGCGTTCCTTCAACCAGTCCACTGCGTAGTCGGTTAGCTCGTCAGTGATGTAGCCCTTTTGCTTGACTCGTTCGCCATTGACGTTGAGCGTGTACTTGGGGCCGGGCGGCAAGTAGTTGCCTTGACCGCGGAAACTGACCCAGTGGTCAAAGCCCGGTCGTGGGTCATCGTGATGCCCGCCCATGTGCCATTTTCCGACAAAGGCCGTGTCGTATCCGGCTCGTTGCAAATACTGCGGGAAGAACAACGTGCCGTCGGGTACCAAGCGGTTGTTGTCGATCACCCGGTGTTTGTGGGTGTATAGGCCGGTCAAGATGGACGCGCGGCTGGGCGAGCACAGGCTGGTCGTGACAAAAGCGTTCTTGATGTGCGTGCCGTTGGCCGCGATCGAATCCAGGTGCGGGGTTTCCAAGAAAGGGTGGCCAGCGCAACCCATCGCGTCGAAACGATGGTCATCTGTCAAAATGAAGACCACGTTGCGTGACGAGATTCCATCACGTTTGGGCGTTGGAGGAAGCTCGTCGGCAGCTTGTCCAACGGATCCACTGAAGGCCACGCATAGCAACGCGGCGAGAAACGGGCGGACTTGTGAAAGTGCAGTTCGCATGTTCAACAATTCTTTGGGGCGGGGATGTGGGGGAGGCCGCCATTGTAGTCGAATTGCGGGGCGAACTTCGCTGGCACCAACGCGAAATTGTTGCGGATCCATGCGGGCCCGCGCGATGATCGGCAGAAATGCAGTTGGCAGGCTGGGACGGATGCCAAAACGTCACCCGTTATTGATTCGCGGCAGCGTCCCAGATCGCTTGGTCTGCTTTTTGAATGATCGGTTCGAACTGCTCAATCTCGACCGCATTGTTGCCTTGTTCGTGTTTGCGAAACAGGAACAAGTAGGTCTCGTTTTGAGGTCGATAGCGATGGAAGAAGAACTCGTTTTTGCGAGCGATCGCTTCCAACAACAGTTCCCGTTCGGGGCTATCGGTCGAATGGTTCGCTGTCGTTTGATTCGATTGTCCAGTCGCGTCTTCTTGCGTTGGTTCTTCGAGCAGAGCATTCGCCAGAAGTGTTGCCAATTGGCGGTAGCCGACTTCGTTGGGCAGCATGCGATCTTCCGTCAATTGTTCATCGGAAGGTTGCCATTGCAATTCGACCAGTGCCAATGATTGGGCTCGTGCAACGTCTCGAAGCATTTGCTCGAACGCTTCCAGTCCGGCCTTGTAATTTGGGCGTCGGTCACCGGGCATTGCAACGGGAGTGAGCAAGATGACTCGTGTTTGTCGCTGCTTCAGGTCATCCACCAAGCCCATCAAGTCGGCTTGGATTCGTTCGGAGTTTTCAGCGTACTGACCAGCTTCGGATTGTCCGTACCAGATGAGAGCAACGGTAGGATTGGCTGCGTCGATGTCAGCTAAACGCCGGGCTCTTCCGGCTTCGACGGTGTCGAAACGTTTGCGAGCGATGGCCGATACCGTGTCCCCGGACCAACCTAAATTTCGGATCGACAATTTCCAATCAGGACGTTGTGTTTGCAGGGCAGCTTCCAATTCGTCGCGAGGTTGCATGCGTTCGACGAAAGTGCCACCGATGATTGCCACACGGTCGTTAGGGCGAAGCAGCGAGTTGCCTTCTCCGGCCATCGAAGTGCTGCCACACGCTCCGATAAGAAACGCGAATAAAACGACCGCCGAAATCTTCTTAGTCATGGCACCTTCCTCTGTGTCCAATTCGTCTTTGCCTCGCACGAATCGATACAAGCATCCACCCGCGATCGCACCCACAATGGGAGCGGTCAAATACAACCAGAGCAGATTGTAGTGGCTCGACATCACGGCGGGACCCAGGCTGCGAGCCGGATTCATGGACGCTTTGGTGAGCGGCCCGGCAACGAACGCTTCCATCGCGATCGTGGCGCCGACCGCCAAGCCTGCGGTGATCGATTTTTCTTTTGCGCCGGTGGAGACGCCAAGCACGACCCACATCAAGATCGTCGTCATCATGAATTCCACCGCCCAAGCCGATCCCGTTGGCAACGATGCCATCGTGGCACCCAGCTTGACGTCATCCACTCCGAACACAATTCCTAGCGAACCGGCAGCGAGCAACGCGCCCACGCACTGTGCGACGACGTACGCAGCGGCGTCAACGACCGGAAAACGGCCGACGCTGGCAAAAGCGATCGACACAGCGGGGTTCATGTGCGCCCCCGATAGATCGCCGATGGAATAAATCATCGTCATCACGATCAGGCCCCAAACCGTTGCCACACCGACGTGAGTCAGGAGGCCAGTTTGGTTGTCGACAACCATCGCACCGCAACCGATCAGCACCAAGCAATAGGTGCCAATGACTTCGCAAACGCATCGTCGAGTCAAAGAGAGTTGCATCGTGTGGAATCAAGCTCGGGTGGTCGGGAAGGGAACAACTTCTTCGATGGAATGGGCGTCGACACGCAGCATCAGCAATCGATCGATGCCGAGCGCCACGCCGCTGCATTCAGGCAATCCTTGCCGCATTGCACGCAACAAGGTTGTCTCCACGGCCAAAGCTGGGCGGCCGTGGGCCAATCGAATTCGATTGTTGTGCTCGTAGCGTTTTTTTAGCTCGTCTGCGTCCAGCAATTCGTCGTAGCCGTTGGCGAGTTCAACCCCACGATAGAACAGTTCGAAACGTTCGGCGCACTGCGGATCATCTTGGCAAGGTTTGGCAAGCGCGGCTTGGGTCAGCGGGTATCGAGTCAGGATGGTGGGGGCGTCGTTTGCGAAAAACGGTTCGATCCGCTCGCTCAACAAAACGTCCAACAGAGCGTCGCGATCAAGGCCGATCGACTCAGCGAGCGATGTGTCCAGTTCATCGACCAGGGCATGCAGGTCAACGATGGGTGTTTCAATCGGATCGAAGCCGAGATGTTTCTCAAACGCTTCGCGGTAGGTCACTGTTTTGTACGGAGGCGACTGGAGCACTTCGACGGCCAAGTCGCCCAGCAGCTTGATTGCGGACGCTGCATCGCCGCCGACCTCGTACCATTCCAGCATCGAAAATTCGACGTTATGCCGAGTCCCGGTTTCGCCTTTTCGAAACACCGGGGTGATGGCATAGATCGAGGGAGCCCCCTCGGCCAGCAAACGCTTCATGGCGGATTCGGGAGACGTCTGCAAATAGAACTTTGCTGGCGAATCAGGCTCGCTGACCAGTCCCACCTGAGACGCTTCGACTTCGATTGGATCCAGAAACGCGTCGACAACGCAGTCGCGGCTGAGGCAAGGCGGTTGGACCTCGATGAATCCTCGGTCGTCAAAGAATCGCCGAATTTCGCGGAGCATTTCGGCTCGTTGTTTCAGCCGAACCGCCAAATTCGTTTTGGGCGGTGCGTTGATCTTGTCCGCGGCCGTTTGATCGCCATCCAAAACTTCGGCAGCGGTCACCTCGAGGGCCGAATCGGCATCGGTTTCAGATGAGAACGCGGGTGGATCGGGCATGGACGTCAGGCGAATAGAGGCTGGCAAGTGGCAAAAGTGGCGATCCAACGGCCAAGGATACGCTCAATGCGAGCGTTCTCCACCCGGTTAATCGTGGATCAGACCCCAAGAATATGGGCATACGAAGAACAATTACATAACCGTTACACGCTTTTACACTACACGTGACGTCGAAACTGCCCCGCGTTGCTATTCTTCCGGCGGAAACGAGACGTCGGTCAGTTTTTGGCTGCGTCCCACGACTTATTTAACGCACCACGAGACCAGGATCGTTCTCTGATGTCGACCGTTGTTGAACCCACCAAAAACCGTGCCCCAAGCAAGAGCGAGGGCAACGCTGACCAACCCAACACCCACGTAGCTGAATCCACGACGTTGGACTTGCCTCAAACAGGCGAAAAGCTGCGTTTGGATCAACCTCAAGCCGAAGACGCCGACGGTTTCTCGTCGCTGGTCGCTCAAAAGGCCGCCAAGAAACGCGATTTGGCCAAACCCACCAAAGCTGACCGAGTCCGAGCGTCCAACATCAGTTGGTGGGCCGTCGGATGGTTGGCGATGGCTCACATCGTTTGCTTGGCCGCACCGTTCACGTTCACCTGGACCGCTTTGATCACCGCCGTGGTGTTGCACTGGGTCGCTGGCAGCCTTGGGATTTGCCTCGGCTACCACCGTTTGCTAACGCACACCGGCATGAAAACCTACAACTGGGTCCGATACACGTTCGCCGCGATTGGCTGTTTCGCTGGCGAAGGCTCGCCGCTTGATTGGGTCGCTGACCACCGCAAACACCACGCTCACAGTGACCTCGAAGGTGACCCGCACTCGCCTCACGATGGTGGTATCTGGAGTCACATTTTCTGGCTCGCATTCCACACTCACAACGGTGACCGTGACGCTTACCTGACTCGCTGGGTTCCCGACCTGTACAAAGACCCAGCGATGCGGGCTTTTGACCTGTTGTTCCTGCCGATTCACATTGTCGCTTCGTTTGCTTTGCTCGGCATTGGCTACGCCTTCGGCGGTTGGGAACTCGGCATCTCGATGTTGGTTTGGGGTATGTTCGTTCGCTTGGTCGCTGTTTTGCACGCGACTTGGATGGTCAACAGTGCATCGCACATGTGGGGCTACAAGAATTACGAAACCACCGATGACAGCCGCAACAATTGGTTGGTTGCGATCGTGGCTTACGGTGAAGGCTGGCACAACAACCACCACGCTTACCCACGTATGGCCAAGCACGGTCACAAATGGTGGGAATTCGACATCACTTGGCAAGCCATCAAGCTGCTTCGAGCTGTTGGGCTGGTTTGGGACGTGGTTGACTACCGCACCGTTGCTGAAAAGAAAGCTCGCGACGCAAAGCAATCCGTCGCAGCTTAGTGCTAGGGCGTTGGATCCGACTCGGTCCGATCCACCGCGAATCGAAGCCAAAACACAAAAAGCCGACCTCTCACGAGGCCGGCTTTTTTCGTGCGCTGACACCATTCGAGTTAATTGGAATGTTTGGGTTTGGCCCCGGGAGTCTGTGATTTGCGACGCAGCAACGGCGAGCACCAGAACAGCCCGTATGCCGGAAATTAGCTGAGTTTTTGTATCGCACCACACAAATTTTCAAGCGTGGTCGCAAATGGATCGGCGTCTTTTTGACGCATTGTCAAAAATGACATCTTGTCAAAAAGAGCGATCGGACGATTATGGGGGTATGAACCAAGCGACCATTGAAAAAGCGACGGCGGGCATGACGCCGAAGCAACTAGAAATTCAGCAGCGAGAATCACGCATTCTCGACAAAGCCTTTCCGATGCTGCGAAGCGGCGGAGTGGGGGCGATCAACATGAACGCCATTGCGAAAGAGATGGGGTGTACTCGCGGCACGATCTACAACCACTTCGCCAACAAAGAAGAGATTTTGCTGGCGCTCGCGACGCGATCTGTTCGCCGCCGGATCGCTTTGTTCCAGTCCGCGATGGCGAGCCAAGCCGAATCTCGCGACCGGTGTGCGGCGGTTGGAATCGCGGTCGAAGTCTATGCCGACTACATGCCCGACGAATTTGCGATCGAACAAATCATTCGGCACGACGTCGTGTGGCAAAAGACATCCGAAGGGAGACGGGATGTGTTGTCGGATTGCGAGCAACTGTGCATCGGTTCGCTCGGCCAAGTTGTTCAAGCGGCCATTGCTGCGGGTGACTTGAAACCGGGACGCGGCCAAACGGCGTCGGAGCTGACTCAGCAACTGATCTTTGGGTTGTGGTCGCTTAGCTATGGAGGATTGGTTTTGGAAGCAACCAGTCCATCGTTGAAAGCGGCCGGCATCGACGACGCGAGAATGACCATCCGTCGCAACGGAAACCTTTTGCTGGATGCCGTCGGTTGGCAACCGCTCTTCAACGCCCGTCGTTACAACGCGTGGGCGAAACGCTTGCGTCCGGTGTTGATTGTGAACGCAAAGAAGATTCGGCAATTGCCGTTCAACAGTGAACAAGATTTTGCCTACGCCTCCGAGGCCGCATCATGAACGCATCATCGCACCCCATCAAACGACGCTCGTTTTGGAAGGCTCGGACCATCGGCGCAATCGCCTTCGTTGCAGTGCTCGGAACGGTTCTATCGGCTGCGTTGGGACCGGGAGTCGTCGGGTTGGACCCTGCTCCGGCGGGCGACGGATCGACGGCAGTGGAAACGCCGCGCTTGCATGTCCGTGTGGCTCAAGCCCAATCAATTGAAGGTCCTGAGCTGTTCCATCGATACCGCGGTGAAGTCATTGCTCGTCGCGACAGTTCGCTCGCGATGCGACGTGGTGGACGATTGCAAGAAGTCGCCGTTCACGAAGGTGATCTGGTCAAACGCGGCGATGTTTTGGCACGGATTGATGTCGCCGATCTATATGCGGCTGCGGCCTCTGCGGACGCTGAGATCGCTGCGGCAGAGGCAGCATTGGAAGAGGCAACCGCGGGACCTCGGTACCAAACCATTCGAGCCGCGGAAGCCAGAGTTCAACAACTGGAAGCCCAATGGACCGCTGCGAAAAATCGATTTGAACGACAGCGATCCCTTCGCAGTCGCGGAGCGGGAACGCAACAAGAATATGACGATGCCAAGTTTGCCAGCGACGCACTCGCCGCGAATCAGATGTCCGCGAAAGCGGAGCTCGATGAACTGAAGGAAGGAACACGGCAGGAACAAATCGCTGCCGCCAGGGCTCGCTTGCAATTGGCGAAGGCTGCTCGCCAACGCGTCGATGTGGATTTGTCAGACAGCCAAATCGTGGCACCGTTTGACGGTGTGATCGCAGCGCGGTTGTTCGATGAGGGATCGATCATCGGACCCAATCAACCGGTGCTGCGAATCTTGGAATCGCCACCTGTTCACGCGACATTTGGCGTTCCCGCCGATGTGTCCGACTTTCTGAAGCTGAACGATCGTTTGAGAGTGTCGGTTGGCGAAGATGGGCCTGACAACTCTCAGCCGGCTCGCGTTATTCGAATGCAGCCACAGATCAATCTCGTCACACGGACTCGCGTCATCGAAGTCGAGCTACAAACCGATAACTCAGACACCGCGACCGAGTCGATCAGCTGGATCGGCAAGACAGCGACTCTTTGGGTGCCATGGTCGCAGACTCAAACCCAACAAGATGGCTGGATCGCACAAAGCGATGGAGCCGATCGGATTCCGATTTGGGTTCCGACATCCGCCCTGGTTCGCGGTGTGCGAGGATTGTGGTCGGTTTATGTTGCGGAACCCGAGTTGCATTCCGATTCGAACGCCAAATCCATCGACACGGCATTGGGTGGAATCGACACAAACGTCGTCACGATCAGTCGCCGGGATGTTAAAGTCATTCGAACCGCTGGCCAAATGTCATTGGTTTCTGGTTCGATCGCTGGAACGGAAGCCATCGTGGTGGAGGGGACTCAGCGGGTTGGTCCGGGAGTCAGTGCGGTCGCGGTTTGGGACACGCCAGCATCTTCGTTGTCATCGCAGGAGACGGCGGCACGATGAGCAAAGCTGTCTCTCCGGTGAAAGACAACATGGTATTCAACCAGACATGGTTGGAACGTGTCGCGGAACGTTTTTTTAATGACCGGCGTTTGCTTGTTCTGATCCTTGCTTTGATCTTGGTCGCGGGGCTTAGCAGTCTGGCGATTCTGCCGCGAATGGAAGATCCGGTTCTGGCCCGTCGCGTCGCTTTGGTCAACACTCGATTGCCCGGTGCGGGGGCCGAACGCGTTGAAGCGTTGATCACCGAAAAGATCGAAGATCGGCTGCGTGACATTGAAGAGATCAAAGAGCTTCGCTCGGTGAGCCGTGTCGGGATCAGCACCGTTTCGATCGAACTTCGCGATGAAGTCACCGAGACGGACACGGTTTGGTCGCGTGTTCGAAGCCGAATCGAAGACTCGCTCCCCACTCTTCCGCCCGGTGCCTCGCGGCCCGAATTTGATGAGCTGGAAGTTCGCGCGTACGCGTTGATTGTTGGGCTGACTTGGCACGGCGACGGTCCCGCTGACACCAGGTTGCTGCGGCGTTTGGCAATCGATCTGCAAGACCGAATGCAGAATGTGATTGGCACCGATTCAATCGATCGGTTTGGCGATCCCGGCGAAGAGATCGACGTGCGGTTGGATCCACGAAGACTCGCGGCGATGGGATTGACTCCGTCGGACGTGGCGTCGCGGTTGGCGGCCTACGATGCAAAAGGAACCGCCGGTCAGTTGCGGAACGCTCCGATGCAAATGCTGATCGAAGTCGGCAACCAATTCGATGCGACCGAACACATTGCCTCGATTCCTATTCGTTCCGGTGACGGAAACGACATTCGGCTGGGCGAACTCGCACAAATTCAGCTCGCCGTGCCGGATCCGCCTTCGACGGCTTCATTGATCGAGGGGCACGAAGCGGTGGTGTTGGGCATGATGGTTCGACCCTCCTATCGAATTGACACTTGGACCAAAGATGCGGAAGCCGTTTTGGCGGAAGTCGCTGAGACGTTGCCCGATGGTGTTCGTCTCGACACGATATTGCGGCAAGGCGATTACGTGGATGCTCGTCTGCAATCGTTGACCGGCAATCTGTTGATGGGTGCCATCGCTGTCGCTTGCGTGATTTGGTTGTTGATGGGATGGCGATCTGCATTGATCGTGACGCTGACGTTGCCGCTCGCCAGCCTGATGGTTTTGTTCGGGTTGCGTGTTGTCGGCATCCCGATTCATCAGATGTCGATCACTGGTCTGATCATTGCATTGGGGTTGTTGATCGACAATGCAATCGTTGTGGTCGATGAGGTTCAGGCTCGTTTGCGAAGCGGCATGTCGCCTTCCAAAGCAATGACGAGCAGCGTTTCGCACTTGGCGGTTCCATTGCTCGGGTCAACGCTCACGACCGCACTGGCGTTCGCACCGATCGCGTTGATGCCGGGGCCGGCGGGTGAGTTTGTGGGTTCCATCGCGATTAGCGTGATCATGGCAATCACTTCATCGTTGTTCTTGGCATTGACCGTCATTCCAACGATCGCATCGCGAGTCCTTGCCAGTTCGTACAACGTGGCGGACAGCGGAACCTCCGCTTCTGAACCTCGTCTTCGATGGTGGACCAATGGGATTCGATTGCCGCGTGTGACTCAAGTGTTTGAGTCAGTCGTTCGCTTGTCGGTCCGGCGTCCCGCGATTGGGCTGGCCATCGCTTTCGCGTTGCCGGTGTTGGGTTTTGGTTTGGCTCAAACTTTGGAAGAACAGTTCTTTCCGCCCAGCTCACGCGATCAATTTCACATCACCGTCGAAGGCGACGCGACATCTTCTTTAGCAACAACGCGAAAGACGGCGGGAATTGTCGACGCGATGGCTCGCGAGATGGGCGCGGAGCGGATCGACTGGTTCTACGGCGAAAGTGCACCGCAGTTTTACTACAACGTGATCGCGAATCGACGCGGCACCGCGAACTTCGCGCAGGCCCTGGTGCGAATGCCTGAAGGTCAAACGCCCACTCCCGTCATACGCGAATTGCAGAAGCGACTGGACCGACGCATTCTTTCCTCTCGCGTGTTGGTGCGTCAGCTCGAACAAGGTCCGCCGTTCGCAGCCCCGATCGAGGTCCGACTGTTTGGACCGGACTTGAACGTGCTGCGTCAGATCGGCGAAGACGTGCGTGCCCGTTTGACTCGCATGGATCACGTGGTCGCGGTTCGAACGGATCTTGCGGAAGTGTTGCCTCAATTGACATTGGATATCAACGATGCCGCGAGTGCTCGTGCCGGGGTGACGCCGAGCGAGGTGTCTCGTCAACTTTCGACCGCGCTGGAAGGCCAACGTGGCGGCAGTGTTCTGCAAGGCAACGAAGAACTGCCGATCATCGTTCGTGTTCAGGCCGATGATCGAGGTGATTTGGCCAGTCTTGAAAGCATGGACTTGGTGCTCGCGTCGAAGGTCTCATCTGACGGCGACCCTGCGCCGGCTCGGCTGACTCCAGTCTCCGCATTCGCGACGACCAAGTTGCAGCCGGAATCGGCCGCCATTCCTCGGCTCAATCGACGCCGCATGAACGAAGTCGCTGCCTTTTTGGATGCGGGTGTGCTTCCCAGTTCTGTCCAGCGTCGACTGGAAGCGGACTTGGAATCGGATCCGTTGGATTTGCCCGCCGGTTACTCGATGGAATTCGGCGGCGAGGCATCCAAACGCGATGACGCGGTCGGCAATCTGTTTTCGACGGTCGGTGTGTTGGCTGTTTTGATGTTGGCAACTCTCGTGTTGTCTTTCAGCTCGTTTCGGATGGCCGGCATCATTTCCGTGGTGGCCGTTTTGTCGATCGGATTGGCGATGGCTGCCCTTGCAATCAGCGGCTATTCATTCGGATTCATGGCGATCATCGGCACCATGGGTTTGATCGGTGTCGCCATCAACGACTCGATCGTGGTGTTGGCGGGCATCCGAGCCAATCCGAAAGCGTCGGCTGGCGACATCGAGGCGACCGTTGCGGAAACCATGCACACGTCTCGCCACGTGGTTGCGACGACCTTGACTACCATGGCGGGGTTCACGCCATTGATTTTGGACGGCGGAGGCTTCTGGCCGCCGATGGCTGTTTCGATTGCCGGAGGCGTCGCCGGGGCAACTTTACTGGCATTGGTCCTGGTTCCGACGCTTCATCAACGATTGCTGAGAACGCGGCGCGATGAAGAGCCTTCTGCAGTCGCGGTCTGACCGCCCGAGTGTTGATGCTAGCGTCCACGAATAGGACCTAGCCCGCGCGGGACGAAAACCATACGCGAACGCAGGTTGTGATATTGGCTCAAGCCTCGTATTGTCCGGCCGGTAACTTTCCTTGGGGCTTCGGAGACCATGAACCCAATTCTCGTTCTCCTGTGTGTGATTGCCTTGGGCCTGCTGGTTGGCCGCGTTTCTTTTCGCGGCATCTCGCTGGGCACATCGGCGATCCTGTTTGTCGCTTTGCTTGCCGGGCATTATGGATGGACCATTCCGACGGGGTTCGGAACGCTTGGTTTGGCTTTGTTTGTCTACTGCGTCGGAATTTCGGCGGGGCCGACCTTCTTTCGCGGGCTCGCTTCACACGGCCGTGCCATGGCGATTACTGGTTCCGTCATCGTCCTGACCGGCGTCGCGGTGACATGGACATGCGCCCGGCTGTTGGGGCTGCCAGCGGAATTGGCCGGAGGGTTGATGGCTGGCGCGATGACCAGCACGCCCGCACTTGGTGCGATCACCCAATCATCCAGTGATCCCGCCGCCGTCGCGGTTGGTTTTGGTGTGGCTTATCCAATTGGAATCATCGCGGTGGTTTTGTTCGTTCAAATCGCGATCAAATTGTTTGCCAAGTCGATCGATAGCGACGGGACCGATTCCGCCCCAGAAACGGCTGCGCGATCGAGTGCCGCGACCGCCGACTCGAACGGTATCGGCAGACGAGTCGTTCGAATCGCCAATCCGGTTGTGTCCGGCAAACGTCCCAGCGATATCGTCGCCTTTGCGGATTCACCATGCCAGATGTCGCGAGTTCAACGGGAAGGTCGCTGGCGTCCCACACCGCCGGACTACCAATTTCACATCGGTGACGATGTGATGTTGGTTGGCGGAGCCGCTGAGATTCGCCGAGTGTCGGAAACCTTGGGTGAATTGCAAGACACTGCGGAACCAGTCGTCGATGCGGATCGCGAACGTCGATACGTCGTCGTGACATCGCCCGAAATTTACGGCCGGACGCTCAAAGACTTGCGTTTGCGATCGAAGTATGGAGTGACAATTGTTCGAGTTCAGCGTCATGACGTGGAGTTTGTTCCGTCGGCGCGCACGCGCATCGAGTTTGGTGATGGCTTGGTAGCCGTTGGTGAACCGGACGCACTCGCAAAGATTGCGAATGCTGCGGGGCATCGCCCCCGCACGGTGAACGAAACCGATTTGTTGTCACTCGTCGCCGGCATTGTGATCGGAATTTTCGTCGGCAACTTGTCGCTGCAAATTGGCGAGTTCTCAATGTCATTGGGGATCGCTGGTGGCCCGTTGATGGTGGGACTCATCCTGGGGCACTTTCGTCGACTCGGTCCCATTCGAGGATCGTATCCACCCGCGGCGATGCTGTTGATGACGGAAGGCGGCTTGGCGTTATTCCTGGCTGATGCGGGATTGAACGCGGGCGCCAACGTTGTCGAAGTTTTAATGGAGCGAGGCGTGATGCTGTGCGTGGCTGCCGCGGCCATCGCAATTATTCCATTGTTGGTCGGCTTTGCCGGATCAAGGTATCTCGGCGGGCGAACGTTGTGGCAATCGCTCGGTGCGACCTGCGGCGGGATGACGTCCACGCCGGGATTGGCGGTTCTGACGGGAGCGACCGATTCCAGCCAACCGGCAACCAGCTACGTCGCGGCCTATCCGGTCGCACTGGTCTTGATCACCGTTGCCGCACCTTGGTTGGTCGACCTGATCAGCTGAGCCAATCTTGCTGGTCGTTTCGTTTTAATTGCCGATGTCGAGCTGCCACCGAAAAGTGCCATATTGCGAAAATCTCTGGTTTCAGGTGGTTGCAATCGCAAGAATCTTGTGAACAATTGCTTGTAAATGAGACCGCCTCTCAATAAGCAGCTGGCCGTTTCGCCGATCACGTAGCAAGCCAAAGAAGTCTGCGGTCAGTTTCTGCAGGAGTTCTCTCGCCAGCCAACGTCGGACTTGTGGCAACTTCCCACGATGGGTAATCGCCATTCAATCTTCGACTTTGACGAGAGTAGCGATGCGTTTGAAGAGATGTTCTGAAGCTCGTGGTTTTACTTTGGTTGAGCTTCTGGTGGTCATTGCGATCATCGGGATTTTGGTTGGCCTTCTACTACCCGCTGTCCAAGCAGCCCGCGCCGCCGCTCGGCGGATGAGTTGTAGCAACAACGTCAAGCAAGTGTCGTTGGCGACACACAACTATCACTCAACATTCAACCGGTTTCCTGGAATTGGTGACTCGATCACAAATGGCTGGAGTGTTCAGGCTCAGATCCTCCCCTACGCTGAACAGTCTGGTCTTTACGACTTAATTGATTTTGAAGCGGGCCTGGGGCGTGCTGCTTCGACCACCGGTTTCAACCCGCCCAATGACGAAGCCGCGGCAACTGTGATCCCTTTTTACAATTGCCCGAGTGATGACGTTCGCCCGAATAAGATGGTGACTTACACGCGAGGTCGGAACTCTTACGGATGGGAACATGCTGGGCTGAACTATTCCTTCAACGTTGGGACTGGCACCGGAACCAATGTCGACTACGGAAGCCCCACGGACGGTTTGTTCTGGCGGCAATCAAAGACGCAATTTCGCGACATCTTGGACGGTACATCCAACACGATCTTGTTGGCCGAAACATTGATGGGACCTGGTGCAGATGCTGCCGAGATTCCATACCACCTCAATGGAAAATTCGTCGCCACTGGATCCGGTCGCAATGTCAGCGACATGCAACAATTTCGAGATTCCGTTTGGGGGCAAGATCCTCGAACCTTCATTGGTTCGCACACAAATTGGTCGGGTACGCGCAACACCGCATGGATCTCTGGTTTCGGGAGTGGCGGTGGTTCCATCAACGGTTGGTATACACCGAACAATGCCTTGCCGGATCTGGCGGTCAGGGCCTACATGGTTAGCGGACCGCGCAGCCAACATGAGGGCGGAGTGATGGTCGGTCTTGCCGACGGCAGTGTACGGTTCGTCACTGACAGCATTGACCTCGAACTGTACCGAGGTCTGTGGACCGTCCGAGGCCGCGAAGTTCAGACGGAGTTTTGATTCCAATGTCGACAACCATTCAACCCAATCACATCAATTCACCTGCGTCTGAACCGCAACCGGAAGCGACTGCTTTGCCGAATTCGCCGGAGCAGAATTCACCGGTTCCCAAGCGAAAGCCAAAGAAGAAGACTTGGTATGGCAAGCTTGGGAAGTCCACCTTGATGCTTGTTCGTCGAACGCATCTTTACTCGGGAATTTTTATGTTCCCGTTTGTGTTGCTTTACGGTTTCACGGGCTGGTTCTTCAACCACCCTCGTCTTTTCACTGGCGATGAAGTGCGGTCATTCGCCTCGGCAGATCTACCAGAAGGAACGATTCAAGGGATTCCGCAGGCCGAGGAGTTAGCAGCTTCGGTCGTGGAAGAAATGAACTTGGAATCGTTCTTGATTGACGGACCGATCATTGAATTGTCGAAAACTCGGTCACCTCGCTATACCGGGTATTTAAGCTACTCGGTCAATACTGAATCTGCTTCTCACCAGATTACGGTCAATCCTAACACTGGTGATGGCGAAGTCCGGACAACTCACGTCGTTGCGTCCGACGACGATGACGAACCCAAGATCAATCCGATCGGTGACATCATTCATGCGACGGTCCCCGGAGGTCCTTTGGAAATCGCTCAGGAAGCGATTCCAAAGGTCTTGGACGAGTTGGGACTCGAAAGCGGTGAAGCTTTCACAGGCAGACGATCGCCCTCTTTGGAATTCGCGGCAATCGCAGATGGAGTTCCCTGCATCGTGACCTGGAATCTGGGGAGCGGTGGCATCACCTCGGTTCGTGAAGATTCTCGGTCTCAGATGGAAGCGAAATCTTTTCTTCAACGACTGCACTTAGCACGTCACTATTCGCCTGGATGGGATGTTCGTTGGGTTTGGGCGTTGATCGTTGATGTGATGTTCGTGTCCATGGTTTTTTGGGGCGTTTCGGGTTTGATGATGTGGTGGCAGGTCAAACGCACCCGAGTATTGGGTGGCGGCGTGCTGGCGGCTAGCATCGTGTTCACGGTTTTGATGGCGCTCAACATGCACGACAGTATGACAACGGGTGCCGGTCGAGGTGGCCGCGGAGGCGGAGGTGGCGGCAACCGCGGGGGTGGTGCAGCTGTTTTACCACCTCCGACACAGGATTCACTCACGCTGCGCACTGTTCCCAATTCATCCGCCGACTTCCTTCAAGGTTCCTGAATATGTCAATCACACGAATAAAATTCCCGCGGTCTCTTCACCTGATGGGCGGACTTGCGTTCTTGTTGACCTGCGTGAGTTTGACTTCCGACGCAATCGCGGATGAGCCCGCCCACGACGAACTTGTGGCTTCGATGGCGGACACGCTTTGGTCAGGAGTTCAGCAATCCTTACCCGACGAAAAACAAGACGCTTCGGAGGTGCCATTGATTGGTTTGATCAAAGTGCTTCGTCAATCAGGAATCGATTCGGCGGCAGCTGCTGGTGGTCGCGGCGGTGGCGCGGGAGGCCGTTCAGGCGGGGGCAGGGCTCAGCGCGGTGGTGGAGGCGGAATGCCCAGCACTACCGATGAGGTCCGTGCGAAATTTGACTCAATGGATCTCGATCGGGACGGTGTCTGGAAGGGAGACGAGATCAACAGCTACATGCGAGGCCAACCTGCCAGTTCAGACAATGAAGTCACATTTGAAGAATACAACGAAGCCTGGAATCAATTGCGTTCGCGTATGGGAAGCGGCGGCGGACATCAGCACGGCGGCGGCCAAGGTGGCAACCGTGGCGGAAGAGGTGAAAGAGGATCAGGCGAACGTGGAGGTCACAACCATGGTGGGGGCAGAGGCGGTCGTGGCGGTGCACCCAGTTCATCTCGCGTCAATACAAACGCGGAGTTTGTGCTGGCTTTAGATGTCAATCGAGATCGCAAGTTGACACGTGCTGAATTGCAAACCGCAATTGCCACTGCACTCAACCCCAAGCCTGCGGGAAGCGGTGCAGGAGACGAAACGACTCCCGCTCCACCTGCAAATCGCGGCCTGCAACGTCGGACGGAAATGCAAGTGCGAGCCATCGCGATTTGTTCGGCTTGGCATGCGATCGATCTAAACGGAGACGAGAAGATTCAACTCTCTGAATTGAAAGCTCGTGTTGGAAGCGATGCATCCGAATCGCTCGCCGAAGCGATGGGAATCACTCAAGAAAAACCTCTGCCAATGGATCAACTGTACGCATCAGCACGTCGTCTGAGTGACGAACTGACTGCTGCTGCATTGCAGAAGTAGAGCCGCTTCGCGATTGTTCGCCCGCCAAATGCTTTTGAGCACGCTGGTGGGCAAACAATTGAAAAAGATTCAACGCAGTCTTCTTTCCGAAAAATGGCAACGAGCACATTGCTCGCCGCCAATGATCACTCAGTCTCGGCCATGTCTCGTGCGTGATAGCTACTTCGCACGAACGGGCCGCTGGCGACCTTCTTGAATCCCATTGATTTGGCGATGTCGGCCAATTCATCGAATTCTTCTGGCGGAACATAGCGGACGACGGGCAAGTATTTCTCGCCCGGTTGCAGATACTGACCCAACGTCAGGAAGTCGACGTCGTGTTCGCGAAGATCGGACAGAGCGTCGAGCAATTCGCCTCGTTCTTCGCCCAATCCCAGCATCAAACCGCTTTTGGTTTTGACTTCGGCGTCGTAGCGTTTGACTTGACGCATCATTTCCAACGTCCAGGCGTAGTCACTCTTGGGCCCGCGAACTCGGCGGTAAAGACGTGGCACGGTTTCCATGTTGTGATTGAACACGGTCGGTTTTGCTTCGATGACCCGAGCCAACGCTTCTTTGCAATGCACAAAGTCAGGCGTCAGGACTTCCGTTGTTGCCCCGGTGCGTTCCCGAACCGCGATGACGCAGTTGTGGAAGTGATCGGCACCTCCGTCGGGCAAGTCATCTCGGGTGACGCTGGTGATGACAACGTGTTTCAGCCCCAATCGTTCAGCCGCTTTCGCGATGCGATCTGGCTCATCAACGGCGGGGGCAGCCGGTGGACGGCCACGGCTGACGGCACAGAAACCACATGGGCGGGTGCAAACGTTGCCCAAAACCATGAAGGTCGCCGTTTGCTGGCTGTAGCACTCCATCCGGTTGGGGCACTTGGCGTTGTCGCAAACGGTTTCCAACCCGTACTCTTCCATCAACGAATCGGTCAAATGATTCGAGTTGGATTTGGGGATGGGCCGCTTGAGCCAACGTGGCAACCGTCCCGTCGAGCTGACGTCGGTGCCCGCGGGAATTTCTGGTTCGGCGACAACTGGCAATCGAAAAGCCATCGGCGTCTGTCCGGATGAAAGGCAAAAAATCAAAAATCAATGATCGGCAGTGAACCGAACCGTTCCGAGGAACCGTCCGTAACCCAAGCCGACTCTGGTCAGTGTAATGACCATTCATTGTAGTGGTCCGGGCGGAAAACGAAAATGGTCGCCCCATCCTGCTTTTGTGGGTTCCCGATACAATCACGACCATGTCAAAGAACAAAAGTAAAAAGCAGCCCACCTTGACTGAGGCTGGCGCGAAAAAAGCGGCCGGTAAGAAGTCTGGGAAGGGCAAAGGCAAAAACGCGAAAAAGAATCAACCGAACATCACGCCGGTCGCTGAAAACCGCAAAGCCAAGTTCCGCTACGAAATTCTCGACAGCGTCGAGTGCGGCATGATGCTGATGGGCAGCGAAGTCAAATCGATGCGTGAAGGCAAACTTTCCCTCGATGAGGCTCACATTCGGGTGACCAACGGCGAGTTGTGGTTGGTCGGTTCCGACATCGCTCACTACAACAACGCGGGAATGTGGAACCATGATCCACGCCGGCCTCGCAAATTGCTGGTGCACGCCAAAGAGTTTGACAAATTCGCAGGTCGCGCTTTCGAGCGGGGGCTGACACTGATCCCGCTGCGGGTGTACTTCAGTGAACGAGGCCTCGCCAAATGCGTGATGGGTTTGGTCAAAGGTAAAAAACTGCACGACAAACGTGAGACGATCAAGAAACGCGAATCCGACCGCGGGCTGCAACGAGCCATGCGGCGGAAGTAATCAACGGCCATGCGGCGAAAGTTAACAGCGACATGCTAGCGATTGAAAACCTGATCAAACGATTCGATCAACCGGGTGGAGGCGAGCTGACGGTGCTGGATGTACCACAGTTCGACATCGCGGAGGGCGAGCAAGTTGCCTTGATCGGACAAAGCGGCGGCGGCAAGACGACTTTGTTGCATCTGATTGCTGGGATGCTAACGGCGACATCCGGTTCAATTCGCATCAACAATTTGGAACTCACTCGGCTGAGTGAACAAGGCCGCGATCGTTTTCGTGCCGGAACGATTGGTTACGTCTTCCAAACGTTCAATTTGTTGCCCGCGTTCTCGGCACTCGAGAACGTCAAACTCGGCATGTCGTTTGGAAACGGCAGTGTCGATGCGGCCCGAGCGTCGGATCTGCTCGATCGAGTTGGATTGTCCGATCGAGCGCACTACCGCCCGAATCAATTGTCGGTCGGACAACAGCAACGCGTCGCCATCGCGAGAGCACTCGCGGGACGCCCGAAACTTTTGCTCGCCGACGAGCCCACCGCCAATGTGGATCCCGCCAGTGCCGACACGGTGCTGAATCTGATCATTGATTCGTGTCGCGATGAGAATATTTCGTTGTTGATGGTCACGCACAGCATGGATGTCGCTCAACGATTCCAACGTTGCGACAAACTGGAAGACATCAACCGAGCCTTCTCGCCACTGGGGGCCGGAACATGAGCTTGTTATTCATCGCATGGAGAAACTTTCGCTACCGAGCTTTGTCGAGTTTCTTGACCACGTTGTCGCTTACATTGGGCGTCGGGTTGGTGGTTTTGGTGATGTCGGTTTATGGCATCATCAGCGAGGCCTTCGTGCGAAACGCATCGGTGGGATACAACTTGGTCGTCGGTCCCAAAGGCAGCACGCTGCAGTTGACTCTCAACGCGGTCTACTACCTCAGCCAACCGATCGAGAACCTTCCTTACACGGAATACATGGAGTTCTATCCGAAGGAAAAGCGGGCCGAGATGGTACGTACCTTCGGAGGCGATCCCGCGCTTGGTGAACGCGATGGTGTTTACGCGGGATTCATGACCGATGGCTATGCGATCCCGCTCGCGCTGGGCGACTATTTCGGTGAGTTCCGTGTGGTTGGTACGACACCGGATTTTTTCGAATTGCTCAAGCACGGTCCCGATGCCGACCAGCCGTTCACGTTTGAAGAAGGCCGGAACTTTGAGTTCCACAACGAAGAGAACAGCTACTTCGAATGTGTGCTTGGTTCCCGCGTCGCCGCTCAAATGGGAATGCGTGTGGGCGATGTGATGAACCCGACCCACGGCGACCCGGAAGGCAAAGGCCACGGGCAAGGATTCCAGATCGTCGGTGTTTTGGATCCCACCGGAACGCCCAACGACCGCGCCGCGTTTGTGAACCTGGAAGGCTTTTATCTGCTGGAGGGGCACGCGAAACCGATCCCGGATGACGCGGTGATCGTGCTGCCTGAGTCTGCGGAAACGGCTGGTCCAGACGAACCATTGTTGCTGACGATTCCCGAACGCGAAGTCACGTCGATCTTGGTTCGCAATGGGAATTTGATGATGGCACCCTTGCTTCAAAACCGAATCAAAGAAAGCGTGCGTGCGGAAGCGGCTACGCCAATCGGTGAGATCAACAAACTGATGACGATGATTGTTGGCCCGCTCATGCAAGCCTTGTTGGCCATCACGCTAATCACTTGCGTGGTTGCTGCGGTCGGTGTTTTGGTCGCAATCTATAATTCGATGAACGATCGCAAGCGAGACATCGCAGTGATGCGTGCCTTGGGAGCTCGGCGTGGCAGTGTGACCTGGATCATCTTGTTCGAAAGTTTGATCATCGCCTTGGTTGGCGGCATCGCTGGTTGGGTGCTGGCTCACCTCGGAATCCTCGCCGCCAGTCCTTTGATCGAGGCTCGGACGGGCGTGCAGGTTGGGTTCTTTTCGATGAGTACCTATGAGCTTTATCTGCTGCCGTTGGTGATCGGATTGAGTTTGCTCGCTGGAATCGTTCCCGCCGCATCCGCCTATCGAACCGATGTTGGTACCAATCTGTCGGCCTAGTTCGGCTGTCGCGACTTATTTCTAGAGTTAGTGGACGAGGTCACGAGTCCTGAACTGGCGTTAGATCCAAAGACTCGTGTCATCGTCCACTTCGATCAACCCAAAGTTTCAGCTGTGACAGTTCACGAATCGCTGGAATGATTCAGGCGGACGTTGTCGAGATAGTGGCAAGCGATGATCGGCTCAATCCAGGTATCACTGAGGTTCGCCCTGGGACAGAGCCGACCGGCGGCAATCAGCTTTCGGAGAATGCTAGACTGGCCGGTCCTACCTCCCACCACCGAGAACGGACCACCATGAATCGTCTCCCTGCCCGCCGCGTCTCCCGCACCCTCTTCCTCACGTCGCTGGCCGCGTTTTCTGTTTGCTCGTTTGCGATTCTGCCGGTCTCCTATGCGGCTGATCCGGTCGGCGATGGTATCGCCGACGACACGACGGCAATCCAAAAGTGGATTGACGCCGAACATGATGTAAACCTTCCTGCGGGAGCATACCGCATCACGCGGCCCCTTCGAGTTGACCTGAAGAGCACCGGTTCGATCGCGTTCAAAGGAATGGGGCGAGTTCGAATTGTGATGGCCGGAGCCGGTCCTGCAATTCAAGTCGTGGGCACGCACGCTGGAACTGCCGACCCAAAGACGGTAACCGACGAAGTCTGGGATCGGCAGAATGCTTTGGTCGTTTCCGACTTGGAAATTGTCGGCGAACATCCTGATGCCGATGGAATTGAACTATCGGGAACGATGCAGCCCACGCTTCACAACCTGACCATCCGAAAGTCACGACACGCGATTCATTTGGTCGACCGCAATCGCAACGTGATCGTCAGTGATTGCCATCTCTATGAGAATTCCGGCGCCGGATTGTTTTTGGACGCTGTCAACCTGCACCAGATCAACGTCACGGGAAGCCACATCAGCTACAACGCAGAAGGCGGCATCGTTTCGCGTGATGGCAACGTTCGCAACTTGCACATCACTGGCTGCGACATCGAAGGCAACATGGGGCCCGCCGATGCCGCATCTTCCGCGAATGTTTGGCTGGTTAGCGGATCGGGATCGATCGGCGAAGTTGCCATCACTGGTTGCACGATCCAGCACACTCACCAGGGCAAAGACTCTGCCAACATCCGAATTGATTTGCACAGCGAGCCAGTCAAAGGCACTGAAGAACGTCGGCACGGCAATGTCACGATCAGTGGCAACATCCTGTCCGACGCGCAGGTGAACATCCACCTGCGACATCTGCGAAGTGCAACCGTCACGGGCAACACCCTTTGGCAAGGTTTCCACAGCAACATCGTGATGGAACATTGCGAAGCGGTGACGCTCGCATCCAACGCGATGGACCGGAATCCTCGCTATCACTTGGGACGTAACTCAGTCGCGAAACACGGCGTTCAACTGATCGACTGCCGCGATTGCGTTCTATCCGCCAACGTGATTCGAGGTGTCAGCGAGCGTCCCGCGGTGCTGGAAATGACCCGATGTCACGGCATCCTCGTCCATGGCGGATTGTTTTCAGACGACAAGGTTCCAGCAATTCTTGCGGTGGAGTGTTCGGACTGCCTGATTCAAAACAACATCACTCGCGGCGGCGAATCTCCGATTGTGCTGCGAGATTGCAAAGGTATGCGAACGGATTGATTGGTCACTTGCAAGGTGCCGCTGATAGCTAGTCGCTTCGAAAATGCTATTCGTGAGAAGCCTTTGAAAGGAGCATTTGGTTGCTCCGTGACGGAGTCCTGAAACAAGCCGCGAAGAAGGACGATCGATCAACACGAATTCTTGTTATGCATATCGAGTAACTTGCGTGTTTCCACCGTTCAAGCGGCCACCTTCGGCGACTCGACAGGTATCATTGTGGAACTTTTCGACGCGTGAGCTCGGCTGCATTCGGAAGTCTTTCCTACCGTCGCTGAAAATCCTCTCGATCGTGATTTCGTCATGCCATTATCCACCCCTTTTCCAATCCGCTTCTGTGTGATCGCAGTTGTCGCAGTTTCGTTTGGCGGTCACTTCGCTTTGGCGAGCGACCGTCCCAACTTCGTGTTGATGATGTGCGATGACTTGGGTTGGGGCGACACGGGTTTCAATGGCAACACGATCATCCAAACGCCCGAACTGGATGCGTTGGCAAACGAAGGAACGGTGCTTGATCACTTCTACTCGGTCGGTCCCGTTTGCTCGCCAACCCGAGCTTCGTTTTTGACCGGGCGGCACTACTTTCGAATGGGAGTTTGGTCGGCCAACAAAGGTCACCTGCCTTCGCAGGAATTCACCCTGGCTCGGATGCTGAAAGCGGAGGGCTATGCGACCGGGCACTTTGGGAAGTGGCACCTCGGCACGCTCAGCCGAACGATTTCGGCAAAGGGAATGGGACGGCGACCGGATCTTCACTACGCTCCGCCGTGGGAACGAGACTACGACGCGTCGTTTGTGACGGAGTCCGCCGTGTGCACGTGGGATCCCGGCATTGGCAAACGGTCTCGCAACAACCCGTACTACGAGAATGGCGTTGCGACAAACGAGAACGTTTTGGGCTGTGATTCGCGAGTCCTGATGGATCGAGCGTTGCCATTCATCGAGGCCGCCGCGAAACGCGAACAGCCCTTTCTCAGTGTAATTTGGTTTCATGCCCCGCACGAAGACATCCAAGCCGGACCGGAATATTTGGCGAAGTATGAAGGGCACGGCGAGGCCGCTCACTACTATGGATGCATCACCGCGGTGGACGACCAAGTCGGACGTCTACGGAAAAAGCTTGCTTCGCTGGGCGTGGCCGACAACACGTTGCTGTTTTTCTGCAGCGACAACGGTCCGGAGGGAGGCGAGCCCAAGGACCGGTCGAAGACGCGTCGGGCCGGAAGTGCTGGCGAGTTTTCCGGACGCAAACGCAGCGTGTTGGATGGCGGTGTTCGAGTTCCCGCTTTCGTTCATTGGCCCGGACAAATCCCGGCGGGCGTTCGCCTTGGCACTCCGTTGTCGGTGATGGACTTGCTCCCCACCGTGGCCGCGATCACGGGAACGGAACCGATGCCGAATCGTTTGCTGGATGGTGAAAACGTTCTGCCGATTTGGAAGGGTGACCAGGCACAACGAGAAAAGACGATTCCGTTTCGCTACGGACAATTCGCTTGCTTGGTACGAGGCAAGCACAAGCTAATCATCGAGTCACCAACCGATGACTCCAAGGACCGATTGTTTGATCTCAGCAACGACGTCTCCGAAACAAGCAATCTTGCGGATCAAAAGCCCGAGTTGACCGCATCCATGAGAAGAGAATTGCTGGGCTTCTTGGAGTCAGCAAAAGCCAGTCACGCTGGAAAAGAATACGAGGGTGACGATACAAAACCGGTCGAAAAGTGGCATCCGCTCGGCAAAGCCAAGCAACGTTAGTCCCGCTCGCGAGCGTGCTCGTGCGTGCAAATTGATTCGCGATGCCGCTGCGACTCACCGCCTGGCACTGCGTTGGTCGAAGAATTAAACGCTAAGCCGTTTTCTCACGCGTGAACGTGGTGTAAACGACTGCCGCGATCGCGGCCGCCATGGCGAACCCGGCCCAGCCATGCAGTTCCACCAGTTCATGCATGGTGTCGGTCGAAGCAACCGGCAACATGCACACAAACATGGTCGCGATGGTTGCAATTCCAAAGATCAGCAACGTTTGAAACGCCCCCATCTCCATGGCTGATTCCGTGGCTGGCTGACGCCGCATCAGCAATCTCGCGATCGCATAAACGGGAAGCAACACGACGACGGCACCACTGGCCATCATGTGAAAACGCAACATCGCACCGCCCAAGTGGCCGCCCCACAAAGTCGGCAGGGCCGTGGCGACCAGAGCACCCGTGGCAATCACCAACACCAGCAGTGACACGTTTCGAATAAGAGACAACAAAACAGACGACTCCGAAGACCAATCAACAACAATGAAACAATAACTCAAGCTTCCTTTCGGCGGCGTCTATTCGATTCGAGATCGAACCGTTGGCAGGCAGCTTCCCGCGACGGCCAGCAACAACAAAATCAACGAGGTCGCGGTCAAGACTTTGAACATCTTGCGGCCACCAAACAACTGGTTCCATTCCAATCGCGTCGCCTCATCCAGCCCTTGAATGCTGGCCATGTTGATTGGTTCAGCAGTCACTGGTGCGGGGCCTTTGGGTGTGACCGTCGATGTGAACACCAAGCCATCGTCGGAATGGCATTCCAGACATCCGGTGGCTCCGAGAGCCCAACCTGCGGGTCGAACGTTGTGTGCCATCGGCCAGCGAACCATTTCGACGGCGTCACGGTTTTCAACTTCCACTTCGATTAATGAATCTTCCTTGTCGCCGCGAGCGAAAACGAGTCCGGTTGAAACGTACACCGCTTGTTCGACTTCCATCGTTTTTTCAATCGCCGCCAACGCACCCGCGACTTTCTCGTCGAACTCCTCCCGGCCCTTTTCTGACAATTCCTCGATGAAGTCTTTGCGAACCCGAAGAGCACGACGGGTGTTTGTGTAAACCTCCTCGGGCGAAAGCGGCACGACTTTTCCGTCAACCAATTTGCCCCAGTAAGCTGGCCACATCGCTCGGTGCGGCGTCACCAATCCATTGCTGTCAGCCTTTGCGAAGACGGGGCCTTGAATCGACGGGAGTTCCAATCCGCTGCGATGACCTTTCTCGCCCAAGCCATGGGCCAGCGACGTCATCATTCCGATCGCCTTTTCGCCCGGAATGGGGCCGCTGTGACACGCCGTGCAGCTCAGCTTTTCAAAGTGGACCGGCGGCAATCCTTCGTGTTTGGGAAACGGGGATCCGAGGCGGCCCGCCCGAAACGCGATTTGGGTCAACGACAGTGGATCATCCTGGCCGTGGGCGTGTGCATCACCGGCCAGTTCTGATACGCCCATGTGGCATCCGCGGCAGCTCAATGTCGTCGCCGAAACGCCAGCTGGATGCTGTTCGCCTTCGAAGCCGCGAACGGTTTGATGATCGATGCCGTTTCGATGGCAATCGACGCACTTCATACCAGCCCGCAGGTGAACGTCTTGGTCGTGATTCCAGCGAGCATCGATGCCTGAGTCGGACACCGTCCGCTGGCTGTGGCACTGGTAGCACGAATTGTTTTCAGGGACGCGTACCAAGTCAAAGAAGACCGTTCCATCGATGCCAAACCGGCGATCGTCATACTGAACCTTTGGCAGTTTGGCTTGGACTTTTTCGTCCTCCAGATCGACACCCGCTTTCATTCGCGAAACGGAACCGGACACCTCGCCAATTCGAATCGCCGCGGTGGGGGCCCAAGCGAAGTTTTCATCCTCGATCGTTTCTCGTCGACGCTCGAAATCGTAGGCTCCCGACTTTGCATGACAGGCCATGCAGTCAATCTCCAGCGACCCAGTCAGCGGCCACCGGGTCGGCTCGGATGATTCATCGGCGAGTTCCGCGGATTTCGGATCCCAATTCGCTGCAGCTCCGCCGCCGGGGATCCGAGCACCGAATTTCTGCGTCATATCGTGAGTTGTGATTCCGATTTCGCTGGGACTGAATCGTCCTTCCCAATCGCGGTAAGCAAGTGGCAATTGAGTCCCCGTGCGTGCGTCCGTCCAAATCCACGGCTCACCCGGACGACCGTCGGATCGAACGTCTTCGTCTTCGGTGTGCTCGGCATCTGCCTCGGAATGCTCGGGCGATTCTGATTGAGTGGCCGTTTCATCGGTCTCGGCTTGCGATGCCGCTTGAGCCGCAGCGTTCGATCGTTGGCGTTCGACTTCGCTGGCGAAGGCGTTGAAGTGCCAACCGTGCGAGATCGTTTCGAAGTCGTGGCATCGTCCGCAGGTCTTTTCAACGGAGTAGGGTTCCGTCGAATCGGGCGAGATCTTGCGATTGTTGCGATCGTAGAGATCGATGTGGTGCAAGAAACGTTTGTCACTGTCGCTGTGAGCGTACTTGCTCGAGCCTGCTGCATCGACGCGAGACGCATTCCAACCGAATGCCGCGACCAATACGAAAGTCAGAACGCACCAACGCAGGCACCTGCGATTCAATCGACTCACATCCATCCCCAGAACAAAACCATGCGCCCGTTACAAAACGTCCAAAAACCAATGCGAGCGATCGCATCCGGAATCAAGATTGCTGGCTAGAAAATCGCGACAACGATCTCTTCGCCGAGCTCGAAAAGATAGCAAATGAAAGTCGATCTGTCCGGCTTGCCACCGCAAGCAAATCTCGGCATACTGTCCCAGGTCGTGGCAGCCGATTCCGAATCGGCCGCCCGCCATCTTTCCAGCGCATCCGTAGCTCAATTGGATAGAGCATCGGTCTTCGGAACCGAGGGTTGGGGGTTCGAATCCCTCCGGGTGTACTGATTGGCTTTTCCCAAGGCCTTTCCAGCCATCTCAGGCACGCAATCGTTGGCTTTCTTCGGTTTCTGCTGATCTGCTGATGGCCCGGCACTATCTACTGAGGTGCCCTCCTGTGTGCCCTCCAAATCTGTTGAGGGCACATTTGATGCTGGTTCATCAGCGAGGGCATCGAGGAAGTCATCCTCGGTGACGCTGAGGTAGTGGGTTTCTGCGATGGCTCCCGAGTGCCCAAACCAGTCGTTCAGAACGTGGTTTTTGTGCCTGCCCGATCGCTCAAGCTCTGTCCGCCTGCTGGCTCGCAATGCCATGAACGGCTTCGGGTAAACCGCAAGTCCAGCCCGTTCCACGATTTTGTTGTACGTGGTCCTCAAATTGGCTTCGCTGCATCGGTATCGCTGGATGACATAGGAATCAGCGGCACATTCCAGCCCAGGCCCCACAATGGAGAACAGAGCATCCAGCTCGGTCCTGACTTCACGGAACAGCGGCACAATCCGCGTTCCCTTCCCGTATCGCTTCGTCTTCGGTGCCGTGACTTTGAATCGTCCCCGGTTCCATTGAATGTCCGACCAACGCAACCGCAGCACTTCGCTCGGGCAACGCAGCCCTGCAAAGCGGCAAAGACCAAAGATCACTCGCCATTCCTGGTCAGGACAAGCTTCCATGATCGCGGTTGCTTGATCTGCTGCAATGAACCGGTTCTTACTCGTGTCGCTTCGCAGATCAATCTTCACCCCAACGAACGGGTTCGACTCGATCAGGTTGTCGTCAACTGCCTGTCGCATCATCTGACGGCAACGCTTCACGTTCTGGCCCGCGGTGTTCGGTGACAACTTCGGCCCTTTTTTGTCATCAATCATCCACCGTTGCCACCGCTCAACATCTCCCTTTACCAAACTGCCAAGCGGAGCATCTTTTCCCAGGTAAGCCTCAAGGTGATCTACGGCCTGCCGATAGTTCTCCGGCTTTTTCCAGTCCGTCCGGCTTTTGATGTAGGCACGCATGAACGCCAACACAGTTCGCGGGAGTTCTGCACGTTGGCGAGCCTCGACCAGTCCATGCGACGCGATGCGATCATGGATCTCAAGCGGTAGGCGATCCAGCCAGTCAGCCGAGGACGGTGCTGGGGGGCGTCCACGTCGATGCTGTCCGACCAGGTGTTCGATGTGCTCCTTGGCCTCATTGGCTTGCTCTTCATTGAACTCACCCAAGCCGATGCGAATCCGTTTCTTATCCAGTGACAATCGCAGTCGGTAGTGATTGCGTCCGTCTCGTGCAACGTGCTCCAGGCTAGCCATTCGTTTTACCTCGCTTCTTGAATTTGGGTGGTTTCTATTTTAGATCAAGTTGACCAATCAATGCGCCTGTTTGCGTGATGGTTCATTTGATGCGGACAAGTGGCATGATCCCGGGCACCTTCTCGTCTGACTCCCGGATTCGTTGGCATGCCAACTCAGCATCGGATTCATGAGTGACAATCCCGTCGGGGAGCGGAAGTAACAACTTCCCTTCCTCAATCAGTTGGATCAGAGTGGGGGGCATCACGTCGCCTTCCTTCGTCATCTGGTAGCGAGCGAACCCATTCTGTCGACCGTACCTGTCCTCAATGAGCTCCTGAAACTCATCAGGAGTCATGTCCGGCATGATCTCAGCTGCAGGATGGATTGGGAAATCGCTCATCGCAACGCCTCGACTACCTGCTGCGGAGAGTATCGACGTGATCTGCCGACAGTTGTCGATGGGATACACCCTTTTCTTCGCATCTTGTCCAAGTGTTGCTCAGAGATCGATAGCAAACGAGCCATCTCAGCTGAGTTTACGAGCAACGGAGAGGCGGATTGGCTAGATGGAATCGCATCAACAATCGTCTGCTGAATCCTATCGATCAATCGCGCGTAGTCCTCCTCAGTGAGGACGATGAAGTTTGGAGTGTTGGTTGCCATGGTTGGTCCGATGGTTGATCTGATGTTTGAAGTGATGTTTGAAGTGATGTTTGAAGTGATGTTTGAAGTGATGTTTGAAGTGATGTTTGAAGTGATGTTCGAAGTGATGTTTGAAGTGATTTCGCTTGCCCAACAGCCCGACGTCCAGCCCAGCTTAGGGTTCGAAAGAACTCGTCGGACCCGATGAGGGAGTCATCGGCAAGCGGATCTCGCCGTCCGTGCCGGTTATCGGGTTTGTCTGTTTTTGAACCGATTCCATCTCGCCCAACTGGACCAATGCGACCCAGCAATTCGGCGAGCCCTCGCCGAATTGTGAATGCTGCAAAACGATCGATCGTGCGATTGCGTGAGGTTCGTTCGTGGTCTCAGTTGAATGCGAAAGTATTCTGCACACCGCGTTTGCCGTTTTGAGGTCCGCCCCAGGAACCTCATGACGGCCTGAACGCTCTTTGAGCGTTTGCCTCCGACACTTACGGTTTCGAGCTTGACTCCCTTTACGCCTCGATTGGCCCATCGCCACGCAGTCGAAGCATGAACACGCTTCTGCAACAGTGGCGGCACGTTTTTGAATTGGATCAAGTCCTCCGCCAATCTCATGAGATTGGCGTAGTTAGCTTTAGCTCCCCGGTTTTTGTTTTCTTGATTCATCGTTCTCTCCGAAACGGTTGAAGTGTGTGTTGATCAATGGAGCCGAGTGCAAAGAACGATTCAATTGACGTTTGCTGCAAAATCATGTGTACGTGAATGAAACGCCGGAGGGGTGATTACAAACAACTTGAGTGCGCACAGCAGTGAATCTTGTGTCCGCTATCTGGTAGCAAGCTGCGGAGTTGAAAAAGACCTCTTTAAGAAATGCGGTCAAGGCATCCTCAAGTCGGTTGCCAGTCGCGTTGCATTCTTGACTGACTCGAGCCCCGAACTCAGTTTCTGTTTGCGCCGCGACATTGCTCTTGGCTGAGTCAGACTGAAATCTGTTTTTCTTCTTGCTGCTTTATTAGCACGGTGCCGCTTCAGCTTTTCTGCTACTGCTGCCCGCTGTGCCCATCGCCTTGGTCATGCCTGCTGCTTTGGACGCTGCATGGGACACTGAGTGACACAGGGATGAGTTGAAACGCGTGCCATGGGGATCTCCAATCGCGAACTCGCTCCTGATCTGCGGTGGCCGGTTTTCACCCGCAAATCAATGGCCGGTTTTGCTCGCGAACTGACAGGCATCAGACGTATCGGTGAAGGCTGCTTCAGGGCGGAACAAAAACGTCTGTTTAACTTTGTTTCCGCTGGCCACACATTGGCAATGTGGCTGCCGGAGAGGCGGCCGTATCGCATGGCGAGACATCTGTGTCTGCCTATCCCTGACTAACACGAGGAGAAAGAAATGGAAGTTGTGATAAATGAACTAGAGCATGGACTGTTTTGCCAATGGTCCATTGATGAAGTGATCGGTGGTTATCGCGGCAAGATCAACGGTATCCATGACGCTTGCCGGAGAATGCCGATGATCAGCCGTTTTGACCTCGATAGGCTCGTGATGTCAATTCACGACCACGGCGTGCTTCGCCCCATCTTGGTCAACAAAGACCGGCTTCTCATTGATGGTCGTAGCCGGTTGCTTGCCGTTTCGGAACTCGACAAGTCAATTCCAGATGAGCTTATCGAAGTGGTCGACGTTGACCCGCACGCCCTCGCAGAAGCAAACACGACACGTCGTCATCTGACTCCTGACCAAAGGGTCATGTCCGCGATAGCGGTGCTCGTGAATCGGAGAGAGCGGGCTCGGCAGCGCCCCAGCGGGTCGGACGCAGGGAGAGGCGATGTCCACCAGAAAGTGGTTGCGAAGAATTTCTTTGTAGAGGTCTTAGATAGTGGCGTGGTTCAACATTCAGTTGAGAGAGGTGATGGACAGCAATGCCCAGATCTCTCGGCTGCTTTGAGCCTTCACAAGTTTCGTCCCGAGCTAGCCTCCGATGTACGCCAAGGCCGACTCAATTTGCGTGAAGCCATCAGCCGAGCTGAGTTCAGGGAAGACGAGCTGCAGCCAACGGACAAGTCTTTGCCTTCACTCGGCTAGGAAAAAAGGTCGGCAAGTCGTCGCCATTGATCTTTCTATGTCGACCTTTTGGAAGACCAGGGTGCCTACCTTGGTAGTGGAGAACGCAAGAGGTGTCTGCGGATCTCGAACCATATTGCAGCGATTCGTTGGATGTCTGACGAATCGCTGCATCACGTTAGTAGCTGCTAGAGCGACAGCCCATAGGCGGAGCGGCCGTAAGCAACCGTCTATTGATCGATATCCGCTCGCCTGGCCTCTCTAGACCATTATTGACAACAAACCTCGGCTACCAAAGGTTCGTGGTCAAGCGATTCAAATGCACGTTCGGTGCGTTGCGCGGGCCCTTTTATCATTTCTCTTCTCGGCGATCGAGCGTGATGTACGCATAACGCCCTGCGCACGGTGATATGACGTTGACTCAGAAAAACCTCTGTAGCCGGGCTGGCCTCCATTCAAGCAACCAACGCATTTCTAGTAGCCAGCGTAGCGGATCCAGAACCACTTCAGTGCAACCAGTCTGCATTACTGGGTGGTTCGTCGGGCACGCAGGCATCGCTGATGTCATCCCGTTCGCAACAAAGGGATCACGACGGTGGAGGCAAAGGCCTGTCGGGACGGCTGTAGGTTCCGTCTTCGGATCCTCGGCTACCTCCGTGTCGAACATCCCTACCTTCAAATCACAAGCCTGAAAACCGCCTGCCAGCACCGCGCTAACAAGACAAGCGACAAGTAGACGAGCTATGCCCTCCGGGGTGATCCAGCGGGCTTTTTTCGTTGGTGCTCAGAAACGTCCCTGGAGTCATTACTCCGGGTTATGTCGTCTGTCACCTGTCTTTCCTCGAACATGTTCGAGGTTCCCAACCAACCTTTTTCCCGACAAAGAAGTTGAAGAGAAGCATATGTTGGACAACCATTTCCATTCAACAGACGCGGGAGTTAAATACCGCGATGTTACGGAAGAATTTAAGCGGGCTTATCCGAAGGCCTGGAAGAACCTCAACGCTAAGAATTGGCAGCTGGATCGGAACGCCAATGTAGCGATACTCTCGGGCGGAACGCCTTGGAGTGAAGAAGGCAAGCGTGCGAAAGAGTGCGGCATCCACCGCCGCGGTAAATCACGACAAGCGATGCTGAGGTACACCCATTACTGCAAGCAGCAGTACATGTGTGTCCGGTGTGCATCTCTCGTTTCACGCTACAGAGCCCAGCAACTGATGACCGCGTCCGAGAAGTTTGCGGAGCACCTGGGGACCAACCACTTGCGTCTCCAGACATTCACGCTGAAGCCGAACACGTTCCGCATCACTTCGGACACACAGGAATCGTTTCCTACGCAGGTCCGATTGTTGTCACGGTTCTTCGATCTACTTGGGAACTACCACAAGGAGCGTGGCGTTCGGTGGTTCGACAAGACGAAGGGCCGATCCCGGGAGAAGGAAGTAACGCTACTAGGCCCAACCGTTGGCTCGATCCATGTCGTACCTGCGTGTGAAAGCCGAGACCCTTACTCCCATGCCCACGCACACCTCGGTGTCGTGATGACGAAGAATGGTCAGAAGCGGAAGCTGAAGGCGAAGCTCGAGGAACTGTTCGCGAAGGCGAAGAACGATCTCAAGCTGAGCTACACACCTGATGCCGACAAGCCGGAGATCGTGCCGATCAAGAGGAACCAGGTGTTTGCTGATCGCAACAACATCCCGGAGCAGTTCAAGAATGCGTCTTGGGAATCATTCGATCCGGACTTCTTAAAGAATGACACGCCTGAACAGCAGATGGCGATGAAAGCCTTCCACTACATGAGCCGACCGTTCAAAGCGAAGTGGTCTCCCGAAGGCGTCCTCGAAGCTCGACAGATGCTGGACATGATCGGCATGACCCCGTCACAGCTGCACCGCCGTTTCGGAATGCTCGATACGGTTCGGCAACAGCTTCCCGATTCGCCGCCTTCCGATCCGGAAGACCGAACGCGACTGGCGAACTACGACCCAATGCTTGGTTGGAAGATCTACGAACCAGTCATCGGCTGATTCGGCG
>NZ_ANMO01000054.1 GCF_000338295.1 Rhodopirellula europaea 6C
TTACGCGCTGGATTCAATGCTGAGCCTCCCCTCGCTTCGCTCGACCTCCCAAGGGAGGATGATGATAAAACGCGTGGCAATACAACAACTTCAAAACTGCACGACCTCCTTCGTCGAGCGAGTTTCGCAAGACGACACAAACACAGCTCTCAAAAACTGCACAACCTATGATGGCTGGAGTAGAACACTTCAGGGCCAATCATTCGTAGATTTAGGAAATCCAGCCGCAGTGCGTTCGCACCGGTTTCTACGACGCAACCGGGCTCAAGGACCATCGGCCAACTGGCGGTGGTTTGAAAAAGCGATTTGCCCCGGGGCACGACGGCCCACTCACACTTTTCGCGGCGTGACGAGTTATGATTTCGTTTCTCTCAACGAATCATCCCACCTTGTTCGCGAATGCCCTACCCATGAACATCTCCTGGAAGTTTGCTCTGACGCTTGCCGTTTTCACTGCCACCTGGATGCCACTTTCCACACCCGCCCATTCTGCGGAACCCGAAACACTGCGCCTTTGGACCGACGAAGAACTCGGATCCACCGCAGCGGATGACACCGAAGTTTTGCACGATCGAGGCGAACGAAATGCCTGGGTCACGGACATCTTGCGTCCGACATTGACGGTCTACCACGCTGACCCAGCCAAGCATTCAGGAACGTCGATCGTGATTTGTCCCGGCGGCGGTTATGGCGGGCTGGCAATCGACAAAGAAGGCCACGTGGTGGCAGAATGGTTCGCCGAACAAGGCGTGACGGCTGGCGTTTTGAAGTACCGATGTGGCGGTGGTGCTCACAAGCATCCGATCCCAATGGGCGATGCTCGCCAAGCGGTGAAGTTGATGCGAGATCATGCTGACGAGTGGAAATTGAAAACGGACCAAGTCGGCATCATGGGTTTCTCCGCAGGTGGTCACTTGGCATCGACCATCGCAACGGACCCGCAAACCGGCGTCAACTTTGCTGCGTTGATCTACCCGGTGATCTCGTTGGATAAAGCGGTCACGCACGGCGGATCGAAGAAGAACCTGTTGGGTGAATCGCCCAGTGACGAATTGGTGCACCAAATGTCGCGAGACGAACAAGTCTCGTCATCAACATGCCCGACTTTCTTGGTTCACGCAGGCGATGACAAGGCTGTTCCAGTCGAAAACAGCTTGCGTTACTACTCGGCTTGCATCGAGCACGGCGTCCCAGCCGAAATGCATCTCTTCCCCACCGGCGGCCACGGCTTTGGCATGTTCCGCGGCGACCGCCCCGTCGACCAATGGCCCAACCAACTCAAAGGTTGGCTGCAATTGAACGAGCTGTTGGACTGATCGCAACGCATCGCTGATGAAGTATCACCTGATCCGGGCTATGACCCGATCGCGGGAACCAATTCGGCAACCACGATCGGCGACACCGGCGGTTGCTGTCTTCGGGTCGGGACATCAGGGATGAACGGAAGCGTTACATTCACTGCGGCAATCACCAGGTACCTGGGTTTATCGCCTGCCATCACACTGGTTGGATGCCTGCCTCGGAAGTTCAAATCGAAGACCCCGTCGTCACGGGTCTCTGTCGGGTAGTGGCGTATCGCGAGCAGACTGTGTTGTTCATCGTCTTCAGCGTATCCAACAAAAATGAAGTCTCACTGTCTCGGTCATGTTGCAACCTCACCGAGTTCTCAGCGTCGAGCAGTTTCGATCGTTCAATTGACTTCACACCTGATGGATGGACCACATAGAGCTCGTAGGCAACAGGAAAGCCGCCAGCATTGCGTTGCGTCAGGTTGACCAAAAAACTCCTTCATCATTCATGAGATAAACGTAGTCACGCAGGTAGTGGCTCTGCGGCATTTGGGACAGCAATTCAGCCTGTGCTGCTGGACTTGCCTGACCTTCGGGGTTGGACAGTGCACACTTGAAAAAAGCCACCTTCAAGAGCGTGGTCTTTGGATCAAGGTCAGAGAGGACGATGATCGATTTCTTGTCAACCGCCGCGCGAATCTGCAGGATCTCTCCAGGAACCTGAATGGACTCCCACTTTCTCTTCAGATTGATATGTCGTCGGCGATCCAGAGGCGACATGTCTATCAGAGTCGCCGCGTCGATGATTCGGACGGCCGAACCCGACTTGGATTGGTCTGAAAGAAAAACCACCTTGTGGTCACCGATCCAAGTTAACCCAAACAATTGTGGCAAGTCACTAGTACTGGTCACTGTGCTTTTGGTGTTCGATTCCCAAAGGATCTCAGTGGTTTCGCAGTGAGCGACGAAGAACACGGATTTGTTATCTTTGAATCGGCGAACAGAAATGCCGATGAACTTTCCGTCAGGAGAGAACTCGGCGTAGCATCGTCGCAACCTCAAGCCGGTGGCGAGCGGAATGACATTCAACGCGCTCGAGCCATCAAACTGACCAAAGACCAAATGGACTTCTTCGTCTTGACCACTGACAACCGCACACCACTGCTGTTCATCGTTTGACAGGGCGATGTGACGGATCGGTGCAAGGCCTCGGCAGACTTCGGTCCTCATTCCGGTTTCCAGGTTCAACCGTTCGATGCTCTCGTCGTAATAGCCGAGCAAGCAAGTCGCGGAATGTTCGCAACCGGTGATGGCGGTGAGCGGGCTCGCCTTCGCATCAAATGACTGAATATTGGCAATGATTTTCTCCGGCTCATCCGCAACGGCCGGACAACAAACCAACACGGCCTGCACCATCAAAAATCCCATCGACGTCGCTCGAATCATTGTGCACTCACCTGGTTTGGAGTACTGAACACGAAGACTCTGTCCAATCCGAAAAGCAGAGCCACAAGGATAAGGCATGCCACGATTTCAAACCAACACTTGTTCTTCGCTCGTTGCTAAATGGTTCAGTCAATCAACAGCCTGATAGGCATTGTCTATGAATTTCGATCTTTAACTGCCCTGCAGAAACTTCGCGAGTGTTGATCACTCTTCAGCGAAGGTGATGATGGGGAAGATTTCGGGGATGTGGGAGTCCCAGACTCCGTGTTTGCCGAGGGCCCAGCCTCCGGAGTCGGTGGCGGGTTCGGGGGCCTTGGTCTTGTTGAATCGGAAGAGGTCGATTCGCCACTCATCGCCGACCTTGGGTGGCAGCGATCGATCGTCGCCCTTGGCGAGCCACTTCATCTCCTTCCAAGGAAACGCCAACTCGACCGTCCATCCTTGATCGACGTCGGAATCGTCATTCAAGGTCCCGTTGATGTGAACGGCGGATTTGAAATTGGGAAAGTCGTACCCAAGAAACGCGATGCGTTTGCCGCGTGGATGGTTCGTGAACCCAACGCCATCGAACTCCTGTTGATTTGGAGCGCCTTTGGCGAGTTGTGGGTCGGATGCATACCCGCCTTTCTCGTACGCTTCTTGCCATACAAAGAAGCCTTCGTAGACGGTTCCATAGGAATTGATTTCGAACTCGTAGTAGGCATCCTTTCCAGCGATGAAGACTTCGATGTCGTTGTCGTAGTAAATCGGATCGTCACGGTCTTTGTACTCCGCGTCGACATTGGGTTCTTCCAACCAGAATCCGATGTAAAGAAACTCGTCATCCCACAGGATGGATGAGCGGGTGTCGTAGCGAGTGGGTTGTCCGCTGACCAAGTCGACAAAGGAGGTGGTCTTGCGGGCTTGCTGCCAAGCTTCCTCGTCCAAGCGACCATCGATCGTCAGCTGAGTGTCGATCTTCGCTGCGGTGTATCGAGGTAAATCCTTGGCAGGGACCAACGATTGAGGGAAAGGCTTTGGCATCTCCACTTCGACAGAACTCGGGAACGCGAGCTCGGAATCAGATCGGTCGTCGAGGGTTGTCGCGAGTGTTTTTAGAGTTCGCGTGACCTGGCCTTCGAACAGTGTTTGACCTCCGCTGGTGATCTGGATCGGTTGGTCCAAGTCGATGAATCGGTCATCCAAGAAGACGTTGATCTTGTTCACGTCTGAGGAGATCAAGTCAATCGTTTGACCGTCGACGGCTGCGATGATAGTCGCACCGGCTTTGGCCGACGACTCTTCCACGCCCAACCAATAGAAATGCGAGTGAGTCACATCGTCTTGGACCCACACAATCTTGGACGGGGTCATGTTTCGAGTGTGCTCGGCCATCCAAGGGAGCGCGACCGCATCTTCGCGATCCATCCAGTGCCCTTTGTTCGGGTAGATCTTCACGAAGTGTTCGTATCCCTCCGGATCAGCTTCATGCAGTTTGGCCAGCTTCGTTTGCCAATCCGCAGCGATTTGGTTGCGTTTGTAGGCCGCGTCTTTGCCTCCCATTTGCAACGCGAAGGGAACGTTGCGGAGACCCAGTGCCGACGTTTCGTTGGGGTGCCCCGCCATCATCGCGGCGGCTGCCCAGCGGTCGGACAGACGAGGTGCCAGTTGATACACGCCGTCACCGCCAGCGGAATAACCCATCACGTAAACGCGATTTGGATTGACGTTTTCAAACGCGACCATGTTTTCAATCAAACGCACGAACATCGGATCGATGTGCTTTTGATGCCATAAGTTCCATGTGTCAGTCGGTGCACGCGGAGCCACGTAGACACCTTCTTCGGGTTGATACAAACGTTTCTGGTTTTCCCACTGACGATCGTTGACCGCTTTCGGGGCACCACCACCGCCGTGCATAGAGATGTAGAGACTGCGACCTTCTTCGGGTGCTTCGCCAAAGACGCGATAGTCAAATGGCATCTTGTGATCGCCGTGGACCAACACCCGAGCCTTCATCTCCTCGGCACGAGTTTTGAGAAGAGTTTGCTTTTGATGCTCCGCAAGGATCTTTCTGGCTTGGACAACATCGTCCGCGGTCAACGCGACATCGCTGAACGATTGATCGCGAATTGTCTTGAGATCCGCTGCCGGTTGGGACTGGAGGTAATCGCGGAGAGCTTTGATCGCGGTATTGGAATCATTCACCTGTGATTCGGAGGCCGCATCGACGGCAACAAGATGGTGCTCATGAAGCTGCTCGTCCGCATCGGTGGTGATGGTATCACGAATGACCTGATCGCCTTCGCCAATCAAGACGGAGTACTTGTGTTGTTGTTTCAGTTCCACACGAAGATGATCGTTGGCATCGAATCCCTCGTCCTTGGTTTGACCTTCAAAGACAACTTCGTCGCCATCCAGGACGCGCAGTCGGCAACTGGCTCGGTTCCCATCCGCACCATGCACCACGAACAACGACTCGGTCATGCCGGGCGGCAATGACTTTTGAAGGGCGACGTAGCGGTCGGTCACGTTCACAGCCGGAATGCTACGAAGCTTTCGATTCCAAACGCATGGGAACGAGAGCGGGGTCTGTTTGAAACTAGTCGCATAGATCGCGTGGGCTTTTGACGAACGGTCAGCTTTGGTTGCATTGGCGACGAACCAACCACGATCCAGTTCGTTCCCGGTTGGCTCAGCAGCACCCGTGAAATGCCAGCCATCGTCCCAGACTTCCACCCACGAGTGATTTCCTGATTGATTGAACCACAGGGGCGTGCCCACGAACCGAGCGGGGATCCCAACAGATCGACAAGCATCAATCAGCAACACCGACAAACCCGTGCACGACGCCAACCCGGTTTCCATTGATTCCAGTGGGCTTTGATCCGCCTTCACTCGCCGGGTGGAATATTTGACGCCGACGTTTTGGAATAGTTTTTGATTGATCAAAGCGGCCGCTTCGCTCGGTGAGCTCGCTCCTTCCATCATCGGCAGGCATCGTTTTCGAAAATCGGCTCGCCACTCGTCACGTCGCTCATTGATGCTCGCGTACGGCAGAACATGATTGAGAAAGATGTCCTTGGGAATCTCCTTTGCCCACGGTGCATCGGTCCAAGCTTGATAGGCCAGTCGAGTGTTCTCCAACAGGTAGTCAGCCGAAAGCGTTTGCAGATCACTCTCTGGCATATTCGCGATCAGAAACTCGATTCCTTCCCGTTGATCCGCTGCTGCATCTGCCATCGCTCGTTCCAGTTCCGCACGGTTGTCTCCCGCCAAAGCCAGTCGCTCGGTGTCGAACTCCGCCGATGCGAGCCCGGACAGGCCGAGGAGAAGCGTCGGAAGGATCAAGGCAACAAACGGCTGTCTCATGAGATGGACTCAGCGTTCAAGTGTCAGGCAGTGGCATGGAACAGGCATCCGATCGCAGCAGTGGTCACTGCTCCCGATTCAAACGCCCAGTCAAGTCAACAGTATGACTGGCCCAAGCGTGCGCAACCACTGATGAAAGGTCCTCGCCGAATGGAATGACTCCGCCAGCAAAAATTCTCTACGGAGTCGTCTTTTGTTGTCGACTTCATCGCCCGAGACCCTGTGTTAAGGGTGTTGGTTCGTCCATGTTTTGCGTTGCTGCAGTAATCAGTGGCGTTCGCCAAACTTGGAATGTCAATTGTTGGTTTGACAGACCGTGGCCTCGCAGAGAACCCGCAACCCGCGATGTAACAATGACCAATCATCCGGCTTCGTAGAGCCATGCAACCGAAGCAATCTCAACTCCGATTGCGCCGGTGAAACAGTCCGACGATGGGCCAGGCATTTGGTGCAAACTGCGATATCACAACCCGAGTGGCTTAATCAAAGATCGGAGTGCTCGCTTCAGCTAAGGAAAGACGATTCGAAGCGAAGTGAGAGCCAGTCCATTTCGAAGAAGGCCTCAGGGAACCGAGCCCTGAGGCTGCTCCATTCCTGAGGTCAAAGGGCGACCGTTACGGTTTTGCTTTCCAAGTAAGCCTTCAGGCCTTCGGTGCCTAGTTCGCGGCCTTGGCCACTCATCTTGAATCCGCCGAATGGGGCGGCGGCGTCGAAGACGTCGTAGCAGTTGACCCACACGGTTCCCGCGCGAACGTTGGCGGCGAAGTGATGGGCTTTCTTGATGTCTTGCGTCCACACGGCAGCCGCCAATCCAAACATCGTGTCGTTGGCTCGTTTCAAAATGTCATCGCTGTCTTTGAACGACAGCACGCTCATCACGGGGCCGAAGATCTCATCGCGAGCGATCGCCATGTCGTCTTGAACTTCGGTGAACACGGTCGGCTCAATGAAGTAACCACGGTCACCAGAACGCTTGCCACCACTGACGCAGGACGCGCCTTGCTGGTTGCCTTTGTCAATGTAGCTCATGATCTTGTCGAATTGAGCTTGGTCGATTTGGGGACCTTGTTCGGTCGCTTGATCGAACGGGTTGCCGACGACGCGTTTGTTCGTCAAGTCGGTCAGCTTTTCGACGAAGGCTTCGTGAATTGATTCTTGGACGAACACGCGACTGCCGGCACAGCAACATTGGCCTTGGTTCAGATACAGACCCACGAAGCTGCCTTGCACGGCGGCGTCCAAGTCCGCGTCGCTGAAGATCACATTGGGACTTTTGCCGCCCAGTTCAAACGTCAGCCGTTTCAACGATTGGGCGGAGTTTTTCATGATCAACTGAGCCGTTCGGTGTTCTCCCGTGAACGCGATTTTGTCGACGCCGGGATGGTCGACCAAGGCTCCACCGGCGGTCGGGCCAAAGCCCGGAACGACATTGATGACGCCATCGGGGAAGCCGACGTCTTTGGCGAGCTGGGCCATTCGCAGGCAGGTCAGCGGTGTTTGTTCAGCGGGCTTCATCACGATCGTGCAGCCGGTGGCGAGAGCCGGTCCCCACTTCCAGGCGACCATCAGCATGGGAAAATTCCACGGGATGATCTGTCCAACCACACCGACCGGTTCTTTCCGGGTGTAGCACAGATAGTTGCCACGAATGGGAACCGTTTCGCCTTGGATCTTGTCCGCGTAGCCGGCGTAGTAGCGCAGGGCATCAATCACCAGGGGCAAATCCGCGTGCCGTGATTCGCGAAGGGGTTTGCCGTTGTCGAGTGTTTCGAGTTGAGCCAGCTCATCGATCTCGTTCTCGATTGCATCGGCCAACTTCATCATCAGCCGTCCGCGATCGCGAGCGTCCATCGTCCGCCAGGGACCCGACTCAAACGCTTTGCGAGCCGCTTTCACTGCAGCGTCGATGTCTTCCTTGTCACCTTCGGCGACTTGAACGATCTCTTCTTCGGTCGCGGGGTTGATCGTGGCGAAGGTTTTTCCGCTGGCTGAATCCCGCCACTGGCCGTCGATGAACAACTGGGTGTGACGGACTTTCGGGGGTGCGATTTCTGGAAGGGTTGTCGACATCAGAGATCCTCGTCAGCTGCGATTGGGATGGGAATCAAGCCTTCAGCTTAAGGCTTCGAAGGCGAGGATGCCAACAAATGCGATCGCGAAGATTGAGTGATCAGCCCACGATTACCGAAGACGAACCGGACGCTATCGCGTTCCGGCTGATCTGCTAGGGCTGTGATCGACGGGTTTGGAAGCCCATCGTACGAGAAGGCCAACACAAACGATCACGTGCTTGCTCAGCACTCGGGATCGGGCGTGGTGGTCAGAGGATGTCCATTGATTTGGTTGATCAACATCCGCAATCGACCGAGACCACGACGGTTGAAGTGGAACACCAACCTTGGGAAGTCGGCCAGCTCGGGCTCGCCGGCTTCTTCTGGCAATGGACCAGTTTGTTCGAACGTGCCATCTTTCAGAATGTCAGCGAAGTTGGTCCGGATAGATTCCAACGCTTCCTCAGAAAGCTTTTGCTTCATCCGCAACACCAACTGGTGACCGACGTAACGTTGGGAGTGATACACGTCGTAGAACGTGAGCAGTTCTTCGACGGCTTCATCGACCGAATTTGTGATCTTGTAGAGGGCCACGTCTTCGGGACTGATCATGCCGTTGCACATCAGTTGCTTGTCGATGAATTTGCCGAGGTCCTTCCAGTAACTGCCGCCGGGATGATCGAGGAAGATCAACGGCATCATGGTTTGCTTGCCAGTTTGCAACAGCGTCAGCACTTCGAGGCCTTCGTCGAGCGTCCCGAAACCTCCGGGCAAGCAGACGATGCCGCTGCACTCTTTGAGGAACATCAACTTGCGAGTGAAGAAGTACTTCAACGTGACCAGCTTGGGATCGTTCTCGATGTATTCGTTCGCGCCTTGTTCGAACGGCAGCATGATGTTCAGGCCCATCGATGCATCGCGTCCAGCACCTTTGTGACCGGCTTCCATGATGCCGCCGCCGGCACCGGTGATCACCATCCAACCGTGAGCGGCCATGCGGCGACCCAGGTCCACAGCGGCTTGATAATCGGGGCGATCGGGAGCCGTCCTGGCCGATCCAAAAATGGTGACTTTGCGTCGCCGACGATAAGGCCGGAAGACTTTGAACGCGTACCGCAGTTCCCGGATCGTTCGGGAAAGGATCTTCACGTCACCGCGAGCCGTGTTGTCCTTTTCCAATCGCTCGATCGTGTGCCGCATGACTTGGTACAAGTCCTGCGACTGATTGTCGGAGATCGGATCGTCGATCGGTTGCGGCCGTTGCAATTCATCTTCGCCAATGGCTTCGGCTGGCAAATTTTCGTTTTCGTCGGTCATGAAAAGTTCCGGAGGAGATGACAAGCAAGTTGCGGTAGGCAGACAAGTTACCACGAATCAGGTGTTCACCGGAACGCGATTTGTGGAGGCCCAAGGTGAGGTTTTGATGAACCGTCGGCTTGGTGAATTCGATTCGTTTTGCTCCATTATCCGCATGACAAAAACACTGCACTTTGACTGTTTATCGGGAATCAGCGGCGACATGACCTTGGGCGCCCTGATTGATTTAGGCGTGTCGGTCGACCAGATCCAACAGGGGCTGCAATCGCTGAACCTGCCGGATTTGAAGCTGCGGACCGAGGAAGTGAAAAAGTGCGGTTTCCGTGCCGTGCAGATTCACATCGATCATCCGTCGGAAAAGGCTCACCGGCATCTGCACCACATCGATGCGATGATCGACGAAGCCAGCGAGATCAACGAATCCGCCAAGGCTCTCGCGAAAAAGATCTTTCTGTGCGTGGGCGAAGCGGAAGCCAAGGTCCATGGTTGCTCGCTTCGGAAAGTTCACTTCCACGAGGTCGGCGCGATCGATTCCATCGCGGATATCGTCGGCGTTGCGATCGCGATCGATGCGTTGGACATTGAACACGCGACGTCATCGACCATTCCGACCGGAACCGGGGCAATCATGATTGATCATGGCCGGGTTGCTGTGCCCGCGCCTGCCACCGCGGAAATTTTGACGGGTGTGCCGTTGATGGCGTGCGACATCGAATCCGAACTGACCACGCCTACCGGGGCCGCGATCATCAAGACGCTGGCTCGATCGTTTGGACCGCCTCCGGCGATGACTCCGTTGCGAGTGGGCTATGGATCGGGAACACGTGATTTGGAAGGCCAGGCCAATGTGTTGCGGGTGACGCTGGGTGAGCTGACCGAAGCGAGTTCTTCCCAAGGTCAGATCGAAACCGATCGAGTCACCTTGCTGGAAAGCAACATCGACGATGCAACGGCGGAGCAGTTGGCCAATGTCAGCGAGCTGTTGATGAACGCGGGAGCACTCGATGTTTGGCAGACTCCCATCGTGATGAAAAAGGGACGTTTGGCGACAACCGTTTCGGTGCTGTGCGACGCCAGCCGAATCGGTGCGTTGCAAACGTTGCTCTTCACCCAAACCAGCACGATCGGAATTCGTCGAACGGAGATGAATCGTTCCAAGCTGGCTCGCGAAAGTCAGATCGTGGAAACGCCGGACGGACCTGCGACGGGCAAGACGGTGCGTTTGCCTGACGGCACGCTGCGTTTCTCATTGGAAAACGACGAGGTCAAACGGTTGTCTGGTGCGACCGGAAAACCAGCTGATCAGATCCGTGTCGAGGCTCAGGCTGCGTTTGCAGAATTGTTAGCGGTAGGGCGCGAGCCCTCCGGTGTTACTTGAGATTCAACCTCGCAGATCGTAGGCCACGGTTCCACCTGGCGAGCGCGAGCACGACTCACATTGCCAACGGGTTGGAAGTGTCAGCACGCCTCGCTTCTTTCGAAGCATCGGCTGGGTTGCCAGGTGAAAACCTGGCCTACTTGCTGACCGAGATGGGAGAATCGCAAATTTTTCGCGCCCCTGCTAGCGGGTGATCTGGCCTGGGGGAGCATGAACGCAAAAACAATTTCACTCGGCTGTCTGGGTTTGCTGTGCGTCGGTCTGTTGTTGGTGACGTTCCCGATTGGGCTTCGGCAGTACCGGGTTCGGGCTCAGTTGCAGGCCATTGCATCGAACGGTGACCCGATTTCGCTTTCGGAATTGGGTGATCCAACTACCGTTTCCGTTTGGCCAATGGCGGACAAAGTGGATGCGCGAAGTGAAATTCTGGATGTGACCGAACCGTCAGAACGCCTCTACAAGAAACTGCAGCCCTATCTGATTTCCAATGCTGCCGCTGATCATCACCAACCATTGTCGACCCAAAACGAGGCGTTGTTTGAAGACGCTTTTCAAAAGCACCCACAGGTCTTGCCCGCTTTGCGCGACGCGTCGCATTGCCAGCGCTATGCGTGGCCATCGCCGCTGACGCCGTCCGGTGTGATGCCGCCCGATCAATACATGCAAGTCTTGCTGAAAGAAGTCAGCCGATTGCGAATGGTTGGCCGGTTGATGCTTTGTGGTTCACGGTTCTTGGCAGCCAAAGGCAAGGTCGATGAGTCCGCGATGCTGTGCGTCGATTTAATGCGTTTGACAGGATTGCAAGAGACGGGACCGACAATCGTTGTTTATCAAACCAACGTTGCGATCCGGCAGTCCGCTATTGATCAACTCAACGCGATCTTGCAGGCGGAACCGCTGGATCCCGGCACGCACGCGGCAATCGAACAAGCGTTGGCGGAGCATGAATCGAGCGACGCATTCTTGCATGCTCTTAAAACCGAACGGGCGTACGGGATCGCATCATTCGAATCCATGGGCATGATCCGGTCCATCTCAGGAGGACTTCAGGACTATCTGTCGGCGATGAAGACACAGATTGACTTGGGTAAGACGCCAACATGTGACTTGCCGGCAACCCGTGGACCACCTCTGGGTGCTCTGAGCCAAATTGCGATGACGGCGGTGGATGCTTGCCGTGCATCGTTTGAACGAGACCGTATTCGATGTCGTTGCTTGAGAATTCTCAACGCGATTCGAATGCACGAATTGACCGGAGAGGAGTTGACGCATGACCAATTGGATTTGCCGGTCATCGCAACACAAGATCCGTATTCCGGAGATCCGTTGAAGATCGAGAAGACTTCCGGCGAGGGATGGCGGATTCATTCCGTGGGGCCAAATCCGTTCAAAAATGCAGCGAATCAGCGGAATTCGGAGGATCTGGGGCTCTCCCCGTGAGGCGGTGATGGCGGTTTGAGTCCGGTGTTAAACTATCGCCCTCAATCTCGTCTTCACTCCTCTCACCAACGATGCTCCACGGATGAACGCACCCGCCGCCACGAAATTGCCAACCCGCGACGAAGTCGCCGCCAGCGATTGCTGGGACCTGTCCAGCCTGTACGAATCCCAGGAGGGTTGGCAGGCCGATTTCGACACGCTGACGTCGAAAATCGACACCTTCGAAACCTACCGAGGACGCTTGGGCGAATCGGCCCAAGTCATCCGTGAATTCTTGGATTTCGATGGTGAGTTCGACCGGATGGCAGAACGTTGTGGCACGTACGCGTTTCTGCGAACAACCGAGAATCAATCCGACAGCGACCACCAAGCCCGCAAGTCGCGGTTTCAAAACTTGGCTGTGAAGGCGTCGCAAGCCAGCAGCTTTGTTCGACCCGAGTTGCTGAGCATCGAACCGGAAAAGATGGAATCGTTTTTGAACGATCCGGTTCTGGAACCCTACAAGTTGTTGCTTGAGCGAATCGTTCGGTATCGACCGCACACGTTGACCGATCGCGAAGAACGTTTGCTGGCGATGCAAGGCGAGATGGCTGGCGCGGCGGGCAATGCATTTCGACAACTCAACGACGCTGACCTGCGGTTCGGTGAGCTGGAAAACGAAGACGGACAACGGATGGAGTTGTCGCACGCAACGTTCATTCAGTTCCTGCACAGCACCGATCGCGACGTTCGTAAGAAGGCGTTTGATCAGTACTACCAAGTCTTCTCGGAACACGAGAACACGCTTGCCGCGACGTTGGCCGGCAGCATCCACCGGGATGTGTACTACGCTCGAGCCCGCAACTACGAGAGCAGCTTGGAATCGTCGTTGTTCCCCGACAACATGCCCGTGTCGGTCTATGACAACTTGATCCAAGCGGTGCGAGATTCATTGCCAGCGGTTCACGAATACTTGGACGTGCGTCGTCGCAAGATGAACTTGCCCGACATGCATCACTACGACACCTACGTTCCGATTCTGTCGGGAATCAAGAAGCATCACACGTGGGATCAAGCCGTCAACGTGGTGCTGGAATCGTTGCAACCGCTCGGTGACGAGTACGTGTCGACGTTGGAAGAAGGGCTGCGTGGACGTTGGTCTGATCGCTATCCCAACCGAGGCAAACAAAGCGGCGCGTTCAGTTGCGGGTCGTTCGATGGCGACCCGTTCATCTTGATGAACTTCAAAGAGGAAGTGCTCAACGATGTGTTCACGCTGACGCACGAAGCCGGCCACTCAATGCACAGTTGGTACTCGTCGAAGAACCAACCTTATCAGTACTACGACTACACGATCTTTGTGGCGGAAGTGGCCAGCACGTTCAACGAACAATTGCTAACGCATCACTTGCTCGAGAACGCCCAAGACGATGCCGAGCGAGCCTATTTGATCAACAACGAACTCGACAGCATCCGCGCCACCGTGGTCCGCCAAACGATGTTCGCGGAGTTCGAAAAGAAAACGCATGAGATGGCGGAAGCCGGCGAGCCGTTGACGGTCGCGTCATTCCGCGCGGTGTATCGCGAATTGCTCGACGCTTACTTCGGTCCCGATTTCATTGTCGATGATGCGTTGGAACTGGAATGTTTCCGCATCCCTCACTTCTACCGTGCGTTCTACGTTTATAAGTACGCCACCGGACTCAGTGCCGCCGTGGCTCTCAGTCGTCGCGTGCTCGGCGGTGGCGAATCGGAACTGAACGATTACCTGAACTTCTTGCGTGGTGGTTGCAGCCAAGACCCATTGGATCTGCTTCGCGGCGCCGGTGTCGACATGACTCAGCCCGAAGCGGTGAAGACGACCTTGGATCACTTCGCCAGTCTTTCCAAGCAACTCGACGAACTGCTGTGACCGACGCCACCCATCGTCTGGAACTGACCGGAATTCGCAAACACTTTGGATCGACCAAGGCGCTCGACGGCGTGGACTTGGTCGTTGGTCCGGGGGAAGTGCACGCGATCATCGGCGAAAACGGGGCTGGCAAGAGCACGTTGATGAAGGTCTTGTCCGGCGCTCATCGCCCGGACGCCGGTCGGATTCGTATCGATGGGAAAGAAGTCGATCTGAGCAACCCGCGATCCTCCCAGGCCGCGGGCATCGCGATGATTTATCAGGAGCTGAACTTGGCTCCCGATTTGTCGGTCGCGGACAACATCACCTTGGGTGACGAACCGTCTCGATGGGGCGGACGCGGCGGTGGTTGGCTGGATCGTGGCCGTCAACACGCGATCGCCAAGGAAGCTTTGAAGCGGTTGCACTGCGAGGACATTGAACCCGCACAACCCGTTCGTGAATTGTCGATCGCTCAGCAGCAAATGGTCGAGATCGCTCGCGCGGTTGTGGCCGGCCGCAAGCTGAAACTGTTGATCTTGGACGAACCTACCAGCAGCCTGACCCAGGTCGACACCGAGAACCTGTTCGCGGTGATCGAGCGACTGACATCCGAAGGCGTCAGCGTTCTGTACATCAGCCACTTTCTGGAAGAGTGTCAGTCGGTCGGTGATCGCTTCACCGTCCTACGAGATGGCGTGACAGCGGGCTCAGGCAGCTTGACTGAAAACGATCCGGATTGGATGCCGATGGATTCCATCGTGCAGATGATGGTCGGTCGTGAGATCTCGCAACTCTATCCCGACCTCGACCATGTTCGTGGCGAACCCGTGTTGCAACTCGAAGATGTTCGCGGGTCACGTTTGCCTACCGATGTTTCATTGACGCTGCACCGAGGCGAGATCTTGGGGCTCGCCGGATTGATCGGCGCGGGACGGACGGAAACCATTCGAGCCCTGTTTGGGCTGGATCGATTGGCGTCTGGCAAAATCGTCGTGATGGGTCGCGAAGATGCGCGGCGGGATCCGCAGAAGAGTTGGATTCGAGACGCGATGGGTTTGGTGTCCGAGGATCGCAAGAACGAAGGGTTGTTCTTGGAACGCAGTCTGACCGAGAACTTGACGCTGACTCGTACGGAACCTTACCGACGTGGGCCGTTCCTTCGCCGATCTGAAATGAAGAAGGCGACCGAGCACTGGATGAAAGAATTGGCGGTTCGGGCGAGCGATCCCGATCAGGCGATTGGTGAGTTATCCGGTGGCAACCAGCAGAAAATCGCCTTGGCTCGTTTGCTGCATCACGATTGCGAGATCCTGTTGCTCGATGAGCCCACTCGGGGCATCGACATCGGCAGCAAACGCACGATCTATCAAACGATTGGTGAGTTGGCGGCGCAAGGCAAAGCGATCTTGTTGATCAGCAGTTACTTGCCCGAGTTGCTCGGCGTCTGCGATTCGATCGGCGTGATTCACCAAGGCCGCCTGACCGGCATCCGCCCAGCAAGCGAATGGACCGAACATAGTCTGCTGACCGAAGCGCTCGGCGCTGCGGCAACAACCTGACCAAGTCATGGGTCTTTTGGTGCGAACCCGTCGGTGAACATGGTGATCCAATCTCGAGATCCGTGTATCACAGCAGCGACTTCGATGCCTCCGGATATTGGATAGAAGAAAATGACGTAGTCGCTAGCGGGACGAGGAGGCGAGAACACTCGGATGCCGGGCAACAGGTCTTCGCGAAGTGTTCCGATTTGAGGATGGCTGGCTAACGCCTGAAACGTATTGTGCAACGCTTCCAAAATCGCAACTGCGTTGCTTGCGTCGCACGCAATTTCATCGAGATTCGCATTCGCGGAGTGCGAAAGTAGATAGCGACTCACATCTGCGACCGAGAAGATGCTTTCGCTTTCAACTCATCAAATCGTGCGGCCAGTGTTTTGTCGTCGTATTCAACCAGTTCACCTTCGTCGAGCTGACGACGGCTCTCTTTCAAATGAGCCACCAACTCGTTGCGTTTGCGAAGCAGTGCAACGCCTGCATCAATCGCCTCTTCGCGAGAGGTGTAGACACCGCCTGCGACTTGGTCGTCGATATAGGCTTGGTTCTCAGGAGATAGATTCGGGCTCATTTTGGGGTGCTCCGAGTTGGATTTGAACAGTCATCATTCTACCAAGCCGTCATTGATCAGTCGAAGAAAGAAGTTTGATGATCGTTTTTGTGGCTTCCTTCGTCGTGTTTCACTGGCTGGGCCATAGCGATCGCGGATTCGCTGCTCGAACACTCACGCGACAGATTGTCAGTCGTTTTGAGGTGTGTCGAAGATGCGGTCGCCGGCGTCGCCGAGGCCGGGGACGATGAAGGCTTGTTCGTTCAAGCTGGGGTCGACGGCTGCCACGAACAGTTTGACGTGGGGGAAATCTTTGGCCACGCGGTCGAGTCCGGCTTGGGATGCGATGATGCTGAGCACACGGATGTCTTCGACTCCCCACCGCATCAAACGACGGACGACCATGTCGATCGATCCGCCAGTGGCCAACATTGGATCGAGTATCAAGGCGACGTTCGGTGCGCCTTTCTTAGGCAGTTTGTCGTAGTAGCCGACCGGCTCGGCAGTTTGCTCGTTGCGATACAAACCAAGGTGCCACACGGAGGCATCGGGAATCAAATCCAGCAACGGATCGACCATTCCCAGTCCCGCTCGAAGCACGGGCACGATCCCGATGTCGGCCGCCAACTCGTGACACGGTGCGTCCGCAACCGGAGTTGGAATGGTGACGGGTTGTGTCGGCAAGTCATCCGTCGCACGGACTCCGATCAACATCGCCAGCCGCGAAACGGCGGATCGAAACTCGGGCGGCCGAGTCCGTTTGTCTCGCAATTGACAAAGGTGATGCGAAACCAAAGGGTGCTGCAAAACGTGAACGTGCGACATGACTTGGGTGGCTAGGGGGCGAATGAATGAGATGGGTGCAAGAGCATGATCGAAGTCCGCCGATGATCGATAAAGTCAGTGAAGCGGAATGAGCAACGGAAAGCCTATGTGGTTGTGCAACCTATCAGGCGTTTGTTGGGCCGATGCCGTCTGCTGTGTTCCAGAAGCCGCCGCGGGCGTGATCGAAGGTGGGTTTTTGGCCGCGAATCTTTTCGCGAAAACCACCGTCGATGGACCACACGATCGAACCGTTCACGATCGTCGTGACGGGCCATCCGCGAAGAGTCTCGCCGTTCCAGGGACTCCAGCGGTTCTTCGTGTGTTGGTCTTCGTCGCGAATGGTGCGTTCGGAATTCATGCGGACTAAAACCAGGTCAGCATCGTAACCATTGGCGATGCGGCCTTTGCCCGTGATGCCCCAAACTCGCGCTGGCGCATCGCTCATCCAATGTGCGATCTGTGGCATCGTGACTTTGCCAGCGTTGCATTGATTCAGCATCAACGCGAGTGAGTTCTCAACCGCTGGCAAACCCGATGGTGACTGCGGGTAGGGTTGGGCTTTTTCTTCCAGCGTGTGAGGTGCGTGGTCGGTCGCGATGACTTGGATGACATCGTCTTGCAGTGCTTGCCAAAGTTTCGCGTTGTCCTCCGCGGTTTTGATCGATGGGTTCATTTGGATCCGTGAACCCAAGCGGTCGTAATCATCCACGTTGAAGAACAAGTGATGCGGGCAGACCTCCGCGGTCAGGTAGGGCGATGGATCCACGAGCGACACGAGTTCCGCGCCGGTGGACACGTGCAAGACATGAAAACGATGTTGATGTCGACGGGCCAACCCGGTGGCTCGCGCGGTCGAGATCACCGCGGCGGCTTCATCGCGAATGCGAGAGTGATCGTGGATGTCGGTGGTGCCCGCCAGTCGTTCCGCGTTGGCTCGCACGGTCGTTTCGTCTTCGCAGTGGGCGCAGATCGGCAGAGTCGTCTCAGCGAAGATGCGTTCCAAGGCGGCTTGTTCATCGACCAACAAATTGCCGGTGCTGCTGCCGATGAAGATCTTGATGCCGGGAACGTTTTGAGCGGCATTCAGCTCGGCCACGTTGTCTGGAGTCGCACCGATGTAGAAGCCATAGTTGACCAGTGACTTTTCGGCGGCGAGGGCTTCTTTGGCTTGGACACCTTCGATGGTGATCGCGGGTGGTTTCGTGTTGGGCATTTCCAAGAACGTGGTCACACCACCGGCAGCACAAGCGTGCGACGCGGTTGCCAAGTCTTCTTTGTGCGTCAGGCCTGGTTCGCGAAAGTGGACTTGGTCGTCGATCACGCCGGGCAGCAGAAACAGATCGTCGGCTTCGATGAGGTGATCGCACGAGGCGGTGGAAGAAGCGTCGGCGTCGAGAATCTTGCCGTCTTCGATCAGCACGTGACGAAGATCGACGGTGCCGGAAGAACTGTGGATGCCATCGCCAGGCAAAACCGCCTGCGCGTTTCGGATCAGAGTGCGTGCCATCAATGAGCTCAAGCTGAAAAGACCAACCAAACGGAGTGTCGAGTTCGGTCGATCAGTTTAACACTGATGCGTGAGGGCATCGGTACCCAATGAGTCATGAACCACGGTTCGCCGCCATTTCAGCAACGCAAGACGAACCCGTGTCAGCGGCACATGGTGGACGAAGTGATAAGCTGTTGACTGCCCGCGAATGATTCGGGAGGGAGGTGGTGCGGATTGCCCTTCCCCGGAAATCTCGCTTTCCGACCCCTCTCGACTTCGTCGGGCGTGCAGTTTTTAACTGCTGTGTTGCCAAG
>NZ_ANMO01000055.1 GCF_000338295.1 Rhodopirellula europaea 6C
CACTTTGCAATCCGCCTTTCGCAACAACCGCGCGTGACTCGGTGGGGGACCACCGAGCTACAGGTTTTTGGTTCCTTCTGCGATCTGATCCACCAGCGCCGCCCGCAACGGATCATCGTCGGGTCCGCAGAATCCCCAGTGTTCACGGCGACGCCAACCTTCAGCGTGTTCGTATTGCCCGCTCATTTGGCCGACCATCCGGGACAGATCTCGCATCGCTTCGATGTAGCTGTCCATGCCCTGGCTCTCGTCCAGCCATTGTTTCTGGCTGGCGTGACATGCGAGCGATTCCGCCTTCTGTTCCATGACCGCTCCGGTGTCCACATAGAAATGCGGCGTCACAAGCTCACCTGTGGGCTGGCGGCAACCAACGGGTTGGGCGTGGTAGACGGTCACCGGATCCATGTAGACCGGCGTCGGAGGAATGCTTTCGAGGTTCGGCATCCCATGGGCGAACGCGGCGCTGACCGCTAGCCGACACGCGTTTTCGTGATCTTCCATGTAATCGATGGGCGAATGGGTCAGCACAATCGATGCCTTGGATTGGCGAACCACCGCGGCGACCTTCTGAATGTTCTCCGTCGTGTACGCGACTTCCATGTCCGCACAAATCGGTGGGTAGAACGTCGCACCGAGAACCTTGGCTGCTTGCTTGGCCTCCTCCAATCGGGTCGCGGCGCATTCTTGCGGCCCCATCGTCGTGCTGCCGCGAGAACCATCGGCAACATTCATGTAGTGCACGTCCCAACCTCGTTGACTAAGCAACAACATGGTCCCGGCGTAAAGAAACTCGATGTCATCGGGGTGCGCGGCAACGGCTAGAACGGACGGCATCAGGGACCTCTACTTCGATGAAACGAGACTCAGCTTTTCCAGAGGGACATAATACCGGACATAGCGCTCGCCGTTGCTGAACAACTCGCCTTTGGGATCATTGACCAAAACCGTCGCACGACGCGTGATGCGGTTGACTCGACCGACCACCTGACGGGTGCCGTCGCGAAACGCAACCTGATCACCAACTCGAATATTGAACTTCGTCGCGGCCCGCTCCCGCTGGGTGATCAAATCATGCTGATAATCTGTGTGACCAAAGAAACTGCGAGCGATCGATTGAAAACGTTTTTGGTTGCAATTGCCCGCGTTCCAAATCAGCATCTCAATCAGGTGAGTCATTTCGTGCTCAGCGACCCGCTGCATCGCTTCGAGCCGGTCCTTGCACTGACGACCGGTAACGGTGACAGGCCGATCGACATCTTCGAAGGTCTGAAACAACAGCGTGGATGACAAAATCATTTCAAACCGACGCGGACCGTTTCGCTTGCCATTCGGATAGTGCGTGACAAGCTTTCCGGCGGCACTGGTCATTCGCGACGAAAACGAAAACTCCAATCCCTCCGCTTTCGCGACTGGCAGAACGCGTCCTTCGAAGAGAGATTCATCGAGCAGATGAATCAGACGGACCAAGTCATCCCGCCCGACTCGCTTGAAGTTGGGTCGATCGATCGTTCGGCTCAGCCCCAACACCTCAGCGTGAATCTCACGCTGCACCACCGAAATCCGCTTGGGATCAGGCCGTCGCGTTTGCAGGAATTCTGCCAACGCGAACAACGTGTCACGATCGCGAGGCGGCACAACACCGGGCGGAACCGAAGGGCGTTTTACGGGCTTCCCGGCAGATGGGTTGTCACCGGAGGGCGGACTGGCACCAGCGGGCGTCTTGGCAGCGGCAGTCGGCTTGGCGCGACTCGGGGCCATCTTCGGGGCCTTGGGTGGCGGTACTCGACCGGGTTCCAAGTCCGTCACGGGACGTCGCTTGGGCGCCGGTCGCCGGTGCGGGGAAGCGGACATGCGAACCTCTCTAGGCTTCGGCTTTCTTTGGCATGTGAGCCGTGGCAGCGTCTTGACGAGCCAACAACGTCCTTTGGTACTTGGCCTGAACAATGTCGACCACAATCAAAATCGCCAGCACAAAGTAAAACGTGCTCTTCGCCATCGGATGCACTTCGTGGCCGAACAACGCGACATGAGCCAAGTGGCCACCTTCGCTGACCAACATCACCCCAACGATGAACAACACAAACAGCCCCAACACTTCGTACATGCGGTTCTTCTTCAAGAAGTCCGCGACTCGGTCGGCCAAGAAGATCATCATCGCACCGCTGATGACGATGGCCGTCGCCATGATCGCGAAGCTTTTGGTGAGAGCCATCGCGCTGAGGATCGAGTCGAACGAGAACACCAAGTTCATCATCACGATCAAACCAATCGTTTTGCCAACACTTGCCGTGGCGGTCTCTTCGGAATGCCCCAAATCGGGTTCGGCGAGCAAGTGATAGATCTCTTTCAGAGCGGTCCAAAGGATGAACGCTCCACCAAACAGAACGATCAAGCTGTGACCTGAAATGGCAGCGTCGATGTAGCCGTTATGGAACTCGACAAAGGGCTCCTCCAACAACGCGATCAATCTCACGACCACGAACAACAGCACGATCCGCAAGACAACCGCCACCCCGATGCCGAGCTTGCGAACCTTCGACTGCTGATCCTCCGCGACGCGTTTGCTTTCGATTGAGATGTAAAGCAGATTGTCGAAACCCAACACCGCTTGAAGCAGCACGAGCATTCCGAGTGTGAACAGACCGGAGATTGAAAAGAGCTCAGCCATGGCGACGGGATTCCAAGAGATTTCAGAGAGAAGAGTCGGATGACAACAGATCAAGAACGGCTTGCAAATCAGGCGGAAGGGGCGCCGTCAGCGTCATTTCCTTCCCGGTTTGCGGATTGGTAAACGTCAACGCCTTGGCGTGCAACGCTTGGCGAGAAAGCAAAATCTCTTCGCCTTCGGGAGTCGGCTTCACTCCGGGTATTGCGACTTCCGTGCCAGCCAACCGTCTGATTTGAGAACGCGAAAGTTCGGAGTGACCGCCGTACAATCGGTCACACAAAATCGGGCATCCAATGTGGGCCAAGTGCACGCGAATTTGGTGTGTTCGTCCCGTTTTCGGCCGCACGTCGACGCGTGTCACTCGACCGTGCCGTTCAACGACTTCATAAAACGTCGACGCCGTTTTACTAGTGGAATGACCTTCGCGGATCGCTTGTTTGTCACGCTGGTACGGGTGGCGTCCGATCGATGCGTGAATCCAGTCGCGATCTCGATCGAGGCGACCAAACGTGATCGCCGTGTATTCTTTTTGGACCAAGCGGTCGTGCCACTGGGCCGCGAGGTTCAAATGCACCGCATTGTTTTTCGCGACGACAATCACACCGCTGGTGTCTCGATCGAGACGATGCACGATGCCGGGACGCGTTGGACCACCAACATCCGACAACGACTGAAAGCGAAACGCCAACGCACTGGTCAGCGTCCCCGTCCAATTGCCACGCGCGGGGTGCACGACCATTCCCGCGGGCTTGTTGATCACGACCAACCCGTCGTCTTCGTAGAGAATATCCAGCGGGATGTTCTCGGGAATCGTGTCGTCCGAGGCCGGAGGCGGCACGCGAAACCGGACCTTTTGCCCGGCCTTCACCTTGTAGCTCGGACGGATGATCCGCCCATCGACTTCGGCACCATCGTTCTGAACCGCGTCCCGAATTTGCGATCGGCTGTAGCCATCGCAGGACTGGGTCAGAAACAAATCGATTCGAAACCCATTGGCGGATTCAGGAACGACGAATTCTCGCATCACTCGTCGGATGCGGCAGGTTCATCGGCTGCGGGTGTTTCTTCCACTTCGGGAGTTTTCTCAGCAGCGGATTCCTCAACTGCTTCCTCAGCCGGAGCCTCTTCCTTCATTTCTTCGGCTGGCTCGGCGGTTTCTTCTTCGGTGGATTCTTCCGCTGCGGTCTCTTCGGGAGCAGCTTCTTCTGTGGCTGGCTCTTCAGGAGTCTCCGTCTCAGCGGGCTCTTCGGTCATCTCTGGCTCTTCCGTTTCCGCGTCGCTTTCTTCCGATTCAGCAGCCTCGTTTGCGTCTGCATCCGCTGCGTCACCTTCGCTCAGATCATCCATCGGCAAATCCAATGGTGGCAGATCCAAATCTGGCAGGTCAGGCAAATCGCCAGCACCTGGCAACGACGGTGGCAAGCTTGGCTCGGCGGGCGAGAAGTCTTGTTCTTGGAACCACGCCAGGAAGTCCTTGGCTTGAGGCGACGACAACGCGGCGATTCGAGCTTTGGCCTCGTCGACCATCGCGGCTGATTCGCCGACGGCCATGGCTTCTTCATATTCGCGGATGGCGTCTTCCACGTTGCCGCGAGCTTCGGCGATCTGCGCCAAACCGTAGTGAGCTCGCGACTGGATCATCGCATCGTTGCTCAACTCCATCGCCTGGTTGTAAGCCTCCACCGCATCGTCCAGCAATGTTTCGGCTTCGTCGCGACTCGTGTACAACGTTGAGAATCCAATTCCCATTTGCTGACCGCCTTGGTAAAGACGTGCCCAAGCTGCAGCGGAGGTATTCGGGTACTTCGCGGCAATGGTCGCTAGACTCTCGGTGTCTCCGGTGATGGACGCGTCAATCAATTGCAACGTGGCGTCGCTTCGATTGTCCGATTTGGTGCTGGAATAAAACCCGTATCCCAACACGGCAACGAAGAACGCTGCGACACCCAAGGCGATTGGCTTGGAATAGGGCTCAATCGAGTGGTTGAACTTGTCGAGGGCTCCGGCAAGTTCATTCTCGTTCAGCTGGTGACGTCGCTCGCTGTTCATACGTTCGCAGGGGTGGAGGGATTCGATTCCGTGAGCCCGAAGTATAGAAATCGCCGGAACTTAACGTCAAGACAAGCAAGTACCGAACGCCCCCACGAATGATCGCAAAAAACATGAATGCTCCTGAGAAAAAGCGGGTTTTGATTGCGGAAGACGATCCGGTTCTGCGTCATTTGTTGCAATTCACCCTGGACCGAGCCGGAATGGACGTGACCGCGGTCGCCAACGGTCAACTCGCGTGGGATGAGATTCAGTCCGGTCAAAAGTTTGATGTCTTGGTGACTGACCACGAAATGCCGGAACTCAGCGGCGTGGATTTGATCGGTCGCGTCGTTGAAACCACGTCGATCTCGGTGATTGTGCTGTGCACGGCCAAAGGATTCGAAATCGATCCGGACCGGATTGTTGACCGCCCAGGCTTGGTATCGCTGGTTAGCAAACCCTTCAGTCCCAAACAACTGGTCAGCATCATTGAAGAACGCCTGAAAAAGAACGCCGCCGACTGAGCGAGGGAGCGTCCGAATTTGGGCGAATCCGGCTACGACGCTTCGCCTCGTAGGCCATGTTGTACATGGCAACCACGCCGATGCTTTGGGACAAAGCGAGGCGTCCTTTCGAACGCTTTCGCGAGAGCGGGATCTTTCGGCGAAGAACGATCGCCAGGTGGAACCTGGCCTACGAACGCCAGTGACTGATCTGGCCTACAATGCACCTGAGACGCTGTTCGAATCCCCCTGGACTGCGAGGTGCGACGATGACAGGCAATCGTTCCGGATTGACGCTACTGGATGTGGTGGTGGTTCTGTTTTGCATTGGGATTGTGATGGCACTGCTGATCCCAGCGGTCAGTACCCCGAGAATCTACGCGAGGATGAACCAATGCAGGACGAAAATCAAAAACCTGAGCTTGGCCGCGATCCAGTACGAAAACACCAAGGGTGAAATGCCGGGTTGGGTGATGGAATTTGGCCATTTTGGCTGGGATCCAGAAACCGAAACGGTGCTCTCTCCGTTGCGAGACCCGACTGCCGAATGGCACGAAGGTAGCTCGCAAAACCTCGCTCCTCACCGAAAGATCGGAACTTGGGCGGTCGCGTTGCTTCCTTGGCTGGATGCTCAACCAACCTACGAACATTGGACCGAAGACCGCTATCCGATCCTCACTCGAGCCGAAGGTTCCACCACCGGATTCAGCGGGCAAGGCTTTCACCCGCTTGCGGCACCGAACTTGGCGATCATGCAGTGTCCAACGGATCCCACCCAAAGTGAAGACGACGGACGCAACAGTTACGTCGCGAATGCTGGCGTGTTCTTCCCACCGCGAGACATGATCGCCGGCCAGCATGCGATCTTTCATCCCGGCGGCACAACGAAAACCGTCACGTTTGCCGAATCAATGAGCAACGAGTTCGGAGTCTTCGGGAACCAGGTCTCCGCTCGTTTGGAATCGTCTGCCGAAGACGAACACGTCCCCATCGCGAAACCAATCCGACTGGATGACTTTCGCGATGGAGCGGGCAACACGGTCTTGTTCTCCGAATCGCTTCATGCGCTTTCGTGGCATCGATCAGGATTCGTCAACGATGAGGATTTGATTTTCGAGAACCATCCTGACGAGGTGCTTTACCCAACGCTCAGTCGGTTCACCAATGCGATGGTTTGGCACGGGGTGGACTGGAGCAACGACAAGCAGCCCCGCGACATTCACCGGATCAACGGCGAACGCGCACTCACCGAAACGATGCAGATGAGCCGCACCAATGCCGCCGATTTGGCTCGCCCATCGTCGGCGCATGCCGAAGGTGTGAATGTTTCCATGGCCGATGGTGGCACACGGTTCATCTCTGAAACGATCGACATGCGTGTCTGGCAAGCACTGATGACACCCCGCGGCCGTGAACCGATTTCAGACGACGAGAGGTAGCGTTGAGAGGCGATTGCAAAGTGCAAATTGACAAATGCAAATTGCAAAGTGTTTTTGCTCTGACGACTGAAATGACTTCACCGACCATCAATTGCCCATTTG